>NZ_CM137014.1:613488-1226977 GCF_054483935.1 Tessaracoccus yangjingae | reverse complement strand
CCGCAGCCCGGCCCGCAGCTGGGGGGTGAGGGTGGCGAGGCACGTGTCGACCAGGTTGTGGCTGAAGTGCTCGAAGGTGTGCTCCGCAACCAGCTCGTCGGTCAGCCTGGACCTGTAGCTGTCCAGATCCCCGAGCAGCTTCGTGGCCGCCTGGGCCAGCGACGCGGGGTTGGAGTGCTGGAACACCTCGCCGATGCCGAACCTCGTGATCCGCTCGCTCAGCCACTCCATGTCGGAGGTGAGGATGGGGAGCCGGGCCTGCACGGACTCGAAGTACTTGTTGGGTGCGGCCCAGTTGTGGTTGCCGACGGGGAGGAAGGGGAAGATCGCGGCCGTGGCGGAGGCGAGGTAGTCGGCCACCTCATGGGTGGGCGCGAACGGCACGAAGTGCAGCCTGTCACGCACCCCCAGGCGCCGGGCCTGCTCGTCGAGCTCCAGGGTGTAGGAGCTCGGCCGCCGGGCGCCGATCGCGAGATGGACGCCCGGGAGCAGGGTGAGCGCCTCGACGGCGTCGTGCACCCCGCGGTGAACCGACAGGCCGCCGGCGTAGGCCAGCAACGGCGCGTCCGGATCGATGTCGAGGAAATCCCGGATGGTCATCGGCCTGCCAGTGGCGGGCAGGTCCCCGATGGGCGCGTTGGGCACCAGCGGTGGGAGCGGGATGTCGTACTTGTCGCGGAGGAACTCCGCGATGGGCTCGCAGACGGTCACCACGGCATCGCAGCCGCGGATGTACTCGGCCTCCAGCGCCGGGAACCCCTGCAGCACGTTCGGGTCCTCGCTGGCGAGGCCGTAGACGTACTCGCGCGCGTCGTAGAGCACCGCCACCTTCCGTCCCTGGCCCCGGAACCGGTCGGCCACGCGGCGCGCCAGGTGCAGGAGGTGGACGTCGCAGACCACGAGGTCCGGCTCGAGCTCGACCACGCGGGCGAACATCGCCTCTTCCATGTCCGCGATGAACGGGAGCATCCCCTGCCACGTGGTGGGGTCCGGCCCCCCGATCTCCTCGGGGTGGCGGACCTTGTGCGCGACGGCCCGGACGGCGTGCTTGGCCCGCGCGGTGGCGCCGTCGACGACGGCCACGGCCTTGAGCACGGGCTGCGGGGGGCGGCGGCGCGTGGTCAGATGGAAGGTCTTGCGGACGGTGCGATAGACGAGGCTCAGCGTCTTCTTCGCCTGCTGGCCGTAGGTGAGGTAGTAGGGGATGCCGCTGATCTCGCCGACGGGCGGGATGCCGGTGCCGTACCCGACCATGGTCACCCTGAAGCCGGCCGCCGCCAGCGCCAACCCGTTGCGGTGCGCCCGGGCGTCGATCTCGACGTTGTTGGGCATCACAATGACGGCGTGGGGCTGCTGCATCTAAAAGTTCTCCGTCACGAGTGAGGGGCAATCCTGAGCTCGGAGCATATCAGGGGCCCCCTTCGCGACCCCCTGCATACGAGGGCCCGAACCTGGGCGGCGCCCACCGTTCGGCACACCCCCTGGGCCTCAAAGCATGACGACTACAGTGTCCTGCGTGTCCAAAGTCTTGACCTCCCTGCCCGTCGGCGAGCGCGTGGGAATCGCGTTCTCCGGCGGCCTCGATACCTCCGTCGCCGTCGCGTGGATGCGCGAGGCCGGCGCCGTCCCGTGCACCTACACCGCCGACATCGGGCAGTACGACGAGCCCGACATCGAATCGGTGCCCGGGCGCGCCGTCGCCTACGGCGCCGAGCTGTCGAGGCTGGTGGACTGCCGGGCCCAGCTCGTCGAGGAGGGCCTCTCGGCCCTGGCCTGCGGCGCGTTCCACATCCGGTCGGCCGGCAAGGCGTACTTCAACACCACCCCCATCGGCCGCGCCGTCACCGGCACGCTCCTGGTGCGGGCCATGGCCGAGGACAACGTGTTCATCTGGGGCGACGGCTCCACCTACAAGGGCAACGACATCGAGCGGTTCTACCGCTACGGCCTCATGGCCAACCCGCAGCTGCGCATCTACAAGCCGTGGCTCGACGAGGACTTCGTGGCCCAGCTCGGCGGCCGCGACGAGATGAGCCAGTGGCTCACCGAACGCTCGCTGCCCTACCGGGATTCGAAGGAGAAGGCCTACTCCACGGACGCCAACATCTGGGGCGCCACGCACGAGGCCAAGACGCTCGAGGAGTTGAGCGTGTCCCTGGAGACCGTCGAGCCCATCATGGGCGTGAAGTACTGGGACCCGTCGGTGGCGATCGCGACGGAGGACGTCACGGTGCGCTTCGAGCTGGGCCGTCCCGTCGCCCTCAACGGCGTGCGCTTCGACGACCCGGTCGCCCTGGTCATGGAGGCCAACGGGATCGGCGGCCGCCACGGCCTGGGGATGAGCGACCAGATCGAGAACCGCATCATCGAGGCGAAGTCGCGCGGCATCTACGAGGCCCCGGGCATGGCCCTGTTGTGGATCGCCTACGAGCGGCTGCTCAGCGCCATCCACAACGAGGACACGCTGGCCAACTACCGCTCCGAGGGCCTGAGGCTCGGCCGGCTGCTGTACGAGGGCCGCTGGCTGGACCCGCAGTCGTTGATGCTGCGCGAGTCGATCACCCGGTGGGTGGCCTCGGCCGTCACCGGCGAGGTGGACCTGCGCCTGCGTCGAGGCGACGACTACACCATCCTCGACACGCGTGGCCCCCACCTCAGCTACCAGCCGCACAAGTTGTCGATGGAGCGCGTGGAGGACGCGGCCTTCGGGCCCACCGACCGCATCGGCCAGCTCACCATGCGCAACCTCGACATCGCCGACTCGCGCGAGAAGCTCGAGCTGTACGCGGCCCAGGGCACCCTGCTGGCCGGGCATCAGGACCTGATCGGTCGCCTCGAGGCGGGCGGGGCCGCGGCCATCGCCGAGCTGGGCGCCACCGGCCCCTCTGACGTCGACGAGGCCGTCGCGGCGTCCTCCATGGAGTCCGGCACAGACTGATCGCCGTCACCGGCCCTACAGCCGCCGCTCACCTGCCATGCACGGTGAGCGGCGGCTGCGCTATGGCCGAAAGTTAGCGGTCCTCCTTCGTCGGGCGAACGCGGGATGTCGTGGCTTGTCGCCGCCATCACGGCGCGGGAATCAGCCCCAGGGCTCGGGTGATTTGAGTATCCGTACTCAAACCTGCTTCGTTGCGTGCTCAGATTCTTTGAGTAGTCGAGCCCAGCGGGCCGCGGGTTCCGCCGCGAGCACCCTTGGCACGGTTGTTTCGGGGACACGCTTCCCCGTTCAGTCGGAAGAGCTAGGGGGCACACCGATGACTGAGACCACACCCTGCGTGCGGTATCCGGACGTATTCCTGCACCGCCTGCTGGACGACGGCACCTCGCCGCAGTCCCGCGGGGAAAGGCAGGAGCGAGACAGTGTGAGGGCGCGGGCAGAGTCGCTGTGCGCCCACTGCCCGCTCCTCGCCACCTGCCTCACCGACGCGGTGACCAAGTTCGACGTCGCCGGCTTCGTGGCGGGCACCACCCCGCGCCAACGCCAGGTCATCCGGGCCAGACTGGCCGTCACCGTGACGACGGAGGACTTCGACGCGATGGTGGGCGTGCGGTCCGGCAGGCAGTACGACCGCTGGGAGATCCTGCGGCTGCGTGAGGAGAACCCGAGCCAGCCCCTGAGCAGGCTGGCCGCGAAGCTCGGATGCTCCGTGTCCACCATCAAGCGCCATCTGCGCAGGATCGAGGAGGAGGGGCTGACCACTCCCCCGGCCCGTCCCACGCCCTCCCCCGTCGAGGTCATGGCCGTGGCCTCGGACGTGATCCGGGCCTCGCGCGGCGAGGCGGCCGCCTGACGCGCGGGGCGTCAGTTTGCCGGAATGCTTGAATCCGGCGCTGTGGCCGGGTGAGAGTGGGGCATGACCCGAATCGGATTCCATGCCTCACACGAACAGATCGCGCCGCGCCAACTCCTGCTGGACGTCCAGCAGGCGGAGCGGGTGGGCTACGACATGGCCATGTGCTCGGATCACTACAAGCCGTGGTCAGAGCGGCAGGGGCACTCCGGCTACACGTGGGCGTGGCTGGGCGCGGCCCTCGCCACCACGGACCTCTCCTTCGGCTGCGTCTGCGCCCCTGGCCAGCGCTACCACCCCGCCGTCGTGGCGCAGAAGATCGGCACTCTCGCAGCCATGTTCCCCGGCCGGTTCTGGACGGCGCTCGCCAGCGGCGAGGCCATGAACGAGTCGATCACTGGGGAGCGTTGGCCGTCGAAGGACGAGCGCGTGGCCCGGCTCGAGGAGTGCGTCGACGTGATCCGTCGCCTGCTGGACGGCGAGGTGGTCAATCACACCGGCATGGTCACGGTGGACCGCGCGAAGGTGTGGGACCGGCCGGAGGAGCCGCCGTCGCTGCTGGTGCCCGCCGTCTCGGCGGCCTCGGCGGCGAGGGCCGCGGCCTGGGCGGACGGGCTGATCACCGTCAACCAGGACCTCGACACCCTGCGCGAGGTGATCGCGGCCTATCGCGGCGCCGGTGGCCGCGGCCCCCTGGCGCTCCAACTGCACCTGTCCTGGGCGCCCACCCTGGAGGAGGCCGAGCGGATCGCCTTCGACCAGTGGCGCTCGAACGTGCTCGGCGCGCCGCTGGCGTGGGACATCGCCACCGTCGAGGGGTTCGACGCGGCCTCCGAGCACATCACGCTGGACTCGGTGCGCGAGGCGGTGCGGATCTCCGAGGAGCTGGACCAGCACGTCGCCTGGATCCGCGAGTACGCGGCGCTCGGGTTCGACGACATCTACCTGCACTTCGTCGGTCAGGACCAGGCCGCGTACCTGGACGCGTTCGGGACCCACGTCCTGCCTAAGGTGCGGTGACGGGCGATGCGGATCACCGACACCAGCGACCTGTGGTGGAAGAGCGCCGTCGTCTACTGCCTGGACGTGGAGACCTTCCTGGACTCCGACGGCGACGGCGTGGGAGACCTCGCCGGCCTGGCGCAGCGCATCGACTACCTGGCCCAGCTGGGCATCACCTGCCTCTGGCTCATGCCGTTCTACCCGTCGCCGGACCGCGACGACGGCTACGACGTCAAGGACTTCTACGGCGTGGACCCGCGGCTCGGCAACCACGGCGAGCTGGTGGAGGTGATCCGCACCGCCCACGATCGCGGCATCCGGGTCATCGCGGACCTCATCGTCAACCACACCTCGGACCAGCACCCCTGGTTCGTCGCGTCGCGGCGCAGCACCACCAACCGGTACCGCGACTACTACGTCTGGCGCGACACGGAACCGGGCGACACCTCCGCCGAGGTGGTGTTCCCCGGCGAGGAGGAGGGCATCTGGACGCTCGACGAGCGCACCGGCCAGTGGTACCTCCACCACTTCTACGCCCACCAGCCGGACCTCAACCTGGCCAATCCGGAGGTCATGGACGAGATCCTGCGCACCGTCGGGTTCTGGTTGGAGCTCGGCGTGGACGGCTTCCGGGTGGACGCGGTGCCGTTCCTGCTCCAGAACGCCGAGAACACCGGCGCCGCGACGAT
The DNA here is from genome assembly GCF_054483935.1 of Tessaracoccus yangjingae. Next base: position 1,221,495 of record NZ_CM137014.1, on the reverse strand, counting down.
GGCGGTGGACCCGCACGACGTGATCAGGCAGGTCCGGGCGTTCCTGCAACGCCGCAAGGGCCACGCCATGCTACTGGGCGAGGTCAACGTGCCGCACGCCGAGCAGCGGAAGTTCTTCGGCGGCGACGCGGGCGACGAACTGCAGATGATGTTCGACTTCATCGCCATGCAGGCCACCTACCTGTCGCTGGCCCGCGAGGATCCGCGCCCGCTGGTCACCGCACTCGAGGCGCGCCCGCCGATCCATCCCACCTGCCAGTGGGCCACCTTCCTGCGCAACCACGACGAGCTGACACTGGACAAGCTGAGCGAGGCCGAGCGGCAGGAGGTGTTCGACGCGTTCGGCCCCGAGGAGTCGATGCAGGTCTACGGCCGCGGCCTCAAGCGGCGGGTGCCGCCGATGCTCGGCGGCGACCCTCGCCGGGTGCGGATGGCCTACAGCCTGATGTTCTCGCTGCCCGGCACCCCCACCCTCTACTACGGCGAGGAGATCGGCATGGGCGAGGACCTCGAGGCGCCGGGGCGGATGGCGGTGCGGACCCCCATGCAGTGGGGTCCTGGCCGCAACGGCGACTTCTCGACGGCGCAGCCCGGCAGGCTGGTCCAGCGGGTGGCTCCGGACGGCTACGGGCCGGAGCACGTCAACTTCGCCGACCAGGAGCATGACCCCCTCTCGCTGTGGGCGTTCATGCGCACCCTGATCGGCGTGCGCAGGCGCCGTCCCGAGCTGGGCTGGGGGGAGTTCTCCGTGATCGCGACGGAGGCGCCGTCGGTGCTGGCCCATCAGGTGGCGCTGGACGGCTCGGCCGTGGTGGCGGTGCACAACTTCTCGGCGGACCCGGTGTCGGTGTCGCTGACCCGGGTGGTGGCGGACGGGGACGTGGTCGAGAACCTGCTCGACGGCGAGGCGGCGGTGCTGCACGACGGGGCGCTGTCGGTGCAGCTGGAGGGGTACGGCTTCAGGTGGTTCCGGGTGCGTGCCGCCTGATCGACGGTGGGCACGCGGCGCCGTCGACGTCCCTACGATGTCGACGTGGCCTCCTTCGCAACGGAACTCCTGACGCTCGACCGTCGTCTCATCAGCGTCCGGGCCGGCCTGACCGGTCTCGCGGTGCTGTCCGTGTTGGCGGCGGCCATCCTGATCTGGGGGCCTCTGGCGATGGCCGCGGTGATCGGGGCGCTCATCCTGCTGGCGACGGATCCGCCCCCGGCGGGCCGCCCGTGGGCCAAGGCGCTCCTGCCGCTGGTCGTCGTGGGGGCCGCCCTCACCTACGTCGCGGTCTGGATCGACGGCCGTCCCGTCGCTGCCGCGGTCCTCGTCGGCGTCGTCGGGGTGGCCACCGCGCTCCACTCGGGCCGCAGCAGGAAGGCCGGCGTCCGCGGCCTGATCTCCGCCATCTGGATCATCCTCGCGCTGACCCTCCATGACACGGGCGTGGGCCCGCTCGGGTATGCCGCGGGGTTCGCCGTCGGCGCCGCCGTCGGTGCCGGGGTGGCGTGGCTACGGGCCCGTGAGGGTTCCGATGAGGGGGTCGGTGACGATGACGTCGAGGCAGGGACGACGGCGCAGCCGTCTTCGGGGCGCCGTGGGCAGCTCGGCAGCGCGCTGGGGCAGTTCGCCGTGCTGCGCGGGCTCGGACTGGCGGTCGCCACCCTGCTCGGCTTCACGTTCTTCCCGGCCCATCCGGCCTGGCTCCCCGTCTGCGCCCTGCTCGTGATGCGCCCGCCCAGCCATCAGGCCTTCGTCCTGGGCACGCAGCGAACCCTGGGCACGGCCGTCGGGGTGATCATCGCGGTGGCGCTCACCGGGCTGGTCGGCGACAACACCCTGGTCCTGGTGCTGCTCTTCCTGGGCTCCGCGTTCCTGGTGATGACATTCCGCGAGGTCAACTACGCCCTGTTCGCCCTGCTGCTCACCACTCTGATCGTCTTCAGCCAGAGGATCCTGGGGGTCGGGGCCGCCGAGTCGGGCGTGGACCGGCTGCTCGAGACGCTGCTCGGCGTCGTCATCGCGTTCTGCGTCCTGGGCCTCGATGCAGCCCTGACGCGCGCCCGGACGCCTGCCCCTGAGCGCTGAACGACGGGCGATGCTCCGGGATCGGCACGCCCGGCCCAGCGGCTAGCCGGGGAACCAGCGCGAGAGTTCCTCGACCGTCCCCAGGTCCGCGAAGTGCCCGGTGACCGCGTCGGCGGCCGCCTTCACCACGTCCGGGGCGTCTCCCATCGCGACGCCGCGCCCGGCCCACTCGAGCATCTCGATGTCGTTGCGGCCGTCGCCGATGGCCAGTACCTCGGCCGGATCGATGTCCAGCTGGTCGCACACGATCTGGAGGCCGTGTGCCTTGTCCACGCCCATGGGCGCGATGTCCAGCCACGCGGACCAGCCGATGAAGTAGGCCACCTCGTGCAGGCCGAGCTGGCTCACCATGCCGTTGAAGACCTCCTCCGAGCTGTGCGGGTCCCGCACGATGACGCGCGAGACCTCCCGCGAGGCCAGCTCGTCGATGCTCTCGATGGTCACGTCGCCCTGGAGTTCGCCGTCGGGGAAGGGGCGGTTCACCCGCCAGTGCAGGCCGTCCTGCACCGCGATGCACGCGCTGGGCGCCAGCTCGGCCACCCGGTGCACGGTCTCCCTCGGGTCGAACCGGGTCTCGTGGTGCACCTCGAACGGCGGGTTGGTGATGACCATGGCGCCGTTGGAGGACACCGCCCACCCCGGGGGAAGGTCCAGGTGGGTGAAGATGATCTCGGTGGAGATCCACGACCGCCCCGTCGACAGCACCACCGGCACCCCGGCGTCCACCACGCGTCGCACGGCGGCGTGCACCTCCTGCGGCATGTCGCCGAACGGGTCGACGAGGGTGCCGTCGATGTCTAGAGCCACCATCCTGGGGCTGAACTTCATGGGCAAACGAACCTCTCTAGCATGACCCGGCGGCCACGGTGCGGCGAGCGTGACAGACGCTGGTGAACACCCGGTGACCTGGGGCCGAACGGCCGGGGCTACGCCGGCGGAACCAGCGCCTCCCGGCCTCCCAGGTAGGGACGCAGGGCCTCCGGGACGCGCACGGAGCCGTCGGGCTGCTGGTGATTCTCGAGCAGCATGATGATGATGCGCGTCATGGCGCACAGCGTGCCGTTGAGGGTGGCGACGGGGCGCACGCCGTCGGCGAAGCGGCCCCGAATGCCGAGGCGGCGGGCCTGGAACTCGGTGCAGTTCGAGGTGGAGGTCACCTCGCGATAGCGCTCCTGCGTGGGCAGCCAGGCGTAGCAGTCGAACTTGCGGGCGGCCGACAGGCCGAGGTCGCCCGAGGCCACGTCGAGCACCTGGAACGGCACCTCCAGCGCGGTCAGGAACTCCTTCTCCCACCCGAGCAGCTTCTCGTGCCAGGCCTCCGCGTCCGCCGGGTCGCAGTGGACGAACATCTCCACCTTGTCGAACCAGTGGACCCGGAAGATGCCGCGGGTGTCCTTGCCGTAGGAGCCGGCCTCGCGGCGGAAGCACGGCGAGTAGGCCACGTACTGCCGGGGGAGGGTGGCGCCGTCGAGGATCTCCCCCGCGTGGTAGGCCGCAAGAGCCACCTCGGAGGTGCCGACGAGGTACAGATCGTCCGCCGGGAGGTGGTAGACGTCCTGCGCGGCCTGCCCGAGGAACCCGGTCCCCTCCATGGCCGACGGCTTCACCAGCGCCGGCGGGATCATGGCCGTGAACCCCCACTCGGCGGCCTTGGTCATGGCCAGGTTGAGCAGCGCCAGCTCCAGCTGCGCGCCGATGCCGGTGAGCACGTAGAAGCGGGACCCGGAGATCTTGGTGCCGCGCTCCATGTCGATGGCGCCGAGCAGCTCGCCGATCTCCAGATGGTCCCTGGGCGTGAAGCCCTCCGCCGCGAAGTCCCGGGGGGTGCCGACCGTCTCGAGGACGACGCCCTCGTCCTCCCCGCCCTCGGGGACGCCGTCGAGGACCAGGTTGCCGAGCTGCTTCATGAGTTCGGTGAACCGTTCCTCGGTGGTGTCGACGGCGGCCTGGGCCGCCTTCACGTCCGCAGCCAGCTGGCCCGTGCGCTGAAGCAGCGCGGCCCGCTCGTCGCCCTTGGCCCTGGCCACCTCCTTGCCCAGCCCCTTCTGCTCGGCGCGGAGGGTCTCGTAGGCGAGGATGGTGGAGCGGCGGGACTCGTCTGCGTCGATCAGGTCATCGACGAGCTCGACCGAGGCGCCCCGGGCGGCCTGGGAACGTCGGATGCGGTCTGGATCCGCGCGGAGCCACTTGGGATCGATCATGGGCCCTACCTTACCGACGCCGCGCCGGAGGACTCGGGCGCGGCCGCCCCGACCACCTGGCCCTCCCGGGGTGGGGGGAGGGTTTGAGCCAATGGATGGGTTCGCGGCACTCGTCACGCTCAGCTCCCGCGCGGGGTCCCCCGCGAACCCATCCATTGGCTCAAACCCAGCCCACCCCCGCACCCGGGCGGTCGCATAGGGTGGGGCGGTGACGGGTGAGCTGACGACGGGGCGACGGGAGCCGATCTCGGCCGAGATCTGGGTGCTGGTGGCCTCGGCCATGATCATCGCGCTCGGGTTCGGCATCGTCGCGCCCATCCTCCCGCAGTTCGCCAAGTCGTTCGACGTGGGGCTGATGGCCGCGTCGTCCATCGTCTCGGTGTTCGCCCTTGTCCGGCTCCTGTTCGCCCCCGCGGGCGGCGCGCTGGTCAACAAGCTGGGCGAGCGGCGGGTCTATCTGGTGGGCCTGATCATCGTGGGCGCGTCGAGCGTGCTGAGCGGGCTGGCCACGGACTTCTGGTGGCTCCTGGTGTTCCGCGGGCTGGGCGGCGTGGGCTCGGTGATGTTCACCGTCTCCGCGATGGCGCTGCTGGTCCGGCTGTCACCCCCGGCGCAGCGCGGGCACACCTCCTCGCTCTACGGCACCGCCTTCCTGCTCGGCAACATCGCCGGCCCCATCCTGGGCTCGGCGATGCAGGGCCTGGGCCTGCGGGTCCCGTTCTTCATCTACGCCGGGGCGGTGTTCATAGCGGCGGCCGTGGTGATGGTGTTCCTGCACGGAGGCCCCGGGGGGCGCCCCGTCGACGGCGAGCAGCGCGCCACCATGTCGCTGGCCGAGGCCATGGGCCTGCCGTACTACCGGGCGCTGCTGGTCACCGGGTTCGCGCACGGCTGGGCCAACTTCGGCGTCCGGATCGCGTTGCTGCCGCTCATGGCGGCGGCGGTGCCCACCATCGGGAACCAGGCCGCCGGCATCGCGCTGACCCTCTTCGCGCTCGGCAACGCCGTCACCCAGCAGGCCACCGGCCGCCTCGTGGACCGACGGGGCCGCAGACCCTTCCTCGTCGTGGGACTCCTCGTGTCCGCTGCAGCGACGATCTTCTTCGGCTGGGTGGACGCGCTCTGGGTGTTCCTGGCGCTCTCCGCGCTGGCCGGGGCCGGGGCAGCGCTCATCGCGCCCGCGTCCCAGGCGCTGATGGCCGACATCATCGGCTCCAACCGCAACGGCGGCCAGGCCCTGTCCACCTACTCCATGTCGATGGACCTCGGCTCCATCGCGGGCACCATGCTGGCCGGCGCCATCGCGGACGCCGTCGGCTTCGGCTGGGCGTTCGCGGTGACCGGCGCGGTGATGGCCGGCGCCGTCCTCCCGTGGCTGTTCGTCCGGCGGCGCCCGGCCCGCACCGCCTGAGCACGCCCCGCCCGCCGCCCACCCGGCGGTGGAAGAATCACGGCCATGATGCGGAGGTCGCCCGTGACGGTGGCGGCGACGCTGGGCTTCGGCGCCGCCTTCGTAGTGTGGACTCTCCTCCTGCCCGCCTCCGTCGACGACCTGTGGCCGCACTCCCCCGTGGCCGACCGGTCCGTGGTGGGCCAGGCGGCGGCGGCCGTTGCGCTGCTCACGGTCCCGACCCTGATCTACCCGGGCCTGCTGGCCGTCGCCTGGTGGGCGTGGCGGCGGAGGTTCCTGGCGATGGCGCGGGCCATCGTCATCGCGGTGGCGCTCGGCGTGGTGGGCACGGCGCTGCTCAAGCTGACGGTGGGCCGCGACCGCCCGGACAGCCCGTGGGACTACCTGGTGAGCAGCGATCCGCTCAGCTACCCGTCGGCGCACACGGTGGCCATGACTGTGGCGGCCACCCTGCTCGGCGTCCTCACCACCACCACCCGCCGCCCCCGTCGCGTGGTGCTCGCCACGCGCGTGCTGGGCGGTGTCGCGGTGGTGGTGGTCGCGGCCGACCGGCTGCTGCTCGGGGCGCACTTCGTCACCGACGTGGTGGGCGGGTTCCTCTTCGGCGGGTTCGTCGCGTCGCTGGCCTGCCTGATCGCCGACGTGCACATGGCGCGCTCCGTCGCATCGCACACGGGGCCGGGCCGCGTCGTCGTGGTGTACCACCCCGGAAAGGTGCGTGACCTCACGGTCCTGCACCGCCTCATCGGGCACGAGGCCCACGACCGGGGGTGGGAGCCGCCCATCTGGCTGGCAACCACGGAGCAGGACCCGGGAGGCGGCATGGCACGGGCCGCGCTGGAGTCGGAGGCCGACCTGGTGGTGGTCGCCGGCGGCGACGGCACCGTGCGCGAGGTGTGCGCCGCCGTCAGCGGCTCGGACGTCCCCGTGGCCATCCTTCCGTCGGGCACTGGCAACCTGCTGGCCCGCAATCTGGGCGTCCCGCTCGACGCCGGCCGGGCGCTCACCCTGGCGTTCACCGGGGAGGCGCAGGGCATGGACCTCATGCGCTATCAGGACCTCGACGGCGGGGTCAACGGTGTCGCGGCGGTCATGGTGGGCCTGGGCGCGGACGCCGCGGTCCTCCACGACACCGACGAGGCACTGAAGCGCGCGCTCGGCCCGGCCGCGTACGTGTGGGCGGGACTGGGCCACATCAGGGCCCGGCCCGTGCCGCTGCGGCTCACCGTCGACGGCGCCGCCCCGCTCGAACGGGAGGCGTCGCTGGTGGAGGTGGGCAACGTCGGTGACCTGTATCCGGGGGTGTCGCTCATGCCCTCGGCCAGCGCCCACGACGGGACCCTGGAGGTGCTGGTGGCCTCGCCCGAGACGGCCGGCGACGTCGCCCGGATGATCGGCGGGGTGCTGCGGCAGACGTCGGAGGAGCCCCTGCTGGACCGCCTCGAGGGCGCGTCGGTCACCGCGGAGTACGCGGAGCCGGTGCTCTGCCAGGTCGACGGCGATGTGGTGGGAACCGTGCGTCGGATCCGTTTCGACGTCATTCCTGCCGCGGTCAGGGTGGTGCTGCCACAACCCGTCGACGGACCCCCACCCGCTGGCTGAGCCCCTTCCCGCTGGCTGAGGTGCCAGCAGCGCAGCGACGATCCTCGAGCCCTGACCATCGCACCTTGTCAACTCACGTTTCTTAGGCTTCCAGGCCGCTGCGCGGCACCTCAGCCAGCGGGGGGCCGCACCTCAGCCAGCGGGGGCCGCACCTCAGCCAGCGGTGGGGCCGTGGGCTGAGGGGTCGCCAGGTCACCCGAGGGTGCGGATCCACCTCGCGGCGGCGTCGAACTCCTCGTCGCTGAACCCGTGGCCGACGACGGGACGGGCCTTGTCCGCGCGCGGGTACGAGCCCAGGAAGTGCACGGTGGGGCACACGCGGTGCAGCCCCTCCATCGCCTCCTCGACGCGCTTGTCGTGCAGGTGTCCCTCGACGTCGATCGAGAAGCAGTACGAGCCCAGCGTGGTCTTCGTGGGGCGCGACTCGATCCGGCTCAGGTTCACCCCGCGCACCGCGAACTGCTCCAGGATCTCCAGCAGTGCGCCCGCGTGGTCCTCGCGCATGTAGGCCACCAGGGTGGTCTTGTCCGCGCCGGTGCGCTCCGGCACCGGCCCCGCGACACCCACCTCGACGAACCGGGTGACCGCCCCGGGGTTGTCCTCGATCTGGTAGGCGAGCTCCTCCAGCCCGTACAGCTCCCCCGCGACCCTCGCGCACACCGCGGCGTCGTAGCGCGACTCCGGCCGCGCGACCTCGGCAGCGGCACCGGCCGTCGATCCCGCTTCGGTGATGTGGGCCTGCGGCACCATCATCCCCAGCCAGTCGCGGCACTGGGCCGCGGCGTGCCCGTGGGTCAGCACCTGCTGCACCTCGTCCATCCTGGTCCCGGGGCGCACGTAGAGCCCGAACTCCACCGGGATCACGATCTCGCCGCGGATGGCCAGCGGGGCGCCCGCGATCAGCTCGTCGAGCGTGGCCGACACCCCGCCCTCGACGGAGTTCTCGATCGGCACGACGGCGCCGCGCACGTGACCCAGCCGCACGGCGTCGAGCGCCTCGCGCACGCTGGCGAACGCGAGGGCATCGTCGTCGGTGATGGTGCGCAACGCCTGATGGGTGAAGGTCCCCGCGGGGCCGAAGTATCCGAGCACGCCCCTCAGGTTAGGCCATGGGCCGACGGCGACACCGAAGCCGTCAGCGAGCCTGGCGCGCGGTGGTCCTGGCGCGCGCGATGCAGTAGACGCCGTAGAGGATGAGCCCCACGCCGATCGCCACCAGCACCGCCTGCCCGCCCGGCACCCCGACGAGCGCCTTGAGCGCGCCGTCGAGCCCGCCGGTGTCCTCCGGATCGCGCGTGAACACCGCGACCACGAACAGCACTCCGACGATGACCACCGCCAGGCCCTTCGCCAGGTAGCCGCCGATCCCGAGCGCGGTGAACGAGCGCCGGAACCGGGGTGGCAGCTCCACGTCCTCCAGGAAGGACTTCGTGACCCCCTTGGCCATCATGCCCACGCCGATCGCCGCGATGACCACGCCCGCCAGCACCAGGAGCGCCGAGCCCCACCAGCTCTGCAGCAGCTCCGCGCTCAGCGATTCGGTGGTCTGCTCGCCGTCCGCCGTGCCCCCCAGCGCGTACACCAGCGCGGCCGAGCCGACCACCGCGTACATCACGGCCCTGCCCACGCTCTTGGCCGCGTCGCGCTTGTCCCGCGACACCTCCCCGACGGCGACCGCCAGCGAGTAGAGGGCCAGCGCGAACAGCGCCCCGGCCACCAGCCACAGCGCCGCCGCCCCCAGGGGGTTGTCCTTGATGGCCCGCATGGCGCCGGACTGGTCCGCCGACCCTCCCGCGCCGCGCGCGATGCCGATGGCGATGCCGCCGATGATGGCATGCACGATGCCGTTGACGACGTGACCCGCCGCGGCCGCCCAGGCCGCGACCGGGTGCTCCTCGACGTCCTTCGCCGCGCCCTGGACGCCGCCGATGACTCCCCCGTCGCTCATCCCCACATCGTAGGCGCCGTGGACGGGGCTACTTGAGGAGTTTCGACATCCGCCGGTCGGCCAGCGGCCGCCCGCCGGTCTGGCAGCCGGGGCAGTACTGGAGCGACGAGTCCGCGAAGGACACCTCGGCGATGGTGGAGCCGCACACCGCGCACGCCTCCCCGGTGCGGCCGTGCACGCGCATCCCCGCGCGCTTGGCGTCCTTGAGCTGGGAGATGGGCACCTCGGCCGCGGACGCCACGGCCTGGCCGAGCACCTGCCGCAGGTGGTCGAAGAGCTCGGCCGAGCCCGCCTCGTCGAGGCTGTTCGCGGGCTTGAACGGGCTCAGCCGGGCCGCGTGCAGGATCTCGTCGCTGTAGGCGTTGCCGATCCCGGCGAGGATCTTCTGGTCCCGCAGGACGCCCTTCAGCTGCGCCCGTCCGGCGGCCGCGAGCACCGCGCGGAAATCGTCGACGGTGAAGCCCGGGTCCAGCGGATCAGGCCCCAGTGCCGCGACACCGGGCACCTCCTCGGGGCTGTCCACCACGTAGACGGCGAGGTGTTTCTGGGTGCCGGCCTCCGTGAGGCTGAAGCCGGATCCGTCGTCGAGGACGATCCTCAGCGCCAGGCCGGACTTTCCGGGCCGCGCGGGGACCTGTGGCGCCACGTCGTGCCAGGTGACCCAGCCGGCGCGGGCGAGGTGGAAGATCAGGTGCACGCCCTGGGCCGCGACGTCGACGAACTTGCCGTGGCGGGTGACGCCGTCGATCTCCAGCCCCGCCAGCGCAGTCAAGGGGGTCTTGTACGTCTTGAGCGCGGAGAACGACACCAGGTGGCCGGCCGCGACGACCCGGCCGCGCAGCCTGCGGTCCAGTTCGCCGGCCAGCGCGGCGACTTCGGGCAGCTCAGGCATCGGCCCCTCCTTCTGACGGTCGTGCCCCCGTGACGGGCGTACCCCCTCCGGACAGTGTGCCCCGTGCGCGCGCCGCATCCCAGGCCTGCAGCAACTCCGCGCCGTCCATCCTGCCGCGGCGGCTCCACGGCAGCTGCGGCAGCTCGAGCGCCACGCTCAGGCGCGCCAGGTACTCGGCGCGGGGCACCTCGTAGGCGCCGAGCGACCCGAGGTGCTCGGTGAGCCACTGCACGTCCAGCAGCCGCACCCCGGCCGAGGCGAGCTCGACCGCGAGGCGCAGGAGCGCCACCTTCGACGCGTCCCGCCCGCGGTGTGGGTGGTGGAACATCGACTCACCCGCGAACACTCCCCCAAGGTGCACCCCGTAGAGCCCGCCGACGAGCCGGCCGTCGGCGTCCCACGTCTCGACGGAGTGGACCCACCCCTTGGCGTGCAGCGTGGTGTAGGCGTCCTGGATCCGGTCGTCGATCCAGCCGCCCTCGCGGGCCGGGTCGCCGCAGGCGGCCAGCACGTCGTCGAAGGCCAGGTCGACCGTCGTGGTGTACCGGCGCGCCGACTTCCGCAGCGACCGCGTGACGTGCAGCCCCTCGATGGGCAGCAGGCCGCGCTGCATGGGGGACCACCACCCCATCTCCTCCCCGTCGTGGTCGATGGGCATCGGGAACACACCGCAGGAGTAGGCTTCAAGCGCGAGACCGGGGCCGAACTCCTCGGAGTAACCGATCAGATCCTGGCCCGGCCAGTCCTCCGGCCGGCCGAATGTGGCGCCCAACATGGCCCCCAGTCTGGCAGCCCCTAGGTGGATTTCCAGGGTCGACGCGTTTGCGGGGCTGTGACAGGCTGGGATCGAAGAGAGGAGTGTGACGATGAGTGATGGCAACGTCGTGGCGGTGGCCGAGAACTTCACCGCCGATGTCCTCCACGAACTGCTGCAGCTGGCCATCGAGGGCAAGGGCAGGCTGCCCGGGGCCAAGCACTCCGCCAAACAGCTCCTGGCCCAACGCGCGGACGCCGAGGAGGCCATCGCGCGGATGATCGCCCAGCACGTCGCCATGGCGGGAGGGCAGGGCTTCGCCACCAACTGGGGCGGGTTCTTCGTCGCGCTGGTCGCGATACCCGCCAACATCGCGGCGGCCACCTTCCTCCAGGCCAGGCTGGTGGCGGGCATCGCCCACCTACGCGGCTACGAACTGAGCGACCCCAGGGTCCGCACGGCCATCCTCATGGTGATGCTGGGCCCGTCCACGATGGCGGACCTGGTGAGCAAGGGCGTTCTGCCCAGCTCTCCCCTGGTGGTGGCCACGGCCCCCGTCTTCGACGCCCGGCTCGACGGGCAGGTGTCGCGGGCACTCCTGGACCGCGTGATGTACCAGGTCAGCGGCAAGCGCCTGGGGGTGCGGGCCCTGCGCGGCATCCCGCTGGTCGGCGGAGGGGTGGGCGCCGCCGTCGACGGCTGGAGCACCCGGAGCATCGGCATCCACGCCATGAACGAGTTCCCGAGCCGGCGCCCGAAGCTGTCGCGGGGCCACGCCGAGGGCGCACAGCCGCAGTAGGGACCGCTCAGTAGGTGCGGGGCACGCGGGCGGTGATGAGGCAGGTCACCTCGTAGGTGATCGTGCCCATCAGGCCGGCGATCTCCTCCACACCGATGCGGTCCTCGCCGCTGGTGCCCAGGAGGACCACCTCGTCGCCCACCGCCACCTCCGGGGTGTCCGGGCCCAGGTCCAGCATGGTCTGGTCCATGCACACGCGCCCGACGATCGAGTAGGACCGCCCGGCGATGAGCATCCGCCCCCGCGACGACAGCAGCCGCGAGTAGCCGTCGCCGTAGCCGACGGCGACGGTGGCCACCCAGGTGTCGCGGGGGGCCGTCCAGGTGCGCCCGTAGCCCACCGTCTCGCCCTCCCGGATGCGCTTGAGGAAGCTCACCCGCGACGTCCAGCGGCCCACGTCGCGCAGCGGCCGGGTGTGGGGGGTGGCGGCGTCGGGGTAGGAGCCGTAGACCATGATCCCGGGGCGGACCATGGTGGTGCGGCCCAGGTCGTGGCCGAGGACCGCGCCGGAGTTGGCGGCGTGGACCAGCGCGACGGGGCCCACCACCTGCTCGACCCGCGCCACCGTCGCCTCGAAGAGGGCCAGCTGGGACCGCGTGAAGTCCTCCCCCGCCACCACGTCGCTGACGGGGAGGTGCGTGAACACCCCGCCCACCCGCAGGTGCCCGGCAGCCGCCAACCTCTCCGCCAGCGCCACCGCGTCCGCGGGATCGGCGCCCACGCGGCGCATGCCGGTGTCGATCTTGAGGTGCACATCGACGGTGACCCCCGCCGCCGCGGCGGCCGCCTCTGCCTCGTCGACCGCTGCCGCGTCCCCCACCGACAGCGTGACCCCCGCCGCGACCGCCTCGGGCAGGTCGTCTACGAGCGTGGGCGTGAACTTGAGGATGGGCAGCGAGACGCCGGCGGCACGCAGGGTCTGCGCCTCGGCCGTCAGCGCCACCCCGAGCCACTCGGCCGAGCCCCGCTCCTGGATGGACTGCGCCACCCTGACCAGGCCGTGTCCGTAGGCGTCGGCCTTCACTGCCGCCAGGACCTGACGCCCGCCGGCAAGCTCGCGGGCGACGGCCAGGTTGGCGTGCAGCGCGTCGAGGTCGACGTGGAACGTGGTGGGCGAGGGCATGGAGACCAGTGTGGACTCTTCAGTGGCGTCGTCGCACGTTCCGTCCCCGCCCGTCCATGCAGGCAGGGCCGGGGGGCGCTAGAGCGTCTCCGGGTCCGCCCCCGTCTCGATGACGAGCTCCGCCACCGCACGCAGCTTCACGTTGCGCTGCTGACTGGCGCTCTTGAGGCGCTCGAAGGCGTCCCCAGGCGTCAGCCGGTGCCGCTCCACGAGGATCCCGACGGCCTGCCCGATCAGGCGGTGACTCTCGATGGCGCGGGCCATGTGCTCCTGCCGGTCCGCGCTGCGCTGGGCGTGCAGGAGCCGGTCGACCGCCAGCGCGAAGGCCTGTGCCAGGAGGTCCGCCACGATCATCTCGTCCGGGCCGATCTGGCGCCGCCGGGGGAACTGGACCCACGCCCTGCACTCGGCGAGGCTCGCCTGCGGCACGAGCAGGATGCCCGGGCGCAGGCTGATGCTGTCGGCGCTGGGCCGCCCGCCCAGCCCCGCGAGCACCTCCGGCGGAAGCTCGTCGGAGGTCACCGTCGTGCCGCCGTGGAACAGCACGGGGCCGTCGTGGTCGATCTCGATGGTGCAGGTGCCGCCGAAGAGGAGCTCGAAGCCGTGGACGGCCAGGCCGAGGAGCGTCGCGATGTCGTCCTCGCCGGCGAAATCGGCGCTGACCAGCGCGGCGGCGGCGCGCCGGGTCTGCGCCTCCATCTGCCGCGTGATGTCGCGGAAGGTCCGGATGGTGGCGGTGAGCCCGGTGTCGGGATCCCGGACCTTGGCGTCTGCCACCGACACCCACACCGGCCGGCGCTCGCAGTCGTAGTACAACGCCTCCCCCACGCCGGTGGCGCCGGCGCGGGCATCCGCGTGCCGTTGGGCGATCGCGGCCAGCTGGTCGGCGTTCTCCACCTGGGTGGGCCACCAGGGGTACGGGGGTGAGAACGGTCCGTCGCTCATCGTGTATCCGAAGAGCCGCTCGAAGGCCGGGTTCATCTCCATGACCGTGCCGGCGGCGTCGAAGATGAGGACGCCGTCGTGCAGGGCGGACAGGAGGGCACGGCGCCACGCGGCGTCGAGCGAGTGATGCCGGGCGCGTGCCAGGGCCGCACCCAGGCGGATGCGCAGCCCCGCCAGGTCGAACGCGGCAGCGCCGTCGCCGTAGTCCTCGAGCAGCACCACGGGGGTGTCGGCCAGTGCCGACTCCGCGCGCAGGGCGCGCATGAACTCCTCCCCGGATGACGGGGAGGCGAGATCGGCCAGCACGAGCTCCGGCGGGTCGGAGCGGAGCATGTCGGCGGCCTCGTCGACGGCGGCCACCGTCCGCACGTCGTAGCCCTCGGAGAGAGCGTCGCCGAGGAACGCGGCCCGCTCGGAGTCGGGTTCGACCAGGGCCAGCGATGGCCTCCGGGCCGGGTCCGGCTGCTGCTCGGCAGGCCTCGTGCCCGCGGCGAACATGGGCGTGGCGGCGGAGGCCCGCCCCGCGCCACTGAGATGGATGGTCATGCACTCGGCCTTTGCGACGGTGACGACAGAATTTGTTCGTCACGCCGCACATTAGCGCGCCGGAGGAAGGCGGATCCCCCAATCACGGTGACCTGGGCCTCTGCCACGCATCACCCGCGACGGGTCATATGGGGCGCCGGCCCCTCAGCCTCCCGGTAAGCCACGGTCAGCGGCCCGGTCCCAGTCGGCCAGGAGCCACACGCTGGCCTCCGCGGCCCGGCGGAGCTGCGCGAAGGTGAGCTGATCCTCGCCGGGGAGCTCGCGCGCCACGCGCTGCACGGCGCCGCCGAGATCCTCCCAGCCGCTCTCCGGCTCAGGGGGCGCACCCAGCAGGTGCGGGCCGGGCTGCTGCCCGGTGGCGTCGACGAGGATCTCCTCGAGGAGGCCCGCCTCGATCACGAAGTCGAGTGAGTCGCGGTGCACGCACTCCAGGATGGTCACCGACGTGGACACAGCCACGTGGAACCGGGGCGCCCGACCCGCATCCGGCCATCCATCGAGGCCGAGCGAGGCACACAGCCGATCGGCCGCCATCGAGGCGGCCAACAACCGGCGGAAGACGTCGAAGGCCGCGTCCCGCTGCGGCGGACCACCCATGCGCACCTCATGGAGCTCCCGGAGCAACCGCCGGTGGACGACGGCGAAGGCCTCGGGGCCGTGGGTGGCGGGCAGGTGGATCGGGTTTCTCATGCTCCTGGGCCTTGGCCGGGGCGGCCGCCCGAGGACCGGGCTCGGGGGCGACCGCTACGTGGAGGGGAGGACGGTGGGTGCGGCGTCTCCTCGTGGTGGGTGGGTACCTGCCTTGTACCCACAACCCGTCGGCCGAAACATCTACCCCGCCTTCCCGGCGGCTCAGAAGAGCAGCGCCAGCGCCGGCTCCTGGAGGATGGAGGCCACGTCGTGCAGGAACCGCGACCCCTGCTCACCGTCGACGATCCGGTGGTCGAACGCCACCGCCAGCGTGGTCACCCACCGCGGCACCACCCTCTCCTCCGCGCCGGAGCCCACCACCCACGGGCGGCGCTCGATGGAGCCCATGCAGAAGATGGCGGACTCGTCGCCGTTGATGATGGGGGTGCCCGCGTCGATGCCGAAGACGCCGACGTTGGTGATGGTGAACGTGCCGTTCGAGTAGTCGCCGGGCTGGAGCTTCCCGTCCCGCGACACCTGCACCAGCTGATTGACCGCCTGGCACAGCTGCAGCAGGCTGAGGTCCTGGGCCGCCTTGATGTTGGGCACCATGAGGCCGCGGGGGGTGGCGGCCGCGATGCCGAGGTTCACGTTGCCGTAGTAGACGATCTCCTGCCGCTCCTCGTCCCACGACGAGTTGAGCTCGGGGTTGCGCGCCAGCGCCAGACAGATGGCCTTGGCGTAGATGAGCAGGGGCGAGACGCGCAGCCCGGTGAACTCCCGGCGCGACTTGAGGGTCTCGACGAAGTCCATCGTGGCGCTGACGTCCACGGTGATCCACTCGGTCACGTGCACGTGCGTGCGGACGGAGCGGACCATGTTCTCGGCGGTCACCTTGCGGACGCCCTTGATCGGCACGCGCCGGTCCGCACGGCCCTGCTGGGGATTGAACCCGCCCAGACCCTCCGTCGGCCCTTGTCCGCCACCGAAGGCGGAGCCGCTGAACGACGTGCCGGCGTGCGGCTGCCCCGCGCTCCCGGACGGGGCCTCGCCGAAGCGCGGGCCGGACGCCTGGAACGCCGCGTGGTCGTTGAGGATGCGCCCCTGCCTGGGCTGGTCGTCGAGGTACCGGAACGCCGCGGCCGCCTCGACGTCGCGGCGGGTGATGGTGCCGTCGGGCCCCGTGCCCACCACCGTGCCGAGGTCCACGCCCAGGTCCGCGGCGTACTTGCGCACCGGCGGCTTGGCCCTCGCCGATCCGGGATCCGAGGCCAGCACCAGCTGAGACTCCGACGGCGCCCTGCCCGGGGTGGGCAGGGGATCGCCCTGCGCCTGCGCGTGGACGGCGCCCGCGGGGTGCACCTCGTCGGCGCGGCGCCCCGGCTCGTGCTGGCCGTAGGAGGCGTTCATGGCCTCGGCCGCGGACCCCTTGTCCGTGCCGTGGCCGCGACGTCGCCGCCTCGCGGGGCCGGAGTCCTGCGCGCCGTAGCCCACCAGGTTGGGTCCGGCCTCGCTGTCCGCGGGGGCCGGCGAGTCGGCCACGCCGTCGTCGATCTCGACGATGGGGCTGCCCACCTCCACCGTGGTGCCCTCCGCAACCAGCAGCGCCGTCACCGTGCCCGCGTAGGGCGAGGGCAGCTCCACCAGCGACTTGGCCGTCTCGATCTCGACCAGCACGTCGTTGACCTCGATCACGTCGCCCGCCGCGACCCTCCAGGCCACGATCTCCGCCTCGAGCAGGCCCTCGCCGGGATCCGGCAGCAGGAATTGATGCTTCATCGGGGCTCCTAGTACGCGAGGGATCGATCGACGGCGTCGAGGATCCGGTCCACACCGGGAAGGTACTCCTCCTCGACGCGGGCCGGCGGATACGGCATGTCATATCCCGCGACGCGCTGGACCGGGGCCTCCATCACGTAGAAGAGGTCCTCGTGCAGCTTGGCCGCGATCTCGGCGCCCAGGCCGAGGGTCTTCGGCGCCTCGTGGACGACGACGGCGCGCTTCGTGCGGCGCACCGAGGACTCGATGGTCACCCAGTCGACGGGGCTGAGCGTGCGCAGGTCCAGCACCTCCAGGGACGTGCCCTCCTCTGCGGCCAGGGCGGCCGCGTCCATGCAGGTCTTGACCATGGGCCCGTAGGCCAGCAGCGTGGCGTCCGTGCCGTGGCGCACCACCTGCGCCTGGTGCATCGGGGCAGGGCGCGCCGAGAAGTTGACCGTGCCCTTGACGTGGTAGCGGCGCTTCGGCTCGAAGAACACCACGGGATCCTCGGACTGGATGGCCTGCTGGATCATCCAGTAGGCGTCGTTGGCGTTGGAGCAGGTGACCACCTTGAGCCCGGGGGTGTGGGCGAAGTACGCCTCGGGGGATTCGGAGTGGTGCTCGATGGCGCCGATCCCGCCGCCGTAGGGGATGCGGATCACCATGGGCATCGTCGTGTGGCCGCCGGTGCGCATGTGCAGCTTCGCCACCTGGGTGACGATCTGGGAGAAGCCGGGGAACACGAAGCCGTCGAACTGGATCTCCACCACCGGGCGGTAGCCGCGCATGCACAGGCCCACCGCGGTGCCGATGATGCCGGACTCGGCCAGCGGCGAGTCCACCACCCGGTTCTCACCGAACTCGTCCTGCAGGCCCTCGGTGATCCGGAAGACGCCGCCGAGCTTGCCGATGTCCTCGCCGGCCAGCAGCACCTTCGGGTCCGCCTGCAGAGCCCGCCGCAGCCCCCGGTTGAGGGCCTTGGCCATGGTCAGGGTCTCGCTCATGCGTCCTCCCCGAAGCTCGCCGCGAACTCGGCGTACTCGCGTCGCTGCGCCTCGAGGGCGACGGTGGGCTCGGCGTAGACGGTCTCGAAGAGCCTGTCCATGGTGGTGTTCTCCATCAGGGGGATCGACGCGCGAGCATCGGCCCCCAACTCCTTGGCCTCGGCGTCGACGGCGGCGAACCACGCGTCGTCGACTGCCCCCTCGGCGCGGAGGTAGGCGGTGAGGCGGGCGATGGGGTCGCGGCCCCGCCATTCCTCCTCGTCGGAGCGCTCGCGGTACTTGGTGGGGTCGTCGGAGGTGGTGTGGGCGCCCATGCGGTAGGTGAACGCCTCGATGAACGCCGGGCCCTCGCCGGCCCGCGCCCGCGCCATGGCCCAGTCGGTGACCGCCTTGACGGCCAGCACGTCGTTGCCGTCAACCTGGATGCCGGGGAAGCCGAAGCCCTGCGCGCGCTGGAACAGCGGGATCCGCGACTGCAGCGCGATCGGCTCCGAGATGGCCCACTGGTTGTTCTGGCAGAAGAACACCACCGGCGCGTTGTAGGAGGCGGCGAACACGTAGGCCTCGTTGACGTCGCCCTGACTGGCCGCCCCGTCGCCGTGGTAGACGATGACGCCGGCGTTCTGATCGTCGTCGTGGTTGCCGACGGCGCCGTCGAGCTGGAGCCCCATGGCGTAGCCGGTGGCGTGCAGCGCCTGGCAGCCGATGACGATCTGGTAGTTCTTGAAGGAGTCGAGCTTCTCCCAGTAGCCCCCGTTGGTGCCGCGGAACAGGGACAGCATGTTGGTGAGCGGGACGCCGAGCACCATGGCGACGGCGTGCTCGCGGTACGAGGGGAACACGACGTCCGCGGGGCGCAGAGCGTGGGCCGATCCCACCTGCGCAGCCTCCTGGCCGATGAGCGGGGTCCAGAGCCCGAGCTCGCCGTGCCGCTGGAGGGCGGTGGCCTCCGCGTCGAAGCGGCGGGCGAGGATCATGTCGCGGAGGTAGCCGACCAGGTCCGCAGTGGTGCCGGTGAACCTGAACTCGTCGTGCTCGACGCGCCGCCCGTCGGGGGTCAGCAGCTGCACCATGTCCTGGCTTTGACCGCGCACGCGGCCTCCTTCCACTAACTTACGCATCCGTAGCTTACGCCAGCGTAGCTTAAGCCTTCGGCCTCTCCGGCATCCATCTTCGCGCCCAACCGGCCGCTCCGGGCCCCTCTCGCATACCTTCCACGCGGCCGCCGCGGACTTCGCATACCTTCGCCGGGACCGCCGCGGACTTCGCATACCTTGGCCGTCTTCGCATACCTCCGGCGCGGCCGCCGCGGACTTCGCATACCTTGGCCGTCTTCGCATACTCAATTGGGTGTGCAAAGACGGCGAAGGTATGCGAAGACGAGCCCACGGGCAGAGCGCCTGTGCGAGGTCGTCGGTGAAGCCTCGGTGACCGCAACGTAAACGACACGAGAACTGCTTGACCAGAGCGCCAGAACCCCCCAGAGTGGGCCAGGACCCATTTGTTTCGCGATGGCCCATTCAGTGCCGACCGCCTCACGCAACGGAGAGACATGTTCATCCTGACCAGGAAGGTCGCGGCCACCGCCGCCGCGACGGCCCTCGTGGCGAGCGGCCTGGTGGCCACCGCCGTCGCCCCCCAGGCTCACGCCGCCCTCGGCGAGTGTGTCGCGGCCAACGCCACCGAGACCGTGACCGTCTTCGCGTTCAATGACTTCCACGGCCGGGTCGTCGACGACTCGAAGCCGCTCAGCGACGCCACCGCCTACCTCGCCGGGCGCCTCTTCACCCCCGTCGAGCAGGCGCGCGTGGCCCAGGGCGACGACAACGTGGCCTTGATCTCCTCGGGCGACAACATCGGCGCCTCGACGTTCGTGTCGATGATCGCCGACGACACCCCCACCCTGGACATCCTCAACGAGGCGGGCGTCGAGGCGTCCACCGTCGGCAACCACGAGTTCGACAAGGGCTGGAACGACCTCGCCGGGCGCGTCGTGCCGGAGGCGCAGGGCTTCGACTACCTGGGCGCCAACGTCTACGACAGGGGCACCACCACGGTGGCCGCCCCGCTCGAGGAGTACGCCATCCTGGAGAAGGCCGGCCTGAGGATCGCCGTCGTGGGCGTGGTCACCAGCGACCTCCCCTCCCTGGTCTCCCCCGCCGGCATCGCCGACCTGACCATCGGCAACCCCGTCGAGGCCATCAACCGGGTCACCGACGAGCTGCTGGACGGCGACGCGGCCAACGGCGAGGCCGACGTGGTGCTCGCCTCGCTGCACGAGGGCGCCGCGCTGTCGTCGCAGACCGCCGAGGCCAACGCCGCCGCCAGCGCCGCGTTCGACGAGATCTACCGCGACATCGATCCCCGGGTGGAGGCCATCTTCAACGCCCACACCCACCAGCGCTACACGTTCAGCACCGCCGACGGCCGCCCGATCATCCAGGCCGGCTCATACGCCTCGCACCTCGGCAGGCTGGACCTCGTGGTGGACACCACCGCCAAGGGCGTGTGCTCGGCGGCCTCCTCCACCGTCGCAGCCGCCGCCACCTCCGACGAGTCGCTGCCCGCCATCAAGGCCGTCAACGACATCGCCCGCGCCGCCTACGACGTCGCGATGGTCGAGGGCGCGCAGGTGGTGGGCGAGTCCTCCGCCGCGATCTCCACCCCCGGCACCGGCAACGCCGACACGCGCAACACCGAATCGCCGATGTCCAACCTGGTGGCAGAGATGTTCCACGAGGTGCTCGGCGGCGGAGACGACGAGTTCATCGGCCTCCAGAACCCGGGCGGCACCCGCGACTCCTTCAACGCCGGCGACGTGACGCTCCGCGAGGCCGCGCTCACCCTGCCGTTCGCCAACTCGCTGTTCACCACCCAGGTCACCGGGGCCCAGTTCACCAAGGTCCTCGAGCAGCAGTGGCAGCGGAACCTGGCCGGGGTGGTCCCCTCGCGGGCGTTCCTCCAGCTCGGCCTGTCGAAGAACGTCACCTACACCTACGACGAGTCGCTCCCCGAGGGCTCGCGGATCACGTCGGTGAGCATGAACGGCGCCCCGATCGACCCGGCGAAGCTGTACACCGTCGGCGGCGGCTCGTTCCTGATCAGCGGCGGCGACAACTTCCACGAGCTCGCCAAGGGCGTGAACACCCGCGACACGGGTCGCGCCGACCTTGAGGCGTGGACCACCTGGATCGGTGAGCAGGGCCTGCTGTCCCCGGACTACTCCAAGCGCGGGGTGTCCGCCAAGCTCGCCGCCGGCGCCCTCGTCGAGGGTGGCGCGGCGCTGACCTACAGCTTCGGGGCGCCGCTGACCGGCGGCGTGGCGCCGCAGACGCTCGACATGTACCTGCTTGAGGGCGAGAAGGTCTCGCCTCCGCTGGCGAACACGACTATCGCCGCCTTCCTCGGCGACGTGCAGGTGGGCTCCGGCACCGTGACCGACGGCGCGGGGACCGCCAGCGTGCGGCTGCCCAAGGGCACCGCCGTGCCGGCCGGCGCGCAGACGCTCCGCTTCGAGGTGTCGGCGTCGGGCACGGAGATCTTCGTGCCGGTCGACGTCGAACTGGTCGACGATGGCACTGAAGGTGGCACTGACGGAGGGACCGACGGCGGAACTGACGGCGGCAAGCCGACGCCTCCCCCGGTTCGGCCGGGCTTGCCGTCCACTGGCAACTGACAGCCCACACGACGGGGGGCCGGGTGTCTCACCCGGCCCCCCGTCGTCGTTGAGCCTGACACGGCTGTCGGTGGCGGCGGTTGAGCCTGACACCGCTCTCGCTGGCGGCGGTTGAGCCGGAAACCCAGGTCAACTCACGAATCACCAGATTTGAACGCTCCAAGCGCGTTGAGGGCCGTTTCAGGCTCAACGCACCCCACCAGAAGCCGTGTCAGGCTCAACGCGACGGCGGGGGTCAGCCGACGGTTGGGCGGGCGTCAGCCGGCGAGGGTGGCCACCAGTACGGCCTTGATGGTGTGCATCCGGTTCTCGGCCTGGTCGAAGACGACGCTGGCCTCCGACTCGAACACCTCGTCGGTCACCTCGACCCCCTCGATCCCGAACTCCTCCTTCAGCCCGCGACCCACGGACGTGTGCAGGTCGTGGAAGGCCGGCAGGCAGTGCAGGAACTTCACGTCGGAGTTGCCGGTGGCGCGCATCAGCTCGGCGTTGACCTGGTACGGCCGCAGCAGCTCGATCCGCTCGGCCCACACCTCCTTCGGCTCGCCCAGCGACACCCACACGTCGGTGTAGACGAAGTCCACCCCCGCGACACCGGCGGCCACGTCGTCGGTCACCGTGATCCGCGCCCCCGTCGTCCGGGCCAGGCGGCGCGCCTCGGCCACAACGGAGTCGGAGTTCTGCTGCGACACGGGTGCCACCATCCGCACGTCCATGCCCATGAGCGCGCCGCTGATCAGCAGTGAGTTGCCCACGTTGTTGCGCGCGTCGCCGAGGAAGGCGAACGAGATCTCCTCCAGCGGCTTGCCGCAGTGCTCGATCATCGTGAGCTGGTCGGCGAGCATCTGGGTGGGGTGCCAGTCGTCGGTGAGCCCGTTGTAGACGGGCACCCCCGCGTGGGCTGCGAGCGTCTCGACGACGTCCTGGCCGGAGCCGCGGTACTCGATGCCGTCGTACCAGCGGCCGAGGACGCGGGCCGTGTCGGCCGCCGACTCCTTGTGCCCGATCTGGGAACCCGATGGGTCGAGGTACGT
Organism: Tessaracoccus yangjingae; assembly: GCF_054483935.1. Next base: position 1,199,092 of record NZ_CM137014.1, on the reverse strand, counting down.
CGTCATCCCGCCCTGCTCCGCCACCGCGACCTCGAACGCGCAACGGGTGCGCGTGGAGGTCTTCTCGAACAGCAGGGCCACCTTCCTCCCGACGAGGCGGCGCTCCTCGCGGCCCTCGCGGCGCTGCAGCTTGAGCTCGGCGGCCAGGTCGAGAAGCCCTCGCCACTCGTCGGGGGTGAAGTCCAGTTCCTTGAGGAAGCTGCGGCCCTGCAGGCTCATCGTCGGCGCCTTTCGCTCGCGATCGGGAGGAGCACACAGGGTACCGCGAGGCCGCCGCGGCCCGGCCGCCCGGGTCAGACGGCGCGCGCGTGCGCGACGAGCCGGTCGAAGCCCGCGGCCAGCTCCGGATCGACCACCTGCCGGTCGGGGTGGGCGTCGTACCAGGCGATCTGCTCGGCCACCGCCTCGTCGTAGGTGATCGTCGGGTTGAACTCCGGCACCAGCGCGCGCAGCTTCGAGCAGTCGAACACCATGGAGTGCGCCTTGTCGCCGATCAACCCGTCGCCCACCTCGGGCAGGGCCCGGGCGATGGTCTCCGACGCCACGTGCACCAGCTCGGGCGCCGCGACACCCGCGGCCCGCGCCAGCCACGTGTAGATCTGGTCCCAGGTGGGCGCGTGCGTGCCCATGATCTGGAAGCTGTCCCCCACGGCCGCCGGATTGCCGAGCAGGCCGACGAAGCCGACGGCGAAGTCGTCGGAGTGCGTCAGGGTCCACTGGGTGGTGCCGTCGCCGTGGACGACCACCGGCTTGCCGGCGCGGAACCGGGCCACGTCGGTCCAGCCGCCGGTGGTGGGGATCAGCGTCCTGTCGTAGGTGTGGGACGGGCGCACGATGGTGGCCGGGAAGCCGTGGTCGCGGTACTCGGCCACCAGCAGGTCCTCGCAGGCGATCTTGTTGCGCGAGTACTCCCAGAACGGGTTGCGCAGCGGCGTCGACTCGGTCACCGGCATCCTCGACGGCGGCGTCTGATAGGCCGACGCCGACGAGATGAACACGTACTGTCCGGTGCGACCGGCGAAGCGGGCGACGTCGCGGGCCACGTGGTCCGGGGTGAACGCGAAGAACTGGGCCACGGCGTCGAACTCACGCTCACCCAGCGCGGCGTCGACGGCGGCGTCATCGTGCACGTCCGCGACCAGCGTCTCCACCTCTGCCGGGAGCGACCGGACGCCGGAGCGGCCGCGGTTGAGAACAGTGACGCGGTGCCCGAGCCGCACGGCCCGGGTCACGCTGGCGTGGCTGATGATGCCGCTTCCGCCGATGAACAGAAGGTCCTGGGGGTTCCGGGTTGTCATGCCCGCATCCTGCCACCTGACCCGGCGGCGCGTCAGCGCCGCGACACCGCCAGGAGCACGCCGTCGACGGCGGCCTCGATGTCGGCCAGCGTCCGTTCGAAGCCCTCCTCCGTGCCGTACCAGGGGTCGATGAGCGCCTCCCCTGTGGGCTTGTCCGGGTTGAAGTCGTTGATCAGCGCGATGTTGGTGGCCCCGGGCGCGATCCGCAGCAACCGGTCCACGTGCAGCTGCTCGGCGGCGATCACCAGGTCTGCCGTCTTGATCTGGGCGGCTCCGATCTTGCGGGCGGTGTGCCCGGAGGCGTCGTACCCGGCCCGCTCCAGGGTCCGGGCGGCGCGGGGGTCGATGGGGTTGCCCACCTCCTCGCTGGAGACGCCGTAGCTCTCGATCCTGATGTCGAGACCCTGCTGGTCAGCGCGGCGGCGGGCCACCCGCTCGGCCATCGGGGAGCGGCAGATGTTGCCCCAGCAGACGAAGAGAACCGTGGTCATGGCGGACACCATACCCACGCGAGTCGGGAACGCCGAGCCGTGGTGATGGTGGGTAGGATGAACCCCTGAGGCAGCGAGAGCGATGGGGGCTGATCATGCAGATCCTGGTGGTTGATGATGATCAAGCGGTGCGTGATTCGCTCGCCCGCTCGCTGACCTACACCGGCGACGACGTGCAGACGGCCGCGGACGGTATCGAGGCCCTTGCCAAGCTGGTGAGCTACACCCCCGACGCGATCATCATGGATGTGATGATGCCGCGCCTCGACGGCCTCGAGACCACCCGGATGCTGCGCGACGGCGGCAACGACACCCCCATCCTCATCCTCACCGCACGGGACGCCGTCGGGGACCGCGTGGACGGGCTGGACGCCGGCGCAGACGACTACATGGTCAAGCCGTTCGCCCTCGACGAGCTCCTCGCGCGCCTGCGCGCCCTCACGCGCCGCTCGAAGCCGGCTGCCGAGGCGGAGTCGAAGGTGCTCACCTTCCAGGACGTCACGCTGGACACGCAGCACCGCGAGGTGACCCGTGGCGGGCAGCACATCTCACTGACCCGCACCGAGTTCGCACTGCTGCAGGTGTTCATGGAGAACCCCCGGCGGGTCATGGAGCGCAACACGCTGCTCAACGAGGTGTGGGGCTTCGAGTTCCCCACCACCGCGAACTCGCTCGAGGTCTACATCGGCTACCTGCGCCGGAAGACGGAGACGGGTGGCCGCCCCCGGCTCATCCACACGGTGCGGGGGATCGGCTACGTCCTGCGTGAAACTCCCCCGTGATCGGGAGTTGGTGGATCCGGATCCGCCGCGGCGTCGGCCGCCTCGTCAGTGGCCAGTCCCTGCAGTGGCGGCTGGCCCTCCTCACGGGCATCAGCGTCGCCCTGTCGGTGGTGGTCATCGGGGCCACGTCGTACGGCGTGACGCGCTGGTCGCTGCTCGAGCAGCTTGACCGCGAGCTGGTGGGCGTGGCTCAGACAGCCTCCGCGGCCATCTCGTCGAACGTGTCGAACATGGGCGGGTTGTCGGCGGACCTGCTGGGCTCGTCGAACGGCCTCCTGGCGCTGGTGGCGGCCGACGGCCTGGCGAAGCAGGTCCCTGGGCAGCCCGTCGCGCTGCCCGCGGGCGCGGAGGAGATCGCGGTGGCGCGGATGCAGACCGGGTCCTCGGCCCGCACGCTGGACGCCGACGGCACCACCTACCGCGTGGTGTCCGTGCCGATGACGGTGGACGGCGCGTTCTACGCGGTGATGTACGGGCGGCCGACGGTGGCGCTGGAGTCCACGCTGTCGTCGCTGTGGCTGTCGCTGCTGGCGGCGGGCGCGCTGGGCGTGGTGACCACCACCCTGGCCGCGCTGTGGGCCGCCCAGGCGGTGCTGGCCCCGGTGAGGCGCCTGTCGCAGGCGGTGAAGTCCGTCACCCAGACGGACCAGCTCAACCCCATCCGGATCTACGGCCGCGACGACCTCGGTGAGCTGACCAAGTCGTTCAACCTGATGCTGCGCTCGCTGCAGACGTCGCGGGAGCAGCAGCGCCAGCTCATCGCCGACGCCGGCCACGAGCTGCGCACCCCCCTGACGTCCATGCGCACCAACATCGAGCTGCTGCTGGCCGACGACACCTCCGGCATGCTCCCCGAGGGCGCCCGATCGGTGATCCTCGGGGACGTGGCGGCCCAGCTGGGCGAGTTCTCGGCTCTGGTGGGAGACCTCGTCGCCCTCACCCGAGACGACCACCTGCTGCGGCCCCACGAGCCCCTGGACATGGCCGAGGTGACGGAGTCCGCCATCGAGCGCGCCCGCCGTCGAGGCCCCAACATCACCTTCGACGTGTCCCTGGAGCCCACGCCGGTCATGGGCGATCCGTCGACGCTGGAGCGGGCCATCACCAACCTGCTGGACAACGCGGTGAAGTTCTCGCCCTCGTACGGCACCATCGTCGTCACGCTGGAGGACGGCACCCTCACCGTCGTCGACGAGGGCCCGGGCATCGCCGACGAGGACCTCCCGCTCATCTTCGACCGCTTCTACCGCTCGGACAGGGCGCGCAACACCCCCGGCACCGGCCTGGGGCTCTCGATCGTGGACCACACGGCGCGCGTGCACGGCGGGTCGGTGCGCGCCAGCAACGACCCGGACCGGGGCGCCAAGTTCGTCATGCGGCTGCCGGTGATCGCCGAGGCCAGCGAGACCGTGCAGTGAGGCCCGTGCGGTGAAGGCTCTGACCCCCGCGCAACGGCGCGGGCTGTCCGTGGGCGTCGCGACGGGGTTGTACGGGATCTCGTTCGGGGCGTTGGGTGTCGCGGCGGGGCTGTCCGTGGCCCAGGCGTGCGCGTTGAGCCTGTTGATGTTCACCGGAGGGTCGCAGTTCGCCTTCGTGGGCGTGGTGGGCGGGGGCGGGGCGCTGGCGTCGGCGACGGCGGCCGCCTCCCTGCTGGGGGTGCGCAACGCGGTGTACGGGGTCACGGCCAACGCGATGCTCCGGCCGCACGGCTGGCGCCGGTTCGCGGCGGCACACCTCACCATCGACGAGTCGATCGCGACGGCCTCGGCAGCGGAGGACGCGAACGAGGAACGACGGGGGTTCTGGGCAGCCGGTGTCGCGGTGTTCGCGCTGTGGAACCTGTTCACCCTGGTGGGGGCGCTGCTGGGTGACGCCCTCGGCGATCCCAAGGCGTGGGGGCTCGACGGCGCCGCGGTCGCGGCCTTCCTGGGCTTGCTGTGGCCGCGGCTGCGGGGGCGCGAGCCTGTCGCCGTCGCCGTGGTGTCGGCGGTGGTGACGGTGCTGGTGGCTCCCCTGGTTCCGGCCGGGATCCCGATCATCGTCGCCGCCGGTGTCGCGGTGGCGATGACGCTGGCCCGGCCCCGGGTCGCGACGAGCGTTGCGCAGCCGATCGACGCCGATAAGGACTCCCGACCATGAGGGGCCGCGCGCCCGGCGCCGTTGAGCCCATCCCTGACGGGAAGGATCCCCGATCATGACGATGTGGCTGTGGGTCCTCGCCGCCTGTGCCATCGCCTACGCGACGAAGCTGGTCGGCTATCTGCTGCCGGAGCGCTGGCTGGAGAGCCCCTGGGTGACCAGGCTGTCCCATGGCGTCACCGTCGGCCTGCTCGCCTCCCTGGTGGCCACCAACGCGTTCGTCACCGGCACGGCCGTCGCGCTCGACGCCCGCGTCGTCGCCCTGCTGGCGGCGGGGCTGGCGCTCGTCCTGCGAGCCCCGTTCCTCGCCGTCGTGGTGATCGGAGCCGCGGCGGCGGCCCTGGCCCGGCTGGCGGGCCTCGCCTGAACCGTCAGCGATGTCCACACCCTTGTCCACAGGTGTGCACAAGTTACGGCCGTGTAATTCACCGGTGCGCCGCCCCGGCGACCAACCCGCCGGAGGCGGGGCTGGCCGGCGGATCTGGTGCCGACTACGACACCACATCTGCCACCTAGCGTCGGCGCAGGCATCCCCGTCCCGATGTGGACGTGCCAGGTCGCCGATTTGGTGCGCCGCAGGCAGAACATGATCAACCTGTCTCTCCCCACGTGCTCCACCACAGGACGGCTCCGACGAGCAACAACGCTCCGGCTAGGGGTGTCAGTGCCGGCCCGGGTGCTCGGGCACCGCTACCTGCGATGGAGGACCTGACGAAAGTAGGCAATCCCGCGCCGTGCGGCGTGGCGAAGTCCGGCGACTGTTAGCTTCCGGTCACGGGAATGCCGGGCTGACAAGGATGGTTGTCGGCCTCTCCGCCTCACCCACAGCGAAAGGTCCCCCGATGTCTCCACGGTCCGCAACGTTCGCGCCGCTCGCCCTCCTCATGAGTCTCGTGGTCGCCGCCACCAGCCTCGGCGTCGTCGCGTACACCCCGCCGGCGGTCGCCTCCCACACCTGGCAGGTCACCTTCCGCGATGACTTCAGCGGCAGCGGCCTGCCGAACCCAGCGCACTGGCAGCTCACCCTGGGCACGTCCTACCCCGGCGGGCCGGAGAACTTCGGCACCGGCGAGATCCAGACCATGACCGCCGATCCCAGCAACGTCGACGTGCGCAACGGCAACCTGTACATCACGCCGCAGCGCGACTCGGCCGGGGCCTGGACCTCGGCGAGGGTCGAGTCCGTGCGCGCCGACTTCAAGCCGCCGGCCAACGGCGTGATGCACGTCGAGAGCCGGCTGCAGATGCCCAACGTGACCGGCCTCGAGGCCCGGGGCTACTGGCCGGCGTTCTGGATGCTCGGCAGCCCGTACCGCGCCGACCGGTGGTCCTGGCCGAGGATCGGCGAGGTCGACATCATGGAGAACGTGCAGGGCCTGAACTGGACCTACAACGTGCTGCACTGCGGCGAATGGGGCAAGGCGCCCTGCAACGAGCCCGAGGGCATCAACAACGGCGACGCCAACAACAACGGGGCCCCCTGCCTGGTGACCACGTGCCAGGAGGCCTTCCACACCTACGGGTTCGAGTGGGACACCTCCGGCGCCGTCGACCAGATGCGCTGGTACCTCGACGGTGCGCAGACCTTCTCTGTGGCCGAGACGGACGTCACCCCGACGATCTGGAACGAGATCTCCCAGCACGCCGGGTACTTCATCATCCTCAACGTCGCGATGGGTGGCGCCTTCCCCAACAAGCTCAACCCCGGCGAGGCCGGCCCGCTCCCCTCCACGCGTCCAGGGGTCCCGATGGTGGTCGACTACGTCGAGGTCAAGTACTCCGGCGGAGAGAGCCAGCCGAGCCCCACGCCCACCGCCTCCCCTGCCCCTTCGACGTCCCCGTCGCCCACCACGTCACCCGCACCCACCACCTCCCCCAGCCCCACACCCTCCACCCCACCCAGCTCAGGCCCCTCGAACCTGCGGGTCACCGGCACCACGGGCAACAGCATCACCCTCGGCTGGGACGGACCTGACGGCAGCTACGACGTCCTGCGCTCGGGAGTGCGGATCGCCACCGTGACTGGGCGGACCTTCACCGACCTCGGCCTCCTGCCCGACACGCCCTACCTGTACTCGGTGCGCGCCGGCGGGATCACCACCCCCGTCCTCACCGCGACACTCGGCTCCCAGCCCGGAACCAGCGCCACCCCGACGCCCACCTCCGCGCCCTCCCCCACCGCGACCCCGACGGGCGGCGCTCCCAGCAACCTCCGGCTGGCCGGCACCACCCAGAGCACGGTGACCATCGCGTGGGACGGCCCCGTCGGCGTCGAGTACCAGATCCTGCGGTCCGGCATCCAGATCGCGACGTCGACCACGCGCACGTTCACCGACGGCGGCCTCATGCGCGCGACCCCCTACCTCTACTCGGTCCGCTCGGGCGGCGTCACGACCCCCGTGCTGACCGTCGTCATTCCCTGATCGGGGGCGTGCCGCCCGGATACGATGGAGGAGTCCAACGACGGACGGCACAACCTTCGAGGAGCTGTGATGGCATCCGTAGAGAACGACCTCGCCAGGATCAAGGGCATCGGACCGAAGTACGCCGAGATGTTGAAGAGCATCGGCGTGGACTCGGTCAAGGAGCTCCGACACCGCAACCCCGAGCACCTCAAGGAGATGATCGAGACGCGCCACGGCCCGGTGATCGGCCTCTCGCTGGCCGAGTGCCAGGACTGGGTGGATCAGGCCAAGGCACTCGACGCCTGAGAGAATCGGGCCTCACACCACGACGGGAGACTCCATGACCCAGGCGGCAACCACCAGCGCGACAGCGGCCGGACTGATGGACGAGCTGAGGGCCATGGAGGACCCGAAGATGCGGGCCGTCAACGAGCGGCACGGAGACCACCACGGCGTGAACCTCACCAGGCTGCGCGCCGTCGCGAAGCGGGTGAAGGCCAACCATGAGCTCGCCGTCGAGCTGTGGTCCACCGGCGATTCAGCCGCCCGGCTCCTCGCCCTGCTCATCTGCCGGCCGAAGCAGTACTCACTCGACGAGCTGGACGCGATGCTGCGTGACGCGGGCGGCCCGAAGGTGCAGGACTGGCTGATCAACTACGTGGTCAAGAAGAGCCCACACGCGGAGGCGCTGCGCCCGGCCTGGTTCGCTGACCCGGACCCCGTCGTCGCGAGCGCCGGCTGGGCGCTGACCAGCGAGCGGGTGGTGCGGAACCCCGAGGGCCTCGACCTGCCCGGGCTGCTGGACCAGATCGAGGCGGAGATGGCGGAGGCGCCGGACCGGCTGCAGTGGGCGATGAACTACTGCCTGGCGCAGATCGGCATCGAGAACCCTGATCTGCGGGAGCGCGCCGTCGCGATCGGCGAGCGCCTGGGCGTGCTGCGGGACTACCCGACGGCACCCGGCTGCGTCTCGCCGTTCGCGCCGATCTGGATCACGGAGATGGTGTCGCGGAAGAAGGCCTAGCCGCGTTGGTGACCTGCCGGCGCGGAGCCTGGTCACGGACGGGCCCGGTCGCCCGTGCGAGGCAGGTGGCTCAGACGCCGAGCTTCCGAGTCAGCCCTGCCGCTCCTCGACGGCCGGCAGCGACACCGTCGCCCGCAGCCCGCCCAGCTCCGACTCCCCCAGGGTGACGTCGCCGCCGTGGTCGCGAGCAATCTCGCGGGCGATGGCCAGGCCTAGGCCGCTGCCGCCCGCCTCGCGCTCGCGGGCCTCGTCGAGCCGCACGAACCGCTCGAAGACGCGCTCCCGGTCCGCGGCCGGGATGCCCGCGCCGTCGTCCTCCACCACCACCTCCCCGTCCGCGACACTCACCCGCACCAGGCCCCGGGCGTGCCGCGCCGCGTTCTCCACCAGGTTGCGCACCACGCGGCCGACGGCGGGGCCGTCGACCCACGCCGTCCCGCTTCCCCGCACCTCCACCGCGACACCGGTCCGCCCTCCGGCCACCGCATCGTCGACGAGCCCCGTCAGGTCCGTCGCCTCCCGCCGCGACCCCGTCGCCCCCACCCGCGCCAGCAGCAGCAGGTCGTCCACCAGCGCCTGCATGCGCAGCACCTGGGGCGCGAGCTCGGCGGCCAGCTCACCGCTCGTGAAGGCGGCGGGGTGCGCCTCCGCCACCTCGACGACGGCCCTGAGCGACGAGATCGGCGAGCGCAGCTCGTGCGCCGCGTCCTCGACGAACCCCCGCTGCCGGGCGGCCGCCCGGTCCAGGCGGTCCAGCATCTCGTTCAGTGTCCGCGCCAGCGCGCCCAGCTCGTCGTCCGCAGCTGGCACCGGCAGCGCCCCCGGACCGCCCTCGCGCGCCACCCGGGCGGCGGCCACCCGCAGCTGCTCCACGGGCCTGAGGGCCCGGCCGAGCGCGAGCCAGATCACGCCCGCCAGGAGCAGCGTCAGCGTGGGCACCACCCCCACCAGCGACACCCGCAGCGCGCGCAGCACCCCCTCAACGTCGCGCAGCGGCAGCGCCACCACCACCGTCACGGGCTCACCGCGCCACTCGGCGGCCTGGGCCACCACCCGCGCCCGCTCGTCGTAGGCGGTGCGCATGGTCGCCGGGCCGTCCGCCAGCGCGGCCAGATCCGACGGCGACACCAGCGGCAGCGTCCTGCTCGCGTTGGCCGAGCTGGCCACCACGAGCCCGTCGGCGTCGAGCACCTGCGCGGTCTCGCCGGCCTCGGCAACCGGAAGGGGGTCGGGGAGCCGGTCGTCGGCAACCAGCCGCGACACCGTCAGTCCGCGCGCCGCAGCGGCTTCGTCCAGCGCGGCCACCCGGCTGGCCGACACCACCGACGACAACGCCACCGCCCCCAGCGACAGCCCCACCGCCAGCAGCCCCGCCGTCACCAGGGTGAGCCGGAGCCGCAGCGAGAGGCCGCCCCACCGTCGACGCTCCCCCGGCACGACGATCAGCCCACCACTCGGTAGCCGGCGCCCCGCACCGTGGCCACGACGTCTCGGCCCAGCTTCCGCCGCAGGTAGCCCACGTAGACCTCCACCACGTTGAGGTCCTCGCCGGTGCCGTCCCACACGTGGTCGCGCAGCTCCACCTTCCCCACCACCCGGTCCGCGTGCCGCATGAGGTACTCCAGCAGCGCCAGCTCGCGGGCGGTGAGCTCGACGGGGTGGCCGTCCAGGGTCACGGTCCGCGCGGAGGGGTCCAGCACCACCGCCCCGACGGTGAGCAGCGGCGGCCGCGCCTCCGCCGGCCTGCGCACCAGCGCCCGCAGCCGGGCCACCAGCACCACGAACGAGAAGGGCTTGGTGAGGTAGTCGTCTGCGCCCAGGTCCAGGGCGTCGGCCACGTCGTACTCGCCGTCCTTGGCGCTCAGCATGAGCACCGGCGTCCACACCTGGCGCTCGCGCAGGGCCGACACCACCGCGTAACCGTTGCGCCCGGGCAGCATTACGTCCAGCACGACGGCGTCGTAGTCGCCGTGCGTGGCCAACGAGAGGCCCGTCTCGCCGTCGTGCGCGACGTCCACCACGAACCCCTCCGCAGCCAGGCCGCGCTGCAGCGCCCGGGTGAGCCCCCGCTCGTCGTCGACCACCAGTACCCGCACGCCCCCATCCTGCCAGCGGGTCCCCCGCCGGGGCGGCGGCTCTCAGCGTCCTCTCAGCGACCCCGGTCTAGCGTGGGCCCATGACCGAACGTCGCTCCGCCCTTCGCACCCCCTGGCTCGCCCCGATAGCCGTGGCCGGCGTCGTCGCCGTCGGACTCCTCGCGCAGCCGCTGCTCGCCTCTGGCGAGGGCAGCAACCTGCCGGACCTCACCGCCGAGGAGCTCGTCGCCAAGGTCATGGACGCCGAGCCGCAGGCCATGTCCGGCACCGTGGTGCACACCGCGCGCCTCGGCCTGCCGGACCTCCTCTTCACCGAGGCCACCGGGGCCGACCCGATGTCACTGCTGGGCGGCAGCTCCACGCTGCGGCTCTGGACCGACGGCGCCGAGCGCGCCCGCGTCTCCCTGCTGGGCACCATGAGCGAGTATTCCGTCGTGGCCGACGGCACGGACGTGTGGACCTACTCCAGCTCCGACGACGAGGTGGTCCGCTACACCGTCAGCGACGCGGATCGCGCCCGCCTCGAGGCGATGGGCGAGGAGGCCCGCGAGGAGGCGCTGGCGAAGCAGGCCGAGCTGCCCACCCCGCAGGAGGCGGCGGCGGAGGTGCTGGCGAAGGTGGAGGAGCACTCCACCGTCCGCGTCGACTCGCAGGTCTCCGTCGCCGGCCGCGACGCCTACCAGCTCGTGATCACCCCGGACACCGACGGCACCCTGGTGGACCACGTGGTGCTGGCCGTCGACGGCGAGACCATGACCCCGCTGCGGGTGCAGACCTGGAGCACGCAGGACGAGACGGCGCCCGCCGTCGAGGTGTCCTTCACCGACGTGGACTTCAGCGCGCCGGCCGAGTCGGTGTTCGAGTTCTCCACCCCCGCCGGCGCCACCCAGCGCGACGTCGTGGTCCCGCTCCCGGCTGAGGGCACCGAGATGCCCGCCCACGAGGGCGAGCACCAGATGCCCACCGTCATCGGCACCGGCTGGGAGTCGGTCGTCGAGCTGACCGGGGTGGACATGGGCGCGCTGCTGGCCGGCACCCCGGGCTCCATGGGCGGGCTGCCCGAGGACTTCACCGGGTCCGAGGAGGCCAAGGACCTCATGGAGGAGTTCAAGCCCGAGCACGGGGGCGGCATGGACCTTGACACCGGCGCCCTGTTCGAGGAGCTCACCACGGAGGTGCCCGAGGGCAGGCTGCTCAGCTCCACGCTGCTCAGCGTGCTGGTGACCGACGACGGGCGCGTCCTCGTGGGCGCGGTCCCCGCCGAGACCCTGCGCGCGATGGCGTGAGCGCCCCCGCGATCCGCACCGAGGGGCTCACCAAGCGGTTCCGGTCCGGCCAGGTGGCCGTGGACGGGATCGACCTGGTGGTGCCCCGCGGCGCCGTCTACGGCTTCCTCGGCCCCAACGGGTCGGGCAAGACCACCACCATCCGCATGCTGCTGGGCCTTGTCCAGCCGACGGCGGGCGCCGCCTGGCTCCTGGAGCGGCCCATGCCCGAGAGCGGCGGCGAGGTGCTGCCGCGGGTGGGCGCCCTCGTCGAGGGTCCCGCGTTCCAGCCGTACCTGAGCGGGCGGGCCAACCTGGTCCGCCTCGACGCCTGTGACGCGACGGCGGACCCGGCCACCTCCCGGGCCCGGATCGACACCGCCCTGGAGCGCGTCGGCCTGACCGCGGCCTCCGGCAAGCGGTACCGCCAGTACTCGCTGGGCATGAAGCAGCGCCTCGGCCTGGCCGCCGCCCTGCTCCGCCCCCGTGAGCTCCTCGTCCTCGACGAGCCCACCAACGGCCTGGACCCGCAGGGCACCCGCGAGGTGCGGCACCTCATCCGCGAGCTCGCGGCGGAGGGCTCCACCGTGCTGGTGTCCTCCCACCTCCTGGCGGAGATCGACCAGGTGTGCTCGCACATCGGGATCATGGGGCAGGGCCGGCTCCTCGCCCAGGCGGAGCGCCACGAGCTGGCCGCCGACGACGACCCGCGGATCGTGGTGACCACCACCGTCGACGGGGTGGTCGCGGCGCGCGACGTGCTCGGGGCCCTCGGGCTGGCCGAGGTCGCCGTCGACGGCGTGGAGCTGCAGGCCCGGCTGGGCGCGACCCCGCCGGAGCGGGTGTCGTCGGCCCTCGTGCACGCGGGCGTGGACCTCGTCGGGCTCGAGGTCCGCCGTCGGAGCCTGGAGCAGCTGTTCGTGGAACTGACCGGGGAGGGCTTCGATGTCGCGCGCTAGGGGTTCCTTCGGGAGGCTGCTGCGCAGCGAGCTGCGCCTCCTCTTCGGGCGGCGCCGCACGCTCGCGCTGCTCGCCGGGCTGGCGTTGGTGCCGGTGCTGCTCTCCGTGGTGCTGTTCATCGCGCAGGGCTCCGGGCTCGAGGGCCAGGGCCCGGGCTTCATCGGGCGGGTGACCGGCAACGGCCTGTTCCTCGTGATCGCGGCGCTGTTCATGTGCCTGCCGTTCCTGCTGCCGCTGACCATCGCGATCACCGCGGGCGACGCGATCGCGGGCGAGGCGCAGGCCGGCACGCTGCGCTACCTGCTGACCCTGCCGGTGGCGCGGACCCGCCTGCTGGTGGCGAAGGCCCTGGTGTCGCTGGCGTTCGCGGTGGCCGCTGTGGCCGTGATCGCCGTCGCGGCGCTCCTGGCGGGCGGCGCGTTCTTCGGCTTCGGCGAGCTCACCCTGCTGTCCGGCACCACGGTCGGCCTCGCCGACGGCGTGGGCAGGATGGCCGGGGTGGCGGGCTACGTCGCGCTGTCGCTGACCGGGCTGGTCGCGGTGGGGCTGTTCGTCTCCACGCTGACGGAGGTGCCCGTCGGGGCCATGGCGGCCACCGTGGTGGTCTCGGTGGTCTCCACGGTCCTGGACTCGCTCCCCCAGCTGGCGGCCATCCACCCGTACCTGCTCACGCACCACTGGTTCGACTTCGCCGAGTTCCTCCGCCTCGAGGTGGACTGGGGCGTGCTGGGCTCGGGGCTGCTGGTGCAGGTGGGCTGGGTGGCGGTGTTCGCATCCCTGGCGTGGGCGCGCTTCCGCTCAGCCGACGTCACCTCCTGACCCGTCGGTGTCCCGACGGGGACGGGGTGGTCCCTGCGGTCAGCGGGTGGTGGCGGTGAAGCCGTGGGCGATGCCCACGCCGTTGCCCCAGGTGCCGCCGATGACGCCGGAGTTGTTGATGCTGCTGGCCACCGTGTCCTGGGCGACCTCATCTCCTGACGAGTAGTCGAGCGCCCTGAACTTGCCGCCGGTCAGCAGCCACGCCCCGCGCGTTCCGGCGCATCCGTTGCCCGACTCTCCGACGATCCAGCCGCCGTCGTTGACGGCGTGCGGCTCCGTCCAGCCACAGGAGTTATCGGTGGTGCTGGGGTCAACGATCCGGGTGAACTTCTTGCCCGACACCACGAAGCCGGCGTTCATCGGCTCAGAGCCGGCCTTGGTGACGTTCAGGTGGGTGTACGCGCCCACCAGGCTCCCGGCGGAGTTGATCCCGAACAGCCGGGTCCCGAGGACGGGGGCCCCTGATGTCGCGGCACCTGGGGCGTCGTAGCTGGCCATCACAGCACCTGTCCGGATGAAGCCACGGTTGCGGGTGATGGGTTCCGTCCCGCCGTCGCCGTAGGTGAACACGTCCGGGCCTACGGTGTACGAGTAGCCCACCACCACACCGGAGAGGTTGATCCCGGTGGCCACGGTCCCGCGGGCAGTGGCAACAGTGCCGTCCAGCGCCGGATCGTCGAACGTAACGAAGCTACCGTCGGAGTCGCGGACGAAGCCGTGCTCGATCCCATCGGCGTCCACGTAGGAGCCCACCATGACTCCGGGGTCGTTGACCGCGCGCACGATGGTGCTGACGGCCCCTGGGACATCGATTGTGGTGGGCTCAACATCCTCGAGGGCGAACCCGTGGGTCGGGCTCCCATCAGGCTCGTCGCCGTAGTACCCCACGACGAGGCCGCCGGTCGTCACACCTGTCACGTGCGTGTCGTGGGCCCCCGTCACGGCGACGTCGGTGTAGGTCACCGTCTTGGGCGGTGGCGCCGCCCCTGAGGTGCCCGGCGAGACCGCGAACACCGCCGACAAGGCGATGACCGCGGCGATGGAGAGTGCTCTTCGAGTGTTCATGGCCGACCTCCCGGACAGGACCCCGCCCAGTGCGGGCGGGCCCGGGGCCAGACGGGTCGCACTGGGTGTCGGCGTCGGTCGGAACTGCGCGGCACGGCAGCGTGCGGGCTGGACGCGGACCCGACGATGGGTGCATCGCGTACCACTGTCCACGGTACGCCCGCCGCGCCGGCGCCGCATTAGGATCGCCCCATGGCCATCACGCGGGACGACATGATCAGGATCCTGGCCGAGGCGGACCCTGTGGGGCTCATCGCGGGCGGCGCGCCTCAGGACGAGTACGCGGCCGAGGCCGACGCGATCCTCGCGCTGCGCGGCGTGCCGCAGGTGACCGAGATCACCGGCATCTTCTCCGTGAGCTTCAGCGAGCCCGGGGCCTGCACCCGCGAGACAGCCCGCTGGATCGCCGAGGAGATGGCGCGCCGGGCGGCCGGCTGACCTCCCTGCTCCCACCCGTCGGCCCTGAGGTGGGTTCCGGGCCGCGGCCGCGCCCCAAGGCTCACGAGTGGCGGATGTCGATCACGATCCGGGCCGGATCGGACAGCGCGAAGACGCGGTAGGCGGTGCGCTCGTCGAGGCCGATCAGGATCTGCTGCTGCGCCTCGAAGAGGCCGCCGAAGACCACCTCCATGACCACCTCCAGGGATCCGCCGTCGACGGTGGCGCCGGAGTAGCGCTCGGCCGACGGCGTGGTCCAGTCGATGCCGTAGACCCCGAGTTGGAGGAACGCCTCCCCCTCCACGTCCAGCGGCTCCCCCGTCGGATCCTCGACGGCCTCGTCGACGAACCCCGCGAACCAGCCGAGGTGCGGGTCGTCGCCGGTGAGGTCGAGCACCACGCGGTCATAGCCCTCGTGCAGCCCGATCCGGACGGCGGTGATCTCCTGCGAGTTCTCCGGGACCGCCCCCGACGGGTCCCGCTCGGACGGCCGCGTCAGCCAGGGATGGAGGGCCTCGACGCCGTCCGGGACAGGGGCGGTCGAGGTGGCCGTCGAGTCGGGGGGCGCGGGGCTGGTGGCCGTCGCGGGGGGAGACGCCGAGGGCGATTCGCCGGGTGTGGCCGGCGTGCCGGAGGTCTCAGGTACTGGTGTGCTGGCGGCGGGGGTGGGGGTGGAGCTGGTCGGCTCGCTCGGTGTGGGCGCCTGGCCCCCGGAGCAGCCGGCGAGCAGCAGGGCCACCGCGGCCGTCGCGGCTGCTGCGCGTCGCATACCTCCACGGTACGCCTGGGAGGGGCGATCCACGAGGCCCGACGTCGAGGGTGTGCGCCTCCCTGCGCGGCTTCGGCGCCTACGCTTGCCTGGTGAGCGAGCTTCGGATCGCCCCTGGGCCGGGGCTGCCGGACGGCCTGGTGATCCCGGCCGCCGAGCTGACCGAGCGCTACTCGCACTCGTCGGGTCCCGGCGGCCAGGGCGTGAACACGTCCGATTCGAGGGTGCAGCTGTCCTTCGACGTTGCCACGTCGTCGGTGTTCGACGACGTCCAGCGCGAGCGGCTGTTGCACCGGTTGAGGTCGCGGCTGGCGGGCACCGTGGTCACCGTCGTGGCGTCCGGGTCGCGCTCACAGCGCCAGAACCGGGTGGCGGCCAGGGAGCGTCTCGCCGACCTGCTCCGCGAGGGGCTGGCGCCGCCGTCGCCCCCGAGACGTCGCACGCGCCCCACCCGGGGCTCCGTCGAGCGTCGGTTGACGAACAAGCGCAGGCACGGCGAGACCAAGCGCAACCGCGCCCGCCCCGAGGACGCGTAGGCGGCCGGAGCGGGCGGTGGGGGCTGCCACCCGGTGGGCGCCAGCCAGGCGGGTCAGGCGGTCTCAGGCCTGGTCGACGCGCACGAGGTTGCCCGACGGGTCACGGAAGGCGCAGTCCCGGACGCCCCACGGCTGGTCGGCGACCTCGGAGACGATCTCCGCCCCGGCCTCCTTGGCCTTGGCGAAGACGGCGTTCACGTCCGAGGCGCTGAAGTGGGCGGCGTTCATGGCTCCCTTTGCGACGAGGGCGCGGATGAACTCGACGTCCTCGGGGGAGCCGTCGACGTAGTTCGACAGCACGATCGCCACGTCCGGCTGGGAGGGGGCGCCGACGGTGACCCAGCGGAACTCGCCCTGGGGAATGTCCATGCGGACCTCGAGGCCGAGGACGTCACGGTAGAAGGCCAGTGCGGCGTCAGGATCGTTGACGGTGATGAAACTGGTGGAGAGCTTGATGTCCATGCCCACCACGCTAGACGGGCCGAGGGGCCAGCGCTTCTCCATTCCTGCTCGGTCGGGTCGCCAGCCGCGCCACGCAGCTGGGCACCCCGATCAGCACCGAGTGGTCGCCGTCGCGATAGGCGGTGGGCGGCAGGCCCACCAGCTCGGTGAAGCGCGCGCTGAACGACCCCAGCGACGTACAGCCCACGGCCATGCACACCTCGGTGACCGACATCCCTCCGCGGCGCAGCAGCCACTGCGCCCGCTCGATGCGTCGCGTCATCAGGTAGGAGTAGGGGGTCTCGCCGTAGGTGGCCTTGAACCGGCGCGTGAAGTGCGCGGGCGACATGTACGCCGCGGCGGCGATCGCGGCCACGTCGAGCGGCTCGGCGTAGCGGCGGTCCATCAGGTCGCGGGCCCGGCGCAGGAGCGCGAGCTCGTCGAGGCATCCGTCGGCCGGCATGGGTGAAGCCTACGTCCGCCCCGGCAACCGCGCCCCGCGCCGGTGAGCCGTCCGCACCTCAAGCCGGGCCGGTCCTGGCCCCGCCGTCGCTGAGGGCTCAGCCGCCATCCGAGTCGGGGGTGTTGTGATAGACCCGCACCTCGGCCTGACGCACCCTGGACATCGAGCAGGAGACCAGGTCCCCTGGCACCTCGAACCCGTCGAACGCGGCGGTTGCCGTGCAGTCACGTTCCCAGCCCCGGGTCCCCTCAAGCCACATCACGTAGCGGTCGGCCCAGTGCGCCCGCTCGTCGATGCGGGTCGTCGGGCCGATCCCGGTGAAGGACACCTCAACGTCCAGGCTGCCCGCGGTCTCGGTCGCCTCGACGAAGTCGACGATCTGCACGGGGACGGCCGCAGTGGCCTCGGTTGCGTCGAGATTGGGGTCGACGGCGACATCCGCGTCCGTCGCCCGCCCGAAACGCTCTCTCTGCGGGACGCATGTCCGCTCGGTCACTCCCGGCTCGACCTCGATGTCGGCCACGACGCAGGTGTAGTCATAGGTCTTGACGACGCCGCCCTTCTGGTCGTGGAAGTGATACTCACTTCCGGCCTGCTCCCGCCCGGATGAGTAGAACGCCATGACGTCGGCACCTGAGCAGAGGGTCCCGACCTCTTCGGAGGCCAGATCGGGACAGGTGGTCCAGGCCGCCATGGAGGCGTACCCGGCAAAGGTGAGCTTGAAGACCCCGGCACGCTCATCCGGGGCGGCGAATGCGGAGGGCGTCGCTGCTGCGACAGCCACCCCCGCCGCGATGACGATCCGGCCGGCAACCCTGCCGACCCTCCTGATGGACATCAGGGTTCCTCCTGTTCTGGCATCGTTGCCATACTTCAAGCGTGCGCCCGCTCCGGAGCGCTGTCAACGAATCCCCGACCTGCGTCGTGACCTCCTCGTGATGAGCCGGCGTGGTCCGGAGGCCGGGACAGGAACGGGGCGGCAGGCGCCCGAGCCGGTGCCCCGCGACCGGGCATGATTGGTCAGCGGGCCCCAAGGGTCGGGGCCTACACAGCCGCATCAGGAGGCACCATGGCGCCCGTCCCACTCACCCCCGTCACGCTCGGCGCATCGCGCCTCGGCGATCGCCCCGATGCGGAGGCGCTGGCCGACGCGCTGCTCGCCTCGCCGCTCGGGCACGTGGACACCAGCAATAACTACGCCGACGGGAGAAGCGAGACGCTGCTCGGCGACGCGATCCGCCGGGCGGGAGGGGCGCCGTCGGGCACGTCGGTCTTCTCCAAGGCGGACCGGGACCCCAGCACCGGGGCGTTCGACGCCGACCGCGTGCGCCGCTCGCTCGAGGAGTCCCTGGAACGGCTCGGACTGGACCACCTGCCCCTCTACCAGTTCCACGATCCGTTCACGCTCACCGTCGACGCGGCCCTGGCACCAGGCGGCCCCGTCGAGGCGTTGATCGCACTGCGCGACGAGGGGGTCATCGGGGCGATCGGGATCGCGTACGGGCCGCTGGCGGAGACCCTCGCCTACGTGGAGACGGGGCTGTTCGACGTGGTGCTCAATCACAACCGCTACACGCTGGTGGACCGGTCGGCCGGGCCGCTGTACGAGCGCGCCCGGTCACTGGGCATGCAGGTGTTCAACGCGGCCCCGTTCGGCGGCGGGACGCTGGCCAACGGGGAGGGCACCTACGGCTACCGGGGCATGACCGTGGAGTTCGCCGCCCACGTCGGGAGGGTCCGCGAGCTTGCCCGCGAGGCGGGCGTGGATCTGGCGGCCGCGGCACTGCAGTTCTCGATGCGCAGCCCGCTGGTGGACACCACGGTGGTGGGCATCCCGTCGCTGTCGCGCCTCGACGCTCTGGCGGGCCTGGTGGAGGCCGAGGTGCCCGACGGGTTCTTCGACGCCGTCGAGGCGCTGGGCCCGCCGCCGGCCAGCGGCAACGACTGAGTCGTCGTCACCGCCGACCGAGGGGCACCGTCAGGCGGCCGCGTCCTCCGAGGCGGCGGCGTCGGCCAGCCTGTCGGAGAGCGCGTACAGCTCGGCGAGCTTGTCGGCGCCGGCGGTCACGCGGCCCTCGATCGTGACGTCGGTGTTGAAGACGAGCCCCGTGGCGCCGACGACGTCGGCCTTGAGGTTCTGCATCAGCTGCGTGAGCGCCGTCGTGGCGCGGCCGCCCCCGCCGAAGCCGTAGCCCACAAGCGCGATCGGCTTGCCCTCCCACTCGGCGTAGAGGTAGTCGATGGCGTTCTTCAGCGGCGCGGGGAAGAAGCCGTTGTACTCAGGGGTGACCATGAGGACCGCGTCGGAGGCGTCGATCGCGGCCTTCCAGGCCAGCGTGTGCGGCTTCGTGTAAACGCCGGAGCCGGCCGGGGCGTCCTCGTCGATGAAGGGGAGGTTGATCTCCGCCAGGTCGAGCACGGTGACGTCCCAGTGGGAGTCGAGGGCGTCGGTCACCCACGCGCTGACGGTGCCGCCGATGCGCTGGGGACGGGTGGACGAGACGATGATGGCAAGATTGTTCACGTCTCAACTATGCCACGAGAGTGCTTGATTTTTCAATTAAGCCGTGGGCGGACGCACGCCCTCCCGCTCCCTGGCGGCCACCCCCGCCGCGCCCCCCTGTGCACGACACGCCGACCCGATGGCCACCCGGCGCCGCATGCGCCCATGACCACTAACTCCGTCGGTGTTTCGTGCACGCACCCCTGTGCACGACACGCCGGCTCAGGGTGTGCCGACGCGGAGGCCGGCCAGGCTCTCGGTCCACATGGCGGCCAGCTCGCCGTCGGGGGTCCAGGCCCCGTCCGGGAACCGCACGCGGACGTCGTCGTCGATCAGGTAGGTGACCGGGTCGCCGTACTGGTTGAGCATCACCAGGTACGGCCCGCCCTCCGACAGGTTCCACTGGTCGTCCGGCGTGGCCGTGGCCTGCGAGACGGCCAGCACCAGGTCGCCCGGGAGTTCGCGCTGGACCCACTCGTCGCCGTCGGCGGGATCCGCGGGGAGCCCACAGAGGTAGCCGCGGTAGAGCGAGCCGCGCTCGACGGTGCCCAGCGAGTTGAGCCCGACGATCCCGACGTTGTCGCTGCAGAGGGGGACCTCGTCGAGGAACGGCTCGGGGTTCGCGTCGCGCTGGGCCGCCCACAGCGGGAGCAGGTCCTGCAGCAGGGCGCCCCCGCCCGCCCGGTTGCCCCATCCGCCGACCCACTCGCAGTTGACGGTCTCGGCGGAGACGACGCGGCGAGTGCCGTCGGGGTAGTCCAGCACCACGTGGTAGGTGATGCCGCCCATCTCGGTGCACGCCTCGTAGTCGGGGCTGGGCAGGGCGTTGATGGCGTCGACGACGCGGTCCGGGTCCGTGGTCAGCGGCTCGATGGGGCCCACCCCGCCGAACGTCTCCCAGCGGTCGCCGCAGAGCCAGGCGCGGGCTGCGCCGTCGGGCAGGGTGTCGGTGTCGGGGAGGTCCTCGGCCGCGAGGGCGCCGGTCTGGATGTCGTCGCACACCGTCGAGACCAGGCCCTCGCCGCGCTCGTCCGGCAGCACGACGGGGGTCGGGGTGGGCGATGGGGCCGGGTCGCCGTCGCTACGCTGGGCCTCGACGATCCGCGCCTCAAGCTCCGGATCGAGCGGGCCCCAGAGAAGCCGCTGGGCCCCGTCGTCCCACCAGTAGGTGGCGTCGGCGTCGCGGTGGAGGGAGATCGGGTCACCGGTCGCGGTGAGCAGCACCAGGTCCGGGAGCGGGGCCTCCCAGCCGACGTCCGTCGCGGCGAGGTTGTCGGCGGTCAGGAGGGTGGCAAGGAGCTCTGCCGTGAGCGCGGCGTCGAGCTCGACGGCGGACCCGTCGGCGCGACACACCACCGCCCGCGCCAGGTCGGAGTGGGCGAGCGGGCGCAGGACGGACGAGTAGGAGGAGTCGCACACGTCGGTGCCGGCGAACGCGAACCCGGTCTCGGCGCGCTCCTCGGCCCACAGGTCGCGCAGCGTCGCGAGGTAGCCGGCGCCGTCGGCGCGGAACACGTCGAACATGCCCGTGCCGTCGCGGAGGTCGCCGCAGCCGGCGATCCGCAGCGCGCGGTGGATCCCGTCCGGATATTCCACGACGACGGTGTAGTCGAGCGGGTTCGGCATGCAGTCCAGCACGCCCACCGACTTCTCCAGCGCGTTGAACGCATCGGCGGCGTCCTCGGCGTGGGCGACCAACGGATCCGGCATGCCGACCAGCTCCAGCTCCGAGCCGGTGTCCGAGCGCCCGCACAGCCACACGCGGGTGGCGCCGTCGGGGAGGTCGTCGTCGACGAGAGGTTCGGCGCCGGTGAGAGGGTCGCGGCAGGGGTCGGGGACCAGTGGTGTCGCGGCGGGGGTGGGGCTCGGCGTGGCGAGGACCACCGACGGGGGCGCCGTCAGCTGCAGGGCCAGCGGCGTGGCCATGCCCACGACCGCGACCACGGCCGCCGCAGCCACGCCGATGCGGCGGTTCCGGGCACGCCCGCGGGCGTTGGCCGCCCAGCCCCGGGTGTCGGGGCGCGGCGGGACGCCGTCGCGGAGGGCGTCGGAGAAGTCCTGTTCGTTCATGGCCTGTCCTCCTGAGCGAGGTGGGGGGAGATGCGCAGGGCGGCGAGCCCGCGGCTGACATGGGAGGTGACGGTGCCCTCGGGGATGCGCAGCAACTCGGCCACCTCACGGGTTGGCCGGTCCTCGAAGTAGCGCAGCACCAGGCAGGTGCGTTGGAGGCGGGGCAGGGCGGCGAGGGCGCGGTGGATGTCGGTGCCGAGGGTCGGCTCGGCGGTGGCCGACGGCAGATCCGGCGGGCTGTCCGACGGGACCTCGGATCGCCACTGGAGCCTGCGCCACCACGAGACGAACGTGCGGTACATCGTCGTGCGGACATAGGCCTCGAAGTGGTGGTCGTTGTCGAAGGAGCCGTAGCGGCCGTAGGTCTTCGACAGCGCGGTCTGGACGAGGTCCTCGGCATGCTGCCTGTCGCCGGTGAGCAGCCAGGCGGCCGCCCAGAGCTCACCGCCGCGGGCGGCGACATACCGGTCGAAGCCGCTGGCCGCGACATCGGCCTCAGCCACATGGTCCATCACTGCCTCCATGCCCTCTAGACGCGACGGGGGTGCGGTTTCACTGCGCCCGAGCACCAGCGAACCAGAACCCGCGCGGCACCGCAGCGGCTCGGGTCCGGTCGCACGCCCCGCCGCCGGCCGTCGTTGAGCCTGACACGGCTCTCGCTGAGGCCACTTGAGCCTGACACGGCTCTCGTGGCGCCCCGTTGAGCCGGATCTCGGGTTCAACGCGGCGAAACCTCGATATGAACGATCCAGAGCCGTTGAGAGCAGTTTCCGGCTCAACTCAGTCCCACGAAGCCTTCACCCCGACGCAGCGGAGTCGCCTTGTCAGCCCACGTCTCTCAGGCTTCGAGGCCGCTCCGCAGCACCTCAGCCAACGAAAACGGCCCCTCCCCGCACCTCAGCCAACGAGGTGAGTCGGCCCCCACAGGGAGCGGTCAGCGGGCTGCGAGGCGGTCGCGCACCTGCTTGCGCAACACCTTCCCCAGCATCGACTTCGGCAGCTCGTCGACCACCACCACCTCGCGCGGCACCTTGTAGGCGGCCAGCCTCTCCCGGCACCAGGTCCGGACGGCCTCGGGATGCACCGTCGCGCCGGGGCGTGCGACCACCTCCGCGACGACGCGCTCTCCCCCGCCCTCGAGTGGCAGGCCGACGACGGCGGCGTCGTCGATGTCCTCGTGCGCGCGGAGCACCGCCTCGACCTCTGTGGGCGAGACGTTGAAGCCGCCCGTGATGATGAGCTCCTTGACCCGGTCGACGATCGTGGTGAAGCCGTCCGCGTCCACCGTGACGAGGTCGCCCGTGCGGAGCCACCCGTCGGGCAGCAGCACCGCCTCGGTCTCCTCCGGCGCGTTCCAGTAGCCCTGGAAGACCTGCGGTCCGGCGAGCAGCAGCTCCCCGGACTCCCCTTGGGGGACCTCACGGGACGGGTCGTCGGGGTCCACCACGCGCATCCGGGTGCTCGGGAACGGGACCCCGATGGTGCCGGTGCGGCGCGACGGGTGGAACGGGTTGCCCAGCGCCACGGGCGAGCACTCGGTGAGCCCGTACCCCTCGACGAGCAGCCCACCCGCGACCGACTCCCACAGCTCGACGATCGGGTCTGTCAGGTTCATCGCCCCCGAGATGCAGAACCTGGCCGACCTCAGGCTCACGCCCCGCTCCTGCGCAAGCCTGGCCGTCTTCTCGTAGATCGGCGGGACCGCGCAGTACACCGTCGGCGGGGTGCGGCGGGCGGCGTCGAGCACCAGGTCTGCGTCGAAGCTCGGGAACAGCACGATCCGGGCGCGCTTGAGGATGCCGAAGGTCAGATACAGCGTCATCCCGAACGCGTGGAACATGGGCAGGACCGCGTAGATCACCTCACGGCCGTCGACGGCGTCGTGCATCCACGCCGCGCCCTGCAGCGCGTTGGCGTACAGGTTGCGGTGGGTGAGGACGGCGCCCTTGGCCCGCCCCGTGGTGCCGCTGGTGTACTGGATGACGGCCACGTCGTCGACGGCTGGGCGCGGGTGCCCGGCGTCCAGAGCGGGCGCGGCCAGCAGCTCCTCCCACGGCATGGTGCCCGGGGCCGGCCGGGTCAGCCGGTCCCGGGTGGCGCGCAGCTTCGCAACGGGCAGTTGCAGCGCAAGCCGCTTGACCAGGGGGAACGCGCGGAGCAGGTTCACCGAGACGATGTGGTCCAGCTCGATGTCGCTGGGCTGCTCCCGGATCTTCGCCACCGCAGCGTCCCAGGCGATCACCACGCGGGCGCCGTGGTCCTCGAACAGGTGGCGCAGCTCCCGGGCGGTGTAGAGCGGGTTGTGCTCCACGACGATGGCGCCCAGCCGCAGCACCGCGTAGAACGCGACGACGTGCTGCGGGCAGTTGGGGAGGATGAGCGCCACGCGGTCGCCCGCCCGGACCCCGAGCCGGCGCAGCCCCTCGGCGGCGCGGGAGATCTGGTCACCCAGCTGCCGGTAGCTGGTCTCGCGGCCGAAGAACTGCAGCGCCACGCCGTCGCCGCCCCTGGCCACCGCCTCTTCGGACATCTCCACCAGGGAGGTGGTGGGGATCTCGATGTCTGCCGGGACCCCCGGCTGGTAGTGCTGCACCCAGGGGCGGTCGTCGGTCATGCCCCCATCCTGGCACCGCCCCGGAGCGGCCCGCCCCCGGCCCCCGTCGTCGAGGGTCGTCGGCCGCCGATCGCGCCCCAGCGTCGGTTCGAGCCGGGTCAGGCCGGTCAGAACCGACGCTGGAGGCGAGCATCCCCGCAGGGCGGCGCGGGATCAGCCGTCGAGGTCCATGTCTCCCGCGAAGTGGCGGAACTGGTCCTTCGTGGCGTGCATCTCCCACAGGCGCTCGGCCAGGACCAGCGGATCCTTGCGCGGGTGGCCCTCGATGATTCCGCCGGGGATGATCAGCTGCGTGACGTGGATCTTGTCCGGCTTGAGGGCGTC
This sequence comes from Tessaracoccus yangjingae, assembly GCF_054483935.1. The sequence goes on along the minus strand of NZ_CM137014.1, from coordinate 1,174,590 downwards.
GTGCAGCATCTGCCCCAGCGCGGACTCGCCGGCGAACGCCACCGACGTGCCCGCGAACTTCGCAACCGGCCGAACCGCGCTGCCGCCGTTGACGAGCAGCACCGTGCCGCCGCCGCGGAACCGCATGTGCTGCATGACGTGGTGGATGGCCACGAGCGGCCCGTACACCGAGAACTCGATCGCCGGCTGCAGATCCTCGACGGTGGTCTCGAGCACCGGGCGCAGGAACTCCTTCGCGGGCAGTGGGCTGTACTGGAGCACGTCGATGGGCCCGAGGTCGGCGGCGGCGTCGTCGAGCGCGGCGCGGAGCGACTCATGGTCGCGGACGTTGGCCACGTAGCCGCGCGCGGTGATGCCCTCCCCTGCCAGCTCCTCGGCGAGGGCCTGGACCCGCGACGCCGTGCGGGAGATGAGCGCCACCGCGAAGCCCTCGCGGGCGAAGCGCCGGGCGACGGCGGCGCCGAGGCCGGATCCGGCACCGATGATGGCGAGCGTGGGCATGGTGACCTCCTGTGGTCGTCGTTGACTACGCCTCCGAGCCTATCGAGTCAACCCACCGGCCACGCGCCGGGGCGCCCACACGGGCGCGCCGGGCCGGGTGTTCAGCGCCCAGACGGTTGGCTACCCGACGTGGTCGTCGAGGCGGAAGCCGATCTTCAGCCCCACCTGGTAGTGGGCCACCTTGCCGTCGGCGATGTGGCCGCGGACCTCGGTGACCTCGAACCAGTCCAGGTGCTGGACCGTCTGAGCCGCGCGGGCCACGGCGCCGTCGATGGCCTGTTCCAGGCCCTCGCTCGAGCTCCCGACGATCTCGATGATCTTGTACGTGTGATCGCTCATGATGAACTCCCTCGTCCAGCGGCGGCACGGCACCGTCGATCCACCCCACACTAGGCGAGGGCCCCTCCCTCCGTCGGCCATCGGGAGATGTGCGCCCGGGCGGAGCGGGCGATTTGCGTGCGCCGCCGAACTTTGGTGCGTGCGGTCACCGGGTCCGGCGGCGTCCCCACGCGACGGCCGCCGCCAGCAGCGGGACCACCGCGAGCACGAGCGCACCCCACTTCACGAACGTGACCAGGGACGTCACGGCGGCGAGCCCTCCGCTCATCCGGCCGCCGTCGCGCCCGGTGAGGAAGACGGCCAACAGGAGCGCATTCTCGGTGAGGTCGGCGCCGGCGGCCACCCACGCGATCCGCGGCTGCGGCGTCGTGATCAGCCGCAGGGGCGACGGGGGCCCCTCACCCGGCCGCGACACTCGCGCCCTCAGCAGCCGCGGCAGCAACAGCCCGTACAACACCGCCATCGCAGAGTCGACGACGGTGAACGCCCAGATGCCAGGCCCGGCGGCGTCGTCGAGCGCGAACAGCGTGGCCCACGGACGGGACTCGGCCCCAGGCAGCGGCAGCGGCCACCGCGGCCCGCTCACCGTCGCCATGAGGGAGGCCCCCGCCTGCGCGTCCGACTCCCCGATCGCCCGGTCGAGCCTGCCGAGCGCCAGGTACAGGCCGGCCACGGCCCCTCCGACGCCGAGTTCCCAGACCGGGACCCTCCTCGCGGCACCGCCAGCCGCCGCCGTGTCATCCATGGGGTCAATCATGGGCGGGGCGCGGCCGCCGCGAGCGCGTTCGGGCGCATGGGATGGGCTGGCGACGGTGACCGGACCCGCCGTCGAGGCGCAGGGCACGCCCTGATGAGGAATGCTCGTGCCATGGCCTCCCCCGACTCGACGCCCGCCGAGGCGCACCCCCCGCCGGCAGCCCGCGTCTGGACGGCGCGCGAGCTGCTCCCCGCCGTCGGCCTGTCCCTCTCGGCGGTCCTGCTGTTCGCGTTCCAGCTCGCGGGATGGGGGCACGCGCTCCTGCTGCTCAGCCTTCTGGCCGCCCGCTTGCTCGACCGCGAGCTCGGCAAGGACCTGCTGCTGATCGGGGTGGGCGTCGCGATCGTGAGCGCCACCTCCGTGGAGGCCGACGTCAGCTGGGAGCGGTTCATCATCATCGGCGCGGTGCTGATCCTGGCCGTCTCCGTCCCGCTCCTCATCGACCGGGTGGTGTACCGCCGGCGGGCCATCCGGTTCCCGTGGCGCGGCGAGCACCGGTGGACCAGGCTCGAGATGGTCTACGTGATCGCGGTGCCGTTCCTGGGCTGGGCCATCCTTCCCTTCTATTTCATCCGCTCCGGCGCCTACCTCAACTGGCCGCAGATCACCGACGCCAGCGAGCTCGCCCGCTTCTTCGTCGGCGTCAACGCGGTGGGCACCTGGGACGAGCTGTTCTTCATCTGCACGTGCTTCGCGCTGCTGCGGCGCCACTTCCCGGTGTGGCTGGCCAACCTGCTCCAGGCCACCATCTTCGTGTCGTTCCTGTGGGAGCTGGGCTACCGCGAGTGGGGGCCGCTGCTGACCATCCCGTTCGCGCTGGTGCAGGGCTTCCTCTTCGCGCGCACCGGATCGCTGCTCTACGTGCTGCTCGTACACCTGCTCTTCGACGCCATCGTCTTCATGGCCATCGTGCACGCGCACAACCCCGACATGTTCGCGTTCTTCATCTACTGATCCGCGCGCCTCAGCAACGCGGCCAGTGCGTCGTCGACGCGCTCAACGGGCACCAGCAGGTGGTCGTGGTGGTACCCGGCGATCACGTTGCAGCTGATCCCCTCCTCCGCCAGCGCGACGCTCACCGCCGCGGTCAGCCCGACGGCGGCGAGCGACGAGTGCACCGCCAGCGTGATCCACCCGGCCACGTAGTCGTAGGTCAGGCCAAGCCTGTCGGCGTCCTCCTGCCGGAGCACCAGGCTCAGCCCCTCGGGCTCGACGACGCTCGCCTGCGCCTCCGCGTCCACCGGCCCGACGGCGACCACGAACACGAAGCGCCCGGGGCGCACCTCGGGGGACATCGTCTCGAGGAGAACCCTCAGGTCAAGAACGCCGCTCATGGGCGCCAGCCTGCCGCACGAGGGGCCGAACCACCCAGTGCGGGGGAAGGGCGGCGGCGGGAGTGCGTCCTAGGTTGGGGGTTCGATCGACCAATGGAGGCGCCATGTCCACACATCACCAGCTCCCCACACCCGAAGACCTGCGGGCCCTCGACGGCGACTTCGCCGGGGCCGTCTCGGTCTATGTCGAGACATCGCCGCAGCCGTCGGAGCGTGACCGGGCGCAGGTGGCGCTGAAGAGCGGCTTCGACGCCGCCCTCCGGGAGCTGGACGAGCATGGGGTGGACCGCGGGGTGCGCGAGAGCATCGCCGCCACGCGCGACGCGATCCTCGAGGACCACGAGCTGTGGGGCAAGCTGTCGCGTTCGCTCGCCGTCTTTGCCGCGCCCGGCGTCAGCGAGGTGTTCGTCCTGCCGAACCAGCTCGAGGACGAGGTGCACGCGGGCGTGCACTTCGCGGTGGGCCAGCTCCTGCGCAGCGTGAGCCAGCCCCAGGAGGCGTTCGCGATCACCCTGTCGGAGAACGCATGGGGCCTCTGGCACGCCACCGCGGAGGAGCGCGTGTCCCAGATCGAGCTTGCGGGCACGTACCCGGGCAGCGCCGCGGAGGCCACAAACCGCGACGCCGCGGGCCGCGGGGACGACCGGTTGTCGGGAGACGTGCACGACCTGTACGCCAAGAGGGTGGCAGACGCGGCCCGCACCGAGCTGGCCCGCCTCGACCCCGACGAGAAGCTGACGCTGTTCGTCTTCGCCGACGAGACCCTCGCCGCGCAGTTCGGCCAGCGCAAGGACGGCCGCCGCCTCGTGCTCATCCCGGGCAACCCGGACCGGCTCAACGCTGCCCAGATCGACGAGGAGATCCGCGAGCAGCTGGCCGAGCTCAACGTGGCCGACACCGAGGCCGAGCTTCGGGCCCTCAGCGACGGAGACCCGGGCCGGATGGAGCGCGACCTCGCGGCCATCGCCCGGCAGGCCGTCAGCGGCGCCGTCGCCACCTTCTGGTTCGACGTCACCCGCGACGTCTGGGGGACCCTGGATCCCGCCTCCGGCGAGTTGGCCTACGAGCGGACCGCTGACCTGTTCGCGCCGGCGGTCACCGACCTGCTCGCCAAGGTGGCGCTTCTGGTGCTGGACCAGGGCGGCCGGGTGGTGGCCGTCCGCCCCGACCACCTCGGCGACTCGTGGGACGGCCCGGCGCTGGCGCGGCTGCGCTACTGAACCTCGCCGTCGTCGTCCTGCCTGGTCAACCCGCTGCCTGACCGGGCAGGACGGCGCGCACGTCGAGATCAGGGATGCCGTCGAAGTCCCTCGGATTGGCCGTGTAGAGAGGCAACCCCCGCGACATGGCGGTCGCGGCGATGAGCGCGTCATACGCCCTGGCGGCGGGCTTGCGGCCTGCCGAACGCAGCGCCGCGGCGACGACTCCGAAGGCCCGCGCCGCGGCTGCGTCGAACGGGATGGGCTCGAAGTCCGCCTCGGCCTGCTGCACCAGCGCCTGACGCGCGGCCCGCTCCGCCTCGGTCCGCGCCACGTGCGGCCCAACCGACAGCTCCGCCATGGTCACCGCGGTGATTAGCGGCTCGGCCGGGAGGGAGAGCGGGTCCAGCCCACCGAGGTCGATGACGGCCGACGTGTCGAGGATGCCCTCCGCGGCCCGGCCGGCCCCGGCGGTCACAGCGACGGGTCCAGCACGCGGTCGATGTCAGCCCTGACCGCGGCGGCGTCAACCCGAGGCAGGGCCTTCCACCTCTCCACGAGTTGAGCAGCCCCCCAGCGTCGGCGAGGCAGCGGCACGACGGCGGCCACGGGCTCCCCGTCCCGCGTCACCGTGAAGCTCTCACCCAACGCCACCCTGGCCAACAGATCGGCGCTGCGGTTGCGCAGGTCCCTGACACTCACCACTCCCATCCCCCAACCGTATCACCCGTGATACGCGCCTCGGTGGCGCGAGGGGCTGCCATCCGCACGTCATCGGGGGAGATCTGTTCGTCCACCAGGGCCGAGCGGAGCTTCGCCGCTGCCGCCGCGTCATGGCCGGCCAGCTGGTTGACCGCACGGTGCGCCAGCAGCCACAGGCGGTGGGCCTCGGCCTCGAGGGCCTCGCTCAGCTCGTGCCGAGCGGCGACCGCGACGCCGCACCACCGGCGGACGAGTTGCAGCGCGGGCCGCTCAGCCTCGGCGTACCACACGTAGCGCTCCTGAGGGCTGCCGTGGAACCGGTTCCCGTAGCGGTCCCAGCCGTGGTCCCGGTCCCTGAACCCATGGCGCTCCCATGACGCGTGCTCGCCGGTCGAGCCGTCCGAGTAGGCCGTGGCCAGGACTGCGGCGGGATTGGCGGCACACAGTGCGGCCGAGATCCGGGAGCCCCCGAGCGCGGAGATCCGCCGGCCCGACTCGTCCTGGACCATGCCGCACCCGGCCAGAAGGTCGTCGAGCGGGCAGGCTGTGAGCCGCTCCACCTCGGCGCCGTCGTGGATCACCACCTGGCCATCCTGCTGCAGAGTGGCCGCGCAGTCCGGCACGATCCGGAAAGCCATCCGCATCGCCAGCAGCGTGGACCCGCCCACCCACTGCTCTCGCACGAGCCGTTCGGCCGCCAGCACCGCCTCATGGGCGGCGAGGTCCTCCCACAGGCACTTCAGCCGGCTGCCCGCGACCTCGCGCTCGCGGCCGTCGTCGAACCTGACGACGAACCGGTCCCTGATCGGGCGCCGCACGACGGCGACGATCTCCACCCGGCTCGCCGGCGTCCTGCTGACGTCGCTCGTGTAGTGCGCCCAATACTCCCCAACCTGCATGTCCGTCTCCCTCTCACTCGTTCCTCGGACTGCCATGCAACCAGCCGGCAGTCGCCGCTCAAGGGCCCTTCGACGACCTGTGGATGACTTCGACGAGTTCAGATCCGGCCTGTGGATATCGGGATCCGGGGGCGGAGGGGTTCCGCGGGAAGCCGTCGCGATGCAGACTGAGCCCATCGCCGTCTGGACGGGCGGCCGTGAGAGGAGAGAGATGCCGCACGGAGACATCACCCACATCGACATCCCGGTCAGCGACCTGGACCAGGCCCAGAGCTTCTACAGCGGCCTGTTCGGCTGGCAGATCGCCGAGATGCCCGGCTTCGAGGGCTACCCCATGTGGCAGGCGCCCAACAAGATCAGCGGCGGCGGCCTGGCCCCGCGCTCGGAGGGCTTCACGCAGCCCCGCTCCTACGTGGAGGTGGACTCCATCGACGACACGCTCGCCAAGGCCGAGGCGAGCGGCGGGCGGGTCCTCATGGCCAAGGCGCCGATCAGCGACACCAGCTGGTGGGCCATCTTCGAGGATCCGTTCGGCAACCACATCGGGCTCTACGAGGGCATCACCGCGACCTGAGTGACGTGACCGCGGGCCCGGCCGGTGATCGCGGCGAGGGCCCGGACGAGTACCCTCGTCCGTTATGGAAGCCCGAGACGTCGAGTGGGTCCGGGAGTTCACGGAACCCGAGCTGAAGCGGATCTTCGGCGCATCCACCTACTTCCGGGGAAAGAGCTACCACGAGTCAGGGCACGTCCGCGACCTCTACTCCGTCCCCGACGAGCTCTCCGCGACGGTGCGCGGGAGCGGGCGCCAGGTCTACGAGGTGGAGGTCACCCGCTCGGGCAGGCGCCTCGACAACTGGTGCAGCTGCCCGATGGGGCGCTCCTGCAAGCACGTCGTCGCGGTGCTGCTCGCGGCCCGGGCCCGGCTCGGCGGCCGCACCGGCGTCCAGACCTGGGAGACCGAACTCGGCAAGCTGGTCAACGTCGGCGACGCCGCCGCCGGCACCGGGCGCGCGCTGGCGCTGGAGTTCGCCGTCGCCCCGTCCTACTACGGCACCCCCGCCACCCGCATCGTCCTGCAGCCCCTCCGCGAGGGGGTCCGCACCCCCTGGGTGAAGACGGGGGCATCCTGGGGGGACGTCACGCAGGCGTGGAGGTCCGCCGAGCTCAACCACGCGCAGCGCGCGTCGCTGGCGCAGCTGCACGCGCTCAGCCCCGAGAACGGCTACTCCTACGGCACGCCCTCGACGGTGGACCTCGCGGCCCTCGGCCCCCTCTGCTGGCCGCTGCTCAAGCGGGTCGTGGCCACCGGGGTCACGCTCATCGCGGGCGAGGGGCTGCGCAGCGTGCGGATCTGCGACGGCGCAGCCACCGTGTCCCTGGACCTCACCCGCACCGCCGACGGCGGCATCAGCGCCCACCCGCGCGCCTCCGTCGTGGATCCCGGCGAGACGGGGCGGACGCTGCTGTTCGGGAGCCCGGCGCACGGGGTGGGGCATCTCGACGGCGGCGTGCTGCGGCTCTGGCAGCTGGCCGCCCCGCCCGCGGAGGGCCTGGACCGGCTCCTCCTCGCCGGGCAGGCCGTCGACATCCCCGGCGAGGACGTCAACCGCTTCCTCACCCTCTACTACCCGGCGCTCGCCCGCGCGGGGGCCGTGACCACCTCGGACGGCACCGTCGAGGCGCCAGACATCAGGCCACCGGCCATGAGCCTGCGCATCACGCATCTCCCGGCACACGTGGCCCGGCTCGAGTGGGGCTTCGCCTACCCCTCCCCCGTGGCCGGTGAGGGGGACACGCTCGTCCCGCTCGCCCACTCGGCCGGGGACCCGCCGCGCGACATCCCCACCGAGCGGCGCCTCAGCGACGAGGTGGTGGCCCTCCTCAGCATCGTGGACCCGAGGCTTCTCGAGGGCGACCCGCGCCCCACCCTGATTCCGCACCTCGAGCTTCGCGGCATGGCGGCCGCGGCATTCCTCACCGACACCCTCCCCCACCTCCTCGAGACGGGGGTGCACGTGGAGCACGAGGGCGACCGGGCGGCGTACGAGGAGGCCTCCGAGGCCCCCGTCGTGCAGCTGACCGCGGAGGACTCCGAGGACCGCGACTGGTTCAACCTGCACATCACCGTGACCGTCGACGGCCAGGAGGTGCCCTTCCAACAGCTGTTCCTGGCGCTGGCCTCCGGGGACGACGCCCTGCTGCTGGACTCCGGCACGTGGTTCCGCCTCGACATCCCCGAGCTGCAGGACCTCCGCCGGCTCATCGAGGAGGCCCGCGAGCTCACCGACGGCGATCCCACCGGCCCGCTGCGCATCGGCCCCTACCAGGCGGCGCTGTGGGAGGAGCTCGTCGAGCTGGGCGTCGTCGCGCGGCAGAGCAAGCGGTGGCTGGCCGCCGTCGAACGCCTGATGCCCGACGCGGACCGCTCGGACGTGTCCGTGCCCGCGGGGCTCGACGCGACGCTGCGGCCCTACCAGCTGCGCGGCTACGAGTGGCTGACCGCCCTGTGGGACGCCGGGCTGGGCGGGGTGCTCGCCGACGACATGGGCCTGGGCAAGACCCTCCAGACCCTCGCGCTGCTGGAGCGCGCCCGCGAGGCCGGGTCCCTCGACGGGAGGCCCGTCCTGGTCGTCGCCCCCGCCAGCGTGGTGGGCACCTGGGTGGACGAGGCGGCGAAGTTCGCGCCGCGGTTGAGGGTCGCGGCCATCACGGCCACGGGGAAGCGCCGGGGCGACGATGTCGCGGCGGCGGTGGAGGGGGCCCACGTCGTGGTCACCTCGTACACGCTCATGAGGCTCGAGGACGCCGAGTACCGGGCCCTCCCGTGGAGCGGCCTGATCCTCGACGAGGCCCAGTTCGTCAAGAACCACCGCTCGCGCACCTACCAGGCGGCCAGGCGCATGGGCGCCCCGTTCACGCTGGCCATCACCGGCACCCCGCTGGAGAACTCGCTGATGGACCTGTGGTCCATGCTGTCGCTGAGCGCGCCCGGCCTCTTCCCGCGCCCGGACCACTTCACGGAGCGGTTCCGCAAGCCCATCGAGGTGGAGCGGGACCGGGAGGCGCTCGAGGTGCTCCGACGGCGGATCAAGCCCTTCGTCCTGCGCCGCACCAAGCGCGAGGTGGTGGAGGAGCTGCCGGAGAAGATCGAGCAGGTCCAGCGCGTGGAGCTGACCCCCGCGCACCGCAAGGTCTACGACCGCTACCTGCAGCGCGAGCGGCAGCGGGTGCTCGGGATGCTGGACGACATGGACCGCAACCGCGTGGCCATCTTCCGCGCGCTCACCATGCTGCGCCAGCTCGCGCTGGACCCCGTGTTGGTGGAGGCCGCGCACGCGTCCGGGGCGCCGTCGGCGAAGGTCACCTCGCTGGTCGAGCAGATGACCGAGCTGGCCGCGGAGGGGCATCGGGCGCTCGTGTTCAGCAGCTTCACCGGCTACCTCAAGCTCGTGCGCGAGGCGTTCGACGAGGCGGGCATCAGCTACGTCTACCTCGACGGCCGGACGCGGGACCGGCCCGCCAGGATCGCGCAGTTCCGCGAGGGCGACGACCCGGTGTTCCTCATCTCGCTGAAAGCGGGAGGCTTCGGCCTGACCCTGACCGAGGCGGACTACGTGTTCGTCCTCGACCCGTGGTGGAACCCGGCGGCCGAGAACCAGGCCATCGACCGCACGCACAGGATCGGCCAGACCCGCTCGGTCAACGTCTACCGGATGGTCTCGGAGGACACCATCGAGGAGAAGGTGGTGGCGCTGCAGGAGCGCAAGCGCGACCTCTTCACCTCCGTCATCGACTCGGGCTCGTTCTCCTCCGGCGCGATCACGGCCGCCGACATCCGCGGCCTCTTCGACCAGTAGAGTCCCGCCCCGATCCGGAGAATCTACGACCTGGGATCTGCAAACCTACGATCTCAGGACTGCAGACCTGCGATCTGAAGGCAGAAAACCTACGACCTTGCCCGGGACGCGGCCGGCGCCGAGGTCGACCGGCCTCCCGATCTCGGCCCTGTGGGAGTCTGGCGACCGGTGACATGCGCCACATGCCGTCGAGACGGGTTCGGCCTTGCTTGTGCCCGATCCCGTGCAACGCTGGGTGCATGAGCATGGACGCACAGGACGGCAGCATCGACGGCCTCGAGCAGCTGGATGCCGAGGCGATCGCGGACGCGGAGCACCCCTACGGCGAGGTGACAGCCGAGGACCTCGGGACGGAGGACCTGATCGACGACGGGGCCGACGCCGCCGCGATGGTTCCGGAGGACCCGCAGACCCCGGTGGACGCGGCCCTCCACACCGACGACATCACCCACGACGAGACGATCGACGACCGGCTCGCGCAGGAGGAGCCGGACCCGTCGTCGCGCATCGCGTACGGCAGCTGACCTCCCACCGGCTGAGGTGCGACGAGCGAAGCGACGCCCCCCCTGGCTGAGGCGCGAGGAGCGAAGCGACGCCCCCCCTGGCTGAGGCGCGAGGGGCGAAGCGACGCCCCCCCGCTGTCTGAGGCGCGAGGAGCGAAGCCGCGACGCCCCCCCCCCCCGCTGGCTGAGGCGCGAGGAGCGAAGCGACGAGCCTCGAAGCCTATGAAACGTGAGCTGACAAGGAACGTTTCTTAGGCTTCGAGGCCGCTTCGCGGCACCTCAGCCAGCGATAGAAGGCCCCCGCGGCACCTCAGCCAGCGATAGAAGGCCCCCGCGGCACCTCAGCCAGCGATAGAAGGCCCCCGCGGCACCTCAGCCAGCGGGGAGTGGCCGCTCCGCGGCACCTCAGCCAGCGGGAACGGCCGCTCCGCGGCACCTCAGCCAACGGGAACGGCCGCTCCGCGGCACCTCAGCCAGCGGCGAATGGCCTCCCTCAGTACCCTCCTGCCTGGCTGAGGGCGACCAGCTGCTCGAGCGCCTCGTCCGGGATGCCCACCATCGGCATCCGGGCGAACTGCTCCATGGGCATGGAGTCGACCATCTTCAGCATCTCCATGCCTCGCTCCGCCTCCTCCCGCTGCTCCGCCGAGGCGCCCTGCAGCATCCCGTCGAGGAGAAGCGGGCCGACGACGGGGTGGCCGAACCACTGCTTGACCGTGGACTGGACCGTGAGCGGCGGCGCGGTGTCGGTGTCCCCGTCGAGCTCGAGGCCGACGGCGTCGACGATGTCCTGCGCCGAGGAGCCGAGCTGGACCAGGTAGCGGCCGCCCTCGACACGCCAGTCCTCGCGGGTGACGTCCCAGTAGGCGAACGCGCGCCGGCCAAGCTCCAGCGTGACCTGCCGCTGCTCCCCCGGTTCGAGGTGCACCTTGGCGAAGGCCCGCAGTTCGCGGACGGGGCGGGCGACGTGGGCGTCGGCCGGGGAGACGTAGACCTGCACCACGTCCGCGCCGGGCACCTGGCCGGTATTGAGCACGCTCAGCGTGACCAGAGCCGTGTCCGCGCCGGTGACCTCCACGGCGAGGATCCCGCGCTCGAACGTGGTGTAGCTGAGGCCGTGCCCGAACGGGTAGCGGACGCCACGACCCGAGGTCGTGTAGTGCCGATAGCCGACGAACATCCGCTCCCCGTACAGCACCACCTCGTTCTCACCGGGGAAGGTGTGGAACGACGGGGTGTCGCCCAGCGCGAGGGGGATGGTCTCGGCGAGGCGACCGGACGGGTTGACCCGCCCGGTCAGAACGTCGGCCAGGCCGCTGCCGACCGCCTGCCCGAGCACCCAGGATTCGACGATCGCGTCCACGTCGTCGTGCCACGGCTCCAGCGACACCACGCCGCCGTTCATGAGGACGACGACCGTGCGCGCGGCCACCTCGGCCACGGCCCGGATGAGGGTCACGTGTGCCTCCGGCAGATCGAGGTGCTCGCGGTCGAAGCCTTCAGACTGGGCGGCCTCGCCGAGCCCGACGACGACCACCGCCACGTCGGATCCCTGGGCCACGGACCTGGCCTCCGCGATGAGCGCGTCGGTGGTGGTGTCGTCGGCCGCGTAACCGGCCGCGTAGGCGACGTTTCCGTGACCGAGCTCGGCGCGCAGCGCGTCGAGCGGCGTGTCGACCCGCGTGGCGTTCACCCGGGAGCTCCCTCCGCCCTGGAACTGCGGGTCCTCCGCGAACCGCCCGACGACGGCCACCCGCTCCCCCTCGCGCAGCGGCAGCGCGTCGGCCTCGTTGCGCAGCAGCACCACCGACGCGGCGGCGGCCCTGCGGGCCAGGGCGTGGTGGGCGTCGAGGTCCGCCGCGCACTGCTCGCCGGGCGCGGTGCGCTCGGCCAGCGCGATGAGGCGCCCGACGGCGCGGTCGACGACCGCCTCGCTCAGCCGCCCCTCCCGGACCGCGGCCACGAGCGCGTCGGTGCCGGCCTCGCCGGAGGACGGCATCTCGAGGTCGAGCCCCGCCTCCAGCGCGACCGCACGGTCCTTGATGGCACCCCAGTCGGAGACGACGAGCCCGTCGAAGCCCCACTCGTCGCGCAGCAGCTCGGTCAGCAGCCACCGGTTCTCGGAGCAGAACTCCCCGTTGATCGCGTTGTAGGCGCTCATCACCGTCGCGGGCGAGCCGGCGGTGACGATCCGCTCGAACGCAGGCAGATAGAGCTCGCGAAGCGTGCGCGCGTCGATGCGTGCGTCGACCCGCATGCGGTCGGTCTCCTGGTTGTTGGCGGCGAAGTGCTTGACGGACGCGCCCACGCCCGTGGACTGCACGCCCTCCACCCACGCGAGGCCGAGCTCGCCGCTGAGGTGAGGGTCCTCCGACAGGTACTCGAACGAGCGCCCGCCGAGCGGGGAGCGCTTGATGTTGACTCCGGGGCCGAGCACGACGTCGACGCCGAGGTCGCGTGCCTCCTCGCCGATCGCGCGACCCACCTCGCGGACGAGATCGGGGTCCCAGCTGGACCCGAGAGCGGCGCCCGGCGGGAAGCAGGTGGCGGGGAGGCTGTCGTTGATGCCCAGGTGGTCGGACTCGGCGCGCTGGAGCCGCACGCCGTGCGGGCCGTCGGACAGCGTGAGGCTGCGCAGGCAGTCGGACTCCTTGGTGGTCCAGAAGTCACGACCGGTCAGGAGCGCGGCCTTGGCGCGCAGCTCGCCGTCGTCGACGGCGGGCGCGGTGACCAGCGCGGCGGGCACGGGTTCACCGGCCGAGACCGCGGCGAACCCGGCGGCCATGTCGGCCAGGACCTGGTCCGAGTGCGGCAGCATTCCCGCCACCTGCCGGGGCGTCACGTCGTCCTGCCCGCGCAGGCCCCCGGTCATGTGCTCGGCGGCCTCGGGCACGTACTTGGTGATGACCCCCATGAAGACGGCCATCGCGTCGGCGTCGTCGATGAGGTCACCCATCCGGGTGTCGACGCTCACCTCGCGGCGGACGTCCTTGTCGGTCTCGAACGGCTCGGCGAACGTGTGCTCGCCGTGGCCCACCTCGTGCCGGGTCCCCGACGGCAGGTCCACCTCGGCGGTGGCGCCGACGGGCACCGTGACGGTGAGGGTGAGCCGGTCGTCGACGATCCGCCAGGCGACGGCCGCCTCCCCATACGGCGTGGCGAGCGACGCCGAGGCGCTGTCCAGGCCGCGCCGGGGCGGCTGCGGCGCCACGCGGATCCGCCGGTAGCCCGGTTCCGCCGCCGCGAGGCCGGCGACGACCCGGTGCAGCCAGTCGGCCACGGCGCCGAACGCGTAGTGGTTGAAGGAGGTCATGCCGCTGGGGTTGACCGTACCGTCGGGCAGCAGCGAGTCCCACCGCTCCCAGATGGTGGTGGCCCCGGCCTTGACCGAGTAGAGCCAGGACGGGTTCTCGGTCTGCAGGAGCAGCCGGTAGGCGGCGTCGGCGTGGCCGTTGGCGCTCAGGGCGTCGCAGACGAGCGGGGTGCCGATGAAGCCGGTGGCGATCTTGTACCCGTTGCCGCGAACCACCTCTGCCAGCTTGTCTGCGGCCCGCCGGCGGGCGGTGTGGTCGCGGATGAGGTCGAACTGCAGCGCGAGGGCGTAGGCCGTGGCGGAGTCGGACAGCAGCCGCCCGGAGGGCGACACGTACTCCGCCTCGAACGCCCGGGAGACCTCGTCGGCCAGCGCGCCGTAGCGCTCCGCGTCCGCATCGCGGCCAAGCAGGGCGGCGGCGTCTGCGACGATGCGCGCCGAGCGGGCGAAGTAGGCGGTGGCGACGATCTCCGGGTAGGTCTGGGCCTGTTCCGGGCGCCCGGCGGGCGCCGTGGGGTCCAGCCAGTCCCCGAACTGGAAGCCGCTGCTCCAGACCCGGTCCGCGCCGGCGGCCGCGGCCACCTCGTCGACCCACGCGGTCATCGAGTCGAATTGCTCCTCCAGCACGTGGACGTCGCCGTAACTCCGGTAAAGGGTCCACGGCACCACCGTCGCGGCATCGGCCCAGCCTGCCATCGGGCCCGAGTACCCGGTGGTGACGGCGGGCACCACCATGGGGGTGCCGCCCAGGAGCCGCTGCTCAGCCGCGAGGTCCTTGAGCCAGGAGGTGAGGAACCCGGCCGCGTGGTGCAGGAAGGTCGCGGTGGGGGCGAAGACCTGCAGGTCGCCCGTCCAGCCGAGGCGCTCGTCGCGCTGCGGGCAGTCGGTGGGGACGTCGAGGAAGTTGCCCTTCATCCCCCACACGACGTTGTGGTGCAGCTGGGCCACCAGCGGGTGCGAGGTGTCGAACCGGCCGATGCGGGCCATGTCGGAGTGGATCACCTCGGCGACCACGTCGGCAGGGTCGAAAGCGCCCGGCCACCCGGTGATCTCGGCATAACGGAACCCGTGGAACGTGAACCGGGGCGCCCACTCCTCGACGCCATGGCCGGCGAGCGTGTAGGTGTCGGTGGCCTTGGCGCCGCGGAGTGGGCCGGTGGCGAGCTCGCCGCGCTCGAGGACCTCGGCGTGCCGGAGCGTGACGACGGTGCCGGCCTCCCCGGCGACCCGGATGCGGAGGCGGCCGACGAGGTTCTGGCCGAAGTCGAGGATGGTGGCGCCGGAGGGGCTGGTGAGGACCTCGGCCACCGCCAGCCGCTCGACGCAGCGCACCGGGGGCCCATCGGGCGCCACCAGGATCGAGGTGTCGAGGTCGCGGACCACGACTGGCGCCCAGCCGGACGCGTCGCACGAGGCCGTGGACCAGGCGGGGTCGAGCAGGCGGGCGTCGAAGGACTCGCCGTCATACAGGTCCGAGGAGGTGATCGGGCCGGGCGCGCCGACCCACGCATCGTCGGTGGCGACCACCTGGCGGGTGCCGTCGGTGTATTCGATCTCCAGCTGGGCGATCAGGCCCAGCTGCTCTCCGTAGAGGGCGCGCCGGCCGTCCCAGCCGAGGTGCCCGCGCCACCAGCCGTCGCCGAGCCAGGCGCCCAGCGCGTTGCGCCCGGGCTGGACCAGGTCGGTGACGTCGTAGGTGACGTAGCGCAGCCGCGACTGGTACGTGGTCCAGCCGGGCGCGAACTCGTCTTCGCCGACGCGGCGGCCGTTGAGTTCCAGCTGGAACACGCCGTGGGCGCTGGCGTACAGCCGGGCCCTCGCCACGCCGGCCGTCGGCACGTCGAAGCCGCGGCGCAGCAGTGGCGCGGCGATGGCGTCGTCGGACGGGCCCACCATGGCGGCGGTCCAGTCGTCCCCGTGGAGCAGGCCGGCCTCGACGGCGGCCCACCCGCCCCAGCCGCTGGTTTCGCCGTCGGACCCGGTGACCCTCACCCGCACCTCCCGCCGCTCGCGGGAGCCGAGATCGCCGAACGGCCAGGGCACGAGGACGCTGTCGGCGGACTCGACGCGCACGGCGGCGCCGTCGCGCTCCTCGATCTCGTAGGCGGCCTGGGACCAGCCGGTGGGCGCGGTCTCCACGATCCAGCTCAGCCGCGGGCGCGGGTTGCCGATGCCGAGGGCACCGTCATGGTGCTCGAAGCGGGGTGGGGTGAGGGTGACGGTCATGTCGGTGTGGCCCTTCGGGTCAGCGGACGGATCGGATGCGGAGGACGGACAGCCCGGCCAGCACCATGAGCGCTGCTGCGATCACGAAGAGCAGGGCGTAGTTGCGGTCGTCGCCCGTGACGCCCACCAGCAGGATCGCTGAGGCGGCCAGCGGCGCGACCGACTGCGGGATGGACGTGGCGAAGCCCGTGATGGCCATGAACCGGCCGGCGTCGGTCTCACGCTCGGGGAGCACGTCGAGGAGGAGCGCCTGGTCGACGGCGGCGAAGAGCCCCAGACCCATCGACGCGGTGAGCGAGCCCACGATGAGCACCGTGAGGTTGCCCGCGAACGCCTGGGTGACCATGCCCGTGGCCATGATGACTCCACCGATCAGCACGAACAGGCGCCGGCGCTTGAACTTGTCCGACATGAAGCCGCCGCCGATGGCGCCGATCGTCGTGGCGAGGACACCGCCGAGGCCGAGCATCGCGATGACACCGGCCACCTCCCCCACGGTGATGCCGAGCCGGTCGGCGAAGAAGTAGGCGGTGTAGGTGGTGTTGAGGGTGATGCCGAAGTAGAACAGGAAGCGGGCCAGCCAGTTCCAGGAGAAGTCCTTGTGCTGGGCGGGGTTGTAGACGTACTTGCCGAGCAGCTGGCGGCCGGTGATGGGCTCGCGGGGCAGGCCTCGGCTGTCGTCCTCGTGCACGAGGAACACGAACAGCAGGACGGCGACGACACCCACGGCGCCCGGGACGAGGAACAGCAGCAGCGGGTCGCCGGTGAAGAACTGGGCGAGGATGACGCCGAACACCGGAGCCACCTGGGTGGCGAAGCTCGTGAGACCCGCGACCTTGCCGCGCTGGCTTTCGGGAAGGCGGTCCGCCGTCGAGTTCTGCAGGTTGCCCAGCGCCGTGCCCCAGCCCCACTGGGCGAGGATCCAGCCGAACCCGAGCAGCAGGACCGTGGGCGCCAGCGCCATCACGACCAGCGAGACCACACCCACGACGATGCCGCCCACCATGAAGGGGCGACGGCGCCCGAAGCGGCTCCGCGTGCGGTCGCTCCAGATGCCCATGAAGGGCCCCGTGAGCATCACGAACAGGGCGCCGGCACCCGTGATGAAGCCGAGGTACTCGGGCTGTCCGGGGGCCAGCGTGTTGACGCGGATGGTCAGCGAGATGGCCAGCGGCGTGATGAAGGCCATGAACACGCCGAACTGGGCGAGGACCATGAGCCAGATGTAGCGAGCGTTGACAGGCGCGAGTCCGCTACCTGTGCCAGGCGGGGTCGCGTCCACCGCGGTCTCCGGCTGGACCGCTTGCGGGAGCGGCATCGAGGCGGAGGACTCCGGGAGGGCGCCGTCCGCGTTCTTGAGGGATTTCATGTGAGACTCCATCGTCGTCGGGATTACTAGCGCGGGCTAGTGAATGTATAGTAAACACAGATCGCTAGCGCGTGCAAGTGTTTCCGAGGAGCAGATGTGAGTACCCAGTCCAGATCCCCGAAGCGGGTGACCGCGGCAGACGTCGCGCGCTCGCTCGGGCTCTCCCGCGCCACCGTCGGCTTCGTCCTCAACGACACCCCCGGGCAGACGATCCCCGCGCCCACCCGAGAGCGGGTCCTTGCCGAGGCCGAGCGGCTGGGCTACCGGCCGCACTCCGCGGCGCGCGCGCTGGCCTCCGGCCGGAGCCACATCGTGCTGCTGGTCCTGCCGGACTGGCCCCTGGACTTCACGCTGCGCCGCAACATCGAGGAGGCCTCGCTGGCGCTGGACGCTAGCGGCTACTCGCTCATCACCTACACGCCTGAGCACGCGTCGCACACGCGGCCGCTGTGGGAGTCGCTGCAGCCTGACGTCGTCATCTCCATGACCCCGCTCGCGCCGGAGCGGATAGCCGCGATCCGGGCGGCCGGGGTGGAGCACATCGTCCCGGATCCGGACCACGCCGACGTTGAGCAGTACCGGGAGGAGGGGCCGTCGCTCCAGGTGAGCCTCCTGCAGGCGCGGGGAGTCACCCGTGTCGCGTTCGTGGGCTCGACCGATCCGCGGATCGCCGACCTCGTCGCCGCCCGGCGCGCCAGCGCCACCGAGGCTGCCGCGGCCGTCGGCCTGAGGTTGGCCGAGCCCTTGGACATCGAGCTGACGGAGGACTCCGCCGCGGCGGCCGTCCGGACGTTGATCGGCGAGGGCGTCACCGGGGTGGCGGCCTACAACGACGAGGTGGCGCTCGCCCTCGTGGGCGCTGCGCTCCGGGCCGGCGTGGACGTTCCTGGCGAGTTGGCGGTCGTCGGGCATGACGACGCCCCCTTCGCGGCGCTCGCGCAGCCCCGCCTCACCACGATCCGCCTCGACGTCACGGGCCTCGGCCGCTACCTGGCGAGCATCGCGCTCAACCTGGCCGAGGGCACGCCCCTCGCTGAGCCGATGCCCGTTCAGCACGTGGCTCTGGTCGTGCGTGACACCGCCTGACCTCAACGCCCCTCGGCTCTCCGGAGTCAGCGGGCACTACCCTGGGGCTGACGAGCACCTGGACGAAGAGGGGACCATGCTGGAGGTCCAGAACCTGACCCGACGCTTCGGCGAGCTGGCCGCCGTCGACGACGTCTCCTTCCGTGTCCCGGCGGGCGCGTTGGTGGGCTTCGTCGGCGGCAACGGCGCTGGCAAGACCACCACCATGCGGATGATCATGGGCGTCCTGCAGCCCACCGCCGGTCAGGTCCTGTGGGGCGGGCGGCCGGCCACGCAGGCGGACCGGGCCCGCTTCGGTTACATGCCCGAGGAGCGGGGCCTCTACCCCAAGCAGCCGGTGCTCGGGCAGCTGGTCTACCTGGGCCGCCTGCACGGGATGTCCCGCGACGCCGCCCGGTTGCGCGCGACCGAGCTACTGGAGCGGTTCGGGTTGGGCGAGCGCACCCGCGACAAGGTGGAGACCCTGTCGCTGGGCAACCAGCAGCGCGCGCAGATCATCGCGGCCGTCCTCGGCCATCCCCGCGCGCTGATCCTCGACGAGCCCTTCTCCGGCCTGGATCCGTCCGCCGTCGACGAGATGACCGAGCTGCTCCGTGAGCACACCTCGGCAGGGGTGCCGGTGCTGTTCAGCAGCCACCAGCTTGAGCTGGTCGAGCGGCTGTGCGACCGGCTCATCGTGCTGCACCGCGGGCGGGTGGTGGCCGACGGCACCGTCGACGACCTGCGCGCCGGCGCCCCCCTGCGCTATCGGCTGGTGACCGACAACGCGCCCTGGTGGGCGGCCGGGGTGCCCGGGATCCGCGTGGTCGAGCAGAGCGGCACCGGCGCCGTCGTCGTCGAACCCGACGACGAGGAGGCCGTCCAGCGCCTGCTCGCCGAGGCCCTCGCCCACGGGCCGGTGCGGGAGCTGGCCAGGGTCGTGCCCAGCCTGAGCGAGATCTACCGGGAGGTGGCGTCCGTATGACCAGGACCGACAGCCCGTCGGCGGGCGCCCCGTCCGACGGCCGCCGCGTCGGCGCCGCACCGTGGGCGCTGGTGACGGCACGCGAGATCGCCGTCAAGCTCCGCGACCGCAACTTCCTCGCCTCCACCGGCCTCAGCCTGGCCCTCGTGGTGGGCGTCATGGTGCTGCAGTTCTTCCTCACCGGGGGGCCGGCACGGTTCGAGGTCGCGGTCACCGACGACGCCGGCGCACAGCTGGTGGCCGCAGTGGACGCCATGGTCAAGGCCGGCGACGCCGAGGCGGGCGCCCAGGTGGTCCGGGTCGACACCGCGGCCGACGGCGAGCGTCTGGTCGCCGACGGCGAGGCCGACGCCCTCCTGGTCCGCGACGGCGACGGCTGGGCCCTGGCGGCCGACGGCCCCGCCCCGCGGACACTCCACCTGGCCATGATCGACGCCGTGGCGTCGTCCGGGCTCACCGCCAACGCCGAGCGGCTCGGGGTGGCGGCGGACGAGTTGCTGAGCGGGACCCAGCTCACGACCCGCGACCTCTCCGGCGAGGACGAGCAGGGCATGGTGGCGTACTTCGCGGGGCTCGTGTTCGCCATGCTCTTCTACCTCTCGTCCCTCCTGTTCGGCATGTCAATCGCCACCAGCGTGGTGGAGGAGAAGCAGTCCCGGATCGTCGAGATCCTCGCCGCCGCCATCCCGATCCCGCACCTACTGCTGGGCAAGGTCCTCGGCAGCACGGTGCTGGCGCTGCTGCAGCTGGCGCTGCTCACCGGCGTCGGCCTGATCGGGCTGCAGTTCATGGATCTCGACCTCAGCCTGCCCGGGCTGGCCGAGGCCGTGGCCTGGTACCTGCCCTTCTTCCTGCTCGGGTTCCTGGCGCTCGCCTGCATCTGGGCCGCCGCGGGGGCACTGGCGTCGCGCATCGAGGACGTCCAGGCCACGTCGATGCCGCTGACGTTCGTCCTCGTCACGGTGTTCGTCGTCGGCATCAACCTCGACGGCGCCGCCCGCGTCATCGGCTCCTACGTGCCGGTGCTGTCCACCATCCTCATGCCCATGCGGCTGCTGGCCGGCGAGACCGTGTGGTGGGAGCCGGCGCTCGCCCTGCTGCTGACCCTGGCGTTCTGCTCACTGACGATCGCCGTCGGGTCGCGGCTGTACCGGCGGTCGCTGCTGCACACCAGGGGCCGGTTGTCCTGGCGGAAGGCGTGGACGACGGGCGATTAGGCTCTGCCGGTGGTCGCGGCGGGTGCCGGCGCTGGGGCTAGGGGGCGGATCTGGTGCCGACTGCCACACCACATCCGCCGGCTAGTCAGCGACGACGGCCGCAGTGTCTTCAGAGCCTGGGCGACCCCACCCGGCGTCGCGACGCGCAGCGCGGCCGTAGGCTGGGTGCACCGAGGAGAGGGAGGCCGACGATGGCCCGCATCCTGATGGCAGGCGTGCCCGCGTACGGGCTGGCCACGCCGTCGCTGCCGTTCGCCCGAGCGCTGGTCGACGCCGGCCACGAGGTGCACTACATCATGGGCGAGGCGTTCCGCCGCCGCGTCGAGGCGAGCGGCGCGACCCTGGTGCCGTTCGGCCCGCCCGAGGCGATCACACACCCCCGGCAACTGGCGCTGCAGGGGCGCCGGCTCTTCCACGCGCTCCAGGCCAGCATCCGGAGGCTGGCGCCGGGCTACGACGCCGTGGTCGCGGCGGGGCTGAACCCCGAGATCCCCGCGCTGGAGCGCGACCTCGACTGCCCGGTGATCTTCCTCTCGCCCGTCTTCTTCCAGAACGACCGCGTGATCTCGCACCTGGCGGGCATCAGCACCTCGATCCCCTCTCCCGCCCGGCGCGCCCTGGCCTCGCCCGCGGCCCGGCGCGTCCTGGCCGCCGTCGTCGGCCCCGTGGTGCTGGGATCGCGCCCGCGCGACATCCTGGACATGCTGCGCCCCCTGTCCTCGACGCTCAACATCTCCCCCGCCACGCGCTACTACCAGCCGCACGCCGAGGACTTCGACGACCTGCCGTGCTACTTCGCCGGCCCCACCGCCACCGCCTCCATGCCCGACGACGCGTTCCCGCTCGACCGCCTGCGGGCCCACGGCGGGCCCGTGGTGTACGCCACGCTCGGCACCGTCTTCAACCGGAACACCGGCTACTTCCGGGCGATCATCGAGGCCTTCGCCGGCAGCGACGCGCTGGTGGTGGTCACCACCGGGCGCACCGAGAGCCTCCCCGAGCTGGGCGATCTCCCGGACAACGTGATCGCCCGTTCGTTCGTGCCCCAGGCCGACGTGCTCCGCGAGGCGGACCTGTGCTTCACCCACGGCGGGTTCGGAAGCACCACCGACACCGTGCTGGCAGGCGTCCCGGCCGTCTTCACGCCGATGGGCGCGGACCAGTTCTTCAACGCCCACCGGATGCAGGAACTCGACGCAGGGCGCGTCCTCCCGAGCGCGCAGGTCACGCCCGAGAGCGTGCGCCGGGTCGCGGACTCGCTGCTGTCGGGTGGCGCCCCGGCCGGCCTGGCCCCGCTGAGGGCGTCCTTCGAGGAGGCGCCGGGCCCTGCGGGGGCGGTGGCGGAGATCGAGAAGGTCCTCGCGGGCAGCTAGCCGGCCGTCGGCTCGCCGCTGGTCAGCCCTGACCGCTGGACCGAAGCAGCTCCTCGGCCGTATTCGAGTCGGTGATGAGGACGTCGCACCAGCCGCCGACCAGAGCAGCCCTGATGGCCGCGTGCTTGCGGGCGCCACCCGCGACACCGATCCGTCGCGGGATGGCCTTGAGGGTGGCCTCGTCGATCCCCAGGGTGCGGCCGACGAGGTCGGACTCGACGTGGGCTCCGTCGGCGTCGAAGAAGTTGAGGCAGACGTCGCCGACGGCCCCGTGCTCGGCGAGGGCGCGAAGGTCGCGGTCCGGCAGGGTGTTGCCCGAGCTCACCAGCAGGGCCGACGGCTCGACGCTGCCGATGCCCACCAGTGCCATCGTGAGGTCTGCCCATTCCTCCCGGACGCTGGAGATCTGGGGGTCCGAGAGCAGCGAGTCGCGCACCTCAGGGCTCGACACGACGCCAGGGGCGTTGAAGTAGTGCACCTCCGCGCCGGTCACCCGCGCGAGGCGGTCGGCAAGGCGGGTGGCCTGGACCTGGGCGCGTGGATCCCCCACCCCGCCGATCACCTGGACAATGCGCTCCGCCGAGCGGGTGGTGCGGGGCGTCATGGCGTCGACGACCGCCAGCAGCGAGGCCGACCAGGACGACAGCCCCACCCGGTCGTTCGGCAGCATGGTGGACTCGAGGTATCGAGCCCCGGCGCCGCCGATGGCGCTGAGCAGCGCCGCCTCGGAGTCCATCCCTCCGTCGGGCCCACCCGCGACGACGACGTCGCGGAGGCCGTAGGCGTCGCGAACCTTATCCTCAAGCGCCGAGAACATGCCGGGCGGCTCCACCACGATGGTGCGGACGATCCCCGTCTCGAGCCCCTCCTTCAGCAGCCGCGACACCCGCGACTGCGACATGTTGAGCCGCGCCGCGATCTCGGGCTGGCGGAGCCCATGCTCGTGGTAGAGGCGCGCAACCTTGACGACGAGTTGCAGCCTCTCCGGGGCCTCACGCATGGACATGCACGGAAAATAGCACGCAGCGCGGGGCCCGGCGCCCACGGCTCGCGGATCTGCGCATGATCATTCGAGGGCGGGTGGATACGCCGTCGCGCTTTCCACCCGCCTCCGTGAACCCACGAGGCGACGATCGCCGACGGCGACAGCCACCGCCCGTGTGGGCGCCGGTGTCACCGCCGGGTGAGCGTCAGCGCCGAGGCCCATGCTGAGCGGGCCACGCCGTTGTCGCGGGTGGGCGTGAACGCGTCCGACTCGACGGGCGCGAACCCGCCGCCCAGCGCATCCGCCGCCAGCTGGGCCGCGCCACGCGCGGACAAGCCCGAGTACCGCGGCCTCCTCACCGTCCGGCCGCCGATGTCGGCCTGCAGCTGCATGAGGAAGTCGTCGGCCGCGGGGGCGCCGTCGGCGAGGATCGCCTCGACGGGGCCGGCCGCCTCGGCGGCGTCGACCACGTCCGTGATCTGGTGCGCGATGGCCTCCATCGCCGCCCGGGCGAGGATGCCCGGGTCGGTCCCGAGATCGAACCCGACGAGCACCGCCCGCGCCGTCGGGTCCCAGTGCGGCGCGCCCAGCCCCGCGACCGCGGGGACGAGGACCACGCCGTGATCCTCCGGAGCGCTGCGGGCAAGGCCCGCCAGCTCCTCGACGCTTCGGCCAAGAAGCCGCGACAGCCACGCCACGGTGGCCCCGCTGGCCAGGATGTTGCCCTCGACGCCCACCGCGGTCCGGTCACCGATCCGCCAGGCGACGGTGCCGACGAGCCCAGCGGGCACGCTGGCGGCGTCGTCGACCAGGCCCATCACCGAAGAGCCGGTGCCGTAGGTGGCCTTCAGCGCGCCTGGCCCCCGGACGCCATGGCCGTACAGCGCCGCGTGCGAGTCGCCGAGGACCGCATGGATCCGTCGCCCCTCCAGGCCCGCGATCTCGCCGGTGGCCTCGTCCGAGGCCGCGACCCTCGGCAGCACCGCGGCCGGGATGCCGAACAGCTCGCAGAGCTCCTCGCTCCACTCCCCCGTCGCCAGGTCGAGCAGCTGGGTGCGCGACGCGTTGCCGGCCTCGATGCGGTGCTCACCGGTGAGCCGGGTGACGAGCCAGGAGTCGACGGTGCCCACCGCCAGCTCGCCCGCGCGGGAGCGGCTGCGGTCCGGGTCCACCGAGTCCAGCAGCCACTGCAGCTTGAGGGCCGAGAACATCGGGTCGAGCGGCAGGCCGCTGATCTCCCGCACCCGGTCCGCGTGGCCGGAGAGCTCCGCAACGCGGTGGGCGGTGCGGCGGTCCTGCCAGCCGAGCATGGGCCCGACCGGCTCCCCCGTCGCCCGGTCCCAGACCAGGGCCGACTCGCGCTGGGTGCTGAGCGCCACCGCGTCGACGGTGTGCGCCGCCGCGATCTCCGCCACGACCGTCCGCACCCCGTCGAGGATCAGGGCAGCGTCCTGCTGCACCCAGCCCGGGCGCGGATGCGCCTGCCCCAGGGGCACCGAGGCCGACGCGAGCGCCGCCCCCGATGCGTCGAACAGCGTGGCCTTGGTGCTGCTGGTCCCCTGGTCTACTGCGAGGATCACGGATCAGGCCCCGGCCGTCGCGGTGGCCCGGCTGAGCGAGGCGGCGGTCTCCGCGATCCCGGCCGGATCCATGCCGAAGTGGTCGAGGATCCACTCGGCCGACCCGGTGGGGGCGAAGGTGTCGGGCAGGCCCAGCATCGCGACGCGCACCGGGTGGGTGCGGGCCACGGTCTCGGCGACAGCGCCGCCGAGGCCTCCGGAGGCCAGCCCCTCCTCGACCGTGACGATGCCACCGGTCTCCCGGGCCGCCGCGACGATCGCGTCCTCGTCGAGGGGCTTCACCGAGCCCACGGACAGGACCCTGGCCTGGATGCCGCGCTCGGCGAGCAGCTCGGCGGCGGCCAGCGCGCGGTGCAGCACCGTGCCGTTGGCGGCGATGGTGACGTCCGTGCCCTCACGCAGGACGACGGCCTTGCCGGGGGCGAAGGCGTAGCCCTCGGGATGGACGGCCGGCACCTTGGCGCGCGAGACGCGGATGTAGACCGGGCCGTCGTGGGTGTAGGCCCAGCGGATGGCCTGCTCGGTCTCGGCCGGGTCCGCCGGGACGAGGACGGTCATGTGCGGGAGGATCCGCATCCAGGCGACGTCCTCGATGGAGTGGTGCGTCGCCCCCAGGGCGCCGTACGCGACGCCCGGGCTCTGCGCGCACAGCACGACGTGGCGCCTGCTGTACGCGAGGTCCGCCTTGATCTGCTCGGTGGCCCGCGCGCTGAGGAAGCAGCCGGCGCCGGAGACGAACGGCACCTTCCCGCCGTTCTCGAGGCCGGCGGCCGTGCCCACCATGTCCTGCTCGGCGATGCCGACGTTGACCATCTGGGCCGGCAGCTCCTTCTTGAACCCGTCCAGCTTGGAGGAGCCGACGGAGTCGTTGACGACGACGATCACGTTGCGGTCGTTCTTCGCCAGCTCGAGGAGCGTCTTGGAGTAGGTGTCGCGGCAATCGTAGGTCTGGGTGCTCACTTGGCTGCCTCCAGTTCGGCCAGGATGCCGTCGATCTCCGCCTCGGTGGGCACGTGGTGGTGCCAGGCGACGTTGTCGCTCATGAAGGAGATCGGATGGCCCTTGTGGGAGTGGGAGATGATGAAGGTGGGCTTGCCAGGCTCGGGGGCCTGAGCGAAGGTGTCGAGGATCTCGTCGAAGTTGTGGGCGTCCATCTCACGGACCGTGAACCCGAAGGCGCGGAACTTGTCGGCCAGCGGCTCGAGGCCCATGGTGTCGGCCACCAGGGCGCCCTGCTGGAGGTGGTTGCGGTCGACCACCGCGACGAGGTTCTCCAGCCCGTAGTGGGCGGCCGTCATCATGGCCTCCCAGTTGGAGCCTTCCTGGAGCTCGCCGTCGCCCAGCAGCACCACGGTGCGGCGGGGGGAGCCGTCGAGCTTCGCGGCCAGCGCGGTGCCCACGGCGATCGGCAGCCCGTGCCCCAGCGGGCCGGTGTTGGCCTCGATGCCTGGGATGTAGGTGCGGTTGGGGTGGCCGTTGAGCCGCGACTTCGGGTCCATGAACGTCATCAGCTCATCGACGGGGAAGTAGCCGGCCAGCGCCATGGCGATGTAGAGCGCGCCGGCGGTGTGCCCCTTGGACAGCACGAGGCGGTCCCGCTCCGGCGCGAGCGGCTCGGCCGGGTCGAGGTTGAGCTCGTGCAGCATCAGGGTGACCAGCACGTCGGCGATCGAGTAGTCGCCGCCGATGTGCCCGTTGCCCGAGTGGGCGATCATGATCGGGTCCCGGCGCCGCAGCTCGTACGCGGCGGACTTCAGGTGGGCGACGACGTCCTCACGGGAGGCGTCCTTCCCGATCCGTCCCAGCACAGGCGTGGTGAAGTCCCACTTGCTCGTGTCGCTCACAGATCTGCCGCCATCGACTTCAGCAGCGCGTTCTGGATGATGCGCTGGGCGCCGAGGGCGTCCTGCTTGGCCTGAGCCGCGGCGAGGCCCTCCTCGTCGAGCGTCTCGAGGGCGCGGTGGATGGCCTTGAGGAACCGGATGGACAGCTGGGCGTTCTCGACGGCGTCCTCACGGAACGGGAACTGGTCCAGGTTCCACACGCCCTCCCAGTTGTTGACCTTGAGGACGTGGAAGAACTCGAAGATCTCCACCATATGGATGGAGCCGACCATCATGTCGTCGTCCCAGCCGCGGTAGTTGTCGTTGACGTCCATGCCCCACAGCAGGCCGTGGTCGATGAGCATCTGGGCGGCCTCGGCCGGCGGCTCGCCGCCGAACATGGCGTGGCCGAAGTCCAGGAGGACGCCGACGTTGTCCACGCCCATCTGCTGGATGCCGAGGATGGTCTTCGGCGCCGAGCTCCAGAACATGTGGGTCCTGGGCTCGCGGGGCTTGTACTCGATGACGAACTTGAGGTCCGGGTGCTCGGAGGCCAGCTCGCGCATGCCCTCGACGGCGAGGCGGTTGAGCTCGCGGTAGTCCACCTGGAAGGGGTAGTCGAAGCCGTCCTGGCCCGGCCAGATCTTGACGTACTTGGCGCCGAGCTCGCGCACCGCGTTGGCCGCGTCGTTCATGATCGCCATGGCGGAGGCGCGCTTCGCGGGGTCGGGGTTGGTGAACGCGCCCTTGCAGTGCTCACGCAGGTAGATGTCGGGGGTGAGGCCGATGGCCTTGATGCCGTGTTCGGCCAGCTTGGCCTTCACGTCGTCGATGGACACCCCGGGGCTGAAGGGGAAGTTCAGGTCCACCCAGGTGATGTCGCCCACCTGGGCTGCGAGGTCGATCTGCTCCAGGGTGCCGCGCGGCTCGCCGTAGCCGTCGGTGGCGTAGCGGTCGAGGTAGGTGGCGAAGTTCCAGAGCCCAGCTCCGAACTCGGGTGCGGTCATGGTTGCGTCTCCTTTGTGTGAGGTGGGGCGGCGATCCAGGTCCTTCTGGCCGGCCCGTCCGAGGAATCATATTTATTCACGTGTGGCTTTACATTCATACTACGCCGAGTCGGGGCTCAGGTCAATGCGGTGGATCAGCCCTTGACCGCGCCCGCCAGGGCGCCCTGGACGAAGTAGCGCTGGAACATCAGGTAGACGATGAGGACGGGGATGGCGGACATGATGATGAACGCGTTGAGCGGCCCGTAATCGGTGCCGAACTGCGTGGAGAAGCTCTGCACCGCGAGCGGAACGGTCCAGTTCCCCTGGGAGCGCAGCAGCGTGGTGGCCATCGCGTACTCGTTCCAGGTGGCCACGAAGTCGAGGATGAACAGCGCCGCCAGGGCCGGCTTGGCCAGCGGGAGCATCACCTGCCAGAAGATCCGGAAGGTGGAGGCGCCGTCGATGCGGGCCGACTCCTCGAGCTCGTCGGGGATCTGGCGGAAGAAGCCGTAGAGGACGAACACCTGGTACGGGATGCCGAAGGCCAGGTAGGGCAGGATCAGACCGGCGCGGGAGTCCAGCAGGCCGAGGTTGAGCATGGTCGAGAACAGCGGGCCGAGGCCCACCTGGATGGGGACCATGGAGCCGACGGCGATGAGGCCGAGCAGCAGCCGGTGGCTGCGGAACCGGAGCCGTGCGATGGCGAACGAGGCGGCGGCGGCCAGGAACAGGCCGAGCGGCACCTTGATCGCCGCGATGAACAGGCTGTTGAGGGCGGTGACGCCGAGGTTGCCGGTGTCGAAGGCGTCCGCGTAGTTGGAGAAGGCCCACTGCGTCGGCAGGGCCCACGCGGGCGTGGTGCTGATGTCGGCGTTGGTCTTGAACGAGGTCAGGAGCATCACGACGAAGGGCAGGGCCCAGAGCAGCGAGGTCACGAGCAGCGCGACCCACAGCCCGATCCCCACGTAGTCGACGGGCCTGCGCCTCGCCTCGACGGTGGCCGTCGCGGTTGCGGTGGACATCACTTGTCTCCCTTCATGGACCAGGCCATGTACGGAACCACGAGGCACAGCGACACGAGGAGCAGCACGGTGGCCACCGCGGCGCCTGCGCCGAACTGGTTGTTGGAGAAGGACTGGGTGTAGGACCACAGCGCCAGCACCTGAGTGGACTGGGCGGGCCCGCCGCCGGTCATGCCGACGATCAGGTCGAAGACCTTCAGCGAGTTGATGATGGTGAGGATCACCACGACCACGGTGGTGGGCTTCAGAGCCGGCAGAGTGACGTGCACGAACACGCCCCACGCGCTGGCGCCGTCGAGCTTGGCGGCCTCGACGAGCTCCGGCGGCACGGTCTGCAGACCGGCGAGGAAGAGCACCATCGGGAAGCCGACGGCCTGCCAGATGGAGGCCACGAAGACGGAGTACAGGGCGATCTTGGGGTCGCCGAGCCAGGTCAGGGCCCAGTCGTCGAGGCCGAGCTGGCGCAGCGTCTGGTTGACCAGGCCCAGGGTGGGGTTGTAGATCCAGCGCCACATGGCGGCCACGGTGATCGAGGCGAACACCGAGGGGATGTAGAACACCGAGCGCATGAGGTTGCGGCCGGCCATCTTGCGGTTGAGCGCCAGCGCCAGCAGGAGGCCGAGCACCATGGGCAGCAGGAGGGACAGGACCACCCAGATGATGGAGTTGGACAGCGCCCGCCAGAACACCGGGTCGGCGGTGAACATGCGCACGTAGTTGTCGAGGCCGACGAAGACCTGCTCGTCGGTGCGGAATCCGGTCCACCGGTAGAACGACAGGCGCACCGAGTCGAGCATCGGGTAGACGATGAAGTAGCCGTACAGGGCCAGGGCCGGGAGGAGGTACGGCAGGGCGGTGAGGAACGGCCGCTTGCGTGAGGGGTTCCCCTTGGAGGCCCCGAGTGGGGCCTTGGCGGCCACCGGGGCCGCGCTGGTCAGCTGCGTCATGAGTTCTGCTCCTTGGGGAGGACGGGGCGGGCTCTCGCCCGCCCCGTCGCCTGGATCACTTGTTGGCGTCGCGCCAGGTCTGGAACTCGGCGCCCGCGTCGGCCGGATCGATCTCGCCGGTCAGCACGGAGTTCTGCACCCGCCAGAACTCGCCGGTCTCAGCCGTGCCGAAGTTCTGGTCGTTGTTGATGAACGAGCCGGTGGAGGCCGCGATCAGCTCCATCCACTCGGCCGCCAGCGGGGTGCCCTCGGCGGGGGTGACGTTGGCGTTGACCGACAGGCTGGAGAAGGCGTTGCCCAGCTCGGCCTGGCCCTCCTCGGAGACCATGAAGTCGAGGAACTTCGCGGCCGCGTCGGGGTTCTTGGCGTTGGGCGTGAGGTAGAGCAGCTCGCCGAAGCCGTAGGTGCGTCCGGTGCCGGTGGGGAACGGGAAGATGCCGATGTCCTCGACGGGGAGGCCGCCGTCGATGGCCATGGGGCCGAACCAGTCGCCCTCGATGCTCATCGCGGCCTGGCCGCTGTAGATGAGCTGCGAGGAGTCGTCGTTGCTGATGGCCATGAAGCCCTCGTTGAGGTAGTTCTCGCCCCACATCTTGAGCTCGGTGAACGCGTCGGTGACGCAGGCCTCCTCGCCCCAGTTGCCGTCGCCCTGAGTCAGCTCGTCGGCCTTCTCGGCGCCGCACTTCGTCTCGATGAGGGAGTCGAGCAGGCGCATGACGTGCCAGTTGACGGTGCCGCCGAAGGCCATCGGGATGACGCCGGCGTCCTTGAGGGTGCCGGCCGCGGCCACCAGCTCGTCGTAGGTCTGCGGGACCTCGGTGATGCCCGCCTCGGCGAAGAGCCGCTTGTTGTAGAACACGGCCTCGGTGGCCTGGATCATCGGCACGCCGTGGTGGCCCTCGTACTGGGTGGCGTAGGACAGCGCCGACGGGGTGAGGACGTCGGCCCAGCCGTACTCCTCGTAGTAGTTCGTGATGTCCTCGCTCATGCCGACGCGGACCAGCTCGCCGCCGAGGCCCGAGCCTCCCCAGTAGCGGTAGACGTCGGGGCCGGAATCGGTGCCGGCGGCCTGGCGCAGCGCGTCCTTGTGCGCGTCGACGGCGCGCTCCTCGGTGTTGACGGTGATGTCCGGGTACTCCTCGTTGAAGGCGGCGACCAGGTTGGTCCACGCCTCCTTCTGGGAGTCCTGCTGGGTCAGCGTCCAGATCGTGACCTCCTGCGGCGCGTCGGCCGAGGAGCCGCCCTCCGACGAGCCACCGCAGGCGGTGAGGGCCAGGGCGACGGCGGAGAGGGAAGCGACGATGGACAGGGTCTTCTTGGTGAGCACGGGTCCTCCATTGGGTGTGCGGGTGGGGGTGGGGTGAGGGTGTGGGGAGCGCCGCGGGGCGCGGCACCCGTGGGGTCAGCTGGCGCGCCAGCCTTCGAACTCCTGAAGCTTGAGGTAGAAGTCCTCGAACATGAGCCGGACGTCGACCTGGGTGTAGACGCGCATGGGGCGGGTGCCGCGCATGGGCCGGTAGGCGCCCTCCTCGGTGATCTCGGGGGTGGCCTTCTCGACGTGGAAGCTGGAGGTGGAGTCCGGCTCGAACACCGAGCGGAGCGCGGTGAGCAGCACCAGCGGCGAGTCGCCCAGCGCGTAGGTCTCGAACGCGGGCATGCCGTGCTCGTGGACGACGTCCACGATCGCGCGGACCTCGTCGTAGAGGTACTGGCCGAGCGGGCCCTGCTTGGCGACGCGGAGCCGCAGCTCGGTCTCCGAGACCAGGCACTGGCGGTAGATGTCGCGCGGGATCTGCCAGATCTCGAGGTCCTGGGCGCCGAACAGCACCTGGCCGGCCTTGACGTCGATGAGCAGGTTGTACTCGATCGGCATGGCGTTGTGCGGCGGGACGGCCAGGCCGTCGTGCTCGGAGCCGCCGATCCAGATCAACGTCATCCGCTTGGCGATCTCGGGCTCAAGCAGGTAGGCCGACGCGATGTCGGTCAGTCCCCCGCCGGCGGCCACGAAGAGAGGAAGGTCGGTGTCGTCGCGCATGGCCTCGGCGATAATCGCGCGGGCGGCCGGGGTGTCGTGCGGCGTGTGGACGTCCTCCAGCGCCACCTCCGAGCCTCGGTGGATCACCTCGGTGCTGTCGAGGCCCATGCGGGCGAACACGTCGCGGGCCACCAGCTCGGCGTTGGTCGCGGTGTGGTCCGACGGGTCCATGCCGTCGCCGGGGCGCAGGTGCGAGGCGACGATGGCCCGGATCTCCACGCTCGGCGAGAGGAGGTGGTGGACGATCTGGTACAGGTCGTCGGGGTCACCCGAGAAGTCGTTGTCGATGATCAGGCGGGCGCTCGGCGCCACGAAACCGGCGTCGCCGCGCCACGGCGTCTCGCCGAGGCGCCAGCGCTTGGCGGCAGGGACGGCGTAGTCCGCGCCCGGTTGAGGGATTCTCGTCATCAGGTCCTCCGATAGCGATGCCGCACGGTCATCGTGGGCGTCTGTGCTCTGGTCCAGCTCCGGCGCATCGACTGTTGACGCGCCCGACTGCCACTAAGTTATCGATAACCTACCCTGGATGCAAGCGATTTTGCATAACGAATTGATCACGCATTTTTATGCAGTGTGGTGACGGTATAGTCCCAGAGCGCGGGAGGACGCGATGACGAAGACTGCTGCGGGCGGGCGGGCCCCGAAGATGGCCGACGTGGGCCGGCTGGCCGGGGTGTCGGCGCAGACGGTGTCGCGCTACTTCACCGGCTCGGGCTATGTGGGCGCAGAGACACGCGCCCGCATCGAGGCCGCGATCGAGGAACTCGGCTACACGCTCAACCAGTCCGCGAGGAACCTCCGGGCCAACTCCACACGCTCGATCGGCATCCTGCTGAGCGGCCCCTCCCTCTACGGCGCGTGGTCCGTCATGTCCGGGCTCAACAAGGCCGCCCACGCCGCGGAGTACGGGCTGGTCACCAGCCAGGTGGAGCTCGATTCCGACGATCCCCTCACCCCTCGCGCCATCCATCAGGCAGTGGAGCGGCTGCTCTCCAGCCGCGTCGACGGCATCGTCGTCTCGTCCCCCTACCTCGGCGTGGAGGACCAGCTGGAGAAGGTGTGGGAGAAGGTGCCGGTGGTCATGCTGTCGGGGAGCTCCTGGCCGAACGCCGATTCCGCGACCGTCGACTCGTTCGAGGCGGGCACGCTGGCCACCGAGCACCTCCTCGGCCTTGGCCACACGCGGATCCTCCACCTGGCCGGGCCGGAGAACCGGGTAGAGGGGCTTGAACGCGAGCGCGGCTACCGAGACGCGCTGGCGAGGGCGGGGGTCGAGCCGCTGCCCGTCGTCCGCGGCGACTGGTCCGCGGATTCCGGGGAGGCGCGGGGGCAGGAGGTGGACCCGGACTCGTTCACGGCGGTGTTCTCGGGCAACGACCAGATGGCCCTGGGGTTCCTCAACGCGATGCGGCGCCGCGGCCGGGTCGCGCCGGAGGACTTCGCCATCGTCGGCGTCGACGACATGCCCGACGCCCGGCACTTCAGCCCTCCCCTCACCTCGGTCTTCATGGACTTCCAGGCGCTGGGCCGGGCGGGCTTCGAGATGATCATCGAGCGGATCGCGACCGGCGAGCGGGTGCCCCGTCGGGTCATCCGGCCGTCGCTGGTGGTCAGGGAGTCGACGGGCGCGAACGGTGATGCGCGACAGCGGCCGACGAGCGGACGGTGACCACTAGGCTCTCGTGATGGAGCGGCTCGTCCCTCCCGGCGACGCCGCACGCTCACGGATGAGAGATGGGGTCCTGTTGTGACGACGGTTGTCGTGGTCGGCTCGCTCAACGTCGACCTGCACCTGTTGCTGGCACGCCATCCACTCCCGGGCGAGACGCTGCTCGCTTCCGGCGGCGGGCTCTCCCCCGGCGGCAAGGGCGCCAACCAGGCCTACGCCGCGGCGCTGGCCGGAGCACCCACGACGATGCTGGGCGCCGTCGGCTCCGACGATTCCCGACACACTGCCCTGACGCTCCTGCGGGAGGCGGGCGTCGACCTCAGCCACGTCGCGGAGGTCGAGGGCCCCACCGGCCTCGCCGTCGTGTCCGTGTCGGCCGACGGGGAGAACACCGTCGTCGTGGTGCCGGGTGCCAACGCGGAGGTCAGCCCTTCCCGGGTAGGAGAGTGGGCGCCGATCATCGCCGAGGCGGGCATCGTCGTGTCCCAGGGCGAGATCTCGGCCGAGTCCCTGGCGGCCGTCTCCGGGCTTGTCCGAGGGCGGTGGGTGCTGAACCTCGCTCCCGTCATCGAGCTGGATCCCGCTGTGATCCGGCGGGCCGACCCGCTCGTGGTCAACGAACACGAGGCCGAAGCGGTGCTCGCGCAGCTGGGCGGCTCCTATTCCGGCGGGCCGGAGGAGCTGGTCCTCGCACTCCGCCACGCCGGACTGGCCGCGGTGGTTTTGACGCTTGGAGCGGAGGGCGCCGTCGTCGCCGATGCGGAGGGTGCGCAGCACATCGCTAGCCCCCGGGTCAGCGCCGTCGACACCGTCGGCGCGGGCGATGCGTTCGTCGGAGCCCTCGCTGCGCGGCTAGCCGGGGGCGCGCCGCTCGTGGATGCGGCCGGGTACGCGGCTCGATTCGCCGCCTACACGGTCCAGTTCCTGGGCGCGCAGTCCTCCTATCCCAAGCCCCACACCCCGCTCCCCGAGGTCTGATCAAGCCCCTGGCCCGCCTCGCCGTATCCTGAGCGCAGGAGGCACCGTGGCACCCACCGTTCTCGTCGTGGACGACGCAGCCGAGATCCGCACGCTCCTTCGGACCTACCTCGAGGCCGAGGGGATGACCGTCCACCTGGCGGCCACAGGGGGCGACGCGGTGCGCCTGGCAGCGGAGGAGAACCCCGACGTGGTCCTCCTCGACCTCGGACTCCCCGATCTCTCCGGCCTCGACGTCCTGGGGCGGATCCGCGCGTCGTCGTCGGTCTACGTCATCGTGATCACCGCACGCGCCGAAGAGGTGGACAAGCTGGTGAGCCTGAGCCTCGGCGCGGACGACTACATCGTCAAGCCGTTCAGCCCGCGCGAGGTGGTGGCGCGCGTGCACGCCGTCCTGCGCCGGCCGCGCGGGGACGACGCCCCCGGTGACGAGAGCCTGCGGTTCCCGGGGATCACCATCGACCCGGCCGGGCGCGAGGTGACGGTGGACGGCCGGCCGGTCACCCTCAGCGCGCTCGACTTCGACCTGCTGCTGGCACTCGCCCGGAAGCCCGGGCGGGTGTTCTCCCGGGCGCAGCTCCTCGAGCAGGTCTGGGGCTACTCCTTCTACGGCGACGAGCGCGTCGTCGACGTCCACGTCCGCACCATCCGGGCCGCCCTGGGCGACGACGGCGCCGGCGTGATCGGCACCGTCCGCGGGGTGGGCTACCGGTTCCTCGGCACCCCGGCGGGTGCCGCATGAGGAGCCTCGCCGTCCGGCTGGCGCTCAGCCACGTGGCTGTGGTCGCCATCGGCGCCCTGGTCACATTTCTGCTCTCGCGGGCGCTCGCGCCGGCCCTCTACGACCGCATGCAGCAGCGCGGCCCGCGGCCCGGCCAGGGCCAGGGGTTCCGGCAGCAGATCATCGATTCCATGGACCTGGCGCTCCTCATCGGGGCGGTGGCGGGCGTGCTCGTCGCCGCGACACTCGGGCTGCTGGTCGCCCGCAGATTCATGCGTCCCATCCGGCAGCTGCAGGAGGCGGCGCGGCAGATGGCGGCCGGGCGCTACGACGTCGAGGTGCCGGAGGCCCCCGAACTCGAGCTCAACAACCTCGGCGCCGACCTCCGCACGCTCGGCGAGTCGCTGGCCAGCACAGAGGCCAGGCGCGTCCGGCTGCTCGGCGACGTCGCGCACGAACTGCGCACGCCGCTGACGGTGGTCGGCGGATACGTCGAGGCCATGACCGACGGCGTGGTCCCGCCGGACCCCGAGCACCTCGGCCTCATCGGGCGCGAGGTGGAGCGGATGAGCCGCCTCGCCGACGATCTGGGGGCGCTCTCGCGCTCGCAGGAGGGGGGAACCGAGCTTCGGCTGGAGCGGATCGACGTCGCGGGTGTCGCGCGGGAGGCGGCCGAGCGGCTGCGCCCTCAGGCGCTGGACGCCGGCATCTCGCTCACGGTCGAGTGTGAGAGGGTCTGGGCCATGGCCGACGCCCAGCGCATCGGCCAGGTGGTGACCAACCTGGTGGGCAACGCGTTGCGTGCGGTGACGCGGGGCGGTGGTGTCGCGGTGGGATGCCGGACCGAGGGGGACGTGGTGCGGGTCACGGTCACCGACGACGGCGTCGGCCTGGCCGCGAAGGACCTGGAGCGCGTGTTCGAACGCTTTTACCGGGTGGACCGAACGATCGGCGACCAGCGCGGCGGCGGGTCGGGCATCGGGCTGACCATCGCGAGGCAGATCGCCAGGGCGCACGGGGGCGACCTGGTCGCGGCCTCGCCCGGTCTCGGCCGAGGCGCGACGTTCACGCTTACCCTCCCGATCTCCCCCGCCTGACGCGCTCTCCCGACAGCTGGCGGCCCTTCCCGCTGGCTGAGGTGCCGCGCAGCGGCCCGCCCCGCTGGCTGAGGTGCCGCGCAGCGGCCCTTCCCGCTGGCTGAGGTGCCGCGCAGCGGCCTCGAAGCCTAAGAAAGGTGACCTTGTCAGCTCACGTTTCCCAGCTTCGAGGCTCGTCGCCACGTTCCTCACACCTCAGCCCACGGGTGTGGGCTGGGTGCCGCGTGGGTCAGCGATCAGGCGTTGCCGCGGTTCATGCCGCGACGCGGGGCGTCGTCGTTGCCGGAGCCGTCGAGCAGGCGGTCTCCCGAGCCGTCACGCGGGGCGGCCGTGTTGCCGCGGTCGGCGTCGGTCATGCCGGTGCCGTCGCAGACCGCGCTGCGCTCCGCACGACGAGCGGTGTTCTGCTGGCCCTGCATGCCCTGCCCCTGCTGCAGCCCGGTCACGGGCTCGCCCTTCGACCAGGCCGTGAACGCGGCCAGGTGGTTCTCCGAGCCGGCCAGCAGGCGCTCGTACACGGCGTCGATGTCGTCGTTGTCGGCGGCCTTGATCTGGACCTTGAGGTCGGCGATGTCGCGCTCCTCGAGGGCGATGGCGGCCTTGAACGCCTCCGCCTCGGACTTCTGGCCCTGTGCCAGCCAGTCGTCGTACAGCTTCTGGACGTCCTTGTCGTCGTAGACCCCGGCCTTGTTGCCTTCGCTCGGATCGTCGATCCCGAACTGCTCGAGCAGGCGGCCGATCGCGTCGAAGTGGCGCTCCTCGCTGCGGGCGATGCGGTCCCACACGGCGCTGTCGTACTTGTCGCCGAAGGCGGTGTAGAGGTCGTGGGCCATCTTCTCCTCTTCGCGGGAGAATGCCAGGGAAGCCTGCTCGTCGGTGTCGGGGGCCGACGTGTCTGCCGAGGCGAGGGTGGCACCGCCGAATGTCAGGGCGGCGGCCGCCAGACCCGCGGTGATGATGGACACTGTGCGCTTCATGATGAGCTCCTTGTGATGGGTCACCGGTTGGTGATGCATCCAGTTCACCGCCCGGACGTGAAGCTCCTTCGACGGGAAGTGTGAAGCTTGTGTGAAGTCAGGCAGGACGCGTGAGCCGGAGATGCTCGCGGTCCCCCAGCAGCTCGAGCCGCCGCCACAGCACGCTGCCGGGGACCGCCTGGCTCACGTGCAGGTGGGCCGCCGCCAGCTGACGGCCGCGGTCGACGGTGACGACGACGGGCAGCGCCTCGTCGACGTGGCCGGCAAAAGCCCCACCGAACTCGTCGCGCAGGGTGGCCGCGACCTCCTCGGGCAGCCCCCACTCCAGCACGGGCAGCCCGCGCCCCGCCGCGACAGCGATCGCTGCGCGGCTGGCCGCCTCATGGTCCGGATGCCCGGTCACCCCGCCCTCGACGGCGAACACGAGCAGCCCATCGGGGGCGGCGGTGTCGACGGCCAGCTCGACGTCGGCCACCAACTCCTGCTCACGGCCGCGCAGGCCCCCATCCGGGTGCGCGAGCAGCGTGGTGCTGCGGCAGCCGAGGACCTCGGCGGCGGCCTCGAGCTCGAGGGCGCGGGTGCGTGCGAGGTCCGGCGCGGCCCCGAGGGTGGACGCCTCGCCGGCGGTCAGGCACAGCACGCTGACGTCTGCCCCGTCGTCGACCAGGCGCCCGATCACGCCTCCCAGGCCGAACGACTCGTCATCCGGGTGCGCCACGACGACGAGCACACGATTCCACACCGGCAGCTGGTTATCCATCCCGCCAGTCTATACCCCTAGGGGTATAGACTCAGTGCGTGCGGCGCCCGTACCTCAGGTACGCGCATGGCAGCAGGCCCAGCGAGCTGACCACGGCCAACGCCGGCACCCACATGGCCTTCGAGCCGTGGATCTCGGCCTCCGGCCTCCTCGCCACGTCCACCAGCGCGTACACCCGCAGCGCCGCGTCCGCCATGCCACCCAGCGCCAGCGCCGTGCGCACGGCCGGCGGCAACTTCTCCCACTTCTTCGTCGCGTGCTTCATCGCAAGCCTCCTGATCACCAGCCTACGCCGACGCCCCCGGGTAGGTTGGCGGGAGGGATAGGGAGGCAGGATCACGTTGTTCATCGATGAGTGGACGTGGGACGATGCGCCCGTGAACTCAGAGCTGTGGGAGGGCCAGGCCACCTACCGCCGCTCCCTGGAACAGGTGGCCAACGACGTCCTCGACGCGGCCGGAACCGGCCTCGACGCGCGGGCCTTCGTCGTCGGAATCCCCCTCGACCGTGACGCCGACGTGGTGGTGGAGCCCGCACGGGGGCACTTCGACCGCAGCATCGTCGCCCAGTCGGTGACCCTCGGCACCCGCCGCTTCAACCGGCTCCTCCGCGACGAGGCAGCCGAGAACTCGCCGGTCTACCTCGCGGCGCTGGAGGCGAGGACGCGCCGTCGGGCGGTGGCGGACAAGCTCGACGCCGCCGCCCGGGCCGGCGGCCGCATCCACGTCGTCGGCGTGGGGGTGACCGTCGGGGATCACACCGTCTTCCCGGTGCTGGCCCTGCAGGAGGACCAGTGGAAGGAGCTGCCCCAGCTGCCCGACGACGCCGGCGACGACTTCCTCACCTCCCGCTCTTTCCAGGAGGCGGTGGTCACCAGCGTGCTCGACGTGGCCTCCCGCGAGCTGGACCGGCAGATCCCGGGCTCGATCGTGCGGATCGACCCGGAGTTCGTGCTGCGCTCCGCCGCGGACCTGTTCGTCTCCGCCGTCGTGGCCCGCACCGGCCAGGAGCTGGCCTTCGGGGCGCTCCAGGCCTTCGACGCCGTGTCAGCCCAGCCGTACGAGGGACGGGCCGGCAAGGGGTCCATCCTGCTGGCGCCTCGCGGCGAGGAGGGCATCGACACCGTGATGTCGCTCGAGCATCCCGTGCCGATCGGCCGGGCGCGGTCGCTGCGGAAGGTGCTCGAACTCTCCGTCGGCGACCTGCACCTCCTCTGCGACGGCCGTGAGGTCTACGGGCTCGGCAAGGTGGACCCGACGGCCGCCCGCGAGCACACCTTCGAGGCGCGGATCTCGGGCAACGGGTCCTGGGAGCTGTGGGACAACGGCGTGCCCTACCTGCGGGTGGACAACGGCGTGGCCGCGATGCCCCGCGAACTGCTGGACGAGGACGAGTTCGCCGTCACCGTGGACCGCGTCTTCCCAGATGTGTCCGCGCGCAACGCCCGGTACCTGTGGCAGATCGCCCGGGGCGCGCTCCAGCAGCCGCACGGCACCATGCTGGTGGTCCACCCCGAGGCCGAATCCGAGGCCCAACGGCTCCTGCCGCAGGCCTACGCGATCACCCCGGCCAGGCTCGGGCCCGAGGCGCTGACCGCCGCCACCGGCATCGACGGCGCGGTCCTGGTCTCGCCCGACGGCAAGTGCCACGCCGTCGGCGTCATCCTCGACGGCCTGGCCACCGGCACCGGGGACCCCTCCAGAGGGTCGCGGTTCAGCTCCGCCATCCGCTACCTGGCCGGCGCGGGCAAGGGAGCCATGGTGATCATCGTGTCCGAGGACGGCAAGATCGACCTGCTGCCCAAGACCAAGCGGCGGGTCCGGCGGGCGACGGTGCAGCGGGCGGTGGACCGGCTCGTCGCGGCCGCCGGCGAGGGCGAGGACGGGGACCGGTTCCTGCGCGCGGACAAGGCCGTTGAGGCCATCGAGTTCTACCTCAACCAGGAGCAGTGCGACGCCGTCAACGCCGCCCGCGAAGAGGTGGAGGGTCGGCAGTGGGACCAGGCGCGGGTGCGCCGGCAGTACATCCCCATCGCCCCGGACCCGGCGATGGACGACTCCTACTTCGTCGACCGCGCCCACGAAGCCGACCCCGCCGCCGCCCCCTGACCCCCGCCTCCCGGGTGGGGGTGGGGGGTTTGAGCCAATGGATGGGTTCGCGGCACGCGTCGCGCCTGAGCTGAGCGTGGGCCCGCCCGCGAACCCATCCATTGGCTCAAACCCCACCACCCCACCACCCCACCCACCACCCCCGGACCGCGCGAAGGGGCCGTCGGAGCGAGCGGGCTCGCGCGGCGTGCTTCAGTGGCGGCCTCGCGCCCCGGGCTGCGCCGCTAGATTCAGCCCATGGAGCCGTCGGAGCGGACGCCCGCCGCCTGGGAGCGTTACCTCCCCGGCGTGGCCGTGCTGCGCCGCTACGAGCGCGGCTGGCTCCGCGGCGACGCCGTCGCGGGCGTCACGGTGGCGGCCTACCTCATCCCCCAGGTGATGGCCTACGCGGTCATCGCGGGCCTCCCCGCCGTCGCCGGCCTGTGGGCCATCCTCGCGCCGCTGCTGGTCTACGCCGCGCTGGGATCGTCGCGGCAGCTCTCCGTCGGGCCCGAGTCCACCACCGCCCTGATGACGGCGGCCGGCGTCGGCGCGCTGGCCGCAGCCGCCGGCGGGCCCGAACGCTACGCCCAGGTGGCGGCCCTGATGGCCATCGCCGTCGGCCTGGTGTGCCTCGTCGGGTGGGCGCTGCGGCTGTCGTTCCTGGCCGCGCTGCTGTCGCGGCCGGTCCTGGTGGGCTACATGGCGGGGATCGCGGTGCTGATGATCGTCAGCCAGCTCGGGAAGGTCGCGAAGCTGGAGATCGAGTCGGAGTCCACGGTGGGCGCCGCCTGGGAGTTCGTGACCCGGCTGGGAGACGCCCATCTTCCGACGGTGGCGATGGCCGCGGCGGTCCTGGTGCTCCTGTTCGTGGCCCGGTGGCTGGCCCCGAAGCTGCCCAGCCCCCTCATCCTGCTGCTGCTGGCGGCCGGCGTCGTGGCCGTGTTCGGGCTGGAGCGGTTCGGCCTGGACGTCGTGGGCGAGGTGCCCTCCGGCCTCCCGGCCCCCAGGCTCCCGGGGCTGGCGGACGTGTCGCTGCTGGCCCTCCTCCCCTACGCCGCAGGCATCGCGGTGGTGGGCTACTCGGACAACGTGCTGACCGCGCGCGCCTTCGCGGCCAAGAGGCGCGAATCCGTCGACGCCGGGCAGGAACTCCTCGCCCTCGGGGCGGCCAACATCGCCACCGGCGTGATGCAGGGGTTCCCCGTGAGCTCCAGCGGGTCGCGGACAGTGCTGGGGGACGCGGTCGGGTCGCGGACGCAGCTGCATTCGCTGGTGGCGTTGACCGCCGTCGTCGCCACACTGCTGTTCGCCGGCCCTGTGCTGTCCACCTTCCCGATGGCCGCGCTCGGCGCGCTCGTGATCTACGCCGCGACACGCCTGGTCGACGTCGCCGAGATCAGGCGCATCGCCCGGTTCCGGTGGAGCGAGCTGGTGCTCACGGCGGTCACCACCGTCGCGGTCATCGTGTTCGGCGTGCTCGGGGGTATCGGCATCGCCATCGCGCTGTCCCTCCTGGACCTCATCCGGCGACTGGCCCACGCGCACGACGGCATCCTCGGCTATGCGCCGGGGGTGGCGGGCATGCACGACATCGACGACTACCCCGACGCCACCCAGGTCCCCGGCCTGGTGGTCTACCGGTACGACTCGCCGCTGTTCTTCGCCAACGCCGACGACTTCCTCGGGCGGGCGGAGGAGGCCGTCGACGACGCGCCGCACCCCGTGCGGTGGTTCCTGCTCAACGCCGAGGCCAACGTGGAGGTGGACCTCACCGCCGTCGACACCCTGGAGCTGCTGCGCGAGCGCCTCGAGGCCCGGAATGTGATCTTCACCATGGCCCGGGTCAAGCAGGACCTGTACGACCAGTTGGCAGCGGCGGGCTTCGTCGAAAAGGTGGGGGCCGAGCGCATCTTCGCGACCCTCCCGACGGCGGTGCGGGCGTACGCGCAGTGGCACCGCGACACGGTCGGCCAGCTCCCCGACGGGTTGCCGCCGGAGATCCTCCGACCCGCCGAGCCGCCCGCCTGACAGGCGTCAGCGGTCCCGCAGGCGGTCCAGGTCGCGGCGCTCGCGCTTGGTGGGGCGCCCCGTCCCCCGGTCGCGGACGGCGACACGACCCACCATCTCCGGGATGGGCGGCGGCTTCTCCGGGGTCCGGTCGAGGTAGGCGGCCTGCGCGATCGGCGCGCCCACCCGCTTCTCCAGGGTGGGGTCCACCACCTGGATCAGCTTCTCCTCCTGCTCGCGGCGCACCCGGATCACCTGCCCGGGCACCACGTGTTGCGACGGCTTGGCCAGCTTGTCGTCGACGCGGACGTGCCCGCCCCGCACCGCGGCCGTCGCGGACGAGCGGGTCTTGTACATCCGCACCGCCCACAGCCAGGAGTCGAGTCGAGCCATGGCCCGATCCTACGCCCGGGGGTTATCCACAGCCGTGTCCACAGGTGGGGAAAACTACCGGCGTGTAATTCCGCCACCGTCGGCCTTGGCAACCCTCGCCCCGGCGGCACCCACCGCCACCTCACCCCCGCCCTGCGCGCCGCGATCATCCGGTGGTCTCGATTGGCGGCATAGCGTCTCCAGCCTGAGCTCCTATCACCCGCCCTCGCCGCTCCACCGCGGAGACGGTCCCCCAGTGCCACCCCCTACGCTCAACCCGGTCACAGGTCACCGCCACTACCGGCACGACGCCGCGGACAGCACCACACAGTCCGATCCCGATCACTCCAACACTCCACCCAAGGCCGCGCAGTGGCCCACACTGAAGCCAACTGCGATGCGGAGGTGGGTTGTGGACCTGTCAGCGTTCTACTCGTTGTTGGCCGGCACCTCGTTCACCCTGGTGGGCCTGTGGTGGGTGGTGGTGCAGAGCCGGCCTGGATGGCGGTCGGATCCGAGCCGACGGCGGCTCGCGGGCGGCACGTACCTGTCGTTCCTGCTCCCCGGGCTGATGGCCACACTGGCGCAGGTCAACCCCGAAACCCCCCTGCTGTGGCGCATCAGCTTCGGCACCTGCGCCGTCGTGGGTTTGTGGTCCACCGTCGGGCTGCTTCGCCACGAGCGTTCCACCACGGGCATGGGCACATTCCGGCGGTTCCGGTGGGTTGCCGTGGTGCTGTATCTGGCCATCCTGGTGCTCGGTGTCGCGCCCGAGCTGGCCCGCGCCGCCGGGTTCACGCCGCTCACGGTGGGCAGCGTCCTGCTGGTCCTCCTGGTGGTGCTCGCCCACGGCCTGACCTGGGACTTCCTCATGGAGCCGGACCCCGCCTAGCACGCCCTTCCAGCTCACCCGGGGGTCCGCCTTCCGGGCACAGACCCGTCGCTGATCCTCGGATCGGGCGGGCTCAGGTGCCGGCGGGGTCCGTGACGCCCATTCGCTGGAGGATCTCCGCGGCCACCAGCTCGGACCGCCTCTCCGGCAACCAGTGGCCCGCGTCCAGCTCGACGAACCGGTACTCACCGGTGCAGTGGGCGGCCGTGGCCTCGGCGGCGGCGCGCCCCAGGTAGGGGTCGCGGTTGCCCCACACGTAGGTGGTGGGGACGGTCACCGGGGTGTCGAGCTTCAGCGCGTCGGGGCCGGCCGGGGCGAAGAGGCCGCGGTACGGGCCGATCATCCCGCGCACCGCCTCGGAGTCGGTCATCTGCGCCGCGTAGGTGGCCGCGAGGTCCTCGGGCACCCCCAGTCGCCCGAGGCCGTCCTTCCGCACCAGCCGCGACAGCTGCCGCTCCGGCAGCACCGGCAGCTGCATGGCGAGCATGTACCAGCTCTTCAGCCCCTGCCCGGAGCGCAGCACCGCCCGACGGATGGCCGCGGGATGCGGCGTCGACAGCACCGTCAGGCTGCGAACCCGCCGGGGATCGGCCATCGCCGACGCCCACGCGATGCCTCCTCCCCAGTCGTGACCGACAACGTGTGCCGCGTCGACGCCGGCCTGGCCGAGTAGCGCGAAGACGTCGCCGACGAGCCGTTCGATCCGGTATGCCCGACGACCGGCCGGCCGCGCGCCCGCCGTGTAGCCGCGCAACGCGGGCGCCAGCGTGCGGATGCCCGCCTCGTGCAGCAGGGGCACCACCGCGTCCCACGCGGCAGGCGACTGTGGGAACCCGTGCAGCAGCACGACGGTGCGGTCGGCATCGGCCCGACGGGGGCCCGCGTCGCGCACATCGAAGCTCAGTCCGTCATTGGTGAACGTCTCCATGGCGCCAAGTCTCCCCTGCCGGAGTCCCGGGGATGTCGATGCGCAACGAAAAGCCGTTTCACGAGGGAGGAGAGATTGTTATTGAACTGCAACTAAATGGCCGACTCCGTGCCTTGACACCACTTCCGAGGCCCACCAGTATTTTGTACTGGAGAGAGACAAAGTTGTCGAACGCATCACCCGGGCCCTCAGACCTGTCATGCGCATCTCGCTTCACAGGCACTGGAGACCCGGTTCACCCGGACCCCATGACGTTCTCAGGAGGAACGAATGAAGATCAACCACCTCATGACCGCGGCCGCGGGCATGGTCCTGGCTCTCGCCCTCACCGCATGCGGTGGCGGCGGCGCGGGCACCAGCGCCGCGCCCACAACCTCCACCGGAGCTGAGAGCTCCAGCGCGAGCGCGCCCGCGGGCGAGGCCGGCGGCTCCGTCGGCGTGTCGATGCCCACCCAGACCACTGAGCGCTGGATCGCCGACGGCGAAGCCGTCAAGTCCCAGCTCGAAGAGGTTGGCTTCGACGTGGACCTCCAGTTCGCCAACGACGACATCCCCACCCAGTCCCAGCAGATCGACCAGATGATCACCCAGGGCGTCAAGGTCCTCATCATCGCCGCCATCGACGGCACCGCTCTGGCCCCGCAGCTCGAGACGGCCGCCGCGCAGGGCATCAAGATCATCTCCTACGACCGCCTGATCCGCGACAGCGCCAACGTGGACTTCTACGTCTCGTTCGACAACTTCAAGGTCGGCGTCGCGCAGGGCCAGTCCCTCATCGACGGCCTCGCGGCCCGCGGCGAAGGCCCGTTCAACGTC
This sequence comes from Tessaracoccus yangjingae, assembly GCF_054483935.1. The sequence continues at coordinate 1,130,260 of NZ_CM137014.1, read as the reverse complement.
GAGCTCTTCGCCGGCTCGCTGGACGACAACAACGCGCACTTCTTCTTCGACGGCGCCATGAGCGTCATCCAGCCCAAGATCGACGACGGCACCTTCGTCGTGGTCTCCGGCCAGACCGCCATCGAGCAGGCCGCGACCCTCGGCTGGCAGCAGGAGACCGCGCAGAAGCGCATGGAGGACCTCCTCACCGCCAACTACCAGGACAAGAAGGTCGACGGCGTGCTCTCCGCCAACGACGGCCTCGCGCGCGGCATCATCACCGCCCTGCAGAACAACGGCTACTCCGGCACCGTCGCCGACACCTTCCCGATCATCACCGGCCAGGACGCCGAGATCGCCTCCACCAAGCTGATCCAGGACGGCATCCAGTACTCGACCATCTTCAAGGACACCCGGCTGCTGGCCGAGCAGGCCGTCACCGCCGCCCAGGCGCTGCTGGCCGGCGAGGAGCCCGAGGCCAACAACACGACCGACTACGACAACGGCGTGAAGGTCGTCCCGTCCTACCTCCTCGACGTGGTCACGGTCACGCAGGACAACCTCACCGAGGCACTCGTCGACACCGGCTACTGGACCCAGGAGGAGATCGACGCAGGCGTCCTCTCCTGATCGACCAGCCCCCAGTGGCCCGGCTCCCCCAGGGGGCCGGGCCACCGTCGTCCGACGTGTCCCTCGGCCAGATTCTCACGGCACGCGCGCGGGCCCATACGATGGCCGGGTGACCACTCGCCCGACGACGCGCCCAGCCGCAGCATGGCTCGGGGTCCTGATGATCGTCGCGGCGGTGGCGATCTCCGCCTACGCCGTCGTCTACGGCAGGCCGGGCGAGGTGCCGTTCCTCCCCGAGACGTTCAAGCTCACGCCGCCGTACCGGATCGACCTCGACGTCTACCGCCTCGGCGCCGAGACGCTGCTGCGCGGCGGAGACCTCTACGGCACGCTCCCGGACACGGAGATCGGCGCCAACCTGCCATTCACCTACCCGCCCATCGCGGCCATGCTGTTCGTCCCGCTCGCGCTGCTGACTATGCGCGACGCCAACCTCCTCTTCTCCTTCGGCACGCTCGGGCTGCTGGTCCTGGTCCTCATCCTCGTACTGCGTGAGTTCACCCGGCTCCGCGGTCGGGACCTGATCCTGGCGGGCCTGGCGGCGGGGGCCATCGGCTTCTGGCTCGGCCCCGTGCGCGAGTCGGTGGAGTTCGGCCAGGTCAACGTGGCCCTCATGGCGCTGATCGTGGTCGACGTCGTCGTCGGGCGCGGGAAGCCGTGGCAGGGCGTGCTGACGGGCCTCGCGATGGCCATCAAGCTCACCCCCGCCGTCTTCCTGGCCTACTTCCTCGTCAAGCGGGAGTGGCGCGCGCTCATCACGGCCGCGGTGTCCGCCCTGCTGTTCACCGCCCTGGGGTTCCTCGTGGCATGGGAGCACTCCCTCACCTACTGGACCGGCACCATCACGGATCCCGACCGGATCGGCGGCCTGTCCTACGTCTCGAACCAGTCGATCAACGGCGTGCTTCTGCGGCTCGGCCTCACCGACGGCGCGGCCACCATCACCTGGTTCCTGCTCTCGGCGGTGCTGGGGCTGTCGCTGCTGGCCCTGATGGCCCGCCTGTTCAGCCGGGGCCACGGGTTCGCGGCGGCGCTCACGATGGGCTTCTACGCACTCCTCGCCTCGCCGGTGTCGTGGTCGCACCACTGGGTGTGGGCCGGGCCCGCGATCCTGCTGCTGCTGATCTGGGCGCGGCGCACCGGAAGCCCGGGCGCCTGGGCCCTGGCCGGGAGCGGGCTGCTGATCTTCATCACCCGGCTCATCTGGGACCTCCCCGACGAGGACGCCCTCCAAGGGCTGGGCTGGACCTGGCAGCAGCATCTCGTCGGCAACGCGCAGGCCGTCTGGGGGCTGGCGTTCCTCGCCTTCCTCGCGTTCGGCGCGCCCACCCGGGGCGAGGCCCCCGCCATGGACGAGGTCGTCCCGGACCAGCGGCCCGGCCTCACGGGCGCTACCCGATAAGGCCGGTCCGCTCCATCGCCTCGACCGTCCTGGTCACTCCGTCCTCGCCGCGCACGACCGCCCCCACCTCGGCGGCGCGGGCGCGGTAGCGCGGCGCCTCGGGGCCCTCGACCAGGTCGCTGATCAGCCGCGCCAGCCGCTGCGCGTCAAGGCGGCGGAACGGCACCGGCGCCGGCCCCACCCCCAGCGCCGCGAGCCGCTCCCCGTGGTACGGCTGATCGACCCCGAAGGGCACCGCCACCGACGGCCGCCCGGACCGCAGCCCGGTGTGCGTGCTGCCGGCGCCGCCGTGGTGGACCACGCCGGCCGTGTGCGGGAACAACGCCTCGAAGGGCACGTCGGAGACCGAATACACCCGGCCATCCGCCGAGCCCACGTGCGCGAGGGTCGGCGCCAAGGTCACGATCCGCCTCCCGGACATCCGCGACGCCTCGGCGAGGAGCGCCAGCCCCCTGTCGCCGGTCGTCGAGGCGAGGCTCCCGGCGCCCACGAAGACCGGCGGGGCGCCCTCTGCCAGGAAGGCTGCGAGGTCCTCCGGGAGGGGGGTGTCGCCGTCGGGTGGATCGAGGTACCCCGTCTGGTGCGCAGACGGCGGGAGATCCGGCGGCGGTGGGGCAAGGGTCGGGCTGGCCGCGACGATCACCGGGTGCCTGTCCAGCGCGGCGACGACGGGCTCGGACCCTGCGAAGGGGCCGAGCCGGCCCCGCCCCCCGGTCCGGCGGTCCGCCGCCGCTCCACGCCCCACCCGCCTCCGGACCCCTGCCGCGAGCGGGGCACCCAGCGAGGCCGCGACACTCCAGCTCAACCCGGTCCCCCACCGGTTGTACGCGTCCCAGGGCCCGAACCAGCGCGCGAAGCAGTGGCTTTCGCGGTGGAGCGTGGGCAGCTGGGCGGTGAACAGCATCGTCGCCGCCCGGCCCCCCAGGCCCTCGGCGGCGGCCACCGCGGCTCCCGCTCCCAGGATCCCGCCCAGCACCGAGTCTCCCGGGCGCGCGGCCGCGAGCACCGCGTCGGCCACCGGCCCCGCCACCTCGGAGACCCAGCGGCGCAGCAGCAATCCCTGGCCGGCCACCGTCCCGGCCACGCGGGGGTGGCGACCTGCCATCTCCAGCGCCGACGCGAGATCCGCCCGGACGGGCACCGCCTCCGCCCCGTACCGCCCCGCGAGGTCTGCGTACTCCTCCAGCGCAACCACGCGCGCGTCCACCCCCCGGCGCGCCAGCGCACCGCCCAGCACCGCCATCGGCTGCACGTCCCCGCGCGAGCCCAGCCCGATCAAGACCACCGCCATCGCCGCCTCCTGCCCCCAACCGTATGCGCGCGTAGCGTGGGCACCATGCCCGCAGACGACGCCGCCCTCCGCCACCTGGCACGGACTCACCTCCGGACGGACCGGCTGCGGCTCGACCCCCTGACGGTCGGCGACGCCCCCGCCATGGCCGTGGTCCTCGCGGATCCGGCGCTCCACCGCTACACGGGCGACCGTCCGCCCTCCGTCGAGGAGCTTGAGCGCCGCTACCGGGCGCAGGAGGCCGGGCCGCCCCCTCCGTCGACGGACGTGTGGGGCAACTGGGCGGTGCGGCTGGCCGACGGGACCGTCGTGGGGTTCGTGCAGGCCACCGTCGACCCGCCGGCCGCCGCGACACTCGCGTGGGTGATCGGCATCCCCGGCCAGGGCCGCGGGTACGCCACGGAGGCCATGCGGGTCCTGGTGCGCGGGTTGCGCGCCGCCGGCATCCTTCGGCTCTCGGCGTTCATCCACCCCCGAAACGCCTCGTCCCGGCGCCTCGCGCAGAAGCTCGGACTCGCCATGCCCGGCCCGCACCACCCGTTCGACGGCGAGGACGAGTGGGTCTGGGACGCGCGCTCGCCCGTCCCCATGGCGGATCGGCTGGTCTTCCGACGGATGGGCGAGGCCGACCTCGACGACATGGCCGCGCTCCTCGGGGATCCGGAGGTCATGGCCTACTACCCGCGCCCCAAGACCCGTGAGGAGGCGGCCGGGTGGATCGAGTGGAACGAGCGCAACTACGCCCGTGACGGGCTGGGGCTGTGGACCATCACCACCCCCGACGGCGGCTTCGTGGGCGACTGCGGGCTCACCTGGCAGCTCATCGACGGCCGGGAGGAGCTCGAGGTGGGCTACCACGTGGTGCCGAGGCTACAGGGTCGCGGACTGGCGACGGAGGCGGCGGCCGCCAGCCGCGACCTGGCCCGCTCGCTGGGCCACCGTCACCTGATCGCGATCATCCACCCGGCCAACGCGGCCTCCCAGAGGGTCGCGGAGAAGGTGGGGCTCGTCCTCGACCGCGAGACGCTCAGCCGCACGGGCCTCTCCGTCCGCGTCTACGCGGCCGACCTCTGAGGGGCGCCCACCGGCTGCCCCTGCACCACTCCGGGCGCCACAGCGGCTGCAGGAATCTACCCATACGGCGGCATCCGCGCATATGCCGAGATGTCGCTGCATGGGTAGATTCCTGCAGCCCGTCCCGCCAGACCCTTGACAACATATAACCATTCGGTTGAATATAGGGCTATGACGGTGATCGAGGAGGAACGGGCAGACGCCCTGTTCCACGCGCTCGCGGACCGGACACGCCGCGACATCCTGCGTCGCGTCCTTGCCGGCGAGCAGTCGATCACGTCCCTGGCTGCGCACTACGACATGAGCTTCGCCGCCGTCCACAAGCACATCACGGTGCTCGAAAGGTCCGCGCTCGTCTCGCGTCGCCGGCAGGGGCGCGAGTCCCTCGCCAGCGGCAACGTCGAGGCGGTGCGCTCGGTGGGCAGCATGCTCACCGAACTCGAAGGCATCTGGCGCGGCCGCGTGGCCCGCATCGACGATCTCCTCGCCGACACACCACCCACCCCCACCACACCCCAGGAGTGACCATGCCAGTCATCGACGTCCAGAAGTACCTGGACCAACGCCGCCTGACCATGACCGCGGAGTTCGCGGCCCCCGTCGAACGCCTGTGGCAGCTCTACTCGGACCCCCGGCAGCTCGAGAAGGTCTGGGGCCCGCCCACCCACCCGGCCACATTCGTGGACCACGCCCTCACCCCCGGGGGCCGGACCACCTACTTCATGACCGGCCCGGACGGGGAGAAGTACTACGGCTACTGGGACGTGACCGACGTCCAGGAGCTCAGCAGCTTCACCTTCGCCGACGGGTTCGCCAACGAGGACTTCACGCCGGACGAGTCGCTGCCGGTGGGGATCAACACCTACTCGTTCACCAGCCACGACGGCGGCACCCGCGTGGTCTACGACTCGGTGTACGCCACCGTCGAGGGCCTGCAGCAGGTGCTCGACATGGGCATGATCGAGGGCGCCACCGGCGCCATCAACCAGATCGACGCGTTCCTCGCCGCCGATCATCAGTGACCGGCTCTGGTCAACGGCGCTTGTGAGTGGCAGGATCGCGCGGTGAGCACAGCAGCGCATCCGGCAGACAGCCACGACATGATCCGCGTCCAGGGCGCCCGCGAGAACAACCTCAAGGACATCGACGTCGAGCTCCCGAAGCGCCGGCTGACCGTGTTCACCGGCGTCTCGGGGTCCGGCAAGAGCTCCCTGGTGTTCAGCACCATCGCCGCCGAGTCCCAGCGGATGATCAACGAGACCTACAGCGCGTTCGTGCAGGGCTTCATGCCCACGCTGTCGCGGCCGGACGTGGACCACCTCGACGGCCTGACCACGGCCATCATCGTGGACCAGGAGCGGATGGGCGCCAACGTGCGCTCCACCGTCGGCACGGTCACCGACGCCAACGCCCTGCTGCGGATCCTGTTCAGCAAGCTGGGTCAGCCGCACATCGGCTCGCCGCAGGCCTACTCGTTCAACGTGCCCTCGGTGACGGGCTCGGGAATGATCAAGACGGAGAAGGCGGGGCGCGTCCAGAAGGAGGCGAAGACCTACACCCTCGTCGGCGGCATGTGCCCCCGCTGCGAGGGCAAGGGCAACGTCTCCGACATCGACCTCACCCAGCTCTACGACGAGAACAAATCGCTGAGCGGCGGCGCGCTCACCATCCCCGGCTACAGCACCGACGGGTGGTACGTGCGGATCTTCTCCCAGTCGGGCTTCCTCGACGGCGACAAGCGGATCAAGGACTACTCCAAGCGAGAGCTCGACGATCTGCTCTACAAGCCGCCCACCAAGATCAAGATCGACAACATGAACCTCACCTACGAGGGGCTGGTGCCGAAGATCCAGAAGTCCTTCCTGGCCAAGGACCCGGACGCGATGCAGCCGCACATCCGCGCATTCGTCGAGCGGGCCGTGAAGTTCGACACCTGCCCCGAGTGCGCGGGCACGCGGCTGTCCGAGGGGGCCCGCAAGTCGAGGATCGACGGCGTGAGCATCGCCGACGCGTGCGCCATGCAGCTCACAGACCTCGCCGCCTGGATCCGCGGGCTCGACAAGCCGTCCGCCGCGCCACTGCTGAGGAATCTGCAGCACCTCCTCGACTCGTTCGTCGAGATCGGGCTGGGATACCTCTCGCTGGAGCGCCCGTCCGGCACGCTGTCGGGAGGCGAGGCGCAGCGGGTGAAGATGATCCGGCATCTCGGGTCGTCGCTGACGGACGTCACCTACGTGTTCGACGAGCCCACCATCGGCCTCCACCCGCACGACATCGAGCGCATGAACACGCTGCTGATCTCGCTGCGGGACAAGGGCAACACGGTGCTCGTGGTGGAGCACAAGCCGGAGACCATCGCCATCGCGGACCACGTCGTCGACCTGGGCCCGGGCGCGGGCACCCGGGGCGGGGAGATCTGCTTCGAGGGCACCGTCGCCGACCTCAGGGCCAGCGACACGCTCACCGGCCGCCACCTCGACGACCGTGCCCGGCTCAAGGACTCCACCCGCACCCCCACGGGGGCCCTGGAGATCCGGGGGGCGTCGACCAACAACCTCAAGGACGTCGACGTCGACATCCCGCTGGGGGTCCTCACAGTGCTGACGGGGGTGGCTGGTTCGGGCAAGAGCTCGCTGATCCACGGCTCCATGCCGGCCGACGCGGGCGCGATCTCGATCGACCAGACCGCCATCAAGGGCTCACGGCGGAGCAACCCGGCCACCTACACCGGCCTGCTCGAGCCCATCCGCAAGGCGTTCGCCAAGGCCACCGGCACCAAGCCGGCGCTCTTCAGTGCCAACTCCGAGGGCGCCTGCCCCGCCTGCAACGGCGCCGGCGTCATCTACACGGAGCTGGGCTTCATGGACACGGTGGCAACCCCCTGCGAGGAGTGCGAGGGGAAGCGATTCCAGCAGGCCGTACTCGAGTACCGCTGGGGCGGGAAGAACATCGCCGACGTGCTGGCCATGCCCGTCACCGAGGCGCTGGACTTCTTCGGCTCGGGCGAGACGAAGACCCCCGCCGCGCACGCCATCCTCGAGCGGCTCAACGACGTGGGGCTGGGCTACGTCTCACTCGGTCAGCCGCTCACCACCCTGTCCGGCGGCGAGCGGCAGCGGCTCAAGCTCGCCGTCGCCATGGCGGACAAGGGCAGCATCTACGTGCTCGACGAGCCCACCACCGGGCTCCACCTCGCGGACGTGGCGCACCTGCTGGCACTTCTGGACCGGCTGGTGGAGTCCGGGAGGTCGGTCATCGTGATCGAGCACCACCAGGCGGTGATGGCGCACGCGGACTGGATCATCGACCTCGGCCCCGGCGCCGGCCACGACGGCGGCCGCGTCGTCTTCGAGGGCACACCGGCCCAGTTGATCCAGGATCGCAGCACCCTGACTGGCAAACACCTGGCCGCCTACGTCGGCCACGCCTGAGGTCCTGCTCCGGCCTGACGTTGGGCCCTGCGGTCAACCGACGGCGACCGCCCGGCCTTCGGCATCGCTCAGCCGGGCTGCGTCGAGCACCTCAAGCGTGCGGATCGCGTCGGCGCCGGTGACCGGCATCTCCGCGTCGCCGGCGACGGCGCGGGCGAACTGGGAGTAGAAGTCCTGGTAGGCGCCCCGCGCGGACGGCATCCGCCGCTCCCCCGCTGCGGTGCGCAACACACCCCAGCGCTCCTCCGCCTCGTAGCCCCAGGCCTCACCCTCGTCGGCCGGGCGTCGCCCCGCGAAGACGGCCTGCGCCTGCACGTCGCTCATCTGCGACTCGTAGCTCCCCGCGCTCCCGTAGACCCGCAGCTCGCGCGCGACGAGGTGGTTGGCCTTGCTCGCCCGCATGGTCGAACTCACGCCCGACGTGTGGCGCAGGACGACGGAGAACCCCGCGTCGGTGCGCCCCTGGGGAAGATCGATCCAGTCCAGCTTGGCGTAGACCTGGTCCACGGGGCCGAAGAGCCAGAGCAGTTGGTCCGCCAGGTGCGTGCCGAGGTCGCGGAGGAGCCCACCCGTCGGGCCGGGGTCCAGGGTGGAGGGCTCGTCGAGGTCGAACCGTGACTCCACCCGCCACGGCGTGCCGAGCTCACCGGCGTCGAGGAGCGCCTTGAGGGTGCGCACGTCGGTGTCCCACCGTCGGTTGTGGAACACGGCCAGCGGCGCGCCGAGCCGCTCCACCTCGGCCACGAGTTCCTGAGCGGCCTGGGCGCTCGGCGCGAACGGCTTGTCCGCCACGATCGCCACGCCGCGCTCGGCCGCCTCCAGGACGAGGTCCCGCCTCGTCTCCGGCGGGGTCGTGATGGTGACGGCGTCGACGCCGGCGTCCAACAGCGCGCCCATCGAGTCGAAGACCGGGACGCCGGGGAGGTCCGTCCCCACCTCGGCCCGCCGCTGCGTGCTGCGGGTGACCACACCCGCCAGCTCAAGCCCCTCTGCCGCCTGGATGAACGGGGCGTGGAACACGCGCCCGCCCATGCCGTAGCCCACCACGCCGATCTTCATGGCGGCAGTATGCCAGCCCCCACCCTCTGGCTGAGGAGCACTGCTGGCTGAGGTGCCGCGAAGCGGCCTCCCCCGCTGGCCGAGGTGCCCCGAAACGGCCTCCCCCACTGGCCGAGGTGCCCCGAAACGGCCTCGAAGTCTATGAAACGCGAGCTGACAAGCAACGTCTCTGAGGCTTCGAGGCTCGTCGCTACGCTCCTCACACCTCAGCCAGCGGAGACCACCTCGTCGCAAGGCTCCTCACACCTCAACCAGCCGGATCAGCCTCGTCGCCCTCAGCCGGGGTGGGGAGCCTCGACTCCGCCCAGCGACCCTCCCCGCTGGCTGAGGTGCCGCGCAGCGGCCTCGAAGCCTAAGAAACGCGAGCTGACAAGTAACGTCTCTGAGGCTTCGAGGCTCGTCGCTAGGCCTCTCGCACCTCAACCAGCCGGATCGGCCTAGTCGCCCCCTTCAGCCGGGGGTGGGGAGCCTCGACTCTGCCCAGCGGCCGGAACGACTCTCCGGGGTGAGCGACCACCGCACCACCGCCGTCGCGAGCCGACCGCACGGAAGGCCCACGAACCGGTCGAACCAGCGCCCGGTGGGCAGTCCCAGCTCCCTGCGCGCCCACACCGGCAGCGTGGAGATGGCGCCGGCGGCCAGCATCCAGTAGCCGGGCCGGGCCGGCCAGGGGACGGGCGGCTGGCGGAGCAGGAAGTCGACGGTGTCGCGGGCGGCGGCGGAGACGCGCAGCTCAGGGCGGAACCGCTCCAGCGCAGCCAACAGCTCCGCCTCCGTCCGGGGGAGGTCGACGGCGCCGAGCAGCTCCCCCACCGGCGCGGCCTGGGCGACGTACGCGTCGGCCTCCTGCCGGCTGAGCGTCCTGTCGCCGAAGTGCTGGAAGCTGGCCAGGAAGCTCTGCGTCTCGGTGATGTGGACCCACTCCAGGAGATGCGGGTCAGAGGCGCGGTACGGGGTGCCGTCGTCGGTCTTGCCGCGCACCCGCTCGTGCACGGACCGGACCCGTTCGATGAGCGCCAAGGCAGAAGGGATGGGCCCATATGTGGTGGTGGCAATGAACTCTGAGGTGCGCTGCAGCCTGCCCCACGGGTCGGATCGGTAGCCGGAGTGCCCCGCGACGCCGGCCATGGCCGCGGGGTGGAGGGTCTGGAGGAGCAGGGACCGGATCCCTCCGGCGTACATGGCTGCGTCGCCGTTGACGTGCCAGATCACATCGTCCGGGGTGTGCCAACGGTCGCCGTCGACCTGCCAGATGTGGAACGCCTTCTCATCGGCGTCCTCGCCGGCCACGCGGCTGCGCAGCGTGCGGCCGAGCAGGAGACGGAGGCGCTCGAACGGGCTCTGCATGTGATCGAGGATACGACCGTACCAAGCACGCCTCGTCGGGGACGGCCGGCTCAGTGGGCCTCACCCGCGGGCGAGGGATCCCGCTCGGCGGGCGCCGTGCGTTCGTTGAGCTCGATCCATGAGCTGTCACAGCCTGGGCAGCGGTAGACGGGCGCGCCCTCCACCCGCTCGTCGGTCTCGACGGTGCCGCACGCGTCCTGGCACGGCCAGGTGGTGAGGAAACGGGCGCTCATGCGTCCAGCCTAGGCGATGGGCGCCGGCGCCCCCGGGGACGGCAAAGGGCCCCGGCGTAAGCCGGGGCCCTCAGGTGCTCGATGCCTCAGATCACTGGGCGACGACCGCGAACGGGACGTGCGCGGTGACGGCCGAGTGCAGCTTGACTGCAGCGGTGTGCGAACCGACGGACTTGACCGGCTTCGCGAACGAGACCGTCCGCTTGTCGATCGTGGGGCCGCCGGCCTTCTTGACGGCCACGGCCACGTCGCTCGCGGTGACGGCGCCGAACAGGTGACCCTGCTCGGACACGCGCGCCGCGACGGACACGGTCAGGGCCTCGAGCTGCGCGCGCAGCTCCTGGGCGTGCTCGACGCCACGCACCTCGCGGGCGTCGCGCGCCCGCTTGATGCCGTCGATCTGCTTCTCGGTGCCACGGGTCCAGCGGATCGCCTTGCCCTGGGGCAGCAGGAAGTTCCGGCCGTAGCCGTCCTTCACCTCGACGACGTCGCCGGCGATGCCGAGCTTGTCAACAGTGCTGGTCAGAATGAGCTTCATAGTGATGTCCCTTCCGATCAGCGAGCGGTCGACGCGTAGGGCAGCAGGGCCACCTCACGCGCGTTCTTGACGGCGATGGCAACCTTGCGCTGATCCTGGACCGACAGCCCAGTGACGCGACGCGCACGGATCTTCCCACGCTCAGAGATGAACTTCTTGAGCAGGTTGACGTCCTTGTAGTCGACGTTGGCGACCCGGGTCTTCTTTACCGGAAGGATCTTCTTCTTGTTCACAGGCTTGCGCTGTGGACCGGCCATTGTGGTGCTCTCCTTGATTCTCGGGCGCGACGCCCGTGAAAGCCCGTCTTGCGACGGAATGTGCCAGCTAGCCCTGGAGGGCTAGATAAGCGTGATGGATCAGAACGGGGGCTCTTCCGGCTGTGACTGCTGCCACGGGTCGTTCCCGCCGCGGTTGCCGCCGGACCCGCCGGAGCTGGACCACGGATCGGACTGCTGTCCGCCGCCGCCACCGCCGCCGGTGTTCCCGCCCTGATTGCCCTGCCAGTTACCGCCACCGCCGCCGCCACCCTGAGTGCGGGTGACCTTGGCCGTCGCGTAGCGGAGGGCCGGACCGACCTCGTCGACATCAATCTCGAACACGGTGCGCTTCTCGCCCTCGCGGGTCTCGTAGCTGCGCGCCTTCAACCGGCCCGAGACGATGACGCGGGTGCCCTTGGAAAGGGACTCGGCCACGTTCTCGGCGTATTGGCGCCACACCGAACAGTTGAGGAACATGGCGTCGCCGTCCTTCCACTCGTTCGTCTGACGATCGAACGTGCGGGGGGTCGACGCGACGGTGAAGTTCGCGACAGCGGCCCCGTTGGGCGTGAAGCGGAGCTCCGGATCGGCGGTGAGATTGCCGATGACCGTGATGGTGGTTTCGCCTGCCATGTGTGTTGTGCCTTCCGAATCGGACTTGGGTAGCCTCTGCGACCACCTTACGGCGCCGCTCCGACAAGTGGGAGCGATGGCCGCTCGGTGCTGGCCTCACTGTGGGCCGGAAGCCTCACGATTTGCCAGTCAGCGCCGAGGCTGTGGATAACTCAGTCCTCGCGACGCAGCACCTTGGTGCGCACGATCCGCTCGTCGATGGTCATCAGACGATCCATCTCGGACACGATCGCGGGCTCCGCGGAGATCTGCAGCACGGCGTAGATCGCTTCGGACTTCTTGTTGATGTCGTACGCGAGACGACGACGACCCCAGATGTCGGTGTTGTCGACGCTTCCACCACCCTTGGTGATGACTTCGAGATGCTTCTCTACGAGAGCGGGAACCTGGCGCTCATCGACATCGGAATCGATCAGAACCATGACTTCGTACTTACGCATGCTCAGCCCCACCTCCTTCGGACTAACGGCCACGGGTCTGTCCCGCAGCAGGAGGGCATGACTGACATAGGTGTCAGCCGACGGCCAAGGTTACCCGTCGCCGCGCCGGCGGGGAAATCCCCGGTGCCGCGGGGTGCGACGGTCGGCCACAGCCGCCCGCGCGGAGTGTGCGTTGAGCCGATGGATGGGTTCGCGGCGCCGTCCCCGCGTGGGCTGAGCGTGGGTCCCGCCGCGAACCCATCCATCGGCTCAAACCCACCAAGCCTCCACCACCCCCTCGGGTGTCCGGTGTCAGTCTGCGCGGAGCAGGTCGAGGCGGCCGCTGGCGACGATGGCGGCCCAGAACGTCTCGGCCCACCCCTCGTAGCCGCGGTCGTTGGGGTGGAAGAAGTCACCCGCCGTGTGCCGGTGGTAGCCCAGCACCCCCGTCTCCCGCGACGTGCGGTGGAGCGGGACGAGATGGTGGCCGTGGCGCTCGACGAGCGCGGCCGCCAGCACCGACATGCGCTGCGACTGCCCGGCCAGCACGGGCACCATGAACCAGGGGACGTCCGCGACGAAGCTCCCCTCCGGTAGCGCCGCCAGGATCTGGTCCAGGCTGCGTTCGAACGTCGCCGAGTTGTGGCCGGGATAGATGACGTCGTTGCCGCCGATGTCCAAGGTGATGAGGTCCGGCGCGAAGTCCAGGGCCGCGTACTGCGGGAGCTGGTCACGCACCACGTCGTCGCTGGTGGCGCCCGAGACCGACAGGTTGGTGACCAGCACCTCGCGCCCGGTGGCCTCACGCAGCCTGTCCGCGACCCTCGGCACGTACCCGCGGCTGACTGCCGTGGCCCCGACGCCCTGGGCAGCCGAATCCCCCAGCGCCACGTAGTGCAAGGCTCCGGCAGTGACCGAGGGCCGGTCGCCCCAGTGCCGGCCGTAGTCCTCGACGTGCCGGTTGATCGTCTGCCGACCCTCGAGCCAGCGGGTGAGCAGGGCCGACGCGGTGGCGCCGGCCAGCACACCACCCGCGAACGGGAGGCCCCACAGGGCCATCTCAGCGCCTCCGTCGATACGGTCCGGGAAGCACCGGGTTGCCGTCCTTGGCCCAGGCGCGCAGGCCACCCGCCAACGACTCCGCCAGCAGGCCCTTGGACCGGAGCTCGGCCGCGGCGATCGAGGACCGCAGCCCGTTGTCGCACATGACGATCACCGCGCCGTCGCGGTCCGCGAGCGGGTCGTCGCCGTGGATGGCGTCGAGCGGGTTCTCGTGGAGGTCCTTCGGGTCCACGGGGCGCGCGCCCGGCGCGTGCCCGGCCTCGTACTCCACAGGCGTGCGCACGTCGATCAGCACGGCGCCCTTGCTCAGCGCCATGAGCGTCTCCTCGACGCTCAGGCCCGGCGATCTCTTCCCGAGGAAGTCAAGCAGTCCCATGCGTCAATCGTCCTCCCTCGGCGTCGGGCCGCCAAGTCCGACGGCCTCACAGGATGCCGAACATCACCAGCCCGACGGCGCCCGCCACGGCGCTGAGCCCCAATCCGAGCAGCAGATAGCCGGCCCACCGCTTCCGCGCCCACCGGCCGGTCAGCACCGGCAGCGCCAGCGCCGCGACACCCAGAGTCAGCGCCACCACACGGGTGAACATCCCCGGCCCCGTGACCTCGAAGTCGACGCCCACGCCCCCGTCGTCCGGCAGCATCGCCGTGCCGAGCAGCGCCACGATGCCCCAGGCCGCCATGGCCAACGAGACGGCTGCCATGGTCAACGCCCCCGGCCACGTGGACCACCAGGGGCGACGGTGCGTTCTCGTCACGGCTGCGCGCGCCGGGCCTCCATCCGGGCGTACATGTCGTCGACCAAGGCCTTGAACCTGGCCTCGACCGCCCGGCGGCGAACCTTCAGCGTGGGCGTGAGCAGTCCGTTGTCCATGGTGAACTCCTCGTTGAGCACCTGGGTGTCCTTGGGCCGCTCCTGGACCGGCAGCTTCGCCGTCATCTCCTCGACGCGCTTCTTCAGCTCCTCCAGCAGCTCGTTGCTGGCCAGCCAGTCGTGGATCTCACCCGGCCACGCCCTGGCCGTCGCCAGCGCCTCGACGTGCGGCAACGACGGCTTGACCAGCAGCGTCACGTACGGCCGGTTGTCCCCGAGCAGCACCGCGTGCTCGAACAGCGGATCCGCCAGGATGAGGCCCTCGATGGGTTGGGGGGCCACGTTCTTGCCGCCGAGGGTGACGATGATGTCCTTCAGCCGGTCCGTGATGGTGAGGAACCCCTCGGTGTCCACGTAGCCCACGTCGCCGGTGTGCAGCCACCCGTCGACGAGGGTCTCAGCGGTGGCCTCGGGTGCGTTCCAGTAGCCGAGCATCACGTTGGGGCCCTTGTAGAGGATCTCGCCGAGGTCGCCGATCCGCAGCTCGCCGCCCGGAAGCACCTTGCCGACCGTGCCGCCCTTGAAGTCGTCCGGCGCGTTGAACGAGATCAGCGGCGACGTCTCCGTCAGCCCGTAGCCGTTCATGATGGGGAGCCCGACGGAGGAGAAGAACTCCTCGATCTCCGGCCGCAGCGGGGCGCCGCCGCAGGCGAGCACCGCCTTCGGCCCACCGAGCGCGGCCCGTACGTTGCCCAGCACCAGCTTGTCCGCGACTTTCAGCTGCGCGCGCAGCACGGCCGACGGCGTCCGGCCGGAGCGGTAGGCGTACTGGTTGTGCCGGCCGACCTTCAGCGCCCAGGTGAAGATCTGCCGCTTGGCCGCGGAGCCCTCCACCTTGGCGTGCGCGGTGGCGTACACCGTCTCGAACAGCTTGGGCACACTGACCATGAGTGTGGGCTGGGCGAGCACCATCTGCTCGGCGACGGTCCGCGCGTTCTCCACGTAGGTGTTCATGCAGCCGTGCATGAGCACCACATAGGTCCAGGCCCGCTCCAGCGCGTGCGACAAGGGCAGGAAGCTCAGTGAGTGGTCCTCGGGCGTGATGTCGAAGAACTTGTCGAGGGCGTCGCTCTGGGTGACGAAGGCGCTGTGCTGGAGCATGACGCCCTTGGGGTTCCCGGTGGTGCCCGAGGTGTAGATGATCGATGCCAGATCATCCCCGGACGCCTCGGCGAACCTGGCCTCGACTGCTTCGGTGGGCTCGGCGAGGAAGTCGGCGTAGCTGACCACCCGCTCCGGCATGCCGGGGTAGGGCCTGAGGATCACGATGTGGGCCAGCTCCGGGAGTTCGTCGGCCACCGACAGCACCCGCTCGCACTCGCTCTGGCCACCGACGAACATGACGGTCAACCCGGAGTCCGAGGCGATGTGGCTGATCTGCTCAGGCGTGGAGGTGGCGTACAGGGGCACCGGCACCGCACGGACCGTGGCCGCCCCGAAGTCGATCTCCGACCATTCGGGCCGGTTGCCGAGGAAGATGCCGATGCGTCCGCCGGTGTCGACGTCCAGGTCGAGCAGCCCCTGTGCCACGCGGTTGAGCTTGGTCAGGAACTGGGAGTAGGTCTGGGTGACCCAGGCGTCGCCCTCGCGGATGCGCGTGGCGGTGCGGGATCCGTGCTGCGCGACGACCGCGCGGAGGCGGGTGACGACATGGTTGATCTGCGGCATGGTGAACTCCCGTGGTCGGCCTTGTGGCGCCAGCCTACTCGTCGGCGCTGCGCCGTCGGCTGGATCTGGGCCCACCCCTGGTGGAGCTGAGGAAGCGTCGGTGGGCGCCGCTAGGGTGGCCGCATGACGCTGCGATTGGGTGCCCATGTCGACTCCACAGACCCGCTGTCGGAGGCGGCCGCGCTCGGCATCGACGCGGTCCAGATCTTCCTGGGAGACCCGCAGAGCTGGAAGCAGCCGGGCGCCCTCGTCGACGGCGGAGCCCAGGCACTGAGAGCCGCGGCAGAGGCCGCCGGAGTGGGCATCGTCGTGCACGCGCCCTACGCCCTGAACGTGGCCTCCACCAACAACCGCATCCGGATCCCCTCCCGCAAGCTGCTGCAGCAGACCCTGGCCGAGGCGGCCGCCGTCGGCGCCCTCGGCGTGGTGGTGCACGGCGGCCACGTCACCGCGGACGAGGATCCAGCCACGGGGTTCGCCAACTGGCGCAAGTGCGTCGACGGCCTGGAGCTGGAGGTGCCGATCTTCATCGAGAACACCGCCGGAGGAGGCAACGCGATGACCCGCCACCTGGAGGCCATCGACAAGCTGTGGGACGCCCTCTCCGGGTCGCCGAACGCGGACCGGGTGGGATTCTGCCTCGACACCTGCCACGCCCACGCCTCCGGCCTCGGGCTCGACGGGCTGCTCGAGCGCGTGAAGGCGATCACCGGCCGGGTGGACGTGGTGCACTGCAACGACTCGCGCGACGAGGCGGGCAGCGGCGCTGACCGGCACGCGAACCTGGGGCAGGGACTCGTCGACGGCGACGCGCTGGCCTCACTCGTCCGGGAGGCGGACACCGTCACCCTGCTGGAGACCCCGGGAGGCGTCCCCGAGCGGGCGCTGGACCTGACCTGGCTCCGTCAGCGGCTGTAGGAGCCTTCAATCGGGGGTTCCGGCTGCAGAGTGCTACCTATGCGGCGGCATCTGCGTATATGCACAGATGCCGCCGCATAGGTAGCACTCTGCAGGCCAGGTGGGGGCTCGATCCCAAGCGCGACTCAGTTGAACGTCCGGGGCGGAGCTTGAGTGGCCGATAGACTGAGCCCCGCCACCACGAACCGACCGACGGGAGTTCTGGCGTGCTCGTCGCCCTCATCACCGCCCACGCGATCCTGGGCGCCCTCACGCCGCTGCTGGTCCGCTGGTTCGGGGCGCGCGCCTTCTTCTTCCTGGCGCTGGGCCCGCTGGCCGCCGGCGTGTGGCTCGCCGGCCTGGGGCCGGCGGTCATCGACGGCGCAGGCTACGTCGAGTCCTATCAGTGGATTCCCCTGCTCGGGGTGGACCTCTCCCTCAGGATCGGCCTGCTGCAGTGGGTGCTGGCGCTGATCGTCACCTGGATCGGCGCCCTGGTGCTGCTCTACAGCCGCTGGTACTTCGACGGGTCGACGACGCCGCGCTCCGCGTCGATCCTCACGCTCTTCGCCGGCACGATGCTGGGCCTGGTCACGGCGGACAACCTCGTGGTGCTCTACATCTTCTGGGAGTTGACCACGATCTTCTCCTACCTCCTCATCGCCCACGACCCCACCCGCCGCGCCAACCGGGGCGCCGCGCAGACCGCGCTGATCGTCACCACCACGGGCGGCCTCGCGATGCTCGTCGGCATCGTCGCGCTGTGGCAGACGTCGGGCACGCTGTCCCTCCAGGAGCTCCTGACGGAGCCCCCCACCGGCACCCTGGCCACCGTCGGCGCCCTGCTGATGCTGGTCGGCGCGCTCAGCAAGTCCGCCCTCGTCCCGTTCCACTTCTGGCTGCCGGGCGCGATGGCGGCCCCCACCCCCATCTCGGCGTACCTGCACGCCGCGGCCATGGTGAAGGCGGGCGTGTACCTGGTGGCCGCGATGGCCCCGGCGTTTGCGGACGTGCCGTGGTGGCGGCCCAGCATCATGCTGCTCGGCACCATCACGATGATCCTCGGAGGCTGGCGGGCGCTGCGGCAGACGGACCTCAAGCTCCTCCTCGCCTACGGCACCGTGAGCCAGTTGGGGTTCATGGTGCTCCTCGTGGGCCTCGGCACCGAGGCGGCGGCCCTGGCGGGGCTGGGGATGGTCATCGCCCACGCCCTGTTCAAGTCCACGCTGTTCATGTGCGTGGGCGTCATCGACCACTCCGCGGGCACGCGGGACCTGCGCGAACTGAGCGGTGTGGGCCGTCGAGTCCCGGTGCTCGCCGCGGTGGGTGGGTTGGCGGTCCTCTCGATGGCCGGCATGCCGCCACTGATGGGGTTCCTGTCCAAGGAGGCCGCGTTCGAGTCCGTGGAGTATCTGGTCGCGGGCGATGTCGAGTCCATCACCCCGCTGGCGGCCGCAGCCCTGGCGGCGGCGCTGGTGTTCGGATCGGCCCTGACCGTGGCGTACTCCCTGCGCTGGTGGTGGGGCGCCTTCGGCACCAAGGACCGCGCGCCGGCGCTGTCCTGGCACCGGCCGGCGTTCGGGATCGTGGCGGTGCCGGCGCTGCTCAGCATCGTGTCCCTGGCGGCGGGCTTCCTCGGCCCACCGATGACCGCCGTCCTGGACCTCTACGCCCGTACCGTCACCGCGGGCAAGGCCAGCCATGGCCTCGCGCTGTGGCACGGCTTCACCTGGCCGCTGCTGATGTCGTCGATCGCGGTGGGTGCCGGCGTCGTCCTGTTCCTGTTCCGCAACCGCATCGCCAGGATCCAAGCCACCTTCCCGCAGACCACGACGGCGGAGGAGTTCTTCCACCGGTCCATGCACAACCTGGACCGGATCGCCGTCGAGGTCACGGCCCGCACGCAGCGGGGCTCGTTGTCGATCTACCTCGGCACCATCCTGGTGACCCTCGTGTCCCTGGCCACGTTCGCGATGCTGCGGATCCGCCAGTGGCCCGAGTTCCGGGTCTTCGACCACTGGCCCCAACTGCTGGTGGCCGCCGTGATGATCACCGCCGCGGTCCTGGCCGCCGGATCCCGCGGCAGGATCCGCGCCATCCTGCTGGTGGGCGTCACCGGCTACGGACTGTCGCTGATGTTCGCCATGGCGGGGGCGCCGGACCTGGCGCTCACGCAGGTCCTCGTCGAGACCGTCACCCTGGTGGTGTTCGTCCTGGTGGTGCGCAAGCTGCCGCGCTACTTCACCAACCGGCCGCTGAGTTCGACGAGGTGGTGGCGCGTGCTCGTCGCCGCCGCCGTCGGCACCACGGTGACGCTGGTGGCGGTCGTCAGCGCGGGCGCCCGAGTGGCGGACCCGATCTCCGACGCCTGGTACGAGGCCGCCTACGAGATCGGCTTCGGCAAGAACATCGTCAACGTGGCGCTGGTGGACACCCGCGCCTGGGACACCCTGGGCGAGATCGCCGTGCTGGTCATCGCCGCCACCGGCGTGGCGTCGCTGATCTTCCTCCGCTCCCGGGTGGGTTCGTTGACCCGCACCGACGAGGTGTTCGAGGACCGCGAGGACGCCCCCATGTCGGACAGCGCGCCCGGCGTGTGGCTGCGGGCAGGGCAGACCCTGTCCCCGCTGGTGCGGTCCCTCGTGTTCGAGGTGATCACGCGGCTGCTGTTCGGCGTGATGATCATCATCTCCATCTACCTCCTGCTGGCCGGCCACAACTCCCCCGGCGGCGGATTCGCCGGAGGCATGGTGGCCGGCATGGCGCTGATCATCCGCTACCTCGCCGCCGGCCGGCACGAGCTGGACGAGGCCGCGCCGTTCGACGCGGGCCGGCTGCTGGGCGGCGGCCTGTTCCTGCTGCTGGGCGCCGCCGTCGTCCCGGTGTTCTTCGGCGGGAGCGTGCTGCAGAGCTACGACTACTACTGGAACGTGCCCGGCCCGGACGTCCTGGCCACGCCCTGGGGGGAGCTGCCGTTCCTCGGCGAGGTCCACCTGGTGTCGTCGACGATCTTCGACCTCGGCGTCTACCTCGTGGTGGTGGGCATGCTTCTCGACGTGGTCCGCAGCCTGGGCTCCGGCATCGACCAGCACGCCAGCGACCAGTTGGCCCCCATGCCCCTGCCCGATTCCACCATCGCCCTGCCGGCCCGCCACGGCGGCACCGCCAAGGATCGCGGACGGCCGGACGCGAGCGACGACGCCCCGCGCCACACCAGGCACACGCGCCCCGGGGAGGCCCTCCGATGACCGCCAACCTCGCCCTCGCCGTCACGGCCGGCATCCTCGTGGCCGCCGGGGTGTACCTGCTGCTCGAGCGGTCCCTGACCCGGATCCTGCTCGGAGTCCTCCTCGCCAGCAACGGCGTGAACCTGCTGTTCATCGTCGCCGCAGGGGAGCCGGGCGCGGCGCCCATCGTGGGGCTCGCGGATCCGGACAAGACCTCCGATCCCCTGCCGCAGGCGATGGTGCTGACGGCCATCGTGATCACCATGGCGGTGGCGGCGTTCGTGCTCACCGTCGCCTACCGCAGCTTCCAGCTGCACGGGCACGACGAGGTGGCGGACGACGTCGAGGACGCCCGCATCCGCCACCTGGCGGAGGCCGACGTGGCCTCCGAGTCCTACGAGGACACCACCTTCTCCGACACGGGTGAGGACGTGGTGAGCGAATGATGGCCAACCTGCTCCCGGTGCCGGTGCTGCTGGCGATCTTCGGCGCCGCCGTCGCGCTGGCCCTGCCGCGCCGCCCCACCACGCAGCGCATCGTCTCCGTGCTCAGCCTCTCCGGCATCGTCGCGGTGGCGGCCGTGCTGATGTGGCACACGCACGAGGTGGGGCCGGTGTCGCTGTGGCTCGCGAACTGGCCGGAGCCGCTGGGCATCGCCCTTGTGGCGGACCGCCTGAGCTCGCTGATGCTGTTCGTGGCCTCGGTGGTCGCGCTGTGCGTCCTCCTGTTCGCCACCGGCCAGGACAGCGACGAGGTGCGTCGCGAGACCCCGGTGTCGATCTTCCACCCCACGTTCCTGCTCCTGATGGCGGGCGTCTCGAACGCGTTCCTGGCCGGGGACCTGTTCAACCTGTTCGTGGGCTTCGAGATCCTGCTGTTCGCCTCCTACGTGCTGCTCACCCTGGGCGGGACGGGGGACCGGATCCGCGCGGGCACCACCTACGTCATCGTCTCCCTGCTCAGCTCGTCGCTGTTCCTCATCTCCATCTCCGCCGTGTACGCGGCGACGGGCACGGTCAACCTGGCTCACCTGGCGGTGCGCCTGCGCGACCTCAGCGAGCCGGTCCAGCTCCTGCTCGAGGTGCTCCTGATCGTGACGTTCGCGGTCAAGGCCGCGATGTTCCCCCTCGGCTCCTGGCTCCCGGACTCCTACCCCACCGCCCCCGCGCCGGTCACCGCGGTGTTCGCCGGCCTGCTCACCAAGGTGGGTGTCTACGCCATCATCCGCACGGAGACGCTGCTGTTCCCGTCGTCGCCGGTCAACGACGTGCTGATGGTCGCGGCGTTGCTCACGATGGTGATCGGCATCCTGGGTGCCATCGCACAGGTGGAGATCAAGCGGATGCTCTCCTTCACCCTGGTGAGCCACATCGGATTCATGGTCTTCGGCATCTCGCTCGGCAGCGACGCGGGCATGGCGGCCACCATCTTCTACACCGCGCACCACATCACAATCCAGGCAACCCTGTTCCTGGTGACCGGGCTCATCGAGCGTCGCGGGGGCACCTCGTCGCTGGAGGGCCTCGGCGGGCTCCTCAAGGTGGCGCCGCTGCTGGCCGTCCTGTTCTTCCTGCCCGCCATGAACCTGGCCGGCATCCCGCCGTTCTCCGGGTTCATCGGCAAGCTCGGCCTGATCCAGGCGGGCGCCGCCCACGGCAGCATGCTCGCCTGGGCCGTCGTCGCGGGCGGCGTGCTCACCAGCCTCCTCACCCTGATCGCCATGGCCAAGGTGTGGAACCGGGCGTTCTGGGGCGTCACGCCCGCCGAGCAGCGCCGCGCCGAGGCCGAGCGCCTCAACGAGGACATCGACGAGCTGATCGACGACGACACGCGCCCCATGCCTCCCCTGCAGGTGGGGGCCACAATGGCGCTGGTCGCGTTCGGCCTGGCGCTGACGGTGTTCGCGGGGCCGCTGTACGAGTACACGCACGCGGCCGCCGCCACGCTGCGCGACGGGTCCTACATCGTCGCCGTACTCCCGGAGGGCCTGCGATGATGAAATCGGCCACCCCCTGGCGCCAACGCGCGAAGTTCCGGCCCCTGTCCGTGTTCGGCATGGCCGGCGTGTGGGTGCTGGTCTGGGGCAGCGCGTCCCCGCTGATCCTCATCTCCGGCGTCGCGCTCGGCTGGATCGTCGGCGTGATGTTCCCACTCCCCCCGATCTTCTGGCAGGGCCGGTTCCGCCCCGTCGGGTTCGCGCTGCTCACCTGGCACCTGCTGCACGACCTGGTGGTCTCGTCGGTGCGCCTTCTCCGGCTGGCCTTCCAGCGGGAGGTCAACCTCCACGCCGGCATCGTGCGGGTGGACCTCCACACAGACGACGACCTCTACCAGGTGCAGGTGGCCGAGATCCTGTCGCTCGTCCCCGGCACGGTGGTGATCGAGGTGGTCCGCGAGCCCCGTCGCCTCTACATGCACGCCCTCGAGCTTGTCGACGACGCCGCGCTGGACCGCGTGCAGCGCATGGCCATGGCAGTGGAGTCCAGGGTGGTGCGGGCGTTCGGCTCCGACGAGGAGATCGCCGCCTTCGACGCGGCCTGCATGGCCCACCCCGTCAACGCGTCCCCACGGATGGAGGAGTGAGATGGTCGACGTCCTCACCGAGGTGATCCTGAGTGTCGCGGCCGTGGTGCTGGCCGTGTCAGCGATCATCGGCGCGAACCGGATCGCGGAGGGGCCAACGCAGCTGGACCGCTCCGTGGCCGCGGACCTGATCGTCGCCGTCGTGGTGGCGTCGCTGGGGCTGTGGACGGTGTGGTCGGACAGCTCCACCGAGGTCCTCATCCTGGTGCTGCTGTCCATGCTGGGCTTCACCAGCGCGGTGTCGGTGGCCCGGATGGTCGCGGACCGGATGGCCACCCGGCGGCAGTACACCGCCCACCGAGACCGGAAGCAGCCCTGATGACGGACCAGATCTTCGACCTCATCGCCTCCGTGTTCGTGCTCGCGGGCGCGCTGCTGTGCCTCGGCGCCGCCGTCTCCCTGGTGCGATTCCCCGACGTGCTGGGCAAGATGCACGCCATCACCAAGCCGCAGGTGCTGGGGCTGATCTCGGTCACCGTCGGCATCACCCTCAGCCTGCGCACCTGGTGGGCCGCCGGCCTCTGCCTGCTCGTGATCGTCCTCCAGCTGCTGACGGCCCCGGTCTCGGCCAACCTCGTGGCCCGCGGCGCCTACCGCGCCGGGCTCATCAAGGACGAGCTGCTGCTCATGGACCACCTGACCGAGGACCTGGAGGAGGCGGGGTACACCCGCCCCGCGGAGGGCACCCCCGAAAGCAACCGCTGAGGTTCGCCGCAGGCGCGGCTCCGACACCTCAACCTGACGTTGAGAGGTATCACTTTCGTTCATTGACGCCTTCTGAGGGCGCTCATAGTGTGGCGGCCAACACTATCCCCCCTAGTGAATGGCGAAACGTATGAAGAAGGCCGGCACCGTTGCCCTGACCGCACTCCTCGCACTCGCGCTCCCGGGCGTAGCCCAGGCCAGCCCGGAGGACCCTCTTGACCGGTTCGAGCGGGCCGACGCCGGCAAGATCTCGTCGGACTTCGTGCCCGCCTCGGCCGACGGGGGGGCGCGGGTGACCGTGATGGTCGAGCTGGCCTCCGATCCCGTCGCGGTCGTCGACGCGGCCTCCCCGGCACGGCTGACCAAGGCGGAGCGCAACGCCCTCAAGGCGCAGCGCAAGGCCGAACAGGACAAGCTCAAGCCTGCCATCGCGAAGCTCGGCGGCCAGGTCCGCTCGCAGGTCCAGACGGCCTACAACGGCGTGAAGGTGAGCGTGGCCCGCGCCGACGCGGCCGCGCTGTCCGCGCTTCCCGGCGTCAAGGCGGTGCACCGGGTGCAGACGGTCGAGCCCACCAACGCCACGTCGGTGCCCTACCTCGGCGTGGACCAGGTGTGGCAGGACAACGGCTACACCGGTGAGGGCGTCAAGGTGGCCATCATCGACACAGGCATCGACTACACCCACGCCACGTTCGGCGGCCCCGGCACCAAGGAGGCCTTCGCGGCGGCCAAGGCGAGCAACACCACTAACGCCGCATGGTTCGGACCCGAGGCGCCGCGCGTCAAGGGCGGCTGGGACTTCGTGGGTGACGCCTACGACGCCAGCGATCCGGCGAACTCCACGCCCGTCCCGGACGCCAACCCGCTGGACTGCAACGGCCACGGCACGCACGTGGCCGGCACCACCGGCGGCAGCGGGGTGACCAGCGACGGCTCCACCTTCACCGGCCCCTACGACGCGGCGACGGCGGAGAACGACTTCCTGGTGGGCCCCGGCGTCGCCCCCGAGGTGGACCTCTACGCGCTGAAGGTGTTCGGCTGCGAGGGCTCCACCGACGTCACCGTCGAGGCCATCGACTGGGCCGTCGACAACGGCATGGACGTGATCAACATGTCGCTGGGCTCCGACTACGGCACGAAGGACGACCCCGCCTCGGTGGCCGCGAGCAACGCCGCCGCCGACGGCGTCGTGGTGGTGGCCTCCGCCGGCAACGCCGGACCCAACCCATACCTCACCGGCTCCCCAGGTGCGGGCGACGGCGTGATCAGCGTCGCGGCCAACGACGCCACCGAGACCTTCCCCGGCGCGACGCTCACCGTCGACGGGCTGGAGATCGAGGCGATCAACGCCAACGGCGCTGAGCTCCCCACGGGGCCTTATGCGGTCGTGGCTCTGACCGACGACCCGGCGACGGACGAGAACGAGGCCCTCGGGTGCTCGGTCGAGGCCTACACCAAGGCCAGCATCAGCGCCGCCCCCAACGCGCCGCTCCAGATGGCAGTGACCACCCGCGGCACCTGCGCCCGCGTGGCGCGCGGCGTGTTCGGCCAGCAGGCCGGCGCCGACGCCGTCGTGATGATCAACAACGCCACCTCCCTGCCCCCCTACGAGGGCCCCATCACGGAGAACCCCGACACAGGGATCGCCTACACCGTCACCATCCCGTTCCTGGGCGTGCGCTCCGGGGACGGCCCGGCGCTCATCGCCGCCGACGAAGAGAGCCTCACGCTCGCGCCGGTCGCGATCGACAACCCCGGCTTCGAGGGCTACGGCTCCTTCACGTCCTCGGGCCCGCGCAGCGGCGACTCCGCTCTGAAGCCCTCCGTCACGGCACCGGGCGTGTCCATCGCCTCGGCCGCCGTCGGCTCCGGCACCGGCGCCATGTTCCTGTCCGGCACGTCGATGGCGGCGCCGCATGTGGCGGGTGTCGCGGCCCTCGGCGTCCAGGCCCACCCCGAGTGGAGCGGGCAGGACGTCTCGTCGGCGCTGGTCTCCACGGCCGACCCCGAGAAGGTCGCGGGCTACCGGCTCACCCTCGGGGGCGGCCTCGTCGATCCCGTCGGCCTGGTGTCCGCCGAGGCCTTCGCCTTCGGCGACTCCGCCAACGGCAGGAATGCCTTCCGCGAATCCACCCTCAGCTTCGGCTTCGCAGAGCTGGCGCGGGACTTCAGCGCAACGAGGACGATCACGATCGTCAACCGGAGCTCCTCGCCGCGCACCTATGCGGTCAACTACGAGCAGGGCGCCGGCTCGCTGCCCGCCACCGTGACGTTCGACAGGCCGAACGTGACAGTCCGCGCCGGCGGCACCGCAACCCTGCGGGTGACTCTTGCGGTTCTGGCCACCGACGTACCCGCGTCGGAGGATGGCGACCTGGCTCAGGTCTCGGGCAACGTGGTCCTGACCTCCGGCTCCGACTCGTTGACGGTGGGGGCGCTGCTGGTGCCGCGGCCGTCGTCGAAGGTCTCGGCCTCTATCAACGGTTCCCTCAACGGGCCGAAGACCACAGCCTCGTTGGCGGTGTCGAACATGGGCTCGGTCTCCGCGGGCGTTGCGGATGTGTACACGTGGGGGCTGGAGGATCGGAAGGACCAGCGCGTCGGCGGCGGCTTCGATCTTCAGGCCGCGGGCGTCCAGTCGTTCGATCTGGGCACGGACTCGTTGATGGTCTTCGCGGTGTCGACCCATGACCGGTACAGCAATGCCGCCAGCGTCGAGTTCGACATCCTGATCGACACCGATCGGGACGGCACCGACGACTTCGCGGTGTTCAGCTACGACCTCGGGGCTGTGCTCACGGGTGACCACAACGGCCAGAACGGCGTATTCGTGTACAACCTGAGGACGAAGGCGACGACAATCAAGTTCCTGGCCGGCTCACCGACCGACTCCAGCACAGTCCTCCTGCCGGTCTTCGCCAGTGACCTGGGCATTGACGGGCCGTTCAGCTACACCGTGGCGTCGTTCTACGGCGACGCGTACGACCAGTTCTCCGGGCGTGCGGTGTACGACCCGAGCGCCAAGCCCCTGAGCGACGGGCTCTACGAACCCGTCGCCCCGGGCGCCAAGGTCAACCTTCCGGTGACCAAGGACGTCGCGGCCTTCAACGCGCAGAAGCCCCTCGGCCTCATGATCGTGTCCTTCGACAACCCGGCGGGCAGGGAGGCCTCCCTGATCCGCGTCAACTGATCCGACGAAGGGGCGCGGTCTCGGCAGTCGCCGGGGCCGCGCCCTCTGCATGCCCAGCTCTCCGCGACGAGGACTTGCACGTCCCGCGGGTGCCGGGTGGTGGGGGCCGGGCCGGGTTGGCTCGGGCATGTGCGACGAGGGCAGGCGCGTCAGCGCCGAATCGAGGAGTCACGGGCGGGACCGGCCCCCACCACCCGGCACCAACCCGACCCCGTCCCACGAACAAGACCCGACGCCTTCCCCGTGAACAGACCCGACCCCGCCGGGGTGGGCCGATGCTCAGAACGCCCGCCCGGGATGGATCGGTCGCGGGGGTGCCCCGTAAAGGGCGATAAGGTGGGGCCCGTGACGAAAAGCGTTTACATTGCCTCATCGGAGCGGCAGGTCAGCAAGTCGTCGATCGCCCTCGGCCTCATCGACATGTTCGCGCGCCAGGTGCGCTCCATCGGCGTCTACCGCCCGCTCGTGCACTCCACGGAGACGGACGCGGTCACCGAGGCGCTGCTCACCCAGAAGGGCGTCAAGGAGACCCTCGCCGAGGCCGTCGGGGTGACCTACACCGACTACGCGGCGGACACGAACGAGGCGATCGACACCATCGTCGCCAAGTACAGCGCCCTCGCGGAGACGCGCGACGTCGTCGTCGTCCTCGGCTCGGACTACGAGGACCTCGGCACCGCGTCGGAGCTTGAGCACAACGCGGTCATCGCGGCCAACCTCAACTCGCCCGTCCTGTACGTGGCGAAGGCGCTGGGCCGCACCGTCGAACAGGTGGCGCGCCTGGCCGAGTCGGCCATCGAGGCGTACGAGGCCAAGCACAACACCGTCATCGGCATCATCGTCACGCACGCCGAGGAGCCGGACGTCGAGGCCCTCCGCGACGCCATGCGGGCAGTCCGCGACGTCGCCGTCTCGGTGCTCCCCGAGGATCCGGTGCTCACCGCGCCGTCGGTGGGCGCGCAGTTCGAGGCGGCCGAGGCCACCCAGTGGCTGGGCAACCCCGAGTTCCTGTCCCACGAGTCGCTGCACACCCTGGTGGCGGGCATGACGTTGCCCAACCTGCTGCCGCGCCTCAAGCGCGAGGCCACCGTCATCATGCCGGCGGACCGCCTGGACCTGCTTCCCGGCGTGGTCATGGCGCACCGCTCGCCGGACTACGGGCCGCTGGCCGCCCTCATCCTCACGGGCGGCTTCGAGGTGCCCGAGTCCGTGTCGAAGCTGTTCGCGGACTCGGAGATCGACCTCCCCATCGCCGTCACCAAGGGCGACACGTTCCCCACCGCCGTCGCGCTGCAGGGCATCCGCGGCACGTCGACCAGCTCGGCCCGCAAGATCGAGGTGTCGCGGGCGCTGTTCTCGCAGAACGTCGACGAGGCCGCGCTGGTGGCCGCGATCGACCTGCCCCGCACCGAGATCCGCACGCCCACCATGTTCGAGCACCAGATCATGCAGATGGCGCGCGCCAACAAGCAGCGCATCGTCCTGCCGGAGGCCACGGACGACCGCGTGCTGACTGCGGCCTCCGTCGTGCTGCAGCGCTCGGTCGCCGACATCATCCTGCTGGGCGACTCGATCAAGATCAGCCGCCGCGCCTCAGAGCTGGGCCTCAACCTCACCGACGCCACCGTCGTGAACCCCGAGGACCCGGCGCTGGTGGAGAAGTTCGCCGAGGAATACGCCCGGCTCCGCGCCCACAAGGGCGTCAGCCTCGAGAAGGCCCGCGAGACGCTCAAGGACCTCTCCTACTTCGGCACCATGATGGTGCACTTCGGCATGGCCGACGGCATGGTCTCCGGCGCCGTCAACACCACGGCCAACACCATCCGCCCGTCGCTGGAGTTCATCAAGACCTCCCCCGGCGTCTCGGTGGTGTCCGGGTCCTTCCTCATGTGCATGAGCGACCGGGTGCTCGTCTACGCGGACTGCGCGGTCAACCCCACCCCCACCGCGGACCAGCTGGCAGATATCGCCATCTCGTCGGCCGCGACGGCGGTGAGCTTCGGCATCGAGCCGCGGATCGCCATGCTGTCGTACTCGACGGGCGACTCCGGCTCCGGCGCAGACGTGGACAAGGTCCGCGAGGCCACGCGCCTGGTGCGGGAGCGCGCCCCCGAGCTGAAGGTGGAGGGCCCCATCCAGTTCGACGCCGCCGTCGACGAGGTGGTGGCGAAGAAGAAGATGCCGGACTCCGAGGTGGCCGGCCGCGCCACCGTGTTCATCTTCCCGGACCTCAACACCGGCAACAACACGTACAAGGCCGTGCAGCGCACCTCTGGCGCCGTCGCGATCGGCCCCATGCTCCAGGGGCTCCGCAAGCCCGTCAACGACCTGTCGCGCGGCGCCCTCGTCGACGACATCGTCTCCACCATCACCATCACAGCCATCCAGGCCCAGGCGGTCTGACCCACTACGAAAGGGCGTCATGTCCCAGCCGATCCTCCTGCTCAACTGCGGGTCGTCGTCCATGAAGTACCAGGTGATCGACGCGGAGACCCACGAGTCCCGCGCGTCCGGCCTGGTGGAGCGCATCGGCCAGGCCTCTGGCGAGCTCAAGCACCGGCACGGCGACGAGGAGACGGTGCGCGAGGGCTGGTACCCCAACCACACCGTCGCGTTCGGCGCCGTGGTCGCGGCCTTCGAGGAGTTCGGCCCCGGCCTGCACGACGTGATCGCCGTCGGCCACCGCATCGTGCACGGCGGCGACAAGTTCCGCGAGTCCGTGCGGATCGACGCGGACGTCATCGCCGAGCTCCGGCGCCTGTCACAGCTGGCCCCGCTGCACAACCCTCCGGCCATCGCCGGCATCCGCGCCGCCATGGACCTGCTGCCCAGCATCCCGCACGTCGGCATCTTCGACACCGCGTTCTTCACCACGCTCCCCGCCGAGGCCTACACCTACGCGGTGGATCAGGAGCTGGCGAAGGAGCACGGCATCCGGAAGTACGGCTTCCACGGCACGTCGCACAGCTACGTGTCGGAGCAGGCCGCCGAGTACCTGGGCCGGGTGGACGACCCGGACCTCAAGCTGATCGTGTGCCACCTCGGCAACGGCGCCTCCATCTCGGCCGTCCTCGGCGGCAGGGCCATCGAGACGTCGATGGGCCTCACCCCCCTCCAGGGGCTCGTGATGGGCACCCGCTCCGGAGACGTGGACCCGGGCCTGCACAAGTTCCTCTCGACGCACGGCATGACGCCCGACGAGGTGGACACCCTGCTCAACAAGCGCTCCGGCATGCTGGGCCTCTGCGGCTACACCGACATGCGCGACGTGGCCACCCAGATCGCCGCCGGCAACCAGGACGCCATCCTGGCCCGTGACGTGTACGTGCACCGCCTGGTGTTCTACATCGGCGCCTACATGGCACTTCTCGGCGGCGTCGACGCGCTGGTCTTCACGGCCGGGGTGGGCGAGAACGCCGCGCACATCCGCGGCCCCGTCGTCGAACGCCTGGCCGGCATGGGCTTCGAGCTGGACACGGCGGCCAACGAGGTGCGCTCCCGCGAGGCCCGCGAGATCTCGACGGCCGCCTCGAAGGCCCGCGTCCTGGTGATCCCCACCAACGAGGAGCTGGCGATGGCGCGCGAGACGGTCGAAGTGATCGGCGCCCCCGCCTGATCCGCACCTCCTCGACGACGCCCCCGGCCCTTTGGCCGGGGGTGTCGCCGTTCTTGTGGCTTCCCCACAACGAACGCCCCGGGGGCTTGTCGGGAAACAACGACCGGGTGGCCCCAGGCCGGTGGCGACATCGCGGCGACGCGCCCGGGTGGCGTACCTTAATCCCATGGCTTCAGCACTGATCACGGGCGGGACTTCCGGCATCGGGCACGCGTTCGCACGCGAACTCGCCGGCCGGGGAACCGACCTGATCCTCGTCGCCCGCGACACCGACCGCCTCAACTCGGTCGCTGCCGAACTGCGTGCGGAGTTCCACATCGACGTGGAGGTCATCTCGGCGGACCTCGCCGTCCGCGACGACGTCCTCCAGGTCGCGGAGCGCCTCGAGGACCCGGCCCGCCCCGTCGACATCCTGGTCAACAACGCCGGATTCGGCCTGCACACCACGCTGCTGGATCCCGCCGACATCGACATGCACGCCAAGGCACTGGACGTCATGTGCCTGGCGGTGCTCATCCTCGGCGGCGCCGCCGCGCGGGCCATGCGGGCCCGCGGCCACGGCCGGATCATCAACGTGTCGTCGACGGCGGGCACCATCTTCACCGGCAACTACTCGGCCGTGAAGGCCTGGTGCACCACCTACTCGCAGGCGCTGGCCCTTGAGCTCTCCGGCACCGGGGTCACGTCGACGGCGCTCTGCCCGGGATGGGTGCGCACCGAGTTCCATGAGCGCGCCGGGATCAAGGCCACGTCCCTGCCCAGCATCGTGTGGATCGACGCCGAGACGCTCGTGCGCGGCGCCCTGGCGGACGCCGAGCGGGGCCGCTTCGTGTCGGTGCCCACGCTGAAGTGGAAGATCGCCTACGCGATCGCCGAGCACGGCCCGCGATCGTTCACGCGCTGGTTCTCGCGCAAGCTGAGCGCGTCGCGGAAGAAGCACTGAGGTGGCCAACGACGTCGAACCCGCGAACCCGCGGTACACGTCGAGGATGCACGCCACCACCAGGCAGACCGCGCAGATGCTCCTGCTCAAGCCGGCGCTCCTGCGGCTGCTGAAGGTCCACGTGCACGGCGTGTCCAACCTTGACGGCCTCGAGGGCGCCTTCGTCGTGTTCGGAAACCACTCGTCGCACCTCGACGCCCCCCTGATCCTCTGCTCGCTGCCGAGCAGGCTGTCGAAGTTCGTGGCCACCGGCGCCGCCGGTGACTTCTTCTTCGACAACCCGGTGAAGTCGCTGTCGATGTCGCTGTTCATGAACGCCTTCGCCATCGACCGGGGCAAGGGCGGCAAGGGCAAGCGCGGCATGTCCGGGCAGCTGCTCGACGACGGCGTCCCCATCCTGCTGTTCCCCGAGGGCACCCGCTCCCGCACCGGCGCGCTGGCGCCGTTCGTGCCGGGCGTGGCGTCGCTGTGCATCTCCCGCGGGGTGCCCGCGCTGCCGGTGGCCCTCGTGGGCGCCTACGACGCGTGGCCGTCGCGGCAGAAGCACCTGCCGAAGGGCAGGCCCGAGGTGCATGTGGTGTTCGGGCGCCCCATGACCGCGTACCCCGGTGAGATCGCGCACGAGTTCAACGAGCGGATGCGCCGCCAGGTGCTGGAGCTGCACGACACCACCGCCCGCGCCTACGGCAAGAAGACGCTCGCCGAGTACGCGCGCACCGAGGCCATCGAACTGGCCAGGAAGTCCCATATCGCCGCCTTGGTTGAGGACGCCAAGGAACAGGCTGACAAGCAGGAGGATCGATGATCGACGGGGTCAAGCAACAGAAGTGGTGGGGCTGGGGCGAGGAGGGCAAGGCGTACCACTACGAGGACAAGCCGAAGTTCCCCCCGTTCGTGAAGAAGATGGTGGGGGTGGACATCACCGCCCCCGTGGAGCCCGTGCGCCCCTTCTCGTCGCTCGACGTGCCCGCCTCCCAGCTGACCGATGGCCTGCGAGCCGAACTGGTGGGCATCCTGGGTGAGAAGTTCGTGCAGACCGACGACGAGACCCGCGTGGTGCACGCCTTCGGCAAGGGCGTCCGCGACCTTCTGCGCGTCCGCGCGGGCCTGCTGGGCCGCGTGCCGGATGTGGTCCTCTACCCGGGCACGCAGCGCGAGGTCGAGCTCCTCGTCGACGCCGTGGTGGCCGCCGACGCCGTGCTCATCCCCTTCGGCGGCGGGTCCAACATCGTGGCGGCGCTGGAGGCGGAGCCGGGCGAGACCCGCCAGGTGGTCTCGGTCAACCTCGGCCGCATGAGCCGGGTCCTGGAGATCGACGAGGTCTCGGGCCTGGCCCACATCCAGGCCGGCGTGTTCGGCCCGGACATGGAGGATCAGTTGAAGGCCCGCGGCTGGACCATGGGCCACCACCCGGACTCGTTCGTGTGGTCCACGCTCGGCGGATGGATCGCCACCCGGTCCTCGGGCATGCAGTCGGACAAGTACGGCGACATCGCCGACATCTGCCGCGGCCTCACCATGGTGATGCCCGGCCAGGTGCTCACGCTGCGCCCGCTGCCGTCGTCGTCGTCGGGCCCCAGCGTCCGCGAGATGGTGCTGGGCTCGGAGGGGCGCCTCGGGATCATCACCTCGGCGTGGGTCAACGTGCACCGCATCCCCGAGGTGCGCGAGTTGCAGGCCTACTTCTTCCCCACCTACGAGGACGGGCTCAAGGCCTGCCAGGCCATCGTCGAGTCGGACGCCTCCGTGATGATGGCGCGCGTCTCGGACGCCATCGAGACGCAATACATCATGGCCAACGGCAAGAAGTCGAGCCGTCTCGGCTCGCTGAGCAGCAAGGCCATCCAGAAGATCATGGTGCAGAAGGGCTGGGACCTGGAGAAGATCGCCATGAGCTTCGTGGGCTTCGAGGGCTCGCCCACGCACGTGCGCTACGAGAAGGGCCTCGTGGCCAAGATCGTCCGCAACCACGGCGGCATGGGCGTGGGCAAGGGCCCGGGCTCCCTGTACGACCAGAAGAAGTACGACACCCCCTACATCCGCGACTTCATGCTGGACCGTGGCCTCGTCGCCGACGTGTCGGAAACCACCACCCCGTGGAAGTACGCCGAGCAGATCCACACCAACACCGTCGCCGCGTTCAACCGGGCGATGGACGAGCTCGGGGTCAGGGGCGTGGTGTTCTGCCACCTCAGCCACTCGTACCACTCGGGCGCCTGCCAGTACTTCACGTTCGCGATCGCGGACAAGTCCGACGGCGCCATGGCCACCTACGACCACGCCAAGCGCGTGCTCCAGCAGTCGTTCATGGACAACCACGCCACGGTGTCGCACCACCACGGCGTGGGCGAGGAGCACAGCCCTTGGATGGACCAGGACATCTCGCCTGCCGGTGTGTTCATCCAGCGCGCCCTGTTCGACGGCGTGGACCCGGGGCACAACCTCAACCCGGGCAAGATCATCCACGACGGCAAGCCGGGCATCTCCAGCAACTCCGCCGACGCCTGACCCCACCCCGCGGCCGCTCGGAGCGCCGCGGCAAAAGCGAGAGGCCCTCGGCCCGGCCCTTGAGCCGAGGCCGTGGGCCTCTCGTCGCGCCGCGTCTCAGCCGACTCCATCCCCCCTGGTGTCGGCATCCCCGTTACGAACCTGTGGCCGTCTCTCCCCCCGGAGCGGGTGTCGCAGTGCACTCCCGACACTAGGCGCCCGTATCCCCGAGCGACGAGCCGACGGGTGTACGAGTACGCACCGGCTCACGGCCCCACAGTGGAGCTGCTAGTCAGCGGAGGGTGCCGTTACTCCGCGGGAGCCGCCGGATCCGGCGGAAGCGGCGGCAGGTACTGTGCCGCCATGCTCCCCCCGCAGAGTCGAGAGACCCTCGTCGAGACCCTGGTCGCGGCCCGGCACGCCGCCAACCTCTCGATCCGGCGCGCCGCGACGCTGGCGAAGGTGCCGCCCTCCACCGCGCAGGGCTGGTTCGAGGGACGGCTGCCGACGCCGGCGCTCACCCCCCACTTCCTTGACCTGCTGCAGGCCCTGGGCCTCATCGGATCCGACGACGAGCGCGCGGCATGGCAGCGCGCGGTCTCCAGCGCCCGGTCCGCGCCGGTGGTCGGCGAGTCCCCGTACGTGGGCCTGCGCAGCTACACCGCGCAGGAGGCCGCGGTCTACGTGGGCAGGGAGCGCGCCTACGAGGCGCTCGTCGAGGCCTGCCTCCGGCCGGACGCCCCGCGGCCCATCGTGGTGGTGGGCGACTCCGGGGCGGGCAAGTCCTCGCTGCTGGCTGCCGGGCTCGTCGGGCACGCCTGCGCCCCCGGGGGCCCCATGGACGGCGCCTCCCCGGTCTCCGCCAGGGTCGCGGAGCTGCCCACGCTCACCGTGCCCGACGGATGCCGGCTGCTGGTGGTGGACCAGTTCGAGGAGGCCGAGGCCCTGCCCCCTGAGGAGCGGACCGCGGTGTTCGAGGCGTTGGCGCGCCTGACCGCGCAGGTGACCTGCGTCGTGGCGATCACCGCCACCGCGTTCGGGTTCGCCATGCGCGACGAGCGCCTCGCCGCGTCCCTGGCCTCGCCGGTGCTGGTCGGGCCCCTGACGCCCGACGAGTACGCCCACATCATCGAGGAGCCGGCCCGGAGGCACGGCCGCACGGTGGCGCCCGACCTGGTCCGCCTGATCCTGCGGGATCTCACGCTCTACGGCGAGCCCTCTCCCGGCACCGCGCTCCCGCTGCTGTCCAGCGCCATGAGGCGCTGCTGGGTCGCGGCCCAGGGCGCCACCCTGACCGCGGCCCACTACCTGGCCACCGGGGGCCTGTGGTCCGCGCTCGACGAGGAGGCGGAGGCCGTGTACTCGGCCCTGGACGAGCGGCAGCAGAGCCTCGCGCGGCGGCTCATGCTTGCTCTGATCCAGGTCGACGGTGACCGCATCCTGCGCCGCAGCATCCCCCTGGACGACCTCGACGACGACATGTCGCCCGTCCTCGACGCGTTCCTCGGCGCGCGCCTGTTCGCGCTCACCGGGGGCGCCGTCGCCGTGTCGCACGACGCGCTGCTGTCGCGGTGGGAGAGGCTGCGCACCTGGATCGAGGAGGAGCGGGCGTCCCTGCTGATCGCCCGTCGCATCCAGATGGCGGCCCAGGTGTGGGACGAGGGGGGCAGGCAGGACGACGCGCTCATGCCCGTCGAGGCGGAGCTGTGGAGCAGTTGGGCCCGGCAGAAGAGCGCGCCGCTGCTCTCTGCCCGGGAGAACAACTTCATCTCGTCGAGCCTGGACCTGGCCGACACGCAGCAGAGCGCCCAGGCCGACACCATCATGCGCCTGCGGAGACGCCAGCAGTTGGCCGTCGCGGCGGCAGTGATCGCCATCACCATGCTCGTGGTGGCGGTGCTGGCCGGCCTGCAGTCCTCCTATCTCAGGGAGGCCGCGCAGGCGTCGGAGCGCTCCGCCCAGGCCCGGCAGCTGGCGCTCATCGCCGACGAGGTCCGCGCCGACGAACCGAACCCGGCCGGCCAGCTCAGCGTCGCCTCCCTCTCGCTCGACGAGAGCGTCGAGAGCCGCTCCGCGGTGCTGAAGTCGGCGGGCACCCCGCTGCCCACCCGCGCCACCGGGCCCAGCGGGACCACGCTGATCGACCACATCGAGGACGCCGACCTCACGCTGCGTGCCGACAGCTCGGGCGAGGTGACGCTGTGGCGGGGCGGCGAGATCGACGGAGAGGCCGAGACCCTCGTCAGCGGCGGGAACCAGCTGTTCGCGCTCAAGGGCACCGTGGTCGACGGGCGGGTCCTGGCGCTGATCGGCGGTCAGCAGACCGCCGCCGTGTGGGACCTCACCGGGGAGCCCCGGGAGATCCTCGAGCTGGGCGAGGACACGGTGGCCTACAGCGCCGCGTGGGTGGGGTCCACCGTGCTGGTGGGCACCCTCGAGGGCACGATCCGCCGGGCCGACCTCGCCTCCGCGGACGCCCCCGAGCGCCTGCCGGACATCGCGCTGGCCGACGAGGTGGCGGTGACCGGCCTGGACGCCACCGAGGACCTGATCTTCGCAGGCGGCGGGGCGAGCCTGGTGGAGGTGTTCCGCCCGGACGGCTCGCGGGTGGCCGACATCCCGGTGGAAGGCACCGTGTTCGCGGTGGACGTCTCCCCCGACGGCGGCGAGGTGCTCGTGGGGACCGCGCAGGGGTTCGGCTACCGCTACAGCACCGCACCGTCGGGCCCGGCGCTGCTCACCTCGCTCGAGTTCGAAGGGTCGGCCAACGCGGTGGCGCACCTCGGTGACCGGCTCCTGGTGGGCGGCTCCTTCGGCGAGCTGCGGGAGTACACGCCCGGGTGGGAGCTGGTCCGCGCCTACCCCGAGCCGACGGTGGTGACCAGCCTCGACGCCCGCGGAGGCGACATCCTCGCCGGCGCCACCAGCGGCACCGTCACCGCCTGGCGCCCCGACGAGGACCCGGAGGTCCTCGACCTCACCGACGGGCGGTTCTACGGGGTCTACAGCGGATCGGACGCCGTCCTCCTCGGTTCCACTGCGGGCGGGCTGGTCGTGCGGCGCGACGGGGCCGGCTGGGTCGAGATGCCGGTCCAGGCGCCGCCGGCCGGTGACGCCTACACCGGCTACGCGATCCTCAGCGAGGACGCCACCGTGCTGGTCAACCAGACCGCGGCCGGGAGCCTGGTCACCCTCGAGCGCACCGGCGACCGTTTCGACGCCGTCGACAGCATGCCGGGCCAGGAGGCCCTCGCCGACGTCGAGGTCTCGGCCTCCGGCAGGTACCTGGCGCTGGGCTACCGCGGCGAGCCCGGATACCACCTGTTCAGCCGCGACGGCGACGGCTGGGCCCCGCTGGCCGTCCTGGAGGACACCTGGGCGGGGGGCTCCGGCTTCAGCCCCGACGAGGGCCTCTTCGTCGCGATGCATGTCGACGGCAGGTCGGCGCTGCTGTGGCGCCTGGGCGATGAGGGGCCGGAGAAGGCCGCGACACTCACCCTCGCCGACGAGGCCATCCCGCTCGACTACGCCTTCTCCGCCCGGGGCACGCTGGCCGTCGGTGATACGGCCGGACGGATCACGGTCTTCGACGTGACCGCCCCGGACGAGCCCGCGGTGCTGCACGAGCTGGTGGAGGCGCGCTCCGAGCTGACCCAGGTGGGGTTCGGCCGGGGCGGGGAGCTGCTCTACGCCGCCACCCGCGAGGGGCGCCTCTGGGTGTGGCGGCTCGGCGACGGCGCGGCGGAGCTGGAGCTGTCCCTGCGGCCCGGGGCCACCACCGTGACCGGCGCCGCCTGGATGGACGGGCACTTCGTCATGGCGTTGAACGGAGGCCGCTCCGTCGCCTGGCCCGACGATCCGGCCGCCGCCCGGGATCGCCTCTGTGAGGACTTCGGATCCCGGATCTCCGAGGAGGAATGGGGGTCACTGGTGCCGGGGGTGCCGTTGACTGACGGCTGCTGAGCCGCCCAGCCCCCGAGGGGGCGCGACTAGACTCGCCGGCATGCTCACCGTCCTGTCGCCCGCCAAGTCGTTGGACTTCGACTCGCCGCTGCCCACCAGGAAGCGGTCCGAGCCCAGGCTGCTCGACGACTCCGCCCGGTTGATCGAGATCATGCGAGACAAGGCGCCCGCGGACATCGCGTCGCTCATGCACATCTCCGACGACCTCGCCCACCTCAACGCCACCCGCTACCGGGAGTTCACCCCGGAGCACACTCCGCGCAACTCGCGCCCGGCCGTCCTGGCCTTCAACGGCGACGTCTACCAGGGCCTGTCCGCGCGGACGCTGGCGGAGCGGGACTTCACCGAGGCGCAGAAGACCGTGCGCATCCTGTCCGGCCTGTACGGGGTGCTGCGCCCGCTGGACCTCATCCAGCCGCACCGACTGGAGATGGGCACCAGGCTCGAGACCTCCCGCGGCCGCTCCCTGTACGACTGGTGGGGCGAGAAGGTCACGGACCTGCTCCGCAGCGACCTCGACGAGTCCCCCGGCGCCGACGTGCTGGTCAATCTGGCCTCGCAGGAATACTTCGGCGCCGTCCGGCCGGAGCGCCTCGGGGTCCGCGTGATCAGCCCCCGCTTCGAGGACCGGGACCAGCACGGGGAGCCCCGAGTGGTGAGCTTCTACGCCAAGCGCGCCCGCGGCACCATGGCGGCCTGGCTGATCCGGGGCCGCGTCCGCACGCCGGGCAAGCTGCGCGACTTCGACGGCGACGGCTACGCCTACGACGAGGCCCGCTCGACGAAGGACCAGCCGGTCTTCGTGCGCTAGCGGGCGGTTCGACGACCCAAGTCGCTGGTCAGCTCAGGGTGGCTTCGACACGGGCGCGCGTCGCTTCGCTCCTCGCGGCCCGGCTCACCCCAAGTCGACACGGGCGCGCGTCGCTTCGCTCCTCGCGGCCCGGCTCAACCAGCGGAAGGGCGGCCCGGCTCACCCAGCGGAGAGGCGGCCCGGCTCAACCAGCGGAAGGGCGGCGCGGCTCAACCAGCGGAGAGGCGGCCCGGCCAACCAGCTGTCGGAAGGGCGGCCCGGCTCACCCAGCGGAGAGGCGGCCCGGCTCAACCAGCGGAAGGGCGGCGCGGCTCAACCAGCGGGGAGGCGGCCCGGCTCAACCTGCGGAAGGGCAGCGCGGCTCTCCCAGCGGAACGCATCCCGCGACACGTGGCGCCAAATGTCCACCCGCCGCGCCGTGGGGGTGCAGGTGGAATACGCTACGCGGGTCAGTTCCCCCACTCCCTGAAGGGAGGGCACATGTCCGAACCCACGCTCGCCAAACGCGAGGTGTTCAACTCCCGCAACGTGTTCATCCTCGCCGCGATCGGCTCCGCCGTCGGCCTGGGCAACATCTGGCGCTTCCCCTACGTCGCCTACACCAACGGCGGCGGCGCCTTCGTGATCCCCTACCTGGTCGCGCTGCTGACCGCGGGCATCCCGCTGCTGTTCTTCGACTACGCGCTGGGCCACCGGTACCGCGCCGCTCCCCCACTCGCCCTGCGCCGGGCCGGCAAGAAGTGGACCGAGGCGTTCGGCTGGTGGCAGGTGCTCGTGTGCTTCGTCATCGCCGTGTACTACGCCGCCATCCTGGCGTGGGCGGCCATGTACTTCTTCTTCAGCTTCACCGAGGCCTGGGGCGACGACCCGGCGGGCTTCCTCATGGGCGAGTTCCTGCAGGTGGCCGACACCCCGACGGTGGGCTTCGACTTCGTCCCGCAGGTGGCCATCCCGATGGCCGTGGTGTGGATCCTGACCATCGGCGTCATCGCTCTCGGCGTCAAGAAGGGGATCGCGGCTGCCAACACGATCATGATCCCGCTGCTGGCCGTGATGTTCCTCGTGCTGGTGATCCAGGCCGTCACCCTGCCGGGCGCCATGGACGGCCTCAACGCCTTCTTCACGCCCAACTGGGCCGCGCTCGGAGACCCCGGGGTGTGGGCCGCGGCCTACGGCCAGATCTTCTTCTCGCTCTCGGTGGGCTTCGGCATCATGATCACCTACTCGTCCTACCTGCGACGCCGCACGAACCTGTCCGGCTCCGGCCTGGTGGTCGCGTTCGCCAACTCGGGCTTCGAGCTGCTCGCCGGCATCGGCGTGTTCGCGGCGCTCGGCTTCCTCATGCAGGCCACCGGCCAGCCCATGGAGGAGGTGGCCGCCGGCGGCATCGGGCTCGCGTTCATCGCGTTCCCGAGCATCGTCTCGTCGACGTCCTTCGGCCCGCTGCTGGGCGCGCTGTTCTTCGCGTCCCTGGTCTTCGCCGGGTTCACCTCGATGATCTCCATCGTCGAGGTCGTGGTCGCGGCCATCCAGGACAAGCTGGGCCTGGGCCGGATCAAGGCGACGCTGGCCGTCGGCATCCCGATGGCGCTGGTTTCGATGCTCCTGCTGCCCACGACGACGGGGCTCTACTTCCTCGACATCACCGACGAGTTCGTCAACAAGTTCGGCATCCTGCTGGGCGCGTTCTCGATGGTGGTCGTGGTGGCCTGGGTGCTGCGCAAGCTGCCCCTGCTGCAGCGCCACGTGGACCGCGTCTCCAGCCTCCAGTTCGGCCGGCTGTGGCTGGCCCTGGTGGGCATCTTCGTGCCCGGCATCCTGGGCTACATCCTCATCAACGAGGTCATCACCAAGGTCACCGAACCGTACGGCGGGTACCCCGTCGGCATGCTCGGCGTCTTCGGCTGGGGCATGTCCGCCCTGCTCGTGATCGTGGCTGCCGCGCTGGCCTACACGCCGTGGAAGAAGAACACCATCACCCACGTCGACGAGGACGCGCTCGACGCCAAGTACGAGGAGATCATGGCGAAATGACCACCACCGCAATCATCATGATGATCGTCGCCATGGTGACGCTGTGGGGCGGCCTTGCCGCCTCCATCGTGCACCTCGTGCGCAGCCCGGAGAAGGTCGTCGACGAGGGCGACGACTGACTCTTCGACAACGACAGGAGGGGCGGGGCGACCGATCGGTCGCCCCGCCCCTTCTAGTGTGTGAAAACCCGGCTCAGAAGCCGTTGGCCGCCAGGAGCCCGAACATGACCACCAGCCAGATGATGGTCAGGACGACCGACGCGATCTGGATGATGCCCAGGATCTTGCCGATCAGGTAGCCGATCTTCAGCGATCCCTCCCACTGGTACGGGGCGCCGGCGTCGATCTGCTTCTTGATCTGCCCGCCCATGTACCAGGCGACGAACGGCACGATCGGCACGAAGAAGCCGAGGATGCCCAGCACCAGGATGGTGGTGGCCTGCGGGTGCTCGGCCTGCCCGTACCCGTAGGCGGGCTGCTGCCCGTACGGGGCCATGCCGTAGGGCTGCTGCTGTCCGTACGCTGACTGGCCGTAGTCGGCACCGTAGGGGGCCTGGCCGTAGTCGGTGCCGTAGGGGCTCTGCGGGGCCTGGCCGTAGTCGGTGCCGTAGGGGCTCTGCGGGGCCTGGCCGTAGTCGGTGCCGTAGGCGGGCGCGGACGGCGGCGCGTAGCCGGCGGCGGGGGGCTGCTGCCCGTAGCTGGGCGGAGTGGGCTGCGCGTACCCCGCGGCAGGCGGCTGATCCCCGTAGGCGGGCTGCGCGTAGGGCTGGGGCGCGGCCGGCGGGTACGTGGGCATGGGCTCGGTCTGGCTGCCCACCGCCGGCTCGGACTCGCTGAACGACGTCGTGGTCTCGTCCTGTCCGAACGGGACGTAGGGCTCCGGGGTGGCCTGGTAGTCGGGCGACTGCTGGGGCTCGGGCTGGCGGAATCCGGGCTGATCGGACATGGTGCTCCTCTAAAGACGGTGCTTCACGCCAAATTGTCCCCGCAGCCAGGGGTCAGGCGCCAGTCCGGCCTCAGGTGAACAGCCGGTTGAGGGCGGCAGCCACCCGAACGGCCCTCGGGTCCGCCCCGCCGGGCCATGGGCCGCGGGGCAGCGTGTAGGCGAACGACACACCCGTGTCGGGGTCGACGCAGGCGACCGCCCCCATGGCGCCGTCGTGGCCGAAGGAGCGGGGCCCGCCCCACCGGAGCTGCGCGGACGGCTTCTGGAACACGATGCCGTGCGCGCGGTCCTGCTGGCCCAGCACCTCGTCGAAGCCGCGGACCTGCTGCTCGCCGACCTGGGCCACCGTGTCCTCGGAGAGGAAGGGCGCGCCGCCGTCGACGCCGGTGACGGCCGCCGCGAGCAGCCGCGCGAGCCCGCGGGCGGTGCCGACGCCGGACGCCGCGGGGTGGCCGAAGAGCCAGCTGGCCTCGTCGTTGCCCAGGTCCAGGCCCGGCGCCGCGGGCGCGAACACCAGCCGGCCCACGGCTGTGGGCTCCTCCCGTGTTGCCCCCTCAGGGACGATCATCGGGAGGAGGGCCACCCGGCGGTGATCCTGCCCGGGAGGGAGGCCCAGATGGAAGTCGATGCCGTGCGGGCGCCTGATCTGGGTCTCGTAGAAGTCGTGCAGCGTCTGGCCCGTCACCCTGAAGATCAGCTCCGAGGCCAGGTTCCCGATGGTGAGGGCGTGGTAGCCGAAGGCCGTGCCCGGGCGCCAGTGCGGACGGGTGTCGGCGAGCCGTGCGGCGCCGGCATGGTGGTCGAGCAACTCCGCGGCCCGCAGCGGCGGCTCGGCCTGGGGCAGGCCCGCCTGGTGCGAGAGGAGCTGCCGGACGGTGACCGCCGCCTTCCCCTTGGCCGCGAACTCGGGCCAGTACGCGGCCACCCGCTCGTCCAGGTCGAGGAGGCCCTGCTCCACCGCCAGCCCCACCGACACGCCGATGACGTTCTTGGTCACCGAGAAGGGCACCGTCATGGAGTCCTCGGCCATGTGCGGGCCGGCCCAGACGTCGAGGACCTTCTCACCGCGGTGGTAGGCCGCGGCCTGGAAGGAGAAGTCCTCGTCCGCGGCCAGGGCGCCGGCCAACTCGTCGAGGATGCCGGCGAGCCGGTCGTCGACGTGCCCGTGCACCGCCTCTGCGCCCGTCACTCCTGGCCCCCCAGCGACGCCAGCGCCTCGTCGACGGCGGCCAGCAGCTCCGGCGGGACGAACAGGAAGGCGCCCGCGAACGGGCGGCGCCGCCCCCAGGTCACCCGGTTGGTGAACCCGTCGGCGAGCTGGGGCGCCTGCTCCCTCAGCACCGCCAGCACCGCGTCGAGGGCCTCCTCGTCGTCGATGATGTCGGACGACGGTGAGGCAAGGCTCAGCGGGCGACGCGACGGCGGCGCCGGGCGGTCCTGGAAGGTCCAGGCGTGCATCCCTGAGCCCACCGTCAGGGGCTCACGGCCGGGCAGCAGCACCTCCGCGCTCGTGTTCGGCGGCACGGTGGCCGTCACCAGGATCTGCCCGCCCTCGCGCCGCCACGCCACCTCGGCGTGACCGTAGGGCGTCTCCAGCCAGGAGCGCGCGTCGTCGATCCGGCGCAGCGGCTGCGGGGCGATGCGCAACGTGGCGTATCCCGGCTCGGCG
This sequence comes from Tessaracoccus yangjingae, assembly GCF_054483935.1. The sequence continues at coordinate 1,087,296 of NZ_CM137014.1, read as the reverse complement.
AGGTCCAGCCCCGCGACGACGCGGTGGAGCCAGTCGGCCACCGCCCCCAGCGCGTAGTGGTTGAAGGACGTCATCTCCCCGGGGTTGATGGTGCCGTCCGGGAGCATGGAGTCCCAGCGTTCCCAGATCGTCGTCGCCCCCATGGTGACGGGATACAGCCACGAGGGGCATCCGGTCTGGAACAGCAGGCGTTCGGCCACGTCGAGGTGCCCGGCGTCGCTGAGGGCGTCGGTCACCAGCGGCGTGCCGACGAAGCCGGTCTGGATGTGGTAGCCGCCCTCGCGCACCAGGTCCGCGAGCCGCGCGGCGAGCCGCTCCCGCTGCCGGACGTCGCGGACGAGATCGAAGCGCAGCGCCAGGGCGTAGGCCGTGACCGCGTCGGAGACCATCAGCCCCGCGGGGGTGACGAAGGCCTCCTCGAACGCGGCGCGGGACCTCTCCGCCTCCGCGGAGTAGCGCTCGTGATCGGCGTCGTGGCCGAGGAGCGCTGCCGTGTCGGCGAGGATCCGGGTGGAGAGCGCGAGGTAGGCGCTGGCCACGATGTCAGAGGAGGTCTTCGCCGCGGCCGGGTTGTCCGGCGGCGCGCTCGGGTCCAGCCAGTCACCCAGCTGCATCCGCCCACGCCAGAGGCCGGAGCCCTCGGTGTCGGCCAGGACGGTCTCCACCCATGCCCGCATGGAGCCGTAGGAGTCCTCCAGGATGCCGAGGTCGCCGTAGCGCTGGTACAGCGTCCACGGGACGACGGTGGCGGCGTCGCCCCAGGCCGCCGTCGGCTTGCTGAACAGGCCGACGCGGCCGAGGACGTTGGGGACGACCAACGGCACGTTGGTGCCGTCCGCCGCCTGGTCGGCGGCGAGGTCGCGCAGCCAGTTGCGCAGGAATCCGCGCACGTCGTACAGGCGGGAGGCGGTGGGGGCGAACACCTGGATGTCGCCGGTCCACCCCAGCCGCTCGTCGCGCTGCGGGCAGTCGGTGGGGACGGCCAGGAAGTTGCCGCGCATGCCCCACGTGACGTTGTCGTGCAGCCGCTGCAGCAGCGGGTGGGACGTCTCGAAGCCGCCGGTGCGTGCCATGTCGTTGTGCAGCACGACGGCAACGACGTCTGCCGGGTCGAAGTCTCCGGGCCAGTCGTCGATCTGCGCGTAGCGGAAGCCGTGATAGGTGAACTCGGGCTCCCAGACCTCGACCCCGTGCCCGCTCAGCGTGTAGTGGTCGGTGGCCGCCGCGACCCTCAAGGGCCGCGTGCCCAGCTCGCCGTGCTCCAGCACCTCGGCGTGGCGCAGCCGCACGGTGTGACCGGCGGGACCGGCGACGGCGATCCGCAGCCGGCCCACGAGGTTCTGACCGAAGTCGAGGATGGACGCCCCGCTGGGCGAGGTCAGCACCTCACGCACGGGCACCTCCTCGATCCGGCGCACGGGCGGCATCACCTGCGGCACGGGCCGCGGGAACCCGGCCTCGACGACGGCGGCGCGCTCCCACGCCGAGTCGTCGAAGCCCACCCGGTCCCAGCCGTCGGCGATCCGCCGCGCGTCGAACCGCTCGCCCGCGTAGAGGCCGCTGTCGACGACGGGGCCGTCGCCGCGCGCCCGCCAGGAGGCGTCGGTGAGGACGACGGAGGTGGAGCCGTCGGCGTGCTCGAGGTCCAGCCGCAGCGCGAACGCCGGCTGCTCGCCGAAAACGGGGCGCCCCTGGCCGTGGAAGCCGTAGCGCTCGGTGTACCAGCAGCCCGCCAGCCGGACCCCGATGGCGTTGGCGCCGTCGGCGATCAGCCCGGTGACGTCGACGGTTTCGTGGACGAGCCGGTGATGGTAGGCGGGCCACCCCGGCGCGAGGACGGCGTCGTCGCTGGGCGCGCCGTTGAGCGACACCGTCGCGACGCCCAGAGCGGTCCAGCGCAGCGTGGCCCGCAGGACCCCGTGCGCCTCGAACTCGGTCCGCAGCTCCACGGGTTGGGCGGGCCGCTGCGGGGAGGGCAGCCCGATGAGCCGCCCCCACTGCGCGTCGGCGGGGAGGGAGGCGTTGCGCACCTCCAGTTCGTCGCTCCAGTCGGTGACGGTGCCAGAGGTGGCGGTGACCCGCACCCGGAGAGTCGCGGCCCGGCCGGGGGCAAGCGGAGCGAACGGCCACGGCACGAGATTGCTGTCGCGGCCGTCGAGCACCACGACGTCTGCCCCGGACCGGATCTCGGCGGATGCCTGGATCCAGCCGGGCTCGTCGGTGTCGACGATCCAGCTGAGCCGGGGGCTGCCGGTGTCCACCAGCGGGGAGTCGTGGCGCAGCTCGGCCGCCAGCCGGGCGCGCGCGGTCAAGAGTTGTCGCCCTGGTAGTCGATCCGGTCGACGGCCACCGAACCCTCCGTCGCGTACACGCCGAACACGCGCCCGGTGAAGGAGGCGGCCACCTCGTTCGACAGGTAGCGGGCGTCGACCTCCTCGAGCACGCGGACGCTGCCGTCCGCATCGACGAAGCCGAGCGAGACGATGTCGGAGGAGGGATGCCCGAGGCCCTGGGACACGGGCACGGCCGACGAGACGACGAGCGTCACCGGGCCGTCGCCCACCTGCACCGAGGACTCGCGGATGAACCCCGGCACCACGGCCCGCGCGGTGACCGTGCCGCCGGCGAGCTCGACCTCGTAGTGGAAGTGCTCGTCGTAGCGGACCGCGAGCCCGCCGACGCCCGCGGAGGCGTCGACGACGGCGCGCATCTCGCACGTCTGGTGCTCCTGGCGGTGGCCGACGAACACGGGGCGGAACGCGCCCATGCCCTCGCCCTCGCCGGTCAGCGTGAGCCATCCCGGCCGGGAGCCGAGGTCGGCCAGCTGGTCGGGGCGGCGGCGCACGCCGAACCACTCCGGGCCCAGCGGGCCGTCGAAGTCCTCGGACCAGCCGAACGGCGCGCGGGGGTTGAGCTCGACGGGGTCGATCTCCAGCCACTCGTCGCGCGTCCAGCGCGCAGGCGAGATGAACGTCTCCCGGCCGAGGGCCGAGAAGGAGCGCACCATGCCGCGGGGGCGGGTGCCGAGCATGACCACGTACCACTGGCCGTCGGGGCCCTCGACGAGGTCGCCGTGGCCCGTGCACTGGACGGGGCGCGCGGTGCCGCGGGCGGTGACCAGCGGGTTGTCGGGGCAGGACGTGAAGGGGCCCCGCGGGGAGCGCGAGCGGGCGATGGAGATGGAGTGCCCGCGCTCCGTGCCGCCCTCCGCGACCATCAGGTACCAGTGCTCGCCGATGTGGTAGAGGTGCGGGGCCTCGGGGAACATGCCGCCGTCGCCGGACCACAGGGACCGCTTCGGCTCCAGCACCTCGCCGGTGGCGACGTCGACGACGATCTGCTCGATCCCGCGGTGCGCCCCGATGTCGGGGCCGGAGAGGACCAGGCCGGAGTACGTGATGTAGGCGGTGCCGTCCTCGTCCCAGGCGAGGTCAGGGTCGATGCCCTCGAGGTCCACCACGACGCCGTCGCTCCACTCCCCCGCCGGGTCGGTGGCGGTGAAGATGCAGGTGCCGCGGCCGGCGGTGTCGGTGACGATGAGGTGGAACAGGCCGTCGTGGAACCGGATGGTGGGCGCCCAGACGCCCAGGTTGGTGGGGGCGTCGACCACGCCCAGCTGCTCGTCGCGCACGGCCACGTTGGCCACGTGGGTCCAGGTGACCAGATCACGGGAGTGGTAGATGGGCAGGCCGGGCAGGTACTCGAACGTTGAGGTGGCGAGGTAGTAGTCCTCGCCGACCCGCACGATGCTCGGGTCGGGGTTGAAGCCCGGGATGAGGGGGTTGGGCAGGTTCACGAGAGTTCAGCCTCCACGGTCAGGGGGGTGTCGGTGACGGAGGAGCCCACGTGCAGGGCGAAGGTGCCCGGCTCCAGGGTCCAGCCGTCGGCGAAGTGCTCGAAGCGGCGGCGGGGCACGGAGATCTCGACCGTGGTCGACTCCCCCGCGCCGAGCCGGACGGGGGCGAACCCGGCCAGCCAGCGGACCGGGCGGTCCACGGCGGTGTCCTCGCGGGAGGCGTAGACCTGCACCACGTGCTTGCCCGCGCGGGCTCCGGTGTTGGTCACCCGCACCCGCACCGTGACGCCGTCGGCTCCTGCCTCGGCGGTGGCGTCGGCGAGCTCCCAGGACGTGTAGCCCAGGCCGTGCCCGAACTCGAAGGCGGGCGCGGCGCCGGCCTTCAGCCAGGCGCGGTGGCCGATGTGGATGCCCTCGTCGTAGCGGACGGTGCCGTCCTCGGGGGTGCAGTTGAGGACGGGCACGTCCTTGAGCGTGGCGGGCCAGGTGGCGGGGAGGCGGCCGCCGGGCTCGGCCAGGCCGAGGAGGACGTCGGCGATGGCGTTGCCGAACTCCTGACCGCCGAAGTAGCCGAGCAGCACGGCGGCCACGTCGTCCTGCCACGGCATGAGCACCGGCGAGCCGGAGTTGACGATCACAACGGTGCGCGGGTTGGCGGCCGCGACGGCGCGGACGAGGTCGTCCTGGCGGCCGGGGAGGTCGAGGTTCTCGCGGTCGTAGCCCTCGGACTCCACCTTGGAGTTGGTGCCCACCACCACGACTGCCACGTCCGCCGCTGCGGCGGCCGCGGCGGCCTCGCGGATCAGGTCGTCGGGGTCGTGGTTGGCGGGGGCGGTGCCGAAGGTGAGGCCGATGGCGCCGGCCACGGCGAACTGCGTGGAGCCGAGGTCGAACTCGACGCGCAGGTCCACGGGCTGCCCGGCGGTGAACCGCACCGGGCGGGTCTCCGAGGGCGGCGCGAGCAGGGCGGCCCCCAGGTCGGTGCCGGTGACGATGGGCTGGTCCTCGAACAGGAGCTCGCCGTCGACGAAGACGCGCCCGCGCATCGAGGTGGCGAAGCCGAGCTCCCGTTCCTCGGTGACGTCCGGCGTGAAGCGGGTGTCGAGGGCCAGCACGCTGGCGCGCTGGATGACGTCCACGCCGCCGCCGAACCAGGTCAGCGACGTGGCGAACCGGTCCTCGGACATGAGCGCGTTGCCGTCGGCGTCGAGGAACGTGGCCACGAGGCCGGGGCCGCCGGTGCGGGGGTTGGTCAGGCTCGCCGGCGCCAGGGGCGCGACACCCTCCTGCACCACGGCGCCCAGGCTGTAGGTCACCTGCGCGCCCGGGAGCGCGGCGCGGAGGCCGCTCAGCGGGTTGACCACGCTCTCCGGCACGACGGTGGCGCTGCCGCCGCCCTGCGTGCGGGCCTCGTCGGCGTTGTGGCCGATGAGCGCCACGGTGCCGAGCGCCCCCGCGTCGAGCGGCAGGATGCCGTCGTTGGCCAGCAGCACCATGCCCTCGGCGGCGGCGCGGCGCACGAAGGCGATGCCGTCGACGGCGGCCGGGGCGAGCGGCTGGGCGTCGCCCAGAGCGCCGACGCGCTCGGCCAGCAGCAGGAGCCGCGCGACGTGGCGGTCGATGTTCTCCTCGGACACCTCGCCGGCCTCCACGGCCTTGAGGAGCGCGTCGCCCCACACGCCGGGGGCGGGCATCTCGAGGTCCTGCTCGGCGTTGGCCGCGGCGGTGCTGCGGACGGCGGTCCAGTCGCTGACCACCACGCCGTCCCAGCCCCACTCGGTGCGCAGCGGGTCGCGCAGCAGCTCGTTCTCGGTCATGGTGGCGCCGTTGACGGAGTTGTAGGCGCTCATGATCGACCAGGTGCCCGCCTCGACGGCGCGCTCGAACGGGGCGAGGTACAGCTCGCGCAGCGTCCGCTCGTCGGCGACGACGTCGACGGTGAAGCGGTCGGTCTCGAAGTCGTTGGCCACGTAGTGCTTCGGGGTGGCGGCCACGCCGTTGTCCTGCAGCCCGGCGACGTAGGAGGCGGCCAGCTCGCCGGTGAGCACCGGATCCTCGCTGAAGCACTCGAAGTGCCGGCCGCCCAGGGGCGAGCGGTGCAGGTTGATGGTGGGGCCGAGCACCCAGTCCACGCCCTTGCGGCGGGCCTCGGCGGCCGCGGCGGCCCCGTACTCGCCGGCCAGGGCGGTGTCCCAGGCAGACGCCAGCGCGGTGGCCGAGGGCATGTTGAGCGACGGCGAGCGCTCGTCCCACACCGGCCCGCGGACGCCCGACGGGCCGTCGGACAGGGTCATCTTCCTCAGCCCGATCTCGGGGATCTCGATGGTGGTCCAGAAGTCCTCACCGGTGAGGAGCCGGACCTTGGTGGGCAGGTCGAGGCGCGCCACGAGGGCGTCGATGTGGGTCATGGTTCTCTTCCGTCGTCGGAGTGGGTCCGTGGGTGCTGGGGGTCGGGGGGCCGCGGCGGGCGGCCCCCCGACAGGGTGACGCTCAGAGCGCGTCGAGCTCCAGGCCGGCGCCGGCCTGCTGCTTCATCTCGGCCTGCTCGGCGAGCATCCGCAGGCGCTGCGCGCGGCGCGCCTCCTGGCGGTCCGGGTCCGGCACCGGGGCGGCCATGAACAGCCGCTGGGTGTAGGGGTGCTCGGGGTGCTTGGTGACCGCGTCGACCAGGCCGGACTCGACGATCTCGCCGCGGTACAGCACGGCCACGCGGTGGCTGACGTGCCGCACCACCGCGAGGTCGTGCGTGACGAAGAGCAGCGCCACGCCGGTGGCCTCCTGGATCTCGACGAAGAGGTCCAGGACGCGGGCCTGCGTGGACAGGTCGAGGGCGGAGACGGCCTCGTCGGCCACGATCAGCTTCGGGTCCAGCGCCAGGGCCCGGGCGATGGCGATGCGCTGCCGCTGGCCGCCGGAGAACTCCTTGGGGAGCCGGCTGCCGGCGTCGGTGGGCATGTGGACCTTGTCCAGCAGGTCCTTGACCCGGGCGCGGGCAGCCTTGCCCTCCACACCGTTGGCGGTGAGTGGCTCGGCGAGGATCTGCTCGATCGTCATCGACGGGTTGAGCGAGGAGTACGGGTCCTGGAACACCACCTGGATGTCCTTGGCCAGCTTCCTGCGCTCCCGACGGTGCAGGTGCGAGATGTCCTGGCCGTCGAAGGTGATCGACCCGCCGCTCACCGGGGCGAGCCCGAGGACGGCACGGCCGAGCGTGGTCTTGCCCGAACCCGACTCACCCACGAGCCCCACCGTCTCGCCCGGCATGATGTCGAGGGAGACGGACTTCAGGGCGTGGAACGGCTTCCGGCCGCCGCCACCGGGGTAGATGACGTCGAGGTCCTTGACCTCCAGCAGTGGCCGGCTCATGAGACGCCTCCTTGGACGAGCGGCGGGCGGACGGGGCCGTCCTCGTCGAGCATGGCGTCGAGGAGGGAGCGGGTGTAGTCGTGCTTGGGGGCCTTGAAGATGGAACGGACGGGCCCGGTCTCCACGATCAGACCCTCCTTCATCACCGAGACGCGGTCACAGAGGTCGGCCACCACGCCGAAGTTGTGCGTGACCAGGAGAACGGCCATGTGGAACTCGCTCTGCAGGTCCCGGATGAGGTCCAGCACCTCGGCCTGGATGGTGACGTCGAGCGCCGTGGTGGGCTCGTCGGCGATGAGCAGGTCCGGGTCCGAGGACACCGCGCCCGCGATGAGGACGCGCTGCGCCATGCCGCCGGAGACCTGGTGCGGGTACGCGTTGAACGTGCGCTCCGGCTCGGGGATGCCCACCCGCTCCAGCAGTGCGAGCGCCCGCGCCTTGGCGGCCTGCTTGTCCAGGCCCTGGGTCTTGCGGAGCGGCTCGACCAGCTGGCTGCCGATGGTGAACATCGGGTCCAGGTTGCTCATCGGCTCCTGCGGGATGTAGGCGATCTTCTTGCCACGGACCGCGGCATGCCCGCGGGTGGTGCCCGAGACCAGGTCCGTGCCCTCGAAGACGATGGATCCGCCGAGGACCCGGCCGCCGGTGGGCAGGAGCCCCAGGACCGCGAAGGAGGTCTGGGTCTTGCCGGAGCCGGACTCGCCGATCAGGCCGTGCACCTCGCCGCGCTTGATGGTGAGGTCCACGCCGTGGACCACCTCGATGACGCTGCCGTTGGGCTGGTCGTAGCCCACCCGCAGGTCCTTGACCTCCAGCAGCACCTCCCCAGTGCGCTCGGCGGTGCGGGCGTCGTCGTCGTGGCGCAGCGTGGCCGGGTTGGCCGGCCTGTCCGCGAGCGCCGACGGCTTGCGCTTCTTCCGGCCCGCCGTCGCGGTGCGCTCCAGGGCGTCGCGCATGGCGTTGGCCAGGAGGGTCAGCGAGATGGTGGTGAGGCCGATGGCCAGGGAGGGCCAGAGCATGTTGATGGGCTGGCGGTACATGACCTCGAACCCGTCCTTGAGCATCGAGCCCCAGGTGGGGGTCTGCGGGTCGCCGATGCCGAGGAACTCGAGGCCGGACTGGATGGCGATGGCGATGGCCATGATCATCGAGGCCTGGATGATGATCGGCGCACGGACGACGCCGAGGATGTGCCGGCTCATGATGCGCGCGTCGGACAGGCCGGCCACCCGGGCCGCGTCGACGTAGAGCTCCTCACGCACCGCGCTCACCGAGGCGTACACCAGGCGGTAGAACGACGGGCTCATGAGGAGGCCGAAGATGACCATGGACCAGTACACCGACGGCCCGACGACGGCGCGGGCGGCCAGCAGGACGATGATGCCCGGCAGCGCCATGGTCAGCGAGGTGACCCAGGTGAACGTGGTGTCCAGCCAGCCCTTGTAGTAGCCGGCCAGGAGGCCCGCGGTGACGCCGATGAGCAGGGCCACGATCAACGCGACGAGCGCCGCGGAGATGGAGATCTGGGTGGCGGACAGGAGCCGGGAGAAGATGTCGCGGCCGGCGCCGTCGAAGCCCAGCAGCGAGCCGTCGCCGGCGGGGGCCAGGATCTTGTAGGCGTCTGCCTTGTTGCCGTCGAGGGGGGCCAGCAGGGGCCCGAAGACGGCGGCGAGGCCGACGAGGGTGAGGAAGCCGATGGCCACGACGGCCACGGGGTTGCGGAACACTCGCCGCAGGACGCCGGACTTCTTCGCGGCCGGCGCGGCCACGGGGATCTGGAGTGGTGCTTCTTGGCTCATCCGAGTCTCACCTTCGGGTTCAGCAGGCCTTGTGCGATGTCGATGACCAGGTTGACGATGATGACGATGATGGCCGTGGCCACCACCAGCCCCATGACCATGGGGATGTCGCCCTGGGTCGTGGCGCCGACGGAGAGCTGGCCGAGGCCCGGCATCTGGAACACCTGCTCCACGATGACCGCACCGCCGAGCATGCCGATGAACTGGACGTTGAGGACCGCCAGGGCGGGGCTCAGCGAGTTGCGCAGCACGTGCTTGAAGACCACGCTGCGGGTGTCGAGGCCTCTGGAGCGGAGCGTACGGACGTAGTCCTTCTGCAGCGCGTCGACGACGGAGCCTCGGATCTGCTGGGCCACCGAGGACGAGCCGCCGATGGCCAGCGCCGTGATGGGCAGCGCCACCGACCGGGCCCACGGCCCGAAGCCTTCCCGCAGGGGACTGAATCCTGTGGCGTTGAACCAGCCGAGTTCGATGGCGAACACGAACACGAGGCCCACCGCGATGAGGAAGCCGGGAACGGCCATGCCGAGCACGGTGAGGAACTGGATGCCGCGATCCACCCATCCGCCGGACAGCGCGGCCAGGACGCCGAGGATCACCGCGACCACAGCCGTGATGAGGGTGGCGCCGATGACCAGCGAGAGGGTGACCATCAGGCGGCTGGTGACGCCGTCGATCACGAGCTGCCCGGAGAACCAGGAGCGTCCGAAGTCACCCGTGACGGCGTTGCCGAGCCAGGTGACGTACTGCTCCCAGAGGGGGCGGTCGAGGCCCAGCTCGGCCGCCTTTGCCGCCACCTGTTCCTGGGTGGCGGTCTGCCCGACGAGGCGGCGCGCGATGTCGCCGCCGCCGAGATACAGCAGGAGGAAGGCCAGGGTGGTGATGGCGAACACCAGCACCACCCCGGCGATCAGCCTGCGTCCGATGAAACGCAGCATCTGTCCCAGTTTCCGATCAGGCGGGCTTGGTGTCGTAGAGGTTGGGGATGGTGTTGGTGGGGAGCATCTTCACCGTGGTCTCCGGATCGGTGGCCACCACTCCCGTCACGCGGTAGAACGGCGCGAACCAGGCCTCCTCGACGATGTGGGCGTTGAGCTCCTTGATGAGCGCCTCGCGGCGGGCGTCGTCGGCGGTGCGGTACTCGTCCAGGATCGCGGTGACCTTGGGGTCGGCGTACTTGAACGGGTTGAACACGGCGGTCTCGGCGATCATGAACTGGGTGAGCTGCCAGTCCGGGTTCTGCTCGAGCGCCATGAAACAGGCGGAGAACTTCGGCGCCAGGAGGTCGGCGATGAAGTTCTGGCCGGGCTGCACGTCGTTGACGGTGATGTTGAGCTCGGACAGCTGCTGGGCGATGAGCGCGTAGACGGTGCTGCCCAGGATGGGCGAGCTGGGCATGTCCATGGAGAAGCCCGCCTCGTAGCCGGCGTCCTTCATGAGCTGCTTGGCCTTCTCGACGTCGAAGGGGTAACGCTCGTCGAGGGCCTCGTCGTAGGCGGCCGACGTGGGCGGGAACACCTGCGCGGTGACGGTGCCGTAGCCCAGGGCGACGGCCTGCAGCATCGCGGGGCGGTCGAAGACGTGGTTGATGGCCTGGCGGACGCGGACGTCTGCCAGTTCAGGGGTCTGCTTGCCGCCGCGGTCGAGCAGGAGGAGGCCCTGGAAGTCGAGCTCGTTCTTGTTGAGCGTCCATCCGGCGCCCTCGGCCTCCGGGAAGGTCTCGGCGGAGGAGAGCTTGCCGTAGTTGATCTCGCCGGCGCGCAGCGCGTTGAGCATGGCGGTGGTGTCCTGGAAGACGCGCATGACGATGGTGTCGTAGTGCTGCACGTCGGGGTTCCAGTAGCCGTCGCGCTTGACGAAGGTGTAGCTGGTGTTGGTGACCGTGTTGGCGACGTCGAGGGTGTAGGGGCCGGAGCCGACGGGGTTGGTCGGCAGGTCGGCGTTGCCCACAGCGGCGGGGCTGGCCACGAGGCCGGCGGTGCGGGTGAGGTAGTTGAGGAACGCGGGATCGGGCGCGGTGAAGGTCACGACGACGGTGGACTCGCCGTCGGCCGTGATGGTGTCGACGTTGGCCATGTAGCCGGCGTCGGGGCCGGTGCCGGTCTTGAAGCGGTTCATGCTCACGGCGACCGCCTCGGCGTTGAGCTTCTCGCCGTCGGAGAAGGTCACATCGTCGCGCAGGGTCAGGGTGAGGGTGGTCTGGGCCTCGTCGTACTCGAACGCCGTGGCGAGCCAGGGATCGATGGTGTTCTCCGGGGTGGCGACCAGCAGGGTGTCGTACACGGCCTGGTAGTAGGGGAGGCGGTTGCCCCACTCCGCGACGGAGGGGTCGAACGACATCGGCGCGGTGATGAGGCCCATCACGAGCTCGCCCCCGCCGGTGCCGCCACCGCTGGGGGTGGCCCCGCCGGACTGGGTGGAGCCGTTACCGGCGTCGTCCGAGCAGGCTGTGGTGATTCCCAATGCGGCAACCGCGAACGAGGCGGCGCCGAGCCTGAGGAAGTCCCTACGGATCATCTTTGGTCCCTTCAACACTATGGCCGCCGCACCCTTGCTGCGACCTCGTGAGCGAACTCTAGCAAGAAAACCGAGCGAGTGGTAGGTTTTGATATGAAGTCGTTACAATTGTTTGAGATCGCGACCAAAGGGGGTTGCCATGACGCTTTCGCCGATCCTCCCGGATGAGATGCCCAACGGTCCGAGGGGCAACTACCGCAAGACTGCGGTCACCCGCGCCCGGATCCTCGACGCCGCTCTCGAGGTCTTCGGCGCGCAGGGCTACGACGCCGGATCGCTGCGGGAGGTGGCGGCTCTGGCCGGCATCAGCCAGGCGGGGCTGCTCCACCACTTCCCCAACAAGGTGGCCCTGCTGTCGGCGGTGATCGAGCGGCGCGACGAGGGCGCCAACGAGCTGTCCATCGGGAGGTCGACGGGCATCGAGGTGCTGGGGTCGCTGGTCGAGTACGCGCGCGAGAGCGCCTTCAAGCCAGGCGAGATCGAGCTGTTCGCGGTCCTGTCGGCCGAGGCGACCAGGCCGGAGCACCCGGCCAACTCCTACATGAGGCGCCGCTACGAGTGGGTCACCGAGATCGCGGTGGAGTCCCTGACGGTGGCCAGGGATGCGGGCCACCTGCGGCCGGGCGTGGACCCGGTGAAGGTGGCCTCCCAGATGTTCGCACTCTGGGACGGGCTCCAGATCCAGTGGCTGCTGAAGGTCAACGACGTGAACGTCGCCGACGGGGTGGAGCACTTCCTGGACCTGCATCTGGTCAAGCCGCTCCGCGAGCTCCTCGACGAGACCCGGACGCGCGGAGACGGCAACCCAGCGCCGCCGCGCAGATCCACCACGCTTGCGCCTGCCCCCACCACCTGAAGTCCGGCGGTCCGGACAGGACGGGGCCCGGGTCGATGTCCGACCCGGGCCCCGTCCCCCTACGCCTCTCAGCGCTGCTTCAACACCGCCTTGGCCGCCGCGAAGCGGGCGATCGGCACGCGGAACGGCGAGCAGCTCACGTAGTTGAGCCCCACGGAGTTGAAGAACTCCACCGAGTCCGGGTCACCGCCGTGCTCGCCACAGACGCCGGTCTTCAGCGCGGGCTTCACCGAGCGGCCCTTCTCCACGCCCATCGCCACGAGCTGACCGACGCCCTCGACGTCGATGGTCTCGAAGGGGTTGCGCTCCAGCACCCGGTCCATCACGTACTGCGTGAGGAAGCCGTTCTCGGCGTCGTCGCGGGAGATGCCGATGGTGGTCTGGGTGAGGTCGTTGGTGCCGAACGAGAAGAAGTCGGCATGCTCGGCGATCTTGTCCGCCACCAGCGCCGCGCGGGGCAGCTCGATCATCGTGCCGACGGTGTAGTCCAGGTCCCGGCCGGCCTTGGCCAGCTCGTCCTCGACAGCCGCCACGACGATGGCCCGCTGGGTGTCCAGCTCCTGCGTCAGTGCCACCAGCGGGATCATGATCTCGACGCCCACGGTCTCCCCCTCACGGTCCAGCACCGCAAGCGCGGCGCGGACGATGGCGCGGGCCTGCATGTCCGGGATCTCCGGGTACAGCATGGCCAGACGGCAGCCACGCGTGCCGAGCATCGGGTTCAGCTCGTGCAGCCGCTTCACCTGGGCCAGCGTCGCCTTCGCGTCCGCCAACTCCTCGGCGTCCCCGCCCTGGAGCTCGAGCCGCTGGACGAGCAGCGACTGCTCGACGAGGTTGGGCAGGAACTCGTGCAGCGGCGGGTCCAGGAGCCGGACCGTGACGGGAAGGCCCTTCATCGCCGTGAAGATGCCCTCGAAGTCCACCTGCTGCATGGGCAGGATCTCGGCGAGCGCGGCCGCGCGCTGCTCCGGGCCCTCGGCCAGGATCATCTTGCGCACCGCGGGCAGGCGGTCCTGAGCCATGAACATGTGCTCGGTGCGGCACAGCCCGATGCCCTCGGCGCCCAGCTCGCGGGCCTTGGAGGCATCCTCGAAGTTGTCGGCGTTGGCGCGGACGCCGAGGCGGCGCACCTCGTCGGCCCACTCCACCACGCGGGAGAAGTCTTCGTTGATCTGCGGCGGGATGAGCTCCAGGCCCTCGCCGTAGACGAGGCCCTCGGTGCCGTCGAGGGTGATGATCTCGCCCTCGGCGATCACCCGGTCCCCGATGGTGAGCGTCTTGCCCACGGGATCGATCTTGATCCCCTGGGCGCCCGCCACGCACGGCTTGCCCATGCCGCGGGCCACCACGGCCGCGTGCGAGGTCATGCCGCCGTGGGCGGTGAGGATGCCCTGGCACACGATCACGCCGTGGATGTCGTCCGGCGTGGTCTCGAAGCGGACCAGGACCACGGGCTCGCCGCGACCCCCACGCTCCGCGGCCGTGTCGGCGTCGAAGACCACCTCGCCGACGGCGGCGCCGGGCGAGGCCGGGAGGCCCTGCGCGATGGCGTCCTTGCCGTGCGACGGGTCGATGGCGGGGTGCAGGAGCTGGTCCAGCTGGCCCGGCTCGATGCGCAGCAGCGCCTGCTCCTTGGTGATCAGGCCCTCGTCGACGAGGTCCGAGGCCACCTTGAGCGCGGCGGCGGCGGTGCGCTTGCCGTTGCGGGTCTGCAGCAGGTAGAGCTTGCCGTTCTCGACGGTGAACTCCATGTCCTGCATGTCGCGGTAGTGCTGCTCCATCTTGTGCATGGTGGCGATCAGCTCGTCGTAGGCCTGGGGAAGCACGTCGCGCATCTCGCCCAGCGGCCGCGGCGTCCGGATGCCGGCCACCACGTCCTCGCCCTGCGCGTTGACCAGGAACTCGCCGTACAGCGACTTCTCGCCCGTCGACGGGTTGCGGGTGAAGCACACGCCGGTCGCGGAGGTGTCGCCGCGGTTGCCGAACACCATCTGCATGATGTTGACGGCCGTGCCGAGGTCTGCCGGGATGTTGTTGGCGCGGCGGTACACCTCGGCGCGCGGGTTGAGCCAGGACTTGAACACCGCGTCGATGGCCCGGTTGAGCTGCTCGACGGGGTCCGAGGTCCACTCGCCGCCCAGCTGCTCGTTCGAGATGTCCTTGAAGGTTTGCACCAGGCCCTTGAGGTCCTCGGCGGACAGGTCCGTGTCCTGGTCCACGCCGCGCTGGTGCTTGAGCGCGGTGAGCGCGTCCTCGTAGTAGTGGCCGGGAATGCTCTCGACCACCTCGCCGTACATCTGGATGAAGCGGCGGTAGCAGTCCCACGCGAAGCGCTCGTTGCCGGACTCCTCGGCCACGGCCGCGACGGACTCGTCGGAGATGCCGAGGTTGAGGATGGTGTCCATCATGCCCGGCATGGAGTGGACGGCGCCCGAGCGGACGGAGACGAGCAGCGGCTTCTCGCTGCCGCCGAGCGTGCGGCCGGTGCGCTCCTCCAGGCGGGCAAGGCCCGCCGCGATCTGGTCCGCGAGACCCTCAGGCCACTCGCCCTTGCGCTTCATGGTCTGGACACACGCCGTGGTGGTGACGGTGAACGCGTCCGGGACGGGAACGCCCACGCGGTTCATCTCCGCGACGCCGGCGCCCTTACCGCCGAGAAGGTTCCGCATCGTCGCGTCGCCCTCCGACAGGTCATAGATGTAACGATCCTCGCTCATGCTGGGGAAATCTCCTTTGACAACCCTGGGGACCTCGATGTCCCCAACCGTCGCCCAGCCTAGACCCGACACCTAAGCGACGCGGGCTAGGGGTGAAGTTCTTCGCGCCGGGGACCGTCAGGGGGACCAGGGCGTGCCGGGGCGGACGATGCCGGGCGGCCGCCGAAGCCGCGAGCCCACCTTCTTGGCCCGCTCGTCGACCATCTCGATGATGCGCGACGCCGCCTCCTCGATGGCCACCCCGGTGGTGTCGACGATGGGGCAGCCGAGGCGCTTCTGCACCTTGCCGATCTCGTCGAGCTCGTCGTAGATCCTGACCAGGTCCGCGTAGCCGTCCTTGGTCCCGAAGCCGCCCATGCCGCGCACCCGCTGGCCGCGGATCTTCAGCAGCCGCTCCGCGTCCATCGTGAGCCCGACGATCCGCCACCGGTCCAGCTCGAACAGCTCCTTCGGCGGGTCGATCCCGGGCACCAGCGGCACGTTGACCGCCTTATACCCCATGTAGCCCAGGTAGATCGACAGCGGGGTCTTGCCCGAGCGGGACGGGCCCACCAGGCAGATGTCGCACTCGCGCAGGGCGGCCGGCAGCGAGCCGTCGTCCATCCGCACCGCGAAATCGATGGCCGCCATCCGCACGAAGTACTCGGCCTCCACCCCCGGGGGACGCATCGGCACCTGGTCCGCCTCGATGCCTGTGATCCGCTCCAGCGCGTGCATCGCGTCGGTCATGAGGTCGGCGTAGGGGAGGTCGGCGTCGCGGCAGAAGTTGCGCACCAGGTCCGCCAACTCCTCGTTGACGAGGGTGAAGAAGACGGCGGCGGCCGGAGCGCTGTCACGGACGGCCTCCAGCGCGCGCAGCAGGGCGGCCGTCTTGTTGATCTTCCGGTGCCGGACGATGGTGAACTCGCGGCTGGGGAACTGGGTGATGGCGGCGCGCGCGATCCGCGCGGCTGTCTCCCCCGTCGAGTCGGCGATGATGTGGATTTCCAGCGGCTCTGCTGACATGGCCCACACTCTATGACCCCCGGTCGCTCAGCAGGGCGGCGGGTGGTGGGGACGAGGGCCGCGACCCACGAGCACGAAACACCGCACGAAGACGCCTTCGGTGCCCTCTACGCACCCGACCACCGATCGCGACGGCGTGTCGTGCACACCCCTCACCGCCGAGCAGGGCGGCGGGGACGGTGGGGGACGAGGGTCGCGACAGATCAGCAGGGCGGGGGGTGGTGGGGGACGGGGCAGGTTGGGTGGGCGTTGATGACGGTACGCGGCAGCGCGAAGCGCCGCCGACCGGCATCATGGGCGGCCCGGCCCCCACCACACCCCGCCCAACCCGACCACAGACACCACAAGGAAGAGGGGCCAAAGCCCCGGTCAACTCGCGTTTCATAGGCTTCGAGGCGGCTGCGCGGCACCTCAGCCAGCGATCGAGGGCGGGGGGTGGTGGGGGACGGGGCAGGCTGGGTGGGCCTTGATGACGGTACGCGGCAGCGCGAAGCGCCGCCGACCGGCATCATGGGCGGCCCGGCCCCCACCACACACCGCCAAACCCGACCACAGAAACTGCATCCAGGACCCGGCCAAGCCCCTAGTCAACTCGCGTTTCATAGGCTTCGAGGCCGCTACGCGGCACCTCAGCCAGCGAGAGGGGCGACGCCGCTTCGCGGCACCTCAGCCAGCGAGAGGGGCGGGGGCGCGAACTCAGGCGGAGGCCACCCGTCGGCGCATCCCCTCGGCGTATTGCTCCGCCTCTAGGCCGGCGACGAGGTGCCACGCGTTCGGCGCCACCTGCACCGCGCCCGCGACACCGGCGCGTTGGAGCGCCTCGACGTCCACCAGCGAGTCGTCCTTCACCCCGACCCGCACGCGGGTCTCCGCGATCCACTCCACGCCGTCGATGTTCTCCTCGCCACCGAGGGCCGTCACCCACTGGCGGGCCTGGTTGACCTGGACGTCGTCGACGACGATGACCCGGGGCTCCGGCGTGGGCTCCGCGACGGCGTCCACGCCGCCACGACGCGCGGCGGCCTTCTGCTCGGGGGTGCGGTAGTCGGTGAAGACCACCAGCAGCATCGAGGTGAAGAACGCCGCCGCGATGGCCAGGGCGTACAGGGCGATGTTGTCGAAGGCGGGGATGGTCAGCAGCGACGTGAACACGAACGCGCTGGTCTTCAGACCGCCGCCGAAGCCGATGATGACGCCGCCGACGAGGCAGCCGGCAAGCAGGCGGGGATAGATCTTCTTGAACCGCAGGTGGATGCCGTAGAGGCTCGGCTCGGAGATGCCGCCGAGCAGGCCCGCGGCCAGGGCGCCTGTGGCGGTCTGGCGCATCTGGATGTCGCGCTCACGCCAGGCCAGGAACAGCACGCCGGCGGTGGCGCCGAAGCAGGCGAAGTTCCACGCGCCCATGGGGCCCTGGATGTAGTCGAAGCCGTTCTGCGAGATGTTGAGCAGCATGATGGCGTTGATCGGCCAGTGCAGGCCCAGCGGCACCATGAACGGGTAGGCCAGCGGGATGACGATGGCGAAGATGAACGGCGAGAACGCGTTGATCGACTGCAGCACCGACGCCAGCCCGGCGCCCACGTAGACGCCGATGGGGCCGATGAGGAACGCCGTCAGGGGCAGCATGATCAGCATGGCCAGGAAGGGCACGAAGATCAGGTGCAGGTTCTCGGGGATGATCTTCTTCAGCCCCTTGTACAGCGGGCCGAGGATGCCGGCCATCAGCAACGGCGGGAACACCTGCGACGAGTAGTTGAAGATGGTCAGCGGCACGCCGAAGATGTCGACGAGCGTCACCTCGCTGCCCGCGATCATCGCCTGGTAGGCCTCGTCGATGCCTCCCAGCGCGGTGAAGCCCGGGAGCATGACCAGGCCCATGATCGCGAACCCCACCCAGGGGTCCGCGCCGAGCTTCTTCGACGCGTTGTAGGCCACCATCAGCGGTAGGAACACGAACACCGACTGCCACAGCAGGTTCATGAACTGCCACGACGGCGGGAGCGTGACGCGCGGATCCGCCCAGTTCCCGATCACGCCCAGGGTGCTCATCAGCGACATGAACGTGATGAACAGCGACGCGCCCAGCAGGGCGCCGAGGATGGGGCGGAAGGAGTCCGAGAGGAACTCGAAGAAGGAGTCGATCCATTCGAACCGGCCGCGCACGCCGCCCGCGCGGGCGGCCGCCTTCAGCTCCTCGTCGCTGAGTGGCTTCTGGTTCGACATCTCCGGCAGGGCGTTGATCTCGTTGTACACCGTCTGCACGGCGCCGCCGATGATCACCTGGAACCGCTCGCCGGACTGCGGCACGGCGCCCATGACGCCCTTGATGGACTCGACGGTGGGGACGTCGACCCCCGAGGCGTCGCGCAGCTGGAACCGCAGCCGGGTGGCGCAGTGGCTCAGGCCGACGATGTTGCCCGCTCCGCCGAGGGATTGGACGATGTCCTGTGCTGTGCTCATGACCGGTTCCCTCTCAGTTCTCGTCCATGGGCACGAGCGCCCGGACCTCTTGCGGGGTGGAGCAGGCCACCGCGCGGGCGGCCAGGTCCTGGCACGCGGCCAGGTCGAACTTGCGGACCATGGCCTTGACGGCGGGGATGGCGGGGATCGAGCAGCTCAGCTCGTCCACCCCCAGCCCGACGAGGATGGGCACCGCCTGCGGGTCCGACGCGACGCCGCCGCACACGCCGAGCCACTTGCCGTGCGCGTGCAGCGCCTCGGCCGCGCCCCCGATCAGGGTGAGGATGGCCGGGTTGCACGGGTCCACCTGGGCCGCGAGCTTCGGGTGGCCGCGATCCATCGCGAGGGTGTAGCTGGTGAGGTCGTTGGTGCCGACGCTGAAGAAGTCGCAGCCGTCCTCGGCCGCGAACTGCTTCGCCATGACGGCCACCGCGGGGACCTCCATCATGATGCCGACCACGACGTCGGCGTCCGGCGCGTGGGCCGCACGCTCCTCGTCGAAGATGGCCTTCGTGCGGCGCCAGTCCTCGATGGTGGCGATCATCGGGAACATCACGTGCAGCCTGGCGCCCGCGCCGGCGGCGTCCAGGATGGCCCGCACCTGCGTGCGCAGCACCTCCGGCTGCTCCAGGCCCACCCGCACGCCACGGATCCCGAGGAACGGGTTCTCCTCGGCGGGGATGGGCAGGTAGGCCAGCGGCTTGTCGCCGCCCACGTCGAGGGTGCGGATGACCAGCGGCTGGCCGGGCGCCAGCGCCCGCGAGCAGGCCGCGTAGACCTCCGCCTGCTCCGCCTCGGTGGGGGCGGTGGTGCGCCCCATGAACACGAACTCGCTGCGCAGGAGGCCAACGCCCTCGGCGCCCTTGGTCATGGCGCGCTCGGCGTCCTCGACGCCGCCGATGTTGGCCACCACATGGACCCGGTGCCCGTCCGGGGTGACGGCCGGCTCGTCCTTGGCGGCCTCCTCCTCGGCCTTGCGCGACGCCAGCCGCTCCTGGCGGATGCGGATCTGGGCCACGTCGTCGTCGGTGACGTTCATGCGCAGGGAGCCGGCGGAGCCGTCGAGCACCACCTGGGTGCCCTCCGGGATGTCCATCGCGCGGCCCTCGATGCCGGCCACCGCCGGGATGTCGAGCGAGCGGGCGATGATGGCCACGTGGCTGGAGGCGCCGCCGCTGGTGGTGGCGAAGCCGACGACGCGGCTGCGGTCCAGCTGGGCGGTGTCCGACGGGGTGAGGTCCTCGGCGATGAGGACGGTGTTCTCGGGCAGCTCCGCCCGCTCCGAGCGCTGACCGGTGAGCTCCTCGAGGACGCGCTGGCCGACGTCGCGCACGTCGTTGGCGCGGCCGGCGAGCACCTCGTTGCTGAGGCCTGCGAGCTGGTCCGCGAAGGTGGTGAACGCGCCGCGCCACGCGAACGGGGCCGACTTGCCCTTGTCGATGGCGCTGGAGGCCAGGTCCAGGAGGTCCGGGTCCGCCAGGATCTCCTGGTGGGCGGCGAAGATGGCCGCCTTGTCCGCCGAGGCCTCGTCCTCGAGGCGCTTCTCAAGCGCAGACAGGTCCAGGAGGGCCCGGTCGATGGCGGCGTTGAGCTTGCGCTGCTCCTTGTGGTGGTCGTCGGCCACCTCGTCGACCTGGATGTCCTTGCGGCGCAGCTGGACCACGCGGCCGATGCCCAGGCCGGGCGAGGCGGACACGCCGAGGAGGAGGTTCCAGTCGCCCGACCGCGGGCCGACGGGCTCGGCGGCGGGCACAGGCTCGGGCTCGGGCTCGGGCTCCGGCTCGTCGGCCGCCCTGCGGGCCGGGGCCTCCGCCCCTACGGGGAGGGGCGGGCAGTCCTCGCCGAGGCCGTCGCGCACCGCCTGCGCCAACGCCGCGACCGCCTCGTCGGCGTCCGGCCCGTGCGCGGTGAACGTGACCTTCTCCCCCAGCCCGACGGCCATGCCCATGACCGAGACGATGGACTTGGCGTTGGCCGAGTCGTCGCCGCGACGGAGCCTGACGTCCGAGTGGAACTGCTTGGCCAGGGCGGAGAGTGTCGCGGCAGGGCGGGCGTGGATGCCGGTGAGGTTGGGTACCAGCACGCCCTCCGACGCAGCCGTCCTGGCCGGCCCGTCCACCGCCGCGCCGTCCTCGGCGGGGGCGGCCAGCTCGACGGTGGCCGCGACATCCACGCCCGCCCGAACCAGCCCGCCGGCCGGCTCGATCCTGGCCACCGCGTCGGAGTTTGTTATAACAATCTGGGTGAGCAGGCTCTTGGCCTTGCGTCCCACCTCGTCGAGGTCGAACTCGATCAGGGGATCGCCGACGGCGACCCGCGCGCCCTCCTTCACCTTCGGCGAGAAGCCCTCGCCGACCAGGCGGACCGTGTCCAGGCCGATGTGCATGAGGATCTCGAGCCCGTCGTCGCTGCGCACGGTGACCGCGTGCGCGGACGGCTGGACGTCCACCACCTCGCCGGCCACCGGCGAGACGAGGAGGTTGCCCAGAGGATCGATGGAGATGCCGTCACCCACCATCTTGCGGGCGAACACCGGATCCGGCACCTGGTCCAGGGGCACCAGCACCCCGGTCAGGGGCGCCACGAGCGTCACGGTCGTCGAGTTGCCAGTCATTGCTGAGACCCCCTCCAGCCACGCCGCCGACCCGCGAATCGGGCCTCGTCAGCGAGACCGTGTGTGATGGATCGGAGCGTATCCGGTGATCGCCCCCGCCTGTGCCCAAACCGGGCCACGGCCGTCGAAAGTCAATCCGCCCCCTCCCCTGTCGGCGGCTCCCGGGCGGTACTACGCTGGGTCAAACCAGGGCACCGAAGTCGTTGCCCGGCCTAGCAGGAGGTGCAGTCATGGACACCATGGAGGAGACCACCGAAGAGAAGAGCGTGCGGGTGACCCGCGTGGTCGCCCGTCCGTTGGACAGCGTGTGGGAGGTCCTCATGAAACCCCACGGAGCCGAGGCGCTACTCGGCGAAGGAGGACAACTCGGCAGCAAGGGCGAGGACTGGCGTGCGGCAGACGGCACGTACGGCGTGACCCGCAGCTTCCACCCCAAGGAGCAGATCCGGTTCTCCTGGCACGCCAGCGACGGCGCTCCACGCACCCTCGTAGACCTGCACATCCGCCCCACGGGTGACCGCACGGAGCTCGAGATCGTCCACGAGCATCTGCCGGAGAGCGCCGACGCGGACGAGTTGGAGAGGCGCTGGGAGTCAGCCCTCGAGAGGATCGAGAGCGCTGCTTCATGACGCAGCCGCTGGCCCGGGAGTGATCCCGGGCCAGCGTCGTCTCCGCCTCACGGACCGGGCTTCGGCCCGTCGTCCCGCGCGTCCGGGCGCCGCGCAAATGTAATAACGAACCCCGCCCGGGCGCTGCTACTACCGGGCGTAGGATGAGCGCGACGGCGTGGTCGCCGTGGATCTGTTTCAAAGGACATGTATCGCAATGCAAGCTCCATCAACCACCGGGAGGGCCGCCCGTGCCCTGCCTCCCGAGGAGGACATCGTGACGACTCCGTCGCATCCCCACCCACCCACAGCCCGCCCGCGCGGTCTCGTGCGCGCCGCCATGTACGGCGCGTTCGGCCTGATGGCCCTGGCCCTGGCCGCCTGCTCCGGCGGCCCCGCCGAGCCCGCCGAACACGGCACCCACACCTCTGAGTTCGACCTGCCGCTGCCCGATCTGCACGCCGTGACCTTCTTCGGCGGCAGCATCAGCGGCTGGTGGATGCTGATGATCGGCCTGCTGATTTGCCTGGCCGGCTTCGCCTTCGGCATCTACAGCTACATGAAGCTGAAGAACCTCCCCGTGCACTCGTCGATGCGGGACGTGTCGGAGCTGATCTACCAGACCTGCAAGGCCTACCTGGTCCAGCAGGGCAAGTTCCTCATGCTGCTGTTCGCCTTCATCGGCGCCGTGATCTTCGTCTACTTCGGCTTCCTCAACACCACGGGCGGCTGGGGCCGCGTGATCATCGTGCTCGGGTTCGCCATCATCGGCATGGCCGGCTCGTACGGCATCGCGTGGTACGGCATCCGCCTCAACACCTTCGCCAACTCGCGGACCTCGTTCGCCGCCCTCGAGGGCAAGCCGTTCAACGTCTACAACATCCCGATGCGCTCGGGCATGAGCGTGGGCATGGTGCTGATCTCGACCGAGCTGATCATGATGCTGGCCATCCTGATGTTCGTGCCGGCAGACATCGCCACGGCGTGCTTCCTCGGCTTCGCCATCGGTGAGTCGCTTGGCGCGTCGGCCCTGCGCATCGCCGGCGGCATCTTCACCAAGATCGCGGACATCGGTTCGGACCTCATGAAGATCGTGTTCAAGATCGGCGAGGACGACCCCCGCAACCCCGGCACCATCGCCGACTGCACCGGCGACAACGCTGGAGACTCCGTCGGCCCGTCCGCGGACGGCTTCGAGACCTACGGCGTCACCGGCGTGGCCCTCATCACCTTCATCCTGCTGGGCGTCCAGGCGGACCTCCAGGCCCACTTCCTCATCTGGATCTTCTTCATCCGCGCGATCATGCTGGTGGCCTCCGCGCTGTCCTACTTCGGCAACAGCATGTGGGCCAAGGCGAAGTTCGGCAACGCCGACGAGATGGAGTTCGAGACCCCCCTCACCTCGCTGGTGTGGATCACCTCGATCGTCTCCATCGTCCTGACGTTCATCATGTCCGCCCTGCTGATCCCCGACGTCGGCGGCGACACCACCCTGTGGTGGAAGCTCTCGCTGATCATCAGCTTCGGCACCCTCGCCGGCGCGGTCATCCCCGAGCTGGTCAAGATCTTCACCGGCGTGCGGGCCAAGCACGTCGAGGAGGTCGTCAAGTCGGCCAAGGAGGGCGGGCCCTCGCTCGACATCCTGTCCGGGCTCGTGGCCGGCAACTTCTCCGCCTACTGGCTGGGCATCGCCATCGTGGCCCTCATGTCCGGCGCCTACGGCGTCTCCACGCTGATCACCCCCGGCTCGATGGTCGACGGCGTGATCACGGGCGGCGTCATGCTCGTCCCGGGCGTGTTCGCCCTGGGCCTGGTGGCCTTCGGCTTCCTGGGCATGGGCCCGGTCACCATCGCCGTGGACTCCTACGGCCCGGTCACCGACAACGCGCAGAGCGTCTACGAGCTGTCGCAGATCGAGTCGCTGCCCGGCATCGACCAGGAGCTCGAGCGCGACTACGGCATCAAGCCCAACTTCGAGCGTGCCAAGTACCTGCTCGAGGCCAACGACGGCGCCGGCAACACGTTCAAGGCCACGGCCAAGCCGGTGCTGATCGGCACCGCGGCGGTGGGCGCCACCACCATGATCTTCTCCATCATCATGGGCCTGACGTCCGGCCTGACCACCAACGTCGAGAACCTGTCGCTGCTGCACGTGCCCTTCCTGCTGGGCCTGATCTCCGGCGGCGCGATCATCTACTGGTTCACCGGCGCCTCCATGCAGGCCGTCACCACCGGCGCCTTCCGGGCGGTGGAGTTCATCAAGGCCAACATCGACCTCGAGGGCACCACCAAGGCCTCCGTCGAGACCTCGCGCAAGGTGGTGGAGATCTGCACGCAGTACGCGCAGAAGGGCATGTTCAACATCTTCCTGGGCATCTTCTTCGCCACCCTGGCGTTCGCCTTCGTAGAGCCGTACTTCTTCGTGGGCTACCTGATCTCGATCGCCATCTTCGGGCTTTACCAGGCCATCTTCATGGCCAACGCCGGCGGCGCCTGGGACAACGCGAAGAAGATCGTCGAGGTGGACCTGCAGGCCAAGGGCACAGATCTCCACGATGCGAGCATCGTGGGCGACACCGTCGGCGACCCGTTCAAGGACACCTCCTCGGTGGCCCTGAACCCGGTCATCAAGTTCACGACGCTGTTCGGCATGCTGGCGATCGAGCTCTCGATCATCATCGGCAACCCGGCGGTCAACGCCGTGCTCGCCGTCACGTTCGGGCTGGCCAGCGCCTACATGGTGTGGCGCTCGTTCTACAACATGCGGATCGACCAGCCCATGCTCACCGCGGCGGACTTCGCCTACCTCAAGGAGGACGCGACGGCGGCCCGCGCCGAGGCGCAGGAGAAGGTCACCATCGCCTGATCCCACAACACCAGACGAGGGCCGGAGGCAGTTGCCTCTGGCCCTCGTCGTCTCCTGCTGCAAGACTGGATTGCCCGGTTCAACAGGACCGGTCCTTCAGATGGAGGCTGCAGATGAACAGTGTCGTCCACTTCGAGATCCACGCGGAGGACGTGCCTCGCGCCGTCGCCTTCTACGTGGCCGCCTTCGGATGGAAGACCGAGGACTGGTCGGGCTTCACCGGCTCGCCGTACATGGGCGTCACCACGCATGACGAGGGCACGCCGGGCATCCACGGGGCGATCATGCAGCGCGAGGGCGCCAACCCGCAGGCCGGCAGCGCCGTGATGGGCGCGGTGATCACCGTCCAGGTCGACGACTACGACGCCGCGGCCGACCGGATCGAGGCGGCGGGAGGCACCGTCGCGATGCCGAAGTACCCGCTCACCGGGATGGCCTGGCAGGGCTACTACCTGGACACCGAGGGCAACGTCTTCGGCATCCACCAGCCCGACGAGAACGCCGGCAGGTAGTGGCTCACCCGCTGCCGACGTGCCCCTACCCGTTGGCTGAGGTGCCGCGAAACGGCCTCGAAGACGAGACGAGAACGCCGGCAGGTAGTGGCTCACCCGCTGCCGAGGTGCCCCTACCCGCTGAAACGTAGGCTGACAAGGAATGTCTGTTGGGCTTCGAGGCTCGTCGCTACGCTCCTCGCACCTCAGCCAGCGGTTGGCGCCTCAGCCAGCGACGCTCGCGACGGGTGGTCGGCGCCGCTCAGTTGAGGGCGACGAGGTCGCAGACGAAGATCAGCGTCTCCCCCGGCGCGATGACGCCGCCGGCGCCGCGCTCGCCGTAGGCCAGGTGCGACGGGATGACCAGCTGACGCCGTCCGCCCACCTTCATGCCCTGGATGCCCTGGTCCCAGCCCTGGATGACCCGGCCCGCGCCGAGCGGGAAGGACAGCGGGGCGCCGCGGTTCCAGGAGGAGTCGAACTCCTCGCCGGTGCTGAAGGCCACGCCGACGTAGTGCACGTGGGCGGTGTCGCCGGCCTTGGCCACGGCGCCGTCGCCCTCCACGATCTCAGTGATCTCAAGGTCGGCGGGCGCCTCGCCGCCGGGAAAGTCGACTTCGGGCTTCTCGTTCATGTTCGTCATGCCACGAGCCTAACGTGATGGTCGCCGTGGCCACGACCCTGACGTCCGCCCCCACACCTCCCTCACCCGCCCCTCCCCCCCAGTCCCGGCCTCCCCTCACCCGCTGAGGGGTGGTGCACGACACGCCGTCGCAACCCGCCCTCGACGTCGCCACCGACACCGACCCCCACCTTCGACGGCGATTCGTGCCCGCCCCCCACCGCCGCTAGCGGCCATCTCCGTGCACGACACGCCGTCGCAACCCGCCCTCGACGTCACCACCGACGCCGACCCCCAACTCCGACGGCGATTCGTGCCCGCCGGACCCGTGACCTCGACCCGCCGATGTGCGACAGTGACGGCGGACCCACCCACGAAAGGACTGCGCCATGAGCGACCAGTACCCGCAGTACCAGCCTCCAGCCGGCGATGCGGCAGCCCGCCCGCAGGGCGGCAGCGACCAGCCCAGGCGCGTCGACGACCCCTTCGGCCAGTCCGCCCAGCCCGGCCCCTACGACCAGTCCTCCCAGGCCGGCCCGTACGGGCAGCCGCCCCAGTACGGCCAGGCTCCGCAGTACGGCGACCCCGGGCCCGGCTACAGCGGCCAGCCCTCCGGTCAGGCCCCGTGGACGCCGGACCCCGGCTACCAGTACCAGCAGCAGAGCACCCCTCCCCCGCCGCCCTACGCGCCGGCCGGGCAGGCGTGGGCCCCGGCCCCGCCGTCGGCGGGCAGCGACGTCGCGGCATCAGCCAAGGGGTTCCTCGCCGCCCTGTTCGACTTCAACTTCGACACCTTCATCACCCCCAAGATCATCAAGGCCGTCTACATCGCCGTCACCGCGGTCATCGGACTGACCGCCGTCGGGTTCCTGCTCTCCGCCCTCATCAGCGGCGAGCCGGGCGTGATCATCGCGGCCCTCGTGGGCGTCCCGCTGATCGCGATCGTGTACCTCGCCCTGGCCAGGATGACGCTCGAGCTGTACTTCGCGGTGGCCCGGCTGTCCGAGGACGTGCACGAGCGCCTGCCGCGACAGTGAGGCGCTGACACGCACCCGTCGCGGTAGGTTGGTGCGGTGAGCATCACCTGTCGCCCCATCTCCGCCGAGCAGCACCTGGCGTTCGTCCAGCAGCGCGGGTCGGCCTCGTTCCTCCAGACGCCCGCGTGGGCCAAGGTGAAGCCCGAGTGGCGCGGCGAGTCGATCGGGTTCTTCTCCGACGGCGAGCTCACAGGCGTGGCGCTGGTCCTGTACCGGCAGCTGCCCAAGCTGAAGCGCTACCTGGCATACCTCCCGGAGGGGCCGGTGCTGGACTGGTCTCGGCCGGACGTCGCCGAGCACCTGAGCGCGCTGGTGTCCTACGCCAAGCGGAGCAGGGCCTTCGCCGTGCGGATCGGGCCGGCCGTCCCCCACCGGCGCTGGCGGGCGGACACCATCAAGACGGCCATCGCCGACGAC
Source organism: Tessaracoccus yangjingae (assembly GCF_054483935.1). The sequence goes on along the minus strand of NZ_CM137014.1, from coordinate 1,060,125 downwards.
GCGATCACTCGGCTGTCCCAGGTGACCCCGGACGAGACCACCCTCGTCGGCACCCGGGTGATCAACCAGCTCATCCACGGCGGATGGCACACCGACGAGTCCGGACACGGCTTCGCCGCCGGCCAGCCGATGTTCAACTTCCAGCTCCCCCTCCGCCACGCCGACGGCACGCAGAAGACCGACGACGAGCTCCTCAAGGGCATGAACCAGCTCTGGCGGCGTAACATCAAGAAGGCCGACAAGGAGGGCGTCGTCGTCCGCCAGGGCAGCCGCGACGACCTCGCCGCCTTCCACCGCATCTACCTCGAGACCGCCCAGCGCGACGGCTTCAGCGGGCGGCACCTCTCCTACTTCCAGACCATGTGGGACGCGCTGAACGCCGAGGATGCGGACCGCATGCGGGTCTACCTCGCCGAGCACGACGGCGACCTCGTGGCCGCGACGACGTTCGTCCGCGTCGGGGAGCACGCCTGGTACTCCTACGGCGCCTCGACCAACGCCAAGCGCGAGGTGCGCGGCTCGAACGCGGTTCAGTGGCGGATGATCCGCGACGCCAACGCGGCCGGCTGCGCCGTCTACGACCTGCGTGGCATCGTCGAGGGTGTGGGCGCGGATGATCCGGAGATCGGCCTGATCCAGTTCAAGGTGGGCACCGGCGGTGAGGCCGTGGCCTACCTCGGCGAATGGGACTACCCCATCAACAAGCCCCTCTACTGGGCGTTCGATCTCTACCTGAAGAGGCGCTGACGATGCCGCTGACCCTCACGATCGACCGCCAGCTCTGGCACACGCACCACCGCGCCCTGCTCGACGACGCCCCCGGCCTGGTCCCGGTGGCCAAGGGCAACGGCTACGGCTTCGGCCTGCGGCTGCTCGCGGCCGAGTCGACGCGGCTGGGCGTGAGGACCCTGGCGGTGGGCATCGCGCAGGAGGTGGCTGCGGTACGCGCGGGCGGATTCACGGGCGACGTCGTGGTGCTCAACCCGTGGCGCCCGTTCGACGACGCCGCCACGTCCCTCCTCGACGACCCCCTCGTGATCACGACGGTGTCGCGCGCCGAGGACCTGCGTGCCCTCGCCACGACCCATCCGGGGGCGCGCGTGATCGTCGAGATCGAGACCTCGATGCACCGGCACGGCCTGGATCCGCGGGAGCTGACGGAGCGCGACTTCGGCGCCCTGACCTTCGAGGGCTGGGCCATCCATCTGCCCGCCGTCGGTTCGCTGGAAGAGGCGAAGCGGCTCGCCGCGGCTGGATTGGCGGTGCGGCGGGCCCCGGTGTGGGTCTCGCACCTCAGCGTGACCGACTACCGGGGGCTGCGCACCGCGCTCGGCGTCCGCACCCACCTGAGGGTCGGCACGCGCCTGTGGTTGGGCGAGAAGCGCGCCTACCGCACCACGGCCACCGTGCTCGACGTGCACCGCATCCGCCGCGGCGCCCCCTTGGGCTACCACGGGGTCAAGGCCCCCAGCGACGGGTGGATCGTGATCGCGTCCGGCGGCACCGCGCACGGGCTGGCCATGACCGCCCCCACCCCCCAGCGCTCGCTCCGGCAACGGGGCGTCACGGTGGCCCAGGGCGTGCTGGACGCGCTCGGCCGCTCGCTGTCCCCGTTCTCCATCGGGGGCCGCAAGCGGGCATTCGCCGAGCCGCCGCACATGCACTCGTCCATGATCTTCGTGGCCGGGGCCGAGGCGCCGGCGCAGGTGGGCGACGAGCTGCCCGTCACCGCCCGGATGACCACCGTCACCGCAGACGAGATCCGCCTGGTCTGAGCGCTCAGGCGCGGACGAACTCGCCGTCGTTCAGCACTCCGCCCAGGGGATCGGGCCGGTCCGGGGTGCGCAGAGGATCGCGCGTGGGCTCGACGATGTCCTGGAGCGACGCGCCCAGCACCCACGCCTCCACGCCGGCCCGCGCGAGGATCGCGGCCCAGTAGAGCCCGTACGGCCCCCACTGGCTGGTGGTGAGAGAGCCGGCGAGCCACCCCCAGATGGCCAGGTAGTAGGCCACGTGCGCCACCGTCGCCGCGATGAGCTCAGGCCGCAGCGGCCGCGACACCACGACGGCGAACAGCACCCACAGCGACGTCTGCGGCGGGAAGGACGGCCCCAGGATCGTCGCGGCGAGGATGAAGACGGCAACGAGGGATCCGACGCGGGGCCGCTTGCCGGAGACGTACATCCAGGCGATCAGGACGCCGAGGAACAGCACCAGCAGGATGAAGCCGAGCGAGCCGGCGTGCCGGAGGGGCACGCCGATGAGGGTCAGCAGGTACCACAGCGAGCCGTAGCCGGCCTCGCGGTGGATCTCCTGGTGGTAGAAGGCGTAGACCTTGTCGAAGTCGGCCAGCAGCAGCGGGAGGTGGACGGCCGCGAAGGTCACCGCCGCCGGGCCCGCGAACCGCGCCGCCGTCGCGGCTCCGCCCCTCAGGCCCGCCGCGACAATGACGGCCAGCGCCACCCCGATGGGCATCGTGCCCGCGCACGCGGCGAGCCCCATCACGATGCCCGCCTCCATCACGCGCCCGCGGGCGAACTGGGCGAGGCCGATCGCCGTGATCGCGAGCGGAAGGAGATCCCAGCTGATCAACCCCGAGGCCAGCACGATCGGCGACGACGCGACGATCACGGCGTCCCAGGAGGCTCCGCGCTGGCGGCGCCCGAGCGTCGCCGTCGCCATGATCAGGAGCAGGAAGCACACGAACAGCGCCACCGTGGTGATCCCGAAGAACGCGACACTGGCGTCGATCTGGGCCTGCGTCGGGGTGCCCGGGCCGATGGGCGCGAACACACCGGCCAGGCGGATCGACAGCAGGATCAGGACCCCGACCAGCGGCGAGACCGTGAGTGTCGCGGCGGTGAAGGGCGTGGCACCGGCCCCGAAGCCCTGCCCGAGGAACGTGCCCTGGATGTCCGAGTAACACAGCAGGGCGTAGCTGTTGACGGCCGTCTCCGCGTCCGTCTGGACGCACTGGGCGTGCCGGAGGAACAGCACCAGGAACAGCGCGGTGCCTGCGGCGAACGCCCACGGGAGGGGGTTGAACCAGGGTCCGCGGCCGGTGGCGTGGCGTCCCATCGGCCCGCCGAGACCGGGCACCAGCGCGTTGTCCACGGGCGTCACTCTAGCCCGTGGGCTTCACGCTATCCCGTGGCGGACGGCTTGGGCGCCGGCCCTCCGCCCACCCCGGGCGCCGCGTCCGGTGTGGGGGTCTCGGTCGGCGTGGGACTGGGGTCCGGGCTCTGTTGTCCTGGCGGAGTCGGCTTTCCGGACTGGCCGGGCGGCTCGGTGGGCTGCGGCTCGGCGGTGGTGGGGGGCGCGGTGGGCTCCGGCTCCTCCGTCGGCGTGGGCTCCTCGGAGGGCGTCGGTGACGGGGTGGGCGACGGCGTGGGCGACGGCGTCGGGGTGGGCGACGGGGACGCGCTCTCCGATCCCTTCGTCGCGTCGATCTCCCGCGGGGTGTCGAAGTCCTCAACGGGCATGCCCTCGGTGGCCTGGGCCATGAAGTCCACCCACGTCATCAACGGGTAGCTGGAGCCGAAGAACGTCCGGTCCTGCGGCCGCTTGTAGTCGTCGAGGTCCTCGTTGCCCGAGTCTCCCGCCACGTACATGACCGCCGTCGAGATCTGCCGGGTGTAGCCGACGAACCAGGCCGACGTGATGTCGTCGTCGACGCCGTTGGTGCCGGTCTTGCCGGCGACGGGGCGGCCGAGCTCGGACGCGCGGCGGCCCGTGCCCTCCTGGACCACGGAGGTCAGCGAGTCGGTCACGTTGGCCGCGACGTTCTGGTCGATGGTCTGCTCGGCCTCGGGCTCGGCCTCGAACAGGACCTCTCCGTTGCGCCCCTCGACCTTGGCCACGATGTGCGTCGAGTTGCGCCGGCCGCTGTTGGCCAGGGTGGCGTAGGCGTTGGCCATGTTGAGCGGGCTCACCTCGGCGGCGCCGAGCGCGATGCGGTTGTTGGGGTCCCAGCCGCGGCTGGTGGGGGCGCCCGCGTCGTTGGCGGCGGTGATCACCTGGTTGGCGCCGTCGGGGATCTGCTGGGTCATGTCGACGAACGCCGTGTTGATGGACTCGGCGGTGGCCTCGCGGAGCGTGACCGGGCCGTACTGGTTGCCGAACTCGTTGCGGATGGTCTTGGTGTCGCCGTCTGGCGTGAACGTGTCTCCGTTGAAGATGGACTTCAGTGAGAAACCGTTGCGGAGGCCGGCGATGGTGGCGAAGGTCTTGAAGGTGGAGGCGGCCGGGCGGTCCGTCGTGGCCCAGTTCCGCGAGCTGGCCACGTAGTCAGGCCCGCCGTACATGGCGAGCACGGCCCCCGTCGAGGTGTCGACCGACGAGATGGCGACGTGCAGCTTCGACGGGTCCGGGCTGCCCTCCGCGTCCGCGGCGGCCTGCGCCGTGTACTTCTGCGCGGTGGCGATGGCAGCCGTCTGCATGGCCTTGTTCAGCGTGGTGGTGACCTTCAGCCCGCCGCCCTGGATCTCGGCCTCGGTCAGCCCGAGGGCCAACAGCTCGTCCTCGACGGACTTGATGAGGAACCCCTTGGGGCCGCCGTAGCGGTCGTTGACGGGGACCTCCGGGAACACCGGCAGCTGCGGGCGCGCCGCTGCGTGCTCCGCCTCGGTGATGGCGCCCATCTCGAGCATGCCGTCGAGCACGTACTGGTAGCGGCCGAGGAGTCGCTCCAGCTTCTCCGGGCCGCCGGACGGGTTGAATCCGGCGGGGTTGTTGAGGATCGCGGCCAGGGCGGCCGTCTCGTCGATGGTGAGTTCGCTGGCGTCCTTGAGGAAGTAGGACTTGGCGGCGGCCTGGATGCCGTACGCGCCCCGTCCGAAGTAGATGGTGTTGAGATAGCCCTCGAGGATCTCCTCCTTGGACAGCTCGCGGCCCATCTTGATGGCGAGGAACAGCTCCTTGATCTTGCGCGACATGCGCTGCCCGGAGTCCAGGTAGAGGATCTTGATGTACTGCTGGGTGATGGTGGAGCCGCCCTGCAACTCTCCGCCGGTGGCGATGGAGACCACGCTGCGCGCGATCCCGCTGATCGAGAAGCCGGGATCCTCCCAGAAGCTGCGGTTCTCCGCCGCGACCACGGCGTCCTTCATCAGCTGCGGCATGTCCGCGTAGTCCAGCGTGACGCGGTTCTGCACGGCGAGCGAGCCGAGCTGGTTGCGCCCGTCGTCGTAATACAGGAACGTGGTGTTGGTCTGGAAGTCCGCGTTCGGGTCCGGAAGGTCCGTGGTGGCGTAGAGGAAGGCGAACGCGCCGAGGCCGCTGATCCCGACGATGATGAACAGCACCAGCGCGCTGATCCCGATCCGCTTCCAGATCTTCCCCGCCGACGATTTCTTCGCAGCCGCCCGTTTCGCCTTAGCCATAGAGGTTCTCTACCCGTCCGTTCTTGACACCAGTTCCGTTCAAGGGTAGGTGTCGCGGCGCGGCAGGCCAAAGACGCGACCGTGCCACGGGTCAGTACGGGTTGAACATGATGTAGACGATCACGTACACCCACGCGCCGATGACGCCCGCGCCGACGAGCAGACCTACCCAGGTGGGCCAGTGCCGATCGCCCCGCTTGAGAGCGAGCCCGGCCGTCACCGCCGCGGCGATACCCGTTGCGGTGCCCACCATGTACAGCCCCTGCGAGTCGAACTGCCCGGAGGCGGCTTGAGCCTCGGCCTCAGAGGCGAACTCGGGCGCGAACGCGTAGCCCACGACGACCAGCAGGACGGTCAGCGCGCCGAGGGCGAGCGACGCCCAGCCCATCCCCGTCGCGGAGCCCGTGGATCCAGCCGCCTTCGCCGCGCGCAGGACGAGGAGCACGACGACCGCCGCCACCGCCAGTCCGGCCACGACGGCCACCAACATCTGCGTCACAGCTCCTCCTCTCCCCTCGACGTCGCACGATGTGCCGTCGACCAGTACGAAAAGTCCGGCGGGCCTAGGCAACCGGGACCGCGGGCTCGGTGCGCCGCGACCTGAGCAGGCCGGCGACGACCGGGCCGAGGACGATCGCCAGGAGGTAGAGCCAGGTGCCGAACAGGCCGAACACCGCCACGACGCCGTTGCCCAGGCCGAGGAGGAACTGGCTGAGGCCGACCACGGCCACCCAGGCCGCCCCGCGTGCGGCGCCGTCTTTCGGACTCTTCACCCGGAGGATCAGTGCGATGACGAAGGTCAGGGCCAGCATGCCGACGGAGGCGAGCAGGAACATCGCATTGATCTGCTCCAGCAGCGCAGGCGGCACGCTCCCGTCCTCCGGGGCGGACTCGTAGGGCATCGGGATGCCCAGCAACGGACCGATGAGGCCGGCGGTGAGCTGCACGAACTGTCCGGCGATGGCCAGCCCGAGGCCGATCGCGACATCGACGAAAACCCGCTTGATCATGGGGTCCTCCGACCATGAGTAGTAGCTCTCACAGTACGCCGAAATGCCCTGTCAGGGCGGCAAAGCGCGGGTTTCTCGCGGAGCCAGGATTCCCCTGTGGAACACCCGCCACAGTGCTATACCGGAGGTACAAGGACCGCTTGGCCCTCGTGTTCGAAGGGAGCACGACGATGTGCGGAACCAGCTGGTTGAAGCGCCTCCTGGGTGTGGTCGCGGCCGTGGCCATCGCCCTCATGACGGCCCTTGTGGCCGTCCCACCCGCCCACGCGCGGGTCCTCACCACAGCCATCAAGGGCGTGGTGCTCGACGCCCAGACCGGGAAGGCGGTCAGCGGCGTCCGCGTCTACGTGATGGAGAAGTGGTACCCGTGGGGAGAGCAGTTCAACGATTCCGACTGGGCTCTCCGTCCCGCCGCGGAGGGGGTCACGAACAAGGGCGGGAGCTACACCGTCAAACTGTCGGAGGCCGGCACATACCGGGTGCTTTTCGTTCCCGCTGACCTGACCCGCTACGCGATGGAGGCCTACCCGAACGATGCCGTCCCGGAGGCCGGCGACCCCGTCGTCGTGAAGTACGGGCGCACCACCAGCGGCATCAGCGTGAAGCTCGACCCGTCGAACCGGATCGAGGGGCACATCTGGGCCGCCGAGTCACGGTGGGACAGCAACGGCAACGACGACGGTGGGTACCAGCCTCTCGCGGGCGTCACGGTCCGCGTGTGCTACCAGAGCCTGGTGATCATCAACTGCCACATCAGCTATCCGGAGCAAGGGTCTCCCGTGCCGCTGGGTGAGGCCGTGACTGGCGCGGACGGGTTCTACTCGATCCCCGGCTTCAAGGCGTTCAACTTCTTCGCGTGGGCCAACCCGCAGGAAAACGGGCCGATGGGCCTCGATCCGGACCTCAGTTCGCTCATGATCGACACGGGGAGCGCCGCCTTCCCCGGCGGGGTGAAGAAGTCTGACGCGTTCCTGCAGAGCACCTCGCTGGCCAACATCACGGGCCGCCTCGTCGACGGAGGGGGCAACGGACTCCCTGGCATGTCCATCGAGGTCTACGAGGTGGACCAGTCCGAGCAGGAGCTGAGCTTCTGGCAGAAGGACTGCGTCGTGACCACCAACGACGACGGCTACTTCGGCGTCTCCGGGGATGAGCCGTGCCTGAACCTGTACGAACCAGCAGCTCTGCTGAGGTTCGGCGGCGACGACCTCTACCGCGACGAGTACTACAGAGGCGCCTTTGAAAGCTGGGGCGCGGAGCAGATCGATGTGAGGTGGGGCTGGACCAACGACATCGGTAACTGGGTGCTGACCCCCAACCAGTGAGGTCTGATGTCGCGTCGGTTTCGACGCGGGCGCGCGTCGCTTCGCTCCTTGCGGCCCGGCTCAACCAGCGGTGAGGCGGCCCGGGGCTCAACCCAAGTCGACGCGCCTGGAAGTGGCCCTGACAACCATCTATAGCCGCACTGGGGTCGCCAACGCATCCTCGTGGACATTCGCGCGAAGCCCTGGAAAATTGGTCGAAGAATTTCCTGCGACGATGGCTTTCTGGGCCCGAATCTGTCGGTGGTCGCTGGCAGAATAGTTCACATGAGCGAGTCGGCGATGGACCTGGTGCAGCGGTCGATCGCTGCGTTGTGGGACGCCGCCCGGACGCTCGGCACGGACAAGGTAGCGGTGAAACGTCTGGCGGGGCTGGTGGAGTCGATCGGCGAGTTCGAGGCCCAGCTCGCCGGGCTCAGGCTGCATCTCCTCCACGAAGCCAGGCTGTCTGCGGCTGATCGGGTGGTGGAGGGGGTGCGGCAGTCGGTGCGCACCACCCCTGCACAGGCCACCGCCGCGCTGAGGCTCGCCGAAGATCTGGGGGAAAGGTTCCCGCTGATCGCCGCCGCGCTGAGCCATGGCGTGGTCTCCTTACCCCAGGCCGACGCGATCGTCTCCGGGCTGCGGAAGCTGCCCGCGCGTCTCACCCGCGCCGAGTTGGTGGAGTGTCAGGAGTTGATCCTGGCCCACGTCGACACCCTCGGCCCGTCCGAGTTGCGGATCCTGGCCTCGCGCCTGACCGAGGTGGTAGACCCGGACCGCGCGGACGCCGACGACGCGACTCGTCTCGCGCGGGAGGAGCGCGCCGCGCACCGGGACCGGTTCCTGCACCTGTCCCCGGACCATCACGGGTCGATGCGAATCACGGGACAGCTCCCCGTCGCCGACGCCGCCCTCCTCACCGCACAGTTGGACGCGTTGATGCCTCCGGCGTCGAAGTACACGAACACCGGTGAGCATCCCAGCCGTGGAGCCCGCCGCGCCGACGCCCTCGTGCTGCTCACTCAGCACGCCGCCAGCAACGGCACTTTGCCGAAGCGCGGGGTGGACCGCCCGCAGGTCCACATCACCCTGGACTACGGCACCCTGGTCACCGGCCTCGGCCAGGTGACAGTGCTCGGCGGGGCCGGCGTCGACGGGCTGTCTGCCAGCGAGGCGCGGCGTCTGGCGTGCGACGCGGACCTGATCCCGATGGTGTTGGGTACAGCCTCCCGCCCCCTGGACGTGGGGCGCACCCATCGCCTGTTCACACCCGCCCTCCGCGCCGCGATCGTGCAACGAGACCAGGGATGCGTCTTCCCCGGCTGCACCACCCCACCCGCGCCGTGCCAGGCGCATCACATCATTCCGTGGTGGGCCGGCGGGGACACCTGCCTGGCCAACGGGGTTCTGCTCTGCCCCCACCACCACCGCCTCGTCGAACCTGACCCCCTCCAATCGGAGGAATCCCAGTGGCAGGTGCACATCGACGATGAGACCGGGTTGCCGTGGTTCACCCCGCCGCGGCACATCGACCCGGCCCGCCGACCCCGCCTGCATCAACGGCACCGACTTCAACAACTCGACCTCCAGTCAGGGGCACCACCCTGCCCACAGGACGCTGCCGAACCACCAGACCCGCCGGAATGGGACGTGGATCCGCCCGATCCGGACACCTGCGCCATGCCCGATCACCACGGTCCTGCCTTGGACGAGCTCATCCGCCGTAACGCTGCCTGGGGCGCAGACGCGGCCTGAGCCCCCGAACCGGGCGCGAGAAGGTGGTTCAGCGCGCGGGACCCCAGTCACGAGCCAGGGCCGCCTGCCCCGTTGCCGCGTCAGGGGGCGGTGCGCACACCCGGGAGGATGGGGCCGCGGATCCCCTCCGCGGCCAGGGCACGCTGGGCGCGGGCGCGCGCCTCGCGCATCGGTCCCCACTGCTTGTCAGGGCCGGTCTTGAGGAGGATGCGCAGCACCATCGTGCCCTCGCTCATGGACTCCACACCCAGCACCGTCGGATTCTCGAGCAGCACCTCGGACCACTCGGGCTCCTCCGCCATGGTCCCGACGGCGGTGCGGAGCACCTGCTGCACCCGGTCTGCGTCCTCGTCGATCGCCACCGGCACCTCCACCGACGCCGTCGAGAAGCCCTGTGACACGTTGCCCAGGGTCAGCACCTCGCCGTTGCGCACGTACCAGACGGTGCCCGACGGGTCCCGCAGCTTCGTCACCCGCAGCGTCACCTCCTGCACGGTGCCCCGCAGCTCACCCACCTGGATCAGGTCCCCGACGCCGAACTGATCCTCCGCCAACATGAAGATGCCGGACAGGTAGTCCTTGACCAGGGACTGGGCGCCGAAACCGAGCGCCACGCCGCCCACGCCGGCGGAGGCCAGCAGCGGCCCCATCGGCACGCCGAACACCGCCAGGACGGTCAGCACCACCACCACGATGAGGGCCACGTCGACGACGCTGCGCAGCAGCGACCCGAGGGTGGCGACCCGCTGCCGCTGACGCTCGTCGTGCAGGCCGCTGGCCTTGGCCAGGATCGACGCGGCCTTGGCACCCAGGTCGTCGTTGCGCTCCTTCGGCTTGGCGGCGAGGACCCGCACGGTGCGTTTGATGACCTGGACGAGCACGGCGCGCAACACCACGGCCACGACCAGCACGATCCCGCTCAGCAGCAACTTCTCCCAGACATCAGCCATGCGCCCATCATGGCGCACGCGCCGGGGGGCGCCCCGAACGGTGGCCAACGCCGAGGGGGTCGCAGCCGCGGGCACGACGTAGACTCATCCCTCGTGCCGAACCTCACCCAAGCGCAGACCAACGCGATGCACGAACTGCTGCGCATCGCGCCCGTCATCGACGACCTGGGCCGCCTCTTCAGGGCCGAGGGGCACCAGCTGTACCTCGTCGGCGGCTCGGTCCGCGACGCGCTGCTGGGCGCGCTCGGCCACGATCTCGACTTCACCACCTCGGCCACTCCGGAGCAGACGCACGAGCTGCTCAAGCAATTCACGCCCACGACGTGGGACATCGGCAAGGAGTTCGGCACCATCGGCGCGCTCAAGCGGGCGGCGGACCAGGACTGGCAGATCGAGGTCACCACGTTCCGCGCCGACATCTACCGCAGCGAGTCCCGCAAGCCCGAGGTCTCCTTCGGCGACACCATCGACGGCGACCTCCACCGCCGCGACTTCACGGTCAACGCCATGGCGGTCGACGTGTCCACCCGCGCCTTCGTCGACCCGTACGGCGGCCTGCAGGACCTCGCGGAGGGGGTCCTGCGCACCCCGTCGACCCCCGAGCAGTCGTTCTCCGACGATCCCCTGCGGATGATGCGCGCCGCCAGGTTCGCCTCGCGGCTGGGCTTCGCGGTGGCGCCGGAGGTGGTGGCCGCGATGACGGACATGGCGGAGCGGATCACCATCGTCTCCGCCGAGCGCATCCAGGGCGAGCTCACCGGGCTGCTGCTCACCGACAATCCGCGGGTGGGCCTGGACCTGTTGGTGAACACCGGGATCGCGGAGCACATCCTCCCCGAGCTGCCGGCGTTGCAGCTGGAGGTCGACGAGCACGCCCGCCACAAGGACGTGTACCAGCACACCCTCACGGTGCTGGACCAGGCGATCGAGTTGGAGAAGGCGCGCGGTCATGAGCCGGACATCGTCAACCGGCTCGCGGCTCTTCTCCACGACATCGGCAAGCCGGCCACCCGCCGCTTCGAGGGCTCGAAGGTGACGTTCTACCATCACGACGCCGTGGGCGCGAAGCAGGCCACCAGGCGCCTCAAGGCGCTCTGCTACCCCACGCAGGTGGTCAAGTCGGTGGCCAAGCTGATCGAGCTGCACCTGCGGTTCCACGGCTACTCCGACGGCGAGTGGACCGACGCCGCGGTGCGGCGCTACGTCCGCGACGCCGGCGGTGAGCTCGAGCACCTCCACATGCTCACCCGGGCGGACTGCACGACCCGCAACCGGCAGCGCGCCACGAAGCTGCGGCGCGCCTACGAGGAACTGGAGTGGCGCATCGACGAGCTGGCCGCCCAGGAGGAGCTCGCGTCGCTGCGTCCGCACCTCGACGGCACGCAGATCATGGAGATCCTCGGGATCGGACCGGGCCGGGACGTGGGGCAGGCATATTCCTTCCTGCTGGAGCATCGCACCGAACACGGGCCCATCCCCCACGACGACGCCGTCGAGCTGCTCAGACAGTGGTGGGCCGATCGCGGCGGGCAGTGACCACGGCGCCCGGCGGCCCCCGGCAACTACCATGAGGACGTGATGGTCGGTCGGTTCGCGCGTGCGCTGGTGGCGGCGGCGCTGCTCGCACTGGCGGTGGTCGTGGCCCCGCGGCCCGCCGTCGCGGCCACCGAGTACCTCGATGTGCAGCTGACCAGCGTCTCGACTCCCACCCTCGACCTGGCCGATCCTGCGCAGGTGGTGGAGCTGACTGGCACGCTCACCAACGTCTCGACCGTCCCGATCCGCTACGTCAACGTCCACTTCTGGCGCCTGAGCGCGCCGCAGACCACCAGCGCGCAGCTGGCACAGACCCTGGCCAGCGTGCCGGTCGGCGCCAGGCTCACCGACGAGGCCGCCGGAAACCTGCACATCCTCACCCGCGACGAGGAGTTCGCCCCCGGCCAGCGCGCCGAGTTCACGGTCAGGACCACCGTCGGCCAGCTGACCGCCGGACGATTCGCCCTGACCACGACGGATGCCGCCTACCTCCTCGGGGTCCAGGTCCGCGGCATTCCCTCGGACGGCGGCAACCAGGTGGTGGGCGCGGATCAGGTGGTGGTGGCCGCCACCACGGACCCCGTCGAGTCCAGCGCCGTGGTCCTGCTCAGCGCGCCGCCCAGCTGGACTCCCGACGGCGACTTCACCGACGACTCCCTCCTCACCGACCTGAGCGGCCGGCTCGAGACTCTGCTCGCCAGCGCGGAGCGCGACGGGGTGGTCGCCGCCGTCGACCCCGCGTTGGCGGGGGCGGTGGATCGGATGACCGGCGAGCACGTGGTCGGCGGGGTGAGCACGCCGGGCAGCGGAGTGGCCATCGGGTGGCTCAACCGGCTCGAGGCGCTTGCCGAGGCCGGCAGGCTCTGGCGGCTCCCGTACGGCAACCCCGACCTGGCCACGGCGGACGCCAGCGGCGAGCTGCAGCGGGTGCTCGGCTGGGCGGAGGCGGCCACCCCCGACGAGCTTCTTGAGCTGCCCACCGTCGCCGTGCTGGAGGCCGGCGCGGGTGAGGACCTGGCGGCGCAGCTCTCCGGCTTCGACACCGTGGTGCTGCGCAACGCCACCGGCGCCAGGCCAGGTAGGCCCACGCTGCTGGGCGCCTCGCCCCTGAGCACGTTCGCCGCGTTGCCCGCCGGGGTCCGCCCCGGGCGGCTGATCGCAGAGGAACTGCTGGCCGAACGGCCCCCGCTCTACCTCATCGCGACGGTGGAGGGGGCCGAGGCCGATGCCGCGTTGGGCGCTTCCCGGCGGCACGTGGCACCGTCGGCGACCCCGGAGGCGCCCGTCGTGTGGCCGGACGCCACAGCGCCGGGTGCCTGGGCCTCCGTCTCCGACGCCCTCGACGCCGCGGAGGCCGACGCCGAGTTCCTGCGGACCCTCATGGGCAGCGACGAGCCTGTGGACCTCTCCAGGGTGGGCGCCACGGCGTTCTCCAGCGACTTCGCCGACGAGGGGGCCGCCCTCGCCTACCTGGACGCTGCCACCCCGGCACGCCTGGACGCCTCGCTGATCACCCTGAAGGCGGCGCAGTCGTTCGTCATGGGCTCGCGCACCAACACCTTCCCGGTCACCGTCAGCAACGGCCTGGGCGTGCCCGTCCAGGTGCAGGTGGACTTCACCTCCGACTCACCGCAGCGCATCCGCGTGCCCTCGGTAGGGCCCGTGGCGGTGGGCCCCGGTGAGTCCGCGACCGTCGACATCACCCCCGAGGCCACCGCCAACGGGGTGGCCATCGTGCGCGCCCAGCTCACCACCGTCGACGGCGAACCCCTCGGCACGCTCGTGCCGATCGAGATCACCGCCACCGACTTCGGGCGCGTCGGCTGGATCATCATCCTGGTATCGGGTGCAGTAGTGGTCGGGGGCACCGCCTGGCGCATCCGCGCCGTGCAACGAGAACGGGCGGCCAAGGAGAACCATGAGCCAAGTCAGTAGCACCAGGAAACTCGTGGGCGCCGGGGCCGTGATGGCCTCGGGCACGATGATCTCGCGCATCCTCGGGGTCATCCGGGTGATGCTGATCGCGTTCATCCTCGGCAACGGCACGCGGCAGGCGGACATGCTCGCCCTCGCCACCATGGTGCCCAACTCGCTCTACATCCTCTTCGCGGGAGGCGCGCTCAACACCGTCCTCGTGCCGCAGATCGTGCGGGCCATCAAGAACGACGACGACGGCGGCGAGGCCTACACCAACCGGATCGTGACGGCGTTCATGCTGATCATCACGGCGGTCGCCGTGCTCGTCACCATCGGCGCCCCCCTGGTGACGAGCATCTACACCTCGCCGGACTGGCGCGAGGCCGACCTCGCCGCCCAGTACGCCTCGATGGTGGCGCTGACCTACCTGACGCTGCCGCAGATCTTCTTCTACGGCGCCTTCTTCGTGCTCGGCCAGATCCTCAACGCGCGCGACAAGTTCGGCCCCATGATGTGGGCGCCCATCGCCAACAACGTCATCTCCATCGCTGTGATGGCCCTCTACTTCGTGGTCTGGGGCAACCAGCAGGACCACGGCGGCGCGTTCACCACGCCGCAGATCCTGCTGCTCGGCATCGGCTCCACCCTCGGCATCGCCGCCCAGACCGCCGTCATGCTGCCCGCCATCAAGCGCCTCGGCTTCAAGCTGCGTCCCCGGTTCGACCTCAAGGGCAGCGGCCTGGGCCACACGTTCTCGCTGACCAAGTGGACGATGGGCTTCGTCGCCGTCAACCAGGTGGCACTGATGGTGGTCAACCGCCTGGCCACCTCCGCCACCGCCGGCGGGCACGGCGCGGGTGTCACCGTGTACGCCAACGCCCACCTGCTGTGGATCCTGCCGCATTCTCTGATCACCGTGTCTCTGGCCACGGCCATGCTGCCCAACGCGTCGCGGCTGGCCGCCCAGGGCGATCTGGGCGGTGTCGCGGAGGAGTACACCAAGACGGTGCGGCTGGCCATGATCGCCATCGTCCCCGCCACCGTCGCCTTCCTGGCCCTCGCCGGCCCCATGTCCGGGCTGCTGTTCGGCCACGGCACCGGCTCGAGCGACGCCATCTGGATCGCGTGGGCGCTCATGGCGTTCGCCGTCGGCCTGATCCCCTTCACCGTGCAGTTCGTCTGCCTCCGCACCTTCTACGCTCTGGAGGACACCCGCACGCCGTTCTTCCTGCAGACCCTCATCGCGGGGCTCAACATCGCGGGCGCCATCGCGCTGGTGTGGTGGGCGAACTCCGACGCCTGGGTGGCGGCCGCGCTAGCCCTCGCCTACTCGCTGGCCTACAGCGTGGGCGTGTTCGTGACCTGGCGCACCCTCCGACGGCGCGTCCCCGGCCTGGACGGACGCGCCGTCACCATGCACGTGCTGAGGCTGGTGCTGGGCGCCGGGATCGGCGGCGTCGCGGCGTACTACCTCTCCGCCTGGCTCACCGCGGTGATCCCGGGCGGGGCGCTGGGGCACATCGTCTCCATCCTCGTCGGCGGAGTGGTGATCCTCGCCTCGTTCCTCGCGGTCGGCAAGCTGCTGAAGGTCAAGGAGCTGAGCAGCCTCGCCGAGCTCGTGGGCAGCCGGTTCGGGAATCGCCGGGCGGTCGCGAACTCGGGCTCCGCGCCGGGCTCCGACGAGCACACGCCGACGGCGGTGGTTCCGGCCATCCGCGACGACATGATCGACGCGTTCGACACCGGTCCCGCCACCGTGATCCGCAACCGCCCGGCGGTCACCACCCACACGTTCCCCGGATCCTCGCCGTCGCCGAGCCGGCCCGCCGCCGTCGACGAGGAGACGGGGCCGATGGATCCCTTCCCACTGCCTCCGGTCCACGCCGCGGTGGCCGACTGGGACGACGACGCCGACGTGCCGGACGACGAGAGCACGGGAGCGCTGGACATGCCCGGACTGTTCCGGGACGCACCGGGCGGTCGGATCGCCGCCGTCGGCACGCTGCTGAGCACCCGCTACGAGTTGGTCGAGCGTCTGGCGGACCGGTTCGGCACCGAGACGTGGCGTGCGCACGATCAGGTGCTCTCGCGCGACGTCGTGGTCCACGTCGTGGCCCCCGGGGACCCGCGCATCCAGGACCTGATGCTGGCCGCGCGCAAGGGCGCGGTGGCCACGGACTCGCGGTTCCTGCGCGTGCTCGACGCCGACGAGGTGCTCGACCCTGAGCAGGGCATCGGCGCCTACGTGGTGCGCGAGTACGCCCCGGGACGGTCGCTGACCGATCTGCTGGCTGACGGGCCGTTGGGCGCCATCGAGGCGGCGCACATCGCGCGGGATCTCGCCGACGCCCTCGTCGGCGTGCACGCGCAGGGCCTCTTCCACGAGCAGCTCACCCCGGACAACGTGATCATCACCACCTCGGGCGCGGTGCGGCTGGGCGGATTCGGCGTAGAGGCCGCCCTGGCGGGCCGCGAGGACCACCAGCACGCCTGGTCGGCCCGCGAGCGTTCCGATGTGATCGGGCTCGGGAAGCTCCTGTACGCCATGCTCGTGCGGCACTGGCCAGGAGGCGCCGCGTTCGGCATGCCTGCGGCGCCCATCGTCGCGGGAGAGACCGCGCCGGCCCACACTGTCCAGGCGGGGGTCTCGCCCGCGCTGGACCGGCTCTGCACCGTCACCCTCACCCAGCGCGGCAGCGTGAGCGAGCCGCGGATCACCTCCGCCTCGCAGCTCGCGGAGGCCTTGTCGATGGTGCTCGGCAGCGCCGACGCGTCGGCAGACCTCGAGGAGCGGGTGCGCGGGCTGGAGGCCCGCGAGGCGTCGACGGGCACCGGATACGAGTCGTTCCGCCGGCCGGGCGCCACGCAGGTCGGGACCTGGACCCCCGTCGCCAAACCGAGCACCTCCGCCGACGACCTCGAGGCCGCGACACTCGCGCGGTCGGCGGGCCTGTCGCGCGACGTCCCCACGGCGTCCGCGGCGCTCAGCGACGACATCTTCGCCGGGCCGCGACGCGCGCCCGGCGGCGGGGCTCCCGCCGGTGGTCCGCCCACGCGCGTGGCCGCCCCTGACGACGACGCCCCGAAGACACGCCGAGGCCTCTTCGCGCTGCTCGCGCTCGTCGCGTTGATCGCCATCGCCTCCCTGATCGCGCTGTGGACGACGGATCCGGACCAGGCCGCCACCACCCCGTCGGGCACCGGCTCGCCGAGCGCCACGGCCCAGTCCCAGACCCCGTCGCAGACGGCGGCCGGGGCGCCGACCATCGTCGGGGTGCGGGACTTCGATCCGGAGGAGGACAACGGCAACGGCGAGGAGAACGCGGACCGCGCCGCCAACGTGATCGACGGCGACCCGGAGACCACCTGGGTGACCATGCGCTACCTGCGCCGGCCGGACATGGGGGGCCAGAAGCCGGGCGTGGGGCTGATCCTCGACCTGGGCGAGCGGCGCACCGTCACCAGCGCGACGATCACGCTGGTGGGCGGCGAGACCGCCGTCGAACTGCGGGTCCCGTCAGGCTCGGAGCCGTCGATGCGGACTGAGGCGGACTGGAGCATCGTCGGGGCGAACCCGACGGCGTCCGGCACCGCCACCATCGCGCTCGACTCCCCCACCGAGACGCAGTACCTGATGGTCTACCTGACCAGCCTGCCGCCCGTCGAGGGAGGTTTCCGGGGCGAGATCGCGGAGATCTCGCTGCAGTAGCGCGCCTCAGCCTCCATCGCTGGCTGAGGCGCCGCGAAGCGGCCTCGAAGCCTCAGAAACGTGGGCCGACAAGCTCACTTTTTCTTACGTTTCGAGGCTCGACGCTGGCGCTCCTCACACCTCCATCGCTGGCTGAGGCACCGCGAAGCGGCCTCGAAGCCTCAGAAACGCCGGCTGACAAGCTCACTTCTCAAGGGTTTCGAGGCTCAACGCTGGCGCTCCTCACACCTCCATCGCTGGCTGAGGCACCGCGAAGCGGCCTCGAAGCCTCAGAAACGCCGGCTGACAAGCTCACTTCTCAAGGGTTTCGAGGCTCGACGCTGGCGCTCCTCACACCTCAGCCAGCGATGGGGGGCTAGCCGAGGACCTTGGCCAGGTCGTAGCTGACGGGCTCGTCGAGCTGCGCGTAGGTGCACGACTCCGGATCCCGGTCGTCCCTCCACCGGACGAACTGGGCGGTGTGGCGGAAGCGGGCACCCTCCATGTGCTCGTAGCGCACCTCCACGACCCGATCTGGCCTCAGCGGAGTGAAGGACAGGTCCTTCTTCGCGTTCCAGCGCGAGTGGGCGGCCGCCGTTGGCGTACGGGGGAAGGACTGGTCCCTGAGATCCTCCCCGGCCTCCTCCGGCTCGGCCCAGGCCCAGGGGTGGTTCTCGAACGTGGTGACCAGCGGCTGGAGCTCCTGGAACAGCTCCCGCCGCCGCTCCATCGGGAACGCCCCGATCACGCCGACCGAGTTGAGGGTGCCGTCGTCGGTGTAGAGACCCAGCAGCAGCGACCCGATCGCGTCCGTCTGGTCCTTGTACAGCCGGTAGCCCGCCACCACGCAGTCCGCGGTGCGTTCGTGCTTGTACTTGAACATCACCCGCTTGTCCTCCGCGTAGGGCTCCCCGAGGGGCTTGGCCACCACCCCGTCGAGGCCCGCCCCCTCGAACTGCTCGAACCACTCCTCCGCGACATCCGGGTCCAGCGTGGCCTGCGTCAGATGGATGGGGGGCCTGGCCCCGGCCAGCGCCTTCTCCAGTGCGGCCCTGCGCTCGCGGAAGGGCCGCTCGACGAAGTTCTCCTGGCCGAGCGCCAGCAGGTCGAACGCGACGAAGCTCGCGGGGGTGGCCTCGCTCAACTTCTTGATCCGCGACGCCGCGGGATGGATCCGCTGCTGCAGGAGGTCGAAGTTGAGCCGGTCTCCGCTGTGCGGGTCCACCATCACTATCTCGCCGTCGATCACCGAGTGGTCCGGGAAGTTCTCGACGATGGCCGCCACCAGTTCAGGGAAGTAGCGGGTCATGGGGCGCGTGTTGCGGGACCCGATCTCCACCTGGTCCCCTGAGCGCCACACGATCGCGCGGAACCCGTCCCACTTGGGCTCGTACAGCACGTCGCCCTTGGGCAGCTTCTTCACCGCCTTGGCCAGCATGGGGCCGTAGGGCGGCGCGATGGCCGTCCCCCACTCGGCGTCCCGCTCGGCCTTCGGGGCCATGTACTCGTCGTCGGCCCGGTCCGCCTTGCGCTTGCTGGGCGGAACGCGGGGTGGCTCGCCCGGCATCTTCGGGTAGTCCGGCGGGAAGTTGAGCTCGCCGAGGCCGCGCTCGAGGTCCGCCTCCCACAGCGCAAGGGCCCCCGACACGTCGCCCGGGGAGTCGTCGATGTCCGCCCACGCGCACCCGCGACCCTCGAGCAGGCCGGGCACGGTGCGGACGGTGAACTCGTGCGGGTCCGCGTCGGGTAGTTCCTCCCAGGTGAGCGGCATGGACACCGGCGCCCAGGGCAGGGGTCGCGGCGAGTAGGCCGCGGCGATGGTGCGGTCGCGGTTGGCCTGATTGAAGTCGACGAAGATCCGCTCGCCGCGTTGCTCCTTCCACCACGACGTGGTGACCAGGTCCGGCATCCGCCGCTCCAGCTCCCGTGCGACCCCGATCACGCCGTGCCGCACGTCCTGGAACTCGTGGGTGGGCCTGATGCGGGCGTAGACGTGGATGCCGCGGTTGCCGGAGGTCTTGGCATACGCCTTCAGCCCGGCCTCGGCCATCACCTCTCGCAGCGCGAGGGCTGCCTCGACGGCGTCGCGGAAGTCGCGGCCCGGCTGGGGGTCGAGGTCGATGCGGAACTCGTCGGGGTTGTCCAGGTTCGAGGTCCGGACGGGCCAGGGGTGGAAGGTGATGGTGCCCATCTGGGCGGCCCAGGCCAGGGAGGCGGGCTCGTCGAAGGTCAATTGGTCGTGCCGACGGCGCGACGGGTAGGTGCACGTCACGCGCCTCATCCACGACGGCGCCCCCTGCGGCGGGCGCTTCGAGAAGAACTCCTCGCCGTCGACCCCCTCGGGGAACCGCTGCAGCGTCATCGGCCGGTCCCCGTTGAGGTGCAAGAACGGCTCTGCCACGGCGACGAGGTAGCCCGCGAGGTCCCGCTTGGTGACGGCGGCCCCGTCGCCCATCCCTGCGGCGGGCCACAGCTCCTTGCCGGGCGAGGTCAGCTTGACCTCGCGATCCCCCACTGACAGCACCTCATGCTCTGGCATGCGCCCAGGCTAGCCCGCGAAGCACCGGAGGAGGTCCGTTGACGAGGACCGCAGCTGTGACGGACCGCCGAGCGGTGGCTCAACTCAGCGGAAGGGTCTGTCGGCCCGGCTCACCTATTCCGACGGTTGAGCTGGCTCGCCCTATTCCGCTGGGTGAGCCGGTCGGGCGCGAAGCGCCACCGACCGCGTCGAAGCCTCTCGCGCCTGGTTCATGGACCCGCCCCAGGTCCACGGTGATCTCGCGTTGGTTTCGACGCGGGCGCGCGTCGCTGCGCTCCTTGCGGCCCGGTCCTTGCGGCCCGGCTCAACCCAAGTCGACTCGGGCGCGCGTCGCTTCGCTCCTCGCGGCCCGGCTCTACCACTCCGCTGGTTGAGCCGCGCCGAGCCGCCTGCGGCTCAGCGCGTGTCGAAACCAACCTGCACACGGTTCAAGGACCTGTGCAAAGACCTGGCGGAGGTCCGAGGGGAGAGTCGCGTCGGTTTCGACGCGGGCGCGCGTCGCTTCGCTCCTTGCGGCCCGGCTCAACCAGCGGTGGGGCGGCCCGGCTCAACCCACCCGCGCCGACACCCAGACTCACCTTCCGCGTCAGCCGTCCGTCCACAGCACAAGAGCCGTGTGGGAGATCGCTGCCGGACATCACGACCATCAGGGCATGCCATTCACCTACATGCTCGAGTGCAGCGACGGGAGTTTCTACGTGGGTTCAACCTGGGACCTGGGCGAACGGGTCAGCCAGCACATGGCCGGCCGCGGCGCGACGTACACGAGCCGACGGCGTCCCGTGCGTCTGGTCTGGTCTGAGGAGTTCGAGCGGGTGGACGAGGCCTACGCGATGGAGAAGCGCGTGCAGGGCTGGGGCCGTGAGAAGAGGATCGCCCTGATCGAGGGACGCTACGATGACCTGCCGACGCTGGCAAGGAAGGGCCGCAGGGCCGCCGGGTGCGAGATCTCGCTGGAAGCGAGAGAGCGGTTGGACCAGCCCTGAGCCCCCGCGGCCCCCGCCACCCACCGTCACCGATGTCCTGATACATGAACCGTCACCGATGTCCTGATACACAACTGTCAGCGATGTCCTGAGACATCACACTCCTTGCGGCCCGGCTCAACCAGCGGGAGGGGCGGCCGGGCTCAGTCAGCTGTCGGAAGGGTCGGCCCGGCTCAACCAGCGGCGAGGTAACGCGACGTGTCCGCGGAGCGGTGGGTGAGGGGGACCGGTCGCGGTGGGTCGGGCGTTGGGCGAGGCACGCCGGCGGTTTGGGCGTGCCGAGGGCGCCCATGGGCGAGGCCGGTCCCCCTCAGCCACCGCGAACCCAACCGACACCCCTAGCCAACGTCGGTTTCGACGCGGGCGCGCGTCGCTTCGCTCCTTCGGCCCGGCTCAACCAGCGGGAGGGGCGGCCGGGCTCAGTCAGCTGTCGGAAGGGTCGGCCCGGCTCAACCAGCGTCGAGGGACGCGAAAGGGGCGCCGGTCTCCCGGCGCCCCTGACGTGACATGCGTCAGTTGGAGGTCACTCCTTGACGTCCTCGTCGACCCAGTCGAACGTGCGGGTCACGGCCTTCTTCCAGTTGCGGAAGAGGCGGTCGCGATCGGCCTCGTCGACGTTGGGCGTCCAGCGCTTGGCCTCTGCCCAGTTGTCGATGACGTCCTGCTCGCCCGCCCAGTAGCCGACGGCGATGCCGGCTGCGTAGGCGGCGCCCAGGGCGGTGGTCTCCGCGACGACGGGGCGGACCACGTCGACGCCGAGCTGATCGGCCTGGAACTGCATGAGCGTCTCGTTCATGGTCATGCCGCCGTCGACCTTGAGCTCGGCCAGCTTCACGCCCGAGTCCGCCTCCATGGCTTCCAGCACCTCACGCGTCTGGTAGGCGGTGGCCTCCAGGACGGCGCGGGCGATGTGGCCGCGGTTGACGTAGCGGGTGAGGCCGACCAGCGCACCGCGTGCGTCGGACTTCCAGTACGGGGCGAACAGGCCCGAGAACGCGGGCACGAAGTACGCGCCGCCGTTGTCCTCGACGGTGGCCGCCAGTTCCTCGACCTCGGGGGCCGAGCTGAACATCTTCATGTTGTCGCGCAGCCACTGCACCAGCGAGCCGGTGACCGCGATCGAGCCCTCGAGGGCGTAGATGGCGGGCTTGTCGCCGATCTTGTAGCACACGGTGGTGAGCAGGCCGTTCTTCGACGGAACGATCTCCTCGCCGGTGTTGAGCAGCATGAAGTTGCCCGTGCCGTAGGTGTTCTTCGCCATGCCGGGCTCGAAGCAGGCCTGGCCGAAGGTGGCCGCCTGCTGGTCGCCCAGGATGCCGGCGATCGGGACGTCGGGCAGCAGACCTGCCGCGCGACCCACGCCGTACACCTCGGCCGAGCTCTTGATCTCGGGGAGCATGGACATCGGGATGGTCATGTCGGCCGCGATGTCGGCGTCCCAGCTCAGGGTCTTGAGGTCCATGAGCATGGTGCGCGACGCGTTGGTGACGTCGGTGACGTGCACGCCACCGTCGACCCCACCGGTCATGTTCCACAGCACCCAGGTGTCCATGGTGCCCATGACCAGGTCTCCGGCCTCTGCCCGCTCGCGGGCGCCGTCGACGTTGTCCAGGATCCACTTGACCTTCGGGCCACAGAAGTAGGTGGCCAGCGGGAGGCCCACGCGCGCCTTGTACTTGTCCTGGCCCTCATCGCCGCCCAGATCCTCGACGATCTTGGCCGTGCGGGTGTCCTGCCAGACGATGGCGTTGTAGACCGGCTCGCCGGTCTTCTTGTCCCACACGACGGTGGTCTCGCGCTGGTTGGTGATGCCGACCGCCGCGATCTCCTGGTGGTTGATCGAGGCGCTGCTGAGGGCCTCGGCGACGACGGCGCGGACATTGTTCCACACCTCGACGGGGTTGTGCTCAACCCAGCCGGCGCGCGGGAAGATCTGCTCGTGTTCCTTCTGACCGGTGGAGACGATCTGTCCGCTGTGGTCGAAGACGATGGCCCGGGAGCTCGTGGTCCCCTGGTCGATTGCGAGTACGTACTTGTCAGCCATTACTTACAAAACCTTTCGAGGAATCAGACTGCGGGGAGGAGGACGCCGGACAGCAGGCCCGCGAGGACGCCGCCGATGATGGGGCCGACGATCGGCACCCAGGAGTAACCCCAGTCGGAGCCGCCCTTGCCCTTGATCGGGAGGATGGCGTGCACGATGCGGGGGCCGAGGTCACGAGTCGGGTTGATGGCGTAACCGGTGGGGCCACCGAGGCTCGCGCCGATGCCGACGATGAGGACGGCGACGCCGAGCGCGCCGAGCCAGCCGAGGTTGGCCGGATCAGAGCCGCCGGCTCCGGTGAACTTGCCTGCGCCGAGGATCACGAACACGAGGACGAAGGTGGCGATGGCCTCAGTGACGACGTTCATCGCGTAGTTGCGGATGCCGGGGCCGGTGGAGAACACGGCGAGCTTGAGGGCCGGATCCGGCTCCTCGTCGAAGTGATCCTTGTAGGCCAGCCAGCAGAGGACGGCACCGATCATGGCGCCGATGAGCTCAGCAGCGAGGTAGACCATGGTGGAGGCCGCGGTGACCTGCACGCCGGCCGCGTAGGTCTCCGAGCCGGAGGCCAGGATGCCCAGCGTGACGGCGGGGTTCAGGTGACCGCCGGACTTGTACGAGACGAGGACGCCCGCGAAGACCGCGATACCCCAGCCCCAGTTGATGAAAAGGAACCCTTGCCCGTTGCCCTTGGTCTTGGTGAGGATCGCGTTGGCGACGACACCACCACCAAGCAGCAGCAGCATTGCTGATCCCACGACTTCCGAGAGGAAGACAACACCCAAAGAGGTTTCCATCCCTCACTCCGTTCCTGACAACTTTGTCAGATCGGCGCCGACTGTGGCGCATACTTCTCGACGGCCAATCGGCCGCCGCTGACAAGCCAACTCGTTGCTGCACGTCGTTGCAAGCACCATGCACGTTCGTGCATGTTCACGTTCTCACACTGCACTTCGGGCTTTCACTGCGCGTCGGCTTGCCTTTGTCTGTATCAAGCAGAGGCAGCAGTTGCCGGCTCAACCAGCAGGAAGGAAGCTCGGTGAGCTCACCAGCTGTCGGAAGAGAGGCTCGGTGCGCTCTACCGGGAAGGGGGCGACCCGCGCTCGGGGCGTGGGCGAGCGATCAGGGCGTGGGCGAGCGATCAGGCGGTGGGGGTGTGCACGACACGCCGTCGGGATTGGGGGTCGGGCGCGTATGGTGCCCCGAGGATGGTTTCGTGTGGTGTTTCGTGCCACGGGTCTTGGGGCAACGAGGTCGACGGCGACGGCGGGGACGTGAGGTGTCAGCGAGGGTGGGGGACGGCAGGGCGGCTGGGCGCAGGGATGCCCAACCCGAGGGGCACCCGGAAGAACCCGCCTGAAGCAGGCTCGAGCCAGGGCCGCCCTGACGGCACACGCCCGGAAACGACCACGCCACAGGCGGACGAGTGCAGGGAGACGTGGGACGAGGCCCGGGCGGCCTCGACTACCCGACCACAGCCAAGAACGCGGCCGACGAGCAGACGGCGGACAAGGGCCGCACGGGCCTCGTGTCAGGGCTCCCGGCACCGACAGCGGGACTTGACCGACGCGGATTCGGGGGTCAGGCGGGGCGGGGTCAGGCGGCCCGACGGTACTGCTGCACGGTGAGGCGCCGTCGGCTGGAGATTGCCAGAACGGACATGGTCAGCGCGATCGCGGCCAGCAGCAGCGCCATGGAGGCAAGGCCGATCCCGCCGCTGCCGTCGGAGAGCCAGGTGCGCACCAGCAGCAGACCGTTGTGCAGCGGCGAGACCGCCGCCACGGGGGCCAGCCACGATGCCGCCGAGGACAGCCCGAGCGCCACCGTCGCCACGAGGAGGAGCACCGACACGGCCCGACCCGCGTTGCCCAGCCAGCCCGCGAGGGCGTGGTTGGCCAACACGAAGGACGCGCCGAGCGCCGCCAGCAGCAGCGACAGGCCCAGGGTGGCGCCGATCCCCGCCTCGAGGATCACCCCGCCGACGATCCCCAGGACCGCTCCCTGCCCCGCGACGATGGCCAACGGCAGCCACACGGTCCGCACCCAGAGGGCGAGGCTGGAGGCGCGGGAGCTGACCACGTCGGCGGGCACCGGCCGCGACACCACGAATCCGCCGAGGGCACCCAGCCAAAGCGCCGACACCAGCAGCAGCGACACCAGCGGCACGCGGCCGCTGGAGATGACGTCGTCGGGCGCGTCCACCGGAGCCGCGACCACCTGGGAGAGCCGTTGCCGGTCCTGCGGCGAGTAGGTGGGCACCTGGTCGGCGCCCTTGGCCAGCTCGGTGGCGAACGTGGAGATCCCCTCGTCGAGCTGAGCCGCGCCGTCGGAGAGCTGCGCCAGCCCGTCGGCGAGTAGTGCGGTGCCGTCGGCGGCCGAGGACACACCCTCGGTGTACTGCGTCACGCCGTCGACGAAGGTGGCCGCCCCCTCCTCGAGCTCGCCCACGCCCTCGTCGAGCTGGGTCACCCCGGAGGCGAGCTGCGAGGCGCCATCCGCCAGTTGGCCGGTGGCAGCGTTGAGTTCGGTGGCGCCGGCGGACAGCACCGGGGCGTTGTCGACGAGCGGCTGGGCCTCCGTGGCCAGCGTGTCGGCGCCGTCGCGGATCTGGGTGAGCCCGGTCTTGAGCGCCCCCAGCTGGGCAGCGGTCTGCGCCGGCAGCTCGGTGGCGAGCTGATCGACGCCGTCGGCCAGCTGGTCCGCGCCTCCGGCCAGCGCCGCGGCGCCGCCCACCAGAGACATCCCGGACGCGGGATCGGCCGTGGTGAGGGCCGTCGACGCCGTGCCGGTGCCGGCCTGGAAGCCCGCGGTCACGCCCGCGGAGGCGCCGGCGGCGAAGGTCTGCTGCAGCATCTCGCACGTGGCCGGGTCGGCCACCGGGCATTGGAAGCCCGCCGCGATCTGCCCGCCGATGGCGGTCACCTGGTCCGGCACCGGGATGGTCCCGGAGCTGAAGCCCTGCATGGTCTGGTTCACCTGCGCGATGCCGCCCGACAGGCCCGCTGCGCCGTCGGCGGTCTGCCGCGCGCCCGCGGCCAGGAGATCGAGCTGCGAGAAGTCCTGCGGCTGGTCCAGCCCGGCGATGACCTGGTCCAGGCCGTCGCGCAGCTGCCCGACGCCGCCGATGGCCTGGGCGGCGCCGTCGGCGAAGGCGGGGATGCCGCCGAGGAGCTGATCCGCCCCGTCGGCGTACTGCTCGACGCCATCGGCCAGCTCCCCAGCGCCATCGGCCAGCTGCGAGGTGCCGTTGCGGAGCTCACCGATGCCGATGACGAGCTGGTCCCCGCCGTCGGCGAGCCGGGGCCCGTTCTCGCCGAGCAGCGCCATGCCGTCGCTCAGCTGGTTGGCGCCCTGGGAGGACTGGAGCGCGCCGTCGGCCAGCTGGGCCGAGCCGTCGCTGAGCTGGCGGGCGCCGTCGACGATGGTGGCGAACTGCTCGCCGACGGTGTTGAAGCCCACGTAGATGCCGTCGAGGTAGCCCTCGGTGAGGGTGGCGTTGATGGTGTCGGTGGCCAGCCGGGCGATCTGCTGGGCCAGCTGGGCGTCGGTGACGGGCGCGTTCTCGCTGACCTGGACCTGGATGGTGGCCTGGGTGGCCTTGTCCGCGTCGTTCTCCGAGAACGAGGTGGCGGAGGCCGAGAAGTCCTTCGGGATGGTCACCACGGCCGAGAATCGGCCGGAAGCCAGGCCCTCGGAAGCGCTCGGCGCGTCGGCCAGGGTCCAGGTGACGTTCTCGCCCTCGCGCTCGATCATCGCGGCGGCCAGCTGGCGGCCCAGCGGCACGATCTGGTCGCCCACGGTGACGGCCTCGTCGAGGTTCACGACGGCGGCCTCCACCTGCTCGTCGCCTCCCGGCGCGGTGAGCCCGATGAGCGCGGCCACGGCGAGCAGCGGTACGAGCACCAGCGCGACGATGGCCGGCCAGGTGACGCGGCGTGCGGATGTGGTGTCGGGTGTCATGCCCGGCTCCCCTCGTGAGCGATGGCCGGTGCGGCGTAGGTGCCGTCCAGCGAGAAATGGGTGAGGTGGTCCTCGACGGCGGCGCACAGCACCACCGCGCCGGAGCCCCGGGCCGTGTCGAGGAGCCTGGTGAGGGCCTGTTCCGCCTCGGGGCCGGCGACCAGGTCCACCGAGTCGATGAATACGACGGTGCCGGGCTTCACGGCGTTGAGGGCGGCGGCCGGGTCGTCGACGTGCGCGAGATCGAGGTAGGTGACCCGGCGGCGCGCGTTGCCCGCGGCCTGCGGTAGCAGGGCGCCGGCCACTCGGGCCCTGCCGCCCGTGGTCTCGAGGCGGCCGCTGAGCGCCAGCGCCGCGCCGGTACGTGCCCCCACCGGACCGATCAGCCCGATGACGTTGCCCGGCACGAGCCGGAGGTCCATGGGACCCACCACGCCCTCGACCTCGAGCGCTTCGGCGTACAGCACCGAGCCGTCGCCGGGCCATCCCTTGAGCGCCATCTCGGTGGACAGCACCTCGCCCTCCACATCGAAGGTGGGCAGCAGCCGGTCCAGCCACTTCGGCAGCCACCAGGCGCGGTGGCCGAGCAGCGCCAGAACGGCCGGCACCAGGGTCATGCGGACCAGGAACGCGTCTACCGCGACACCGACGGCCAGCGCGAAGGCGATCGGCTTGATGGCGCTCATGCCCTGCGGCACGAAGAACGCGAAGACGGCGATCATGATGACGGCCGCGGCCATGACGACGGGGCCGGACGCGACGAAACCGCCGCGGATGGCCTCCAGCGGGGTCTTGCCGTGCACGTACTCCTCGCGCATCCGGCTGACCAGGAACACCTCGTAGTCCATGGCCAGGCCGAACAGGATGCCCATGAGCAGGATGGGCAGGAAGGAGATGATGGGCATGCCCCGTTCGAGGTTGACCACCTCCTTGAGGAAGCCGTAGTTGAACACCAGCGCGGTGGCGCCGAACGCGGCGCCGACGCTGAGCAGGTACCCCACCGTCGCCTTGATCGGCACCCAGACGGAGCGGAACACGGCGGCGAGCAGGATCAGGGACAGGCCGACGACGAGCACGCCGAAGGGCAGCAGCGCGGCGGTCAGCTTCTCGCTGATGTCGATCTGGACGGCGGTGAGGCCGGTCACGTTGGTGGTGACGCCGTACCTCTCCTCCCACTCGTCGGCCCGGTCCTGGAGCACGCGGACGAGGTCCGCCGTCGCGGGGTCGTCGGGGCCGGTCTCGGGGACGATCTGGATGAGGCCGGTGTCGGCGTTGGGGTTGGGGGTGGCGAGCGGCACGCTGGCCACGCCGTCGATGCCCTCGATGTCCTCCTTGAGGCTGGCCATGAGGCCGAGGGGATCGGTGGAGCCGATGATGTCCGCGGTGACGATGAGCGGCCCGTTGACCCCGGGGCCGAAGTGCTCGCTGATGAGGTCGAACGCGATGCGGGCGGGCTGCTCGGGGCGCTGCTGCCCGGCGTTGGGCAGCGAGACCTGCAGCCCCAGGGCGGGGAGTGCCAGCGCCAGCAGGGCACCGACGGTGACCACGATGGTCACCACCGGGTGCGAGGTGGTGAGGTTGACCCACCACGCGAAGGCGCCGCCGTGCTTGCGCGGCCTGGCTGCCGCCTTGCGGGGCTTGGGGCGCATCCGCTCCCCCATCAGGCCCATCAGTGCGGGCAGGAAGGTGAGGGCGATGGCCACGGAGATGGCCACGGTGACGGCGGCGAAGATGCCCATCACGGTGAGGAACGGGATGTTCGCCACGCCCAGGCCGAGCAGCGCGATGAAGACGGTGAGCCCCGCGAACACGACGGCGGAGCCGGACGTGCCGACGGCGCGGCCGGCGGACTCCTCGGGCTCCAGGCCGTCCCGGAGCTGGTCGCGGTGGCGCGACAGGATGAACAGCGCGTAGTCGATGCCCACGGCGAGCCCGAGCATGACCGAGAGCAGCGGGGTGGTGGAGTTGATGTCGAAGAGCCGGGTGAGCAGGAACATCAGCGCCATGGCGATGCCCACGCCCGTGATGGCGGTGAGCAGCGGCAACCCGGCGGCGACGATCGAGCCGAGCACCACCGTCAGCACCACCATGGCCACGAGCAGGCCGATGGCCTCGATGACGCTGAGGTGCGGCAGCTCGATGTTGTAGGCCTCGCCGCCCATGCTGACCTGCGTGCCCTCGGGCATGGCGGCCTCGAGCGCGTCGGCCACCTCGGTGATGGGCTCGAGCTGCGCCTCGGTGGGCGTCTCGCCGCCGAAGTCCAGGCTCAGCTGGATGATGGCGGCGCGGCCGGAGTCGGAGACCAGTCCGTCGACGTACTCGTTCCACGGCGAGGTGACGGCCTCCACCATGGAGAGCTCGCCGAACTCCTCGACGGCGTCCTCGATCTCGGCGCGGTGGTCGGCGATCTGCTCCCCCTCAGGGGCGACGACGACGGCCAGCGCGGATAGTGCCGCCCCCTGCGGGAAGGTCATCCGCAGCTTGTCCAGGGCCTCCTGGGACTTCGACGACGGGATCTCGAACGCGTTGTTGAACGAGCCGGAGAACAGTGCGGCCGAGCCCCCCAGGAGGACCAGAAGTCCAAGCCAAAGCCCGATCACGGTGAGCCGGCGCCGGTAACACCAGCGGCCGACGGCGTACAAGACAGCAGACATGCAGGGGGCCTTATCCGTAGAGTGAGGAGGCGCGTTAGGCTCGCTCTTTGAGGATACAACTATGCATCGAGATGCCTACAAACCTGAATCGGCGGGAGACCTGACCATGACGACCGAACCCACGAAGCGACGAGAGGACACCCGTCGCCGGCTCGTCCTCGCCGCCATCGACGAGTTCAGCCGCCGCGGGATCGACGCCACCAGCGTCGAGCACCTCTGTCAGGCAGCCGGGTTCACGCGCGGCGCCTTCTACTCCAACTTCGCCACCAAGGACGACCTCTGCGTCGAGATCATGCGCCATGTGGCCGAGGAGCAGGTGGACACGTACCGTTCCGCCCTGGCGGCGCTGCCGGAGGAGATGACCACGGAGCAGATCATCGCGGGCATCCTCAACGTCAACGAGGCCGGCCCCGAGGTGCTGCGCACCCTGATGGAGATCGACCTGCGCGCCTACCGTGACCCCGCCTTCGGCGAGCGGGTCGACGAGGTCCGCCAGGCCGCCTGGCCCTCCTACGTGGACCTGGTGAGGTCCGCGGCCGAGCGCGCCGGCGTCGAGTTCGAGGTGGACGTCGAGGACCTGCTGCTCATCTTCGAGGCCATCTGGCACCACCCCCGCACCGCCGCCAGCGGGCCGGCCGGGCTGCGCAACCGGCTGATCACCGCCGTCGCGAGCCGCCTCACCAGGGGGAAGGCGTGAGCGCGCGGGTGGAGCGGCTGGTCACTGCGGGCAACCATGACCCGGCGGGGCCACCGGTGCATGAGAACAACGTGTGGATCGTCGGCGACGACGACTCCGTCGTGGTGATCGACCCGGCCCATGACGCGCGGGCCGTTGAGCGTGCCGTCGGCGGCCGGATGGTCGCGGCGGTGCTGTTGACGCACGGGCACTGGGACCACGTGCGGGCGGCGCTGGACTTCTCGTCGAGGGTGGGCGTCCCCGTCTACCTGAACGAGGCGGACCGGTTCCTCTGGGCCGCGGAGCACGGGGACGCAGGCTTCTCGGCACTCCACGACGGCGACGCGTTCCTCGCCGGAGGGGTGGAGCTCGAGGCGCGGCACACCCCGGGGCACACCCCGGGCTCGACGTCGTTCGTCGCGTCTGAGTTGGGGTGCGTCTTCACCGGCGACACCCTCTTCGACGGCGGCCCGGGGGCCACGCGGTGGGACTACTCCAGCTTCGAGCAGATCATCGGGTCCATCGAGGCCCGGTTGTTCACGCTCCCCGACGCGACGGCGGTGCACACCGGCCACGGCCCGTCGACGACCATCGGCGCGGAGCGCCCACACCTCGACGAGTGGGTCCGTCGCGGTTGGTGACCCGCCCCTTCGGGGCGGAGTTGAGCCTGACTCGGCTCTCAATGGACGGGGTTGAGCCTGACACGGCTCTCGCTGGGAAGCGTTGAGCCTGATTTCGATGTCGTGCGCAGATCCGAAGAATATGAACGATCAAACCGCGTCGACATCCAGATCAGGCTCAACGCAGTCCCCAGCGGGAGGCGCTCACGGCAGTCCCCCCGCGCGCTGGAGGCGAGGCGGCAATAGGATGGGGCGAGTCACCACGGAAGGACAGGCATGAAGGTCTTGATCACCGGCGGCGCCGGGTACATCGGCAGCACCGTCGCATCGGCGTGCGAGGATTCCGGACATCAGGTGGTGATCCTCGACGACTTCTCCACCGGACGCCGCGAGTTCATCGGGGACAGGGCCGTCTACGAGGGCGATTTCGCCGACGAGGCCCTCCTGGCGCGCATCTTCTCGGAGCACGCCATCGACGCCGTGGTGCACTGCGCCGCGAAGATCGTGGTGCCCGAGTCGGTCGAGCAGCCGCTCGACTACTACGAGAACAATGTGTCCAAGACCATCACGCTGCTGCGGGCGATGGACCGCGCGGGCGTGCACCGCTTCCTCTTCTCGTCCTCGGCGTCGATCTACGCCCCCGACGAGAACTTCATCGTCACCGAGGCGTCCCCGCTCTCCCCCGGTTCGCCCTACGCGCGCACCAAGTACATCGTCGAGATGATCCTGGAGGACTTCACCAAGGCCTCCGACATGAAGGTCCTCTCGCTGCGCTACTTCAACCCCATCGGCACGGACCCGAAGCTGCGCTCCGGGCAGCAGCTGGAGAAGCCCAGCCACGTGCTGGCCAAGCTGCTCGAGGCGTGGAGCAAGGGCGAGACCTTCACCGTGACCGGCGTCGAGTGGCCCACCCGCGACGGCTCCGGCATCCGCGACTTCATCCACGTCTGGGACCTGGCGCAGGCGCACGTCGCCGCCCTGGAAGGCTTCGACAAGGCCACCGCGGACTCCTCCTACGAGGTGTTCAACATCGGCACCGGTAACGGAGTGACGGTCAAGGAGCTGGCCGCCTCGTTCGAGGCCATCTCGGGCGACGCGCTCAACGTCCAGTTCGGTCCGCCGCGCCCCGGCGACGTGGCCGGCGTGTACACGGTCTCCTCGAAGGCCAAGGACGTGCTGGGCTGGGAGGCGAAGCTGACCGAGCAGGAGGCCGTGCGCGACGCCATCGCCTGGCTGCCCGTCCGCAAGGAGATGCTCGGCTACTGAGCCCGCCCATAGAGTAGGCATCATGTTGCGCAAGCTGGTGTGGATGCTGGCCATCCTGGTGACCGTCTCGGCGGTCTCCACCATCGTCGACCGCCGCGAGGCGGCCCGGCGACGCGAACTATGGGCCGAGGCCACAGACCCCGCCTGACTCCCCCACCTCGACGAGTGCGCTCGTCGAAGCCGATTCGGACAATCGAGCCCTCAGCGCCGCCAATTGGCCGATAGTGAGTTGTAGGCTGCACGAGCAAGGGTGCATCCCGGCTCGAGGGGGGCTGACATGGGGTTCGTCAAGGTAGGTTCACTGGTCCTGGGGCTGGTGCTGTTCTCGGCGCTGGTCCCGCCGCCGACTTCGGCTGAGGAGATTCCACCTCCCGCAGTCTCCTCCGTGGAGCCCGAGCCCACCAGCCCCGTACCCGAGGTCACGGCCGATCCGACGCCGGACCCGACCCTCGACCCCACACCGGACCCCACACTCGATCCCACGCCGGACCCCACGCTCGATCCGACACCGGACCCCACACTCGATCCCACGCCAGACCCCACACTCGATCCCACGCCAGACCCCACACTCGATCCCACGCCAGACCCCACCCTGGACCCCACACTCGATCCCACGCCAGACCCCACCCTGGACCCCACGCCAGGCCCCAGCCCTGAGCAGCCCGTCACCCCCGCCACGACCATCCAGCGCACCGCCGAGCAGCGCATCGGCGGCGCGGACCGGTACGCGACCGCCGCCAACGTGGCGAGATGGCTGCCGGTCGGCGACGGGCACCGCGTCGTGGTCACCACCGGCGAGCTGTTCCCGGACGCGCTGAGCGCGGGCCCGATGGCCGCGCGTGAACAGTCGCGCCTCATCCTGACCCGGAGCGCCTCCCTCCCCGACGCCGTCGCGGCGGAGCTTCGGCGCAGCGTGCCGGAGGAGATCATCATCGTCGGTGGGCCCGGCGCCGTCTCGGCGACGGTGGCCTCCCAGCTGGCCGCGATCGCCCCGGTCACACGGATCGCCGGGGCCGACCGGTACGCGACGGCGGCCGGCGTCGCCGCGGGCATGACCACTACCGACGTGGTCATCGCTTCCGGCGAGTCGTTCCCTGACGCGCTGGCGGCGGGGCCGCTCGCCGCGAAGCTGGGCGCCCCCCTGCTCCTCGCACGCCAGCTCTCGCTCCCTCCTGCCACCTCGCAGGCCCTCCAGGACCTGGCCCCCACCACGGTCACCGTCCTCGGCGGCCCCGGCGCAGTGGGCGACGCCGTCGTCCAGGAGATCAGGCGGATCACTGGCGCCACCGTCGTCCGCATCGGTGGAACGGATCGGTACGACACCGCCGCCAAGGTGGCGCTCACCTACTTCGACGGCGCCGATACAGCGCTGCTCGCCTCCGGCGTCGACTTCCCGGACGGGCTGAGCGGCGCCCCCCTGGCGCACGCCTACGGCGCCCCGATGCTCCTCAGCAACGGGACGTGCGCCCCCGTTCCCACCACGTCCGCGCTCGCCTCGCTGAGCCCGGCGTACCGGTTCTACCTCGGCGGCGTGTCCGTGGTGACGAGCTCACCCACCCCCTGCGGCACCTCCGCCATCCGGCGGGGCGTCAACCCGCCACGCGCCTCCATTCCCGACGACGTCCCCACCGGAAGCGCGGCCGACGAGGCCTTCTACTTCGTGCCGCATCAGGACGACGAGCTGATCTCGATGGCCGGTGGCATCGCGCGCGACATCAACGCCGGCTACCGCGTCCACGTCTTCCTGATCTTCGCCGGGTACTGGACGAGCGTGAAGGACTACCTCTGCGAGGACCTCAACCGGTGCCTCACCAACTCGCAGATCACCGCGTCAAGGAACGCCGAGCTGCTCACCTCGCTGGAGCGCCTCGGGGTGCCCGCCGGCAACGTGCACTTCCTCTACGTCACCGAGGAGGAGTCCGACGCGGAGGAGGTCGCCGGAGCTGCGATGGCCGAGATCATGGCCGCCGCCGGGCCTGACGCCCGGTTCCGCTCGATGAGCTGGCTCGACGCCCACCCAAGCCACTACAGGCTCGGCCACGCGGTGCGTGAGCTGTGCGACACCGACCGGATCGACGACTGCCTGTTCTTCCAGTCGACGCTCTACCAGGTGCTGCCCCAGGCGATCGGCACGCGCCCCGTCGTCACCCCCATGGGCAACGTGCTGACCACGCAGAAGGACCGGGTTCAGGCGGCGGCCGCGGCCTACAAGGAGGACTATCCGGCCCTCGGCCGTCACGCCGTCGGCTGGCGGTCCGTGTCTCAACAGATCACGTGGATCGAACAGAACGCCTACTCGTGGGCGCACGGCCGCACCTGGGCCTCGGCGGCCGACAGGCGCGCCGCCGACGTGTGGATGCAGCTGTACCAGCCCGAGTACTACTCCGTGAGGACCCTGTCCCGGGCTGTCGCGACGGAACTCCCCTTCGAGGAGTACACGGGAGGGTAGCCTCCCCGTCGAGCGAGGAGAGCGAGGCGAGTGCCAACCCCACACGATCGCCGCGCTGGGCACTCGCTCGGCGCCTCAGAAGGCGAGCACCCCCAGGGCCGCGTTGACGATCGACCCCGAGTCGAGGTGGTGCTCGCGGTAGAGGTCTGCGATCCCGCCGCTCTGCCCGAACGCGTCCACACCTAGGGGTGCCGTCGGCACCCCTAGGGCTGCCCCGATCCAACTCAGTGAGTGGCTCGCGGCGTCCTGGACGGTGACCACGGGCGATCGCTCAGGGAAGCACGAACGCAGCGCCCCAGGCAGCGCCGGCACGCGGGCCGTGCGCACCCCGTCGACGACGGCGGAGCGCCAGTCCCGGTAGAGCCGGCCGGGGCTGGTGACGTCGACCACCCCCACCCTCACTCCCTCACCCTCGAGTTCCTCGGCGGCCTCGAGTACCTCCGGCAGCACGGCCCCGGCGGCGACCAGCGTCACCAACGGCCCCTGATCCTCGCCCACACGCGGATCCCGCAGGAGATAGGCGCCGCTCAGCACCTGGCGGCGCAGCACCTCGGAGCCCAGACGGCGCTCGGCGAGATCGAACGGGCTCTGGTCGATAGCCCTCGTCGTGAGCCTGAAGTAGGCGGCGTCCGCCGTGATCCCGTCCGAGGCCGCGACTCTGGCCAGCGCATCGCACAGCAGCCAGTCGAGCGCCTTGACGTAGGCCGGCTCGTGCAGAGTCAGTCCCGGCAGCTCCAGGCCGATGGATGCAGTGATCGTGGACTGGTGCGCCCCACCCTCCGGCGCCAGCGAGACGCCCGACGGCGTGCCGGCGAACACGAACGACGCGCCGGAGTAGAGGGCGTAGATGAGCGCGTCCAGACCCCGGCAGACGAAGGGGTCGTAGACGGTGCCGACCGGCAGGAGCCGCTGCCCCGAGAAGTGTCCGGCCAACCCGAGTTGGGACAGCAGCAGGAAGAAGTTCATCTCCGAGATGCCGAGTTCGAGGTGCTGGCCGGTCGGGCCCTCGCGCCACCTCAGCATCGGGTCGTGCGACCACGTCTGCCGCTCGTGCTCGGAGAACACGCCCACCTTGTTGATCCAGCCAGCCAGGTTGGTCGAGGTCGCCACGTCGGGCGAGGTGGTGACGAGGTGGCGGCGCAGGTCGTCGTCCCGGGCGAGGTCCACCAGGATCCGGCCGAAGCCCTCCTGCGTGCTGATCGGGCGCGAGACCCGCGGCGAGGTGGCGACGGGAACCCGGGGCACCGGCGCCTCAGAGACGGGCCCGCGCCTGAGGTGGCGGGCGCGCTCGGCGAGCAGCCGACCCTCCGCAGAGTCCTCGCCGAACCCGGCCCACGGATCATCGGACGAGATGCCGAGGTCCCGGCGTAGCCCGTCCACCTGTTCGCTGGTGAGGACGGCCGCGTGGTTGCGGGCATTGCCCTGGATGGGCAGGCCCCAGCCCTTGTGTGTATAGGCGAAGATCACCGACGGCCGGGAGGGGTCGCGATCTGCCTGTTCCAGCGCCTCGATCACGCTCGGGAGGTCATGGCCACCAAGATCCGTCACCAGCGCAGCCACCTCCTCGTCGGTCAGGTCGACCAGCACGTCGATGACCGGACCGGGCGCGTGCTCGAGGAAGCGCAACCGCAGCTCAGAGGGGGCAAGACCGAACAGCGACTGGTACCGCTCGTTGGGCATCGCGTCGATCCAGTCCCGCAGCGCGGACGCGTCGCGCTCCTCGATGAAGGCACGGAACCGGCGCCCGTACTTGAGCTCGATCACCTGCCAGCCGTGCGCCTCGAACGCCGCGTGCCACGGGCTGATCCGCATGTCGGGCACGATGCGGTCCAGGGACTGCCGGTTGAAGTCGATCAGCCACGTCACGGCCCCTTGTCGGGTCGAGGCCGGATCGTGCACGGCCTCCCAGATGTTGCCCTCGTCAAGCTCCGCGTCGCCCAGGATCGCGAAGAAACGGGAGTCCGGCCTGCGCCCGAAGTGCGCGTCGACGTAGTTGCGCACCGAGGCCGCGAAGATGGTCGCGGCCGGCCCGAGCCCCACGGACCCGGTGGAGAAGTCCACTCTGTCGGGGTCCTTAGTCCTCGACGGGTAGGCCTGCAGCCCGTGGTGCGCGCGCAGCCGGGTGAGGTAGGCGCCGTCCAGCTCGCCCAGCAGGTAGTGGAGCGCGTGCAGCACCGGGCTGCCGTGCGGCTTCACGGCGACGAAGTCGTCGGCGTCCAGGTGGTGCAGGTAGAGGGCGGTCATCAGCGTCACCATGGAAGCGCACGAAGCCTGGTGCCCGCCCACCTTCAGTCCGTCGGTCGCGGGCCGACCGTGGTTGGCGTGCTCGATCATCGCGGTGGAGAGCCACAGGACCCGCCTCTGGATCTCCTCCAGCACCTGAAGTCGGTCGTGCCTCTGCCGGTCGTGCATGGTGTGTGTCCTGCCTTTCGGGGTCAGCCCTTGGTGGCGCCCTGGGTGAGGCCCGCGACGATCCAGCGGCTCGCGAACGCGAACATCACCATCGTGGGCAGGATGGTCAGCACGGCGGCCGCGGACATGGGCCCCCACTCGATGTTGAAGCTGGTGATGAACCCGTTGAGTGCCGTGGGGATGGTCTTGCGGTCGTCGGTGTTGATGAGCGTGACGGCGAGGAACAGTTCGTTCCAGCTGTTCACGAAATTGAAGATGAAGGTGGCGATGATGCCCGGGGTCATCACGGGCACGAGCACCCGCCACAGGGCGGAGAATCGGGTGCAGCCGTCCATCATGGCGGCCTCCTCCAGGCTGTCGGGCACGTTGTCGAAGAAGCCGCGCAGCATGATGGCGGAGAACGGAATGGTCATCGCGACGTAGACGAGCACGAGGCCGAAGCGGCTGTCGACGAGGCCCAGGTTGGTGAACATCTGGTAGAGCGGCCCCAACGCGATGAACGCCGGGATCATCTGGGTGACCAGGAAAGCCATCATCACGGCGCCCTTGCCACGGAAGCTGAACCGCGACAGCACGTAGGCGCTCAGCAGCGAGATCGCGGTGGCCACAAGCGCGGCCGCCGCCGACACCACCACGCTGTTGAGCAAGTACGAGCCGAACTGCGCCTTCTCGAACAGGCCCACGTAATTCTCCAGAGAGAACTCGCGCGGCCAGTAGCGCACGGGGTACTCGGCGATCTGGCTGGCCGGCTTCAGGGAGGTGAGCAGGATCCAGTAGAGGGGAAACAGGGTGATCAGCATCCAGGCGATCAGACCGACAGCCTTGATCACGGTCAGGTAGCGGGGTTCGCGGTTGATCACGCGTCACTCCTCCGGTTGAGCAGGAGCAGGTAGGCGCCCGTGAAGGTCACCAGCACGCCCATGACGATGAAGCCGAGGGCCGACGCGAGCCCGTACTCGCCCTGCTGGGTGTACTGGATCATCCAGGTGGTGACGATCTGCGTGCGGTTGGCCGGCCCGCCGCCGGTCATGGCGTAGATGATGTCGGGGAAGTTGAAGATCCAGATCACGCGCAGCAGGACAGTCAGCACCAGGGTGGTGCGGATGGTCGGGATGGTGATGCTGAACAGCGTGCGCCACCTGCCCGCGCCGTCGAGGGCGGCGGCCTCGTAGAGGTCGTCTGGAACCGACTGCAGCGCGGCGAGGATCATGATGGCGAAGAAGGTGACGCCGTACCAGATGTTGGCGATGATGACCGCCAGCAGCGCCAGGTCCGGGTTGGCCAGCCACGGCACGGGGGTGGCGATGATCCCCAGCCTCATCAGCATGTCGTTGACGACGCCGAACTCCGAGTTGAACATCCAGCGGAAGAGGATGCCGATGAGGAAGCCCGAGACGGCCCACGGGTAGAAGACGACGGCCTGGTAGAGGCCGCGAAGTGGGAACTGCTTGCGTAGGGCCAACGCAATGAGGAAGCCGATCAGGAACTGGGGGACGAGCGAGCCCACCACCCAGATCAGCGAGTTGAGCATGACCTTCGGGAACAGGGGGTCGGCCATCAGCGTGGCGAAGTTGCCGAGGCCGACCCAGGGGGTGTTGGTGAGGTCCCAGAGGCTCCACTGGCGGAAGGCCATCTGGCTGCCCATGAGCATGGGGTAGTAGGTGAAGACCCCCACCACCACGAATGCCGGCGCCAGGAACGCCAGGATCTGCAGGCCCATCCTGCGGGTGAATCGCCGCCGGGGCGCGGGGCGGGCGCTGCGCACGCCCGCCCCACGCTCGACGGACCCTGAGGTCACGACTGCCACGATGCGGTCAGCCGTTCCACTTCTCGGTCCAGTACTGGTCCCAGTCGGCCAGCATGTCCGCCGTCGACTTCTGGCCCAGCAGGACCTCCTGGAAGTCCTTCTCCGACTTGGTGGCCCATTCCGTCCACCACGCCACGCCGCGGGGCTCCTTCACCGCGATGAACGTGTCCGGCTTCGAGGTCATCTCGACGTAGGCGGCCCAGGGACCGGTCTTGAAGAACTCGTCCTCCCCTGCGTCGGTGAGGATCGGCACGAGCGAGTTCTCCTTGGCGAACGTCGTGGAGATCTCGCCCGAGAGCCACTTCACGAGCTCGACGGCCTCCTCCTTGTGCTCGCTCGCCTCCGCGATGCCCCATCCCGCCGTCGCCTGGGGCCAAGCGGCCTTGCCCGTCGGGCCCACGAGGTTCGGGGCGACGTTCCACTGGTCCGCGGTCAGCGACGAGTCGTTGACAGCCGCAATGACCTCGGGGTCCTGCAGCAGGAAGGCGGTGGAGCCGTTGGTGAAGCCCTGCACCATCTCGGGGTACCCCCACGCGACGGAGGATTCCGGCGAGCCGGTCTTGAACAGCTCGACGTACTTGTCGAGGGCCACCTGGGACTCCGGCGTGGAGAACAGGGTGTCACCGCTGGTGACCTTGAACGCGTTCTCGCGGTCGAGGTTGTCTGCGTTGTAGGCCTGGAGGATGGAGGCCACCTGGCCGTTGGAGTTCTTGCCACCGCGGAAGGCGTAGCCGTAGCGGTTCTGCGTCGGATCCTGGATGGTGGCGGCCTGCTCCACCAGATCCTCCCAGCTGACCGGGGCCCCGTCGAAGCCTGCCTCGGCAACCAGGTCGGTGCGGTAGAAGAGGCTGAGCCCGTAGAAGCCGTAGGGGATGTAGTAGCTCTTTCCGTCGGCGTCCGTGGCCACGCCCCTGGCCTGGTCGGTCAGCTTGTCCATGCCGTCCCAGTCGGCGAGGTCCGGTGCCATGTCGTAGAGCCAGTTGTTGTTGCTGAACGGTCCGACGGTGAGATCTCGGACCTCAAGGACGTCGACGCCGGAGCCGGACTGCAGCATCTGCTGGATCTTCTGGTCGGCCTGTTCCGTGGGGGGTGAGATCAACTGGACCTTGATCGACGGGTTGGCCTCCTCGAACTCGGCGAGCATCGTCTTGAGCAGCTCGGTGCGGCCCGGGCTGCTGAGGCTCTCGACCATCTGCAGGGTGACCTGCTCGTCGCCGGTACCAGCATCGCCTGAGCCACCGCACGCGGTGAGTGTCAGCGATGCGGCAGCGAGGCTGAGCGCCGCCTTGGTGAACTTGCTTCTTCTCATTGCTCCTCCTGAGCTATGTCGTGGACTGAATGGATGAGGTGCGTTGCGTCGACCAGCGATGGAGAAGGGGGATTCCCACCGCGGCGAGGTGTTCGAAGTCGTCGAGGGTGTTGTAGGCGTGGGTGGACAGCCGCAGGTAGCCGAGACCCTTGAAGGTGGTGAAGGCGACCACGGTCGCGGTCTCGTCCATGAAGGGCACCCGGAGCCCGTCCGCCCCTGGGTGCGTGTCCCCCAAGGGCTCAGGGAGGCGGAGGAGCCGCATCGTCCCCACCGGCTGACCGACGTCGGGAACGGGGTCCGCGACGATCGCGCCGAGTTCCTTGGCGACGATGGCGCACCCGTCATCGAGCAGTGCGGCGCTGTCGCGGCGGATGACATCCCATCCGATCCGTTCGTCCAGGTACTCCCAGGCGAAAGGGGCCGTCATCCACTGCGTGAGGTCGAGGGTGCCCTGCGAGTCGAAGCGGTGGGGGAAAGGGTACGGCGTCCCCCAGGACTCGATGCTGGGGTACAGCTCCTGCCCGCCGTCGCGGGCCACGAGGATGGCCGAGCCGCGTGGCGCGCAGGCGAACTTGTGCAGGTTGCCCACCCAGTAATCGGCCCCGCGCACCACCGGGGAGGAGAGGACGCCCGGGGCGTGGGCGCCGTCGACGAGCGTGAGCACCCCGAGCTCGCGGGCAGCGGCGCAGATCTCGTCGACGGGGAATGCGCGGGCCGTGGCGGAGGTGACCTGGTCGATCACCAGGAGAACCGGACGGTGCCGCGCCATGGCGGAGACGACGAGCTCCAACGACTCGGCCGCGGTCGCGGCCAGCGGGATCTCGACGCTGTGGGCGGCCCCGCCGGTGCGGGCGGCCAGGCGCTCGGCACCCATCGTGACGGCACCGTAGCCGTGATCGGTGGTCATCACATCGACGGGGCCACGGTGGGCCAGCGAGCTGTAGACCACGGAGGCGCCCGCCGAGGCGTTGAGGACGAAGGCCAGCTGCTCCGGGTCCACGTCGAGGAGGCGGGCCATGTGTGCCCTCGACTCGGCGATGCGCCCGGGAAGGGTTGAGAACCAGCGCACCGGGTTCGCCTCGACGACGGCCCGGAGCCGGTCCTGCTCGGCCACCACGTCGACTGGTACCGCGCCGAACGAGCCGTGATTGAGGTGGCGCATGGCGGGGTCGAGCCCCCACATCACCGCCTGGCCCGTGCTCGGCGCTCCCGAGTGTTTCTGGTTCATCGGTCCTCCTGTCGGACAACTATCACAGCCACTAGCGTCTCGAGTACTGGTTTTCGGTAAATCGTTGCTCAATTGTCAGACAATTGTTACGCGGGACCCCCGGCGGGCCGAGATCGGCTTGGATCGGGACGACGGATTCAGGAGGAGCCATGGGGGCTGTCGAGGTGGCGCGCGACGGGCTGTGCCGGATGATCGCATCGGGCGAACTTGCGCCCGGGCAGGTGTTGCCGAGCGAACAGGAGCTGTGCGAGCGCCTGGGCGTCTCCCGCAGCTCGCTGCGCGAGGCTCAGAAGATGCTGGAGGTGGCCGGGGCGCTGGCGTCCAGGCCGGGGAGCCGATCGTTCGTCTCGGAGATGACCGCTGCCGACATCATGTCCGGCCTGAGCATCGTCGTCCCCCTGCTCCCGCTGGAAAGGTACCTGGCTCTGTTCCCGATGCGGGAGGTGCTGGAAGGGCACCTGGCGGCCACCGCTGCCGCACGGATGCCCCCTGAGCAGGCCGCGGAGCTGCTCGACCTGGGCCGACGGCTGGCGGAGACCCCACCGTCGGAGGAGGCGGCGGAGCTGGACTCGGAGTTCCACGCGATGATCGGCCGGGGGGCCTGCGACGAGGTGATCACGGAACTCGTCGACACGCTGCGGAGGCGTGGCCGGCACTACCGGATCCTTGAGGTCCGCGGCTCCGGGGCCGAGTTGAAGCGTCTCTCCGACGAGGCACACCTGCTGATCGCCACAGCGATCGCGGAGCGGGACCCCGAAGGGGCCCGGTTCCTCATGATGCGTCACGTCCGCACCACAAGGGAGTGGTTGGAGGGCATCTGGCCGGAGCCTCTGGTCACGTAGCCGTCAGACCCCGGTGCACGCGGGGCGGCGGGTACACGCCGAGGGTCTGACCCGATCCCGCGACACCTCCGCCTAGGCTGACCACATCATGATGGACAACCGATGGTCGCGCGACGGGCGGACGGTACTGCGCGACGCCGCCCTGGCAGCGGTGTTCGCCGTCGGCACCGGCGTCCCCGTCCTCGCTGTCCCGGACGCCGACTTCTCAGGGCGGGCCATCCTGTGGTCGCTGCTGATGTGCTCGTCTCTGGCGTTGCGCCGGATCGCCCCCCTGGCCGCGCTGGGCGTGCTCACGGCGGCCGGGATCGGCATGGCCGCGACACTCACCACCCCGGTCCCCGCCCTCCTGGCCGTGCCCGTCGTGGTCTACAGCGTCGGCCGCTATCAGAGGATGTCGGCGGTGCTGCTGGTGGCCGCCTTCGGTGTGGCCGGCTCCCTGGCCGGGCCCCTGAGCTGGACCGCCGGCACCCCCCAGCCCTACCGGCTGCTCGGCACCACCCTGCTGGTGCTGCTGTGCTTCGCCATCGTCGCGCTCGCGTTCCTGTGGGGCCGCTTCCTCCGTGAACGGGCGCTGACGGAGGCGCTGGACCGCGAGATCGTGACGGAACGGTTCGCCGCCGCGCAGCGCTCCGAGCGGCAGCG
The DNA here is from genome assembly GCF_054483935.1 of Tessaracoccus yangjingae. The sequence continues at coordinate 1,017,150 of NZ_CM137014.1, read as the reverse complement.
GACGGAGCTCGCCGAGCGGCGGGCGCGCACGGAGGTGGCGCAGGAGTTGCACGACGTCCTGGCCCACTCGCTCTCGGTGATCGTGGTGCAAGCCGAGGGCGCGCGGGCGTTGGCGACCAAGCGCCCCGATGCCGCCGTCGAGGCCCTGGACGTCATCGCCGACACCGGCCGCAAGTCGATCGCGGAGGTGCGGCGGATCGTCGCCCTCATGCGCGGCGACACCGGCTCGCCCTCCTTCGGCCCCTCCCCCACCCTCAGCCAGATCCCGGAACTGATCGCCGGGGCCGGGGACCGGATCACGCTCATCGTCGACGGCGACGTGCCGCTGGTGCCCGACTCCCTCGGCGTGACCGCGTTCCGGGTGCTGCAGGAGGCGGTCACCAACTTCCTCAAACACGCCGGGCCGACGGCGACGGCGCAGGTCCGCGTGACCTACACCCCCGAGGCCATCGAACTGCTCGTCCGCGACGACGGGATGGGCGCCCTCTCGCACTCGGACGGCAACGGGTCCGGCCTGCCCGGCATGCGCGAACGCGTGACGGCGATGGGGGGCGAGTTCCACGCCGGGGCGCGCCCCGGGGGCGGGTACGAGGTGCGGGTTCGGCTTCCCATGCCGAGCCGGCTGGGCAAGAGTTGGCTGAGAGGGGCCTAGTGTCAATGATCTCTGTGCTGCTGGCGGACGACCAGTCTCTGGTCCGGAGCGGTCTGCGAATGCTGATCGACTCGGCCGACGACATGACGACGGTGGGCGAGGTGGACAACGGGCGGGACGCCGTCGCCGCCGTGCGTGCCGGGAAGATCGACGTGGTGCTCATGGACATCCGGATGCCTGTCATGGACGGCATCGAGGCCACCCGGCAGATCACCGCGCTCGGTGTGGACACGAAGGTGCTGGTCCTGACCACGTTCGACCTCGACGAGTACGTCTTCGCCGCCATCCGGGGCGGCGCCAGCGGATTCCTGCTCAAGGACGCGCTACCGGAGGAACTCCTGGGTGCGATCCGGGCGGTGGCGGCGGGCGATGCCGTCGTGGCGCCGTCGGCCACCAAGCGCCTGCTGAGCCGCTTCGCACCGCTCCTGCCCAAGGCCGACCACAGGCCGGATTCACGGCTCGACGCCCTCACCGAGCGCGAGCGGGAGGTGCTCGTCGAGGTGGCACACGGCGCCAACAACACCGAGATCTCGCAGCGCCTCTACATGGCGGAGGGCACCGTCAAGACGCATGTCGGGCGGCTGTTGAGCAAGCTGGGGGCGCGGGACCGGGTGGGCCTGGTGCTCATCGCGCACGAGGCCGGCCTGCTCGACGCCTGACACTCGTCCCCTGCTCAGGCGCGCAGGAGGTCCCCCGTGCCGCGCTCCAGCACGTCCGCGCCGAGGCGTCGACCCACCCGGAGCAGCACCGCCGCGCACGCGGCGTACGCCACCGCGATACCGAGGAAGGCGGGGGCCGACAGCCCCGTCGCGGGAAGCACCGCCATGGCCACCACCCCGGACAGCACGAAGGCTGCGTTGAACCCCATGTCGTAGAACGTGAACGCGCGGCCCTTGAACTCCTCGTCCACGTGGGCCTGGACCACGGTGTCGACGCAGATCTTGAACGACTGCACCGACAACCCGATCACGAGGCTGGCAGCGTACAGGGCCGGCTTTGCCGTGACGAACGCCGCGCCCACGGACACGGCCGCCGCCACCAGAAGCATCAGCGCGGCACCCCGACGCAGCCCCAGCCAGCGCACGAGGACCGGCACGAGTGGCGCGGCCAGCACGAAGCCCGCGCCCGTGAACAGCCCCCACACGGTGAGGTCCGCCAGCGCGGCGCCGGGCCGGTCCACGGGGTTCCACAGGTGCCGGGCCGCGAGGATCACCGCCACGCTCCACAGCCCGAACAGCAGGCGGGTGACCGCCATCAGCGCCAGGGCCAGCACAGACGCCGGCCGCGACACCATGTGCCGGCCGGCCTCGGCCAGGCCGTCGAGCACGGCGCCCACCGCCACGCGCTCCGCAGGTGCATCAGGGCCCAGCGCGCCCCGGGCGAACCCGCGACACACCAGCACGGACCCCACGAACATGGCCGCGGCGAGGCCGAACACCACGGCGTCCGCCTGATGGGAGGGCACCACCCCGCCCAGCACGGCCCTGGTGGTGAAGCCGAGGACGGCGCCGATCACCACCCCCAACGGGCCAACCGTCGGCAGGATCGACGACGCGGTCAGGTACTCGTCGGCGTCGACGGTGTGCTGCAGCCCCGCCGACAGCCCCGCAAGCATGAACCGGTTGATGCTCATCGCCAGCAGCAGAGCCACGTAGAGCGCCACGGCCCAGGTCCCCGTCGTGGCGTCCGCCGCGATGATCAGGGCGATGACGGCGGCGAGCAACGCGCGGGTCACGTCCGAGTAGAGGGCCACATCTCGCCGCGGCCAGCGGTCAAGCACCGGCGCCACGAACGGCCCCACCAGGGTGTAGGGCAGCAGGGTGAGGGCGAGCACCCCCGCGATCGACCCCGCGTCCGGCTGGGACTGCGGCGAGAACAGGATGTAGGAGGCCATCCCCACCTGCAGGGTGCCGTCGGCCGCCTGGCTCAGCGTGCGCAGTGCCAGGAGCCGACGGAACGGCGCGTGACGCCACAACCGCCTCAGGGCGGCGATCACCTGCATGGTGGGGAGGGAGGCCCGTGCGCTACGAGCGGGTGGCCTCGGCGTGCATCCGGTGGGCCTTCTCGACCGCCCGCAGCGCGCCGCTCTCCTCCATCTGCTCCATCAGCTTGACCTGGTTGAACTGGGTGAGCGACGCCTCCGCGTCCAGCATGCGCTGGTAGTTGGCCTCGCGCTCCGCCTCGTCGCCGTGGTACTCGGTGTGGATGTAGCCGTAGGCGAGGCGGTCGATCTGGCGGACGGCCGTCAGCATCTTGCCGGCCGGGCTGAACACGGAGGCCAGCACCGTGACGATGAGGATGCCCAGGATCACCGAGAGTGACAGGCCGATCTCGATCTCGTAGACCGGCACCGGCTCGCCGCCGTTGATGAACGGCAGGCTGTTCTCGTGCAGGGCGTGCAGGATCAGCTTGACGCCGATGAAGCCCAGGATGAGCGACAGGCCGTACTTGAGGTAGATGAGGCGGTCCAGCAGGCCGTCGATGAGGAAGTACAGCTGGCGGAGCCCCATCAGGGAGAACGCGGTGGCCGTGAAGACGATGAAGACGTTCTGGGTGAGGCCGTAGATGGCGGGGATGGAGTCCAGCGCGAAGAGGATGTCCGTGCCGCCGATGGCGATCATCACCAGCAGCATCGGGGTGAGGACGCGCCGCCCGTTCTCGATGGTGAACAGCTTGTCGCCGTCGTAGTGGTCCGTGGTGCGCAGGTACTTCTTGGCCAGGCGGATGATGAAGTTGTTCGCGCCCTCCTCCTCTCCCTCCTTCTCCGGCGCCAGCAGCTTGCCGGCCGTGAAGATGAGGATGAGTCCGAAGAGGTAGAACGTCCAGGAGAACGCCTCGATCATGGCCTTGCCCGCGAAGATGAACCCGGTGCGGGCGATCAGCGCGAACACGATGCCGAACAGCAGCACCTTCTGCTGGTCCTGCCGCGGCACGGCGAAGCTGGACATGATGATGAGGAACACGAAGAGGTTGTCGACGCTGAGCGCCTTCTCGGTGATGTAGCCGCCGAAGTACTCGGCTCCCATCTGGGCGCCGCCGAAGATCCAGACCAGCACGCCGAAAACGAGGGCCAGACCGACGTAGATGGCGGACCAGACGGCCGCCTCACGCAGGGTTGGAATATGTGCCTTGCGGACGTGGAAGAAGAAGTCGAAGGCCAGCAGGCCGAGGATGACGACGATGGTGATGGCCCACACCCAGAGGGGTACGTTCAACTGAGATCTGCTCCTGTTTCGGGGACTGGCGCGCCGAGGCAAGGCCTGCGAGGCGCCCTTCCAGGGTACCGGCGCCGGCGCCGTCGACAAACACCGTGGTGGGGGGCCGGTCGGCGGAGCCCCGTCGGCGGGGGCGGGTAGCCTGGGCGCGAACAGGAGGTCCGATGCGACGACGACTACTGGCAGCAGCGATGACGCTGGCGCTGCTCCTGGCCGGGTGCGCCCCCGGGCCGGACAACCCGGAACCCAACCCGAGCGGTTCCTCGTCGCCCAGGCGGGACCTCCCCTCCGCGGACGAGGCCATCACCGCCGCCGTCGAGGCCCTCAACGCGCAGGACGTCTCGGCGCTGCCCATGGTCGGCCCGGCCGAGGACGCGCAGGCGGACTTCGAGACCATCTTCGCCGGCATGGACGAGATCTACCCCGAGGTCTCGTCGGGCTCAGTCGCCTATCAGGCCGACGACGACGTGGCCATCGTCGAACTCACCATGACCTACCCCCTCGGCCGTGAGGGGTGGACCTACCAGACGGAGGCGCGGCTGCGGTACTCGGGCGACAGGTGGCGGCTGGACTGGGCGCCGTCGATCATCCACCCCGAGTTGACCGAGACCACCCGGCTGCGGCACACGCAGCGCGAGGGTCGGCGTTCGCCCATCAACGACAACGAGGGCGTGGCCATCGTCGAGGAGGGCGCCATGTTCGAGGTGGGCCTGGACAAGTCCTCGGTGGAGGCGGCCGAGTGGGAGACCGCGTCCGCGGACCTTGCGGCCATCCTCAAGGTGGACGCCGCGGCCTTCACGCGGAAGGTGCTGGCCAACGGTCCGCGGGCTTTCGTTGTCGCGGCCACCATGGTCCAGGCCGAGATCCCGCCCACCATCAGCCAGGTCCCCGGCGCCTACGTGCGGGAGATCTCGGCCATCGTGGGGCCGGGCGGCTCCTTCGCCGCGCCCATCCTCGGCAGCGTGGGCACCCCCACCAAGGAGATGATCGACGAGTCCGGCGGCACGCTCACGATCAACGACCGCGTGGGGCTGAGCGGCCTCCAGGCACGCTACGACGAGCAGCTGCGCGGCGTGCCGCTGGTGAGGGTGGACCTGGTGCCGCGCACGGACGCCTCGGCGTCCCCGTCGTCCTCCCCCGCGCCGGAGAAAGCGCTGTTCCAGCAGGACGAGAGCGTAGGCGCCGGCATCGACCTCAGCCTGGACCGTGACCTCCAGACCAAGGCGGAGGAGGTGCTCAGCACGCAGACCGGCATGGCCGCGCTGGTGGTGCTGGACATCGCGACCGGCGGCGTGCTGGCCGCCGCCCAGTCGCCCGCGGGCGGCACCTACCCGCACGTCACGTACGGCAACTACGCGCCCGGCTCCACCTTCAAGGCCGTGTCCGCGCTGGCGATGCTGCGGACCGGGCTGACGCCGTCGTCGCTCGTGAACTGCCCGTCGTCGCTGAAGGTGGGCACCTACACGTTCGGCAACTACTCCGGCTACCCCTCCAGCGCGCTCGGGCGCATCCCGCTGACGACGGCGTTCGCCCAGTCCTGCAACACGGCCTTCGCCGGGGCCGCGGGCACCGTCACCGGGGACCAACTGCACGCGGCGGCGGGGTCGCTGGGGGTGGGCACGGACTACGACGTGGGCTTCACCTCCAACTTCGGCACCGTCCAGCCGGGCAACTCCATCGACTTGGCGGCCTCGATGATCGGGCAGGGGCAGGTCACCATGTCGCCGCTGGGGATGGCCACCGTCGCGGCGTCGATCGGGGCGGGACGCACGGTCCTGCCCTGGCTGGTGAAGGGCGAGGAGGCCACGCCGACGGCGGCGCCGCTGACGCCCGCCGAGGCGCAGAGCCTGCAGTCGCTCATGAAGGCCACCGTGGACTCCGGCACCGGGCGCTCCCTGCAGGGCCTGATGACCGGCGCGAAGACCGGCACGGCCCAGTGGGGCCCGACGGGGGCGCTGCAGACCAGCGCGTGGATGATCGCCTACAACGCCGACTACGCGGTGGCGTCGTTCGTCGAGGTGGGCGACTCGGGCGGCACGACGGCGGCCCCGTTGATCATCTCGCTGTTCCGCTGACCCGGAGGCGCGTCGAGGCGCTTGAGCCCCACCACGCAGCCGATGATCCCGGCGAGGAACAGAGCCTTCAGCCAGGTCATCCCCTCCGCGCCGATCGCAACCGCGTACGCCACCGTCAACACAGTGCCGACGCTGGTCCAGACCGCGTAGGCGGTGCCGGTGGGGATGTGGCGCATGGCGAAGGCGAGCCCGACGACAGAGGCGACGGTGGCCACCAGGAACACGACGACGGGCACGGGGCGGGTGAAGCCCTCGCTGGCGGACAGCGCGTTGGCCCACACCGCCTCGAGGACGGCGCTGATCAGGAGCAGGGGCCAGGCCCAGCGCGCGCTCACGCGACCACCTTCAAGCCCACGACGCAGGTGACGATGCCCACCAGGAGCAGCACCTTGGCGAGGCTCACCGGTTCGACGCGGGTGATCATCGCCCAGGCGACGGTCAGTGACGCTCCGGTCGCGGTCCACACGGCGTAGGCGGTGCCGGTGGGCAGCGTGTTGAGGGCGAATCCGAGGCCCGCGAGGCTGAGGATGGCGGCCACCACGAAGACGACAGTGGGTGCGGGGCGACGCAGGCCGTCCGAGCGGCCGAGGGCCGTGGCCCACACGGCTTCAAGGACTCCCGAGGCGAGCAGGATGACCCAATCCATGACTGATCCTTTCAAGGAATGGCCAGTCTTGTCTTCACCGGGTACTGATCCGTCGTCCGGGGCGGGTCGCCGTCGACCACGCTAGCACCGGGCGGCGCGGAAACGGTCCCCCAGTGCGACCCCCCACGCTCAGACGGGCCGAGGGTGACCGCCACTACGGGCAGAATTCCGCGTTGTCCACAGGCCGCCGCGAGGCGGGAGATACGGCCGTGCTCACGCGAACAAGGGAGGCATGCACACAGACATCGCCACCATCCTCACCGATCACGGGATCATCTGTCCCAGGCAGCATCCCCACTTGGCAGACCGGATCGACCGCGCCGTGAAGTCGGGGCAGTTGGCGCCAATTCTGCGCGGCGCCTACGGGCTGCCGGACTGGGCACCGACCATCGAGGCACGCGTTGCGGCCATCTCCGCCCTCTACCCGAACGCCACGTTCATCCGGGAGACCGCGGCCCACCTGACCTGGTGGCCCGAGCTTCAGCTCGACGCCGTGCAGGTCGCAGGCCCGCGCGTGCGCCGTGCGGGCGGCTTCAGGTTCGAACGACGCACGGTGGGCCCCGATCTCCGGGACTGGGATGGGGACAAGTTCGTCACCACTCCCGCACAGACCGTCCTCGACCTGACGGAGTCGATGGGCGGAGCGGCCATCGACGAGGCGTTGCGGCGCCAGGTAATCACACTGGATGACCTCTGGACGGCACTTCGTCTCGGAAAGGACCGAGCGGGCAACGGCGAGCGGGAGCGCCTGCTCCGCGAATCCCGCGACCTCCCCTGGTCCGAGTTGGAGCGCACAGCCCACATCGCGTTGCGCAAGGCGCACATCGCCGGGTGGGTGACCAATCATCGAGTGACAGTGAAGGACCGCGACTATTTCCTGGACGCCGCCTTCCCCCGCCTGATGCTGGCGCTCGAGTTCGACGGATGGGAATTCCACCGGTCTCTGGAGTCCTTCATCGCGGACCGACAGCGTGACGTGCAGCTCAGTCTCGCCGGGTGGACCGTCCTTCGTTTCACCGACTCAACCATGGCGACGATGCCGGGGTGCGTGGCGGCAATGATCAAGCAGCTCGAGGCGCGGTAACGCGGCAGTAGTGGCGGTCACCCTGCCCTAGGTTGAGCGCAGGGACCTTCAGTGGCGTCCCGCTCCCGCGGTTGACGAGTGGGCTAGGCTGAAGATAGTTGATCTCTCAATCTTTGCGAGGACCCCATGGACATCGACAGGCTCGAATTCGGCATCGACACGTTCGGCGACGTCACCGCCGGGCCCGACGGCGCCCTCCTCCCCCACGACCAGGTGATCCGCAACCTCGTGGACGAAGCCGTCCTTGCCGACGAGGTGGGGCTGCACGCCATCGGCATCGGCGAGCACCACCGCGAGGACTTCGCAGTCTCCGCACCTGACATGGTGCTGGCCGGCATCGCCACCCGCACGACGCGGCTCAAGTTGGCCACCGCCGTCACCGTCCTCTCCTCCGACGACCCGGTTCGGGTGTTCGAGCGCTTCTCCACCCTCGACGCGCTCAGCAACGGCCGCGCCGAGCTCATCGCCGGGCGTGGGTCGTTCATCGAGTCCTTCCCCCTCTTCGGCTACGACCTGTCCGACTACGAGGCCCTCTTCGAGGAGAAGATGGCCATGATGGCCCAGCTGATCCACGGGGGCAGGCAGTCGTGGACGGGCCAGCTCACGCAGAGCCTCGACGACGTGGAGCTGTACCCGCGCCTCGCCGCGACACCGCTCACCACGTGGGTCGCCGTCGGCGGCAGCCCGCAGTCGGTGCTGCGCGCCGCCAACTACGGCCTGCCCCTCATGCTCGCGATCATCGGCGGGCCGGTGGACCGGTTCGCGCCGTTCGCCGATCTCCACCGCCGCGCCCTCGACGAACTCGGCAAGGACCCGCAGCCGGTGGGTTGGCACTCCTACGGCCACATCGCGGCCACCGACGACGCCGCCCGGAGCCGCATGTTCAAGCCATGGCTCGAGCAGACGTCGAAGATCGGGCGCGAACGCGGCTGGGGACGGATGACCCGGGACCACTTCGACGACGAGGCCGATCACGGCGCCATGGCCGTCGGCTCACCCGAGACGGTCGCGGCCAAGATCGCCCACGGCTTCCGCACGCTCGGCGCGCAGCGGTTCCAGCTCAAGGTGTCCACCGGCCGCCTGTCCCACGAGGCGATCATGGACACCATCGGCCTCTACGGCACCGAGGTGGTCCCGCTGGTCAAGGACATGCTCTCAGCCGACTGACAAGGCCGCTGGTAGCGTCGGCGGCATGACGACACGCACGCGCACCGCGCTCGATCAGGTCGCCGACGCCTACGTCGACACCATCGTCCGCATCAGCCCCATCACCGCCACCCACATCGGCGCGCCGGGCCACGACCACGAACTCGACGACTTCTCCCCCTCCGGCGCCGCCCAACGCGCCGAGGCGGCGCGTGCGGCGCTGCGCCAGGTGGAGGCCACGGAGATCGCCGACGACGTGGACGCCGTCACGGCCGCGGCCATGCGTGAGCGGCTCGGCCTCAGCGTCGAGCTGTTCGAGGCCGGCGAGGACTACGCGGATCTCAACAACATCGCGTCCCCGCTGCAGAACATCCGCGACGTCTTCGACCTCATGCCGACCACCACCTCGGACCACTGGGAGATCATCGCGGCCCGCATGGGCGCGGTTCCGGCGGCGGTCGACGGGTACATCGAGTCGCTGCGCCTCGCCGTCGACAACGGTCCGGCCCCAGCGCTGCGCCAGGTGGAGATCGGCATCGGGCAGGCCGAGGAACTGGCCGGGGACGGCTCGTTCTGGACCGCCTTCGCTGCCTCGCCCGAGGCACCCGAGGGCCTGGCCAGCGCGCTGAACCGCAACGCCGACGTGGCCCGCGCCGCCTACGCGCGGCTCGCCGAGGCCCTGCGCGAGCTCGCCCCACGGGCCCCGCAGGCGGACGCCGTCGGGCGGGAGCGCTACGGGCGGCTGTCGCGGCTGTTCCTCGGCGCCACCGTCGACCTCGACGAGACCTACGAATGGGGCCGCGAGGAGCTGGCCCGCATCGTCGCGGAGCAGGACGAGGTGGCGCACCAGCTCTACGGCGACGGCACCACCGCGGACGAGGCCATGCACCGGCTCGACGACGACGTCACCCGTCAGCTCCACGGCACGGACGCGCTGCAGCGCTGGATGCAGGAGACCTCCGACGCGGCCATCGAGGCACTGGCGGGGACGCACTTCGACATCGCGGATCCCATCCGCACGCTCGAGTGCCGCATCGCGCCCACGCAGAACGGCGGCATCTACTACACCGGCCCCACCGACGACTTCTCGCGGCCTGGGCGCATGTGGTGGTCGGTCCCACCGGGCGTGGAGAACTTCGGCACCTGGCGCGAGAAGACCACCGTCTACCACGAGGGCGTCCCCGGCCATCACCTGCAGATCGCGCAGGCCACCTACCGCGCGGGCGAGCTCAACCGCTGGCGGAGCCTGATCTGCTGGGTGTCGGGCCACGGCGAGGGTTGGGCGCTCTACGCGGAGCGGCTGATGGAGCAGCTCGGCTTCCTCGACGATCCCGGGGACCGGATGGGCATGCTCGACGCGCAGCGGATGCGCGCCGCGCGGGTGGTCCTCGACATCGGCGTCCACCTCGGCAAGCCCGCCCCCGAGGAGTGGGGCGGCGGCACGTGGGACGCAGACAAGGCATGGCCCTTCCTCAAGGCGAACGTGAACATGGCCGAGGAGTTCGTGCGCTTCGAGCTGGACCGCTACCTGGGCTGGCCCGGGCAGGCGCCCGCCTACAAGGTGGGTCAGCGGCTCTGGGAGCAGGCGCGCGACGAGGCGGCTGCCCGGGCCGGCGAGGCGTTCGACCTGCGGGAGTTCCACCGTCGGGCGCTCGACGTGGGCTCCGTCGGGCTCGACGTTCTGCGGGAGGCGCTGCGCTCAGCGGCCGTCTGAGCGGGTGTCAGCCGCCCGACGCGGCCCCGGTGAGGAACTCGCGCCAGCCGTCGGGATCGGCCAGCGGGGCGGTGATGCCCAGCTCCCGCTGGACCCCGCGGACGGCGGAGCGGGTGGCGTCGTCGTAGGAGCCCGAGGCCGCGACATCACGGCCGAACACGTAACGCAGCACGCCCTGCACCAGCTCCACCTGCGTCCGTGACCGCTCCCGGAACGAGGCGTCCTCGAAGCCGTTGACCCCGTTGTCGATGTGGATGTGGTTGTGGTGCTGCGCGTTGTAGCGGTAGGTCAGCGTGTAGGTGAAGCGCGAGGCGACGGAGGCGGCCAGCCGCCAGTAGCCCGGCAGCTCGGCCGGGTCGTCGCCCCAGACGTCGTAGCGGCAGGACACCCGGCCGCCCTCGTGGACCAGCTCGGCGAAGTCGAAGGCCCGGCCCGCGGCGTGCCAGGAGTCGCACTTGTCGACGAAGGCGCCGTAGGTGGACACCTCCCGGAGCGGTCCGAGGCCGCTGGCCGCGACCCAGTCCGCGGCCCACTCCTCGAGCAGCTCGATGAACCGCGGGTCCGCCCGGAAGGACTGCGGCGTGCCCGACACCTCGTACCTGAGGGGCGCGCCCCCCAGCGTCGAGAACGCGGCAAGGGAATCCGGCGTGCGGCACCCGACGACGCCGCCGACGTCAGGGATGGGCAGCGACACCGGGCCGGAGCAGGCGGCCGCGGGCAGGGCGGCGGCTCCGAGGAGGATGGCACGTCGTCGCATGGCTTCGATGGTATGCGCGCCCGTGGGCCGCTCCCCCGGCGGCGGGCAGGGCCGAATGGGCCCCGGCGCTCACTCAGCCGGGTGGGCGGGGGTGCGGATCAGGGTGGAGGCCCAGGCGCGGACAGCGTCGAGGTCGAGGTGGTCCTGCGTCGGCTTCTGCATGGTGTGCAGGAACATCCGCCTCCACCAGCTGACGTGTTCGGGGACGAAGCGGCCAGCGAACGACTCGCTGGCCTCCGCCCCCATCCGGTCCGCCATCGACGCGTTGTAGGCCAGGGACTCGGTGCGCTTGGCGGGGTCCGCGGCGTTGAGGCAGGCGTTGAATACCGCGACCCTCGTCACCAGGAGGGCCGGCTCCTGCGACGAGACCCACGCGGTCGCCTCCTGGTACCAAGTGCCGGCGTTGACGCCGCTCCCGACCACGACGAGCTCAGCGTCATCGACGGCGGGGCGGGACTTCAGGTCCGCCACCCGCACGTCGTGCCCGGCGGAGCGGAGGGTGGAGCCGACGGCGTCGGCGATGTCGCGTGCGGTGCCCCCGCGGGTCGCGTACGCAACCAGAACCTTGCCCATGCCACCCACGCTAGCCAAGGGGTGTTCCCGGCCCGAGGCCGGGGTGGACTAATAGATCCAAATGTCACGTAGCAATCGTGGATCGGGGAGCCGGCCCAACAGCCCGCCGGCGCGGTGACCGACGACCCACTGTCGCCCGAGCCGAGCTGTGGGACCGGGTGGCCTGCGTCGCCGATGCCTGAGCGCACAGAGACCGAGGGCGGATGACCCTCGGTCTCTCGCGGCCCCGCGGGGCGCTGTCTCCTCAGTCGAAGATCGGGTCCACGGTGCGGGTGCGCTTCAGCTCGAAGAAGCCCGGGTAGGCGGTCACCTTGACGAAGCCGTCGAACAGGTTTCCTGCCTCCTCGCCCTTCGGGGCAGGGGAGATCACGGGGCCGAACAGGCTCATGCCGTTGACCCGGAGCACGGGGGTGCCCACCTCGTCGCCCACGGGGTCCATGCCCTCGTGGTGCGACCGGCGCAGGTCGTCGTCTGGGGCCTCGGTCTGCGCGATGTCGAGGATGTCGGCATCCGCCCCGACGGCGGCGAGCGCGGCCGCGACGGTCTCCACCCCCTGCTTCTCGCCACCCGGATGGAACCGCGTGCCCACCTCGGTGTAGAACTCGCGCAGCTTGTCAGAACCGTGTCGCTGCTCGACGAGGAGCGCGGCGCGCGCGGGCATCCAGGCCCGGTCCATGTGCCGACGGTAGGCCGGCGGAAGGTCGCGGCGGTGATTGAGCACGGCCAGGCTCATGACGTGGAAGGTGACCTTCACGTCGCGGACCTTCTCCACCTCGAGCATCCAGCGGGAGGTCATCCAGGCCCAGGGGCAGATGGGGTCGAACCAGAAATCAACGTCTGTGGTCATGCCTCCATCTCAGCACACAGGCCAAGGCGCCCCGCCGTCGTAGTCGGGCGTCGGACCAGACCGTCGCCCGCCGTCGGACCGGGTGGTGGTACGGGACGGTGTTGGCCGGGTACCGGCCACCGCGTTGAGCCTGACACGGCTCTCAACGATGCGGCTTGAGCCTGATCTGGACCTCAACGACGAAATCGACCACTTTGATCGTTCAAGCCGACTTCGAGACTCGAATCAGGCTCAACTCACCCCACCAAAGCCGTGTCAGGCTCAACGCACCTCCCGCGCTCAGGCGGCGGCGCGGACCGACGCCTCGTCGGCCAGCTCTTCCTTGCGTGCGGAACGCGACACCCACTTGTCCACGATGGCCGCGAGGGCGCCGTCGCCGGTGACGTTGGTGGCGGTGCCGAAGGAGTCGATGGCGATGTAGGCCGCGATCATCAGGCCCACCTGCGCCTCGGAGAACCCGAGCATCGTGGAGAGCAGACCCGCCGCCGTCATGATCGCACCCCCGGGCACGCCGGGCGCCGCGACCATCATGACCCCAAGCATCATCACGAAGCCGATCATCACGCCGACGTTGATCTCCATCCCCGCCAACATCATCACCGCCAGCGAGAAGCACGTGATCTTGATGGTGGACCCGGCCAGGTGGATGGTGGCGTTGAGCGGGATCGCAAATGCGGCCACCGGCTGCGAGACGCCCATCTTGATCGCCTGGCGCAGCGTCACCGGGATGGTGGCGGCCGACGACGAGGTCCCGAGCGCGGTGGCGTAGGCCGGCAGCATGGTGCCGAGCATCTTCAGCGGGTTGCGGCCGGTGATGGCGCCCGCCACCGAGTACTGCAGCAGCAGCATGATCCACGTGAGGATGAACACGAAGATGATCACGCCGAGGAAGGTGGCGATGACGGTGTAGACCTGCCCGCCCTGGGTCATGTTGAGGAAGATGCCGAAGATGTAGAGCGGCAGCAGCGGGATGAGGATCTTCGAGATGACCATGTTGATCACCTCGCGGAACTCGAAGAAGCCTCGCTGCAGCGAGCCGCCCTCGATCGCCGTGAGCGCCACGCCGACGATGAAGGCCAGCACTAACGCCGACATGACCCCGAACAGCGGGGGGATCTCGAGCGCGAAGTAGGGCGCGAGCAGGGCCTCGTCGGGATTGGTGAGCGACGGCGCGCCACCCTCTGGGAGCACGCGCGGCAACACCAGCAGCGACGAACCCAGGCCGATGAAGCCCGCGACCAGAGTGGATCCGTACGCCAATGCGGCAGAGATCGCCAGCCAGCGGCCCGCCCCCTTGCCCAGTTCGGCGATGGCGGGCGCGATCAGGCCCAGGATGATGAGCGGGATCGCGAAACCGAGGAACTGTCCGAAGAGCGCGTTGAAGGTGACGAAGACCCGCGTCAGCCAATCGGGGAAGAAGTTGCCGAACAGCACGCCGAGCGCGATGGCGACGGCGATCTGGGGCAGAAGCCCGAACGTGAACTTCTTCTTCTGGGCGGCGGCGGTGCTCATGCGCGCAAACTTAACCCAGAGGGGGTACCCACGCGCAGCCGAGGCCCCCTAAACACACGCCCCCGTGCCGCCCCGCGCCATGGGTGGCGCCCTCATCGTGGCCGGTCACTCTGACCGGGTTCCCCGCGAACGGTGAGCCGCGAGCGCGTCTGCGCCGTGGTCGCACGTCACCGCCGTTGCGTGCGCGTGATCCCGCAGATGCCCCTGGTGCGGGCGCTCAGCGCATGCCCGACAGCCAGCCCGTCAGAACGTCCTCCAGCCGGCCGTGCAGGCGGAGGGTGGCGAGGTCGTCGCCGCGGGTGGCGCCGTCGTTGACGATCACCACGTCGCGGCCCTGCTGCGCGGCCCGTCGCACGAACCGGAGGCCGCTCATCACCGACAGGCTCGAGCCGAGCACCACCAGGGCGGCGGCCTCGTCGAGGAGAGCCATGGCCTGGTCGACGACGGCGCGGTCCGCGTTCTCACCGAAGAACACCACGTCAGGCTTGAGCATGCCGCCGCAGGATGGGCACGCCGGGTACCGGAAGTCCTCGGTGCAGTCCACCTCGGCGTCGCCGTCGGGGGCGGTGCGGCTCTCGACCGCGAGCTCGTCCAACCGCTCGGCGAAGCGCGGGTTGAGGGCGAGGAGCTGCTCCTGCATGCGGTGCCGGTCCATCAGGGCGCGGCAGTCGAGGCAGATCACGCGGTCGAGCGCCCCGTGCAGGTCCAGCACCGGCCGCGACCCCGCCGCCTGGTGCAGCCCGTCCACGTTCTGGGTCACCACCCCGGTCAACGGCGTCACCTCGCCCAACTCCGCCAGGGCGTGGTGCGCCGCGTTGGGCCGCGCCTGGGCGAACCACCGCCAGCCGACGGTGCTGCGCGCCCAGTAGCGACGGCGGCTCAGCTCCGACCTGACGAACTCCTGGTAGGTCATCGGGGAGCGCGGCACGGCGTCGCGGCCCCGGTAGTCCGGCAGGCCGGAGCCCGTGGACATGCCCGCGCCGGTCAGGACCAGCGTGGGGCGTCCGCGGAAGAGGTCCGCGGCGGCGGCCAGATCGTCGTCGTGGGAGCGCCGGCCGAAGCCGCCGGTCCCGGGCCCCCATGCGGTCACGGGGAGCGCGACGGTGTGGTCCGCGGTGCGGAACCAGCCGCCCACGTCGGGGATCGGGGCGCTGCTCATGTGGCCTCCTTCCCCGCCAAGCCTAGGCCCGTCGTGGGTGTCGGATCCCGGACGGTCTCTCGTCCGGAATCCGACAGCCAACAGCCCTTCGCGGGTCGGCCGTCGCATCCGAGGGCTCCAGGTGGCGCGTCACCGTAGAATCGCCCCGAACCAGGTGAGAGGGGAACCCATGGCCGGCGGCCTTGCAGCACTACTCGACGACGTGGCCGCGATCGCGCGCGCCGCAGCGGCCTCGGTCGACGACATCGCGGCGGCGGCGGGCAAGGCGTCCACGAAGGCGGTGGGCGTCGTCGTCGACGACGCCGCGGTGACGCCCCGATACGTCGACGGCTTCACCCCGGACCGCGAGCTTCCGGTGATCTGGAAGATCGCCAAGGGGTCCATCCGCAACAAGCTGCTGTTCATCCTCCCGGCCATCCTGCTGCTCAGCCAGTTCCTGCCGTGGGCGCTCACCCCGCTGCTCATGGTGGGCGGCCTCTACCTCTCGTACGAGGGCGCCGAGAAGATCTGGGAGGCGGTCAGCGGGCACTCCAAGGCCAAGGAGGCCCCCGCCGCGATCCAGGGCGAGAACCAGGAGGACAAGATGGTGGGCGGCGCCATCCGGACCGACTTCATCCTCTCGGCGGAGATCATGGTCATCTCGCTCAACGAGATCGCCGACGTGGGCTTCTGGATGCGCGCGATCACGCTGGTGGTGGTCGCCTTCGGCATCACCGCGCTGGTCTACGGCGTGGTGGCGCTGATCGTGAAGATGGACGACGTGGGTCTCAAGCTGGCCGCCAACCCGCCCACGTCGCGCCTCGGCGAAGGCCTGGTCAAGGCCATGCCCATCGTGATGAAGGTGCTGTCGACGGTGGGGATCGCGGCCATGTTGTGGGTGGGCGGCCACATCCTGCTGGTCGGCATCAACGACCTGGGCTGGCCCGTCATCTACGACTTCGTGCACCACTGGGAGGTGCTGGCCGCCGAGGCGGCCGGCGGCTTCGTCGGCTGGCTGGTCAACACGCTCGCCTCCGCGGTGCTGGGCCTGGCGGCCGGCGCCATCGTCGTGGTGATCATGCACCTGATCCCGCGGAAGAAGAAGGTCGCGGCCCACTGACCGCGACCTCCCCACCCCAAAGTCGCGTCAGCGGTTGGGGCGCCCGCCGCCACCGCCCATTCCACCGCCGGTGGCGGTGCCTGCGGTCACCGTCGTGGCCTGGCCGTCGACGGTGATGGTGTACTCCTGACCGCTGGTGATCCCCTCGCCGGAGTAGACCACGTTGGAGAAGTCCTTCTCAGCCGTGAACTCCCCGAGCACCGTGGAGCCGTTGCTGATCTGGATGGTGGAGCCGCCGGACCCCGACACCGTCGCCTGGACCCAGCCCTGCGTCGAGGACTCATCGGGCGTCTCGGCCATCCCGGAGGAGCCGACGGCGAGCAGCGTGCCGCCGCTGATCGTGAAGGTGCCGTTGACGTCCAGTGCCCCGTTGCCGTCGTTCAGGGGGCCGTGCACGATGACGGTGCCGCCGGTGATCTCTGCGCTCCCGTTGGAGTCGAACCCGTCGCCGCCGGCGTCGATGGTCAGCGTTCCGCCGCTGACCAGGGCCAACCCGTCGATCGCGGCCATCCCCCCGCCCGGGCCGCCACCCATCTGCCGGTCGGTGGAGGCCGTGTCTGTTGACGTGGTGTCGGCGGCCGACACGTTGAGGCCGTCGTCGTCGGCCGTCACGTCGATGGTGCCGCCGGTGATGGCGATGTACTGCGCCTCGAGGCCCTCGTAGGAGCGGGTGACGGTGACCTCGCCGTCGCCGATGACGAGGCTGAGCTCGGCGTGGATGCCGTCATCAGCGGCGTCCACGGTGAGGGTGCCGCCGGAGATGATGACGTCGGTTGCGGCGTCGAAGCCGTCTGTGCCGGCGGCGAGCGTGAGCGTCCCGCCGGAGATGTCGATGAACCCTGAGTCCGCCTCGGTGTCGTTGGTGGACTTCAGCGCGTCGCCCCCCGCCTCGACCGTCAGGGTGCCGCCCGTGATCGCGAGGTGGTCCTTCCCGCGGATGCCGTCGTCCGCCGCGGTCACCTGGATGTCGCCTCCGACGATCACCAGGCCGTCCGCGCTCGCGATGCCGTCGAGGCTGCGGCCCGTGACGCTGAGCGATCCCTCGCCGCCGATCGTCAGATCCGCCTTCGAGTACAGCGCCGCGTTGGCCGCCTCCTCGGAGGTGTCGGCGTAGCTCGCGGCATCCGTGAGGGCGTTGCTTGTGCCGTCGGCCAGCACGACGACGGCTTCGCCCGCGTCGGCGAAGGTGATCGCCGGGCCGGTGTCGGAGGTGATCTGGGCGTCGGAGAGGACGAGCTTGACCTCGTCGTCGGAGGCCGAGTCCACCACCACCTGCCCATTGAGGGAGCCGGTGAGCACGAACGTGCCGCCGGCGGTGATGGTGACGGTGTTGCCATCGATGGTGACGCCCTCGCCGTCGGCGGTGGCGGTGCTGCCGCTGAGCGTGATGGTGGTGGCCGAGGACGCGTCCCAGGTCACGTCGGCGGCGTCCGGGGTGGCGTTCGAGGCGCGGGCGGAGTCCACCGTGAGGGCGGCGCCGTCGACGGTGGTCGCGGTGGTGGTGGTCGAGTTGGTCGCGATGTCGGTGCCCGTGGACGATGCGGCGGTTCCGGCGGCGGCCGTGCTCTCGACGCCGTTGGCGCCGCAGCCCACCAGCAACGCGCCCACAGCGAGCGAGGACAGGGTGGCGAGTAGTTTCTTCGGGTTCATGGTGATATCTCCAGGGGTGTCTGATGGATGTCGGGTTGGGCGGGGGTCGGGCCGTGGGGGCATGTCAGGTTGTCAGGTCACTTTTTCTAGGCTTCGAGGCTCGTCGCTTCGCTCCTCGCACCTCAGCCAGCGGGAAGCGGCCATCGCTTCGCTCCCCGCTCCTCAGCGGACCCGCTTCGGGGTGTCAGGCGGCGGTGAGTTCGGTCTGGGTGAGCAGCCGGTGCCAGCGGTTGTGGGGCAGCTCGGGGCGGAGGGTGGCCAGGCCGGTGGCGTACTTGGACACGGCCACCGGGCGGTGGCCGCGACCCCACAGCACCCGATCCGCTGCAGACGGGCTGGAGCTGGACTTCGTCTCCACGATCACCAGGCCGTCCGCCGTCCGCTCGCAGCCGGTCTGCCGATCGGACCAGGCCAGGTGGGTGTCGACGGTGGCGCGGGCCGCGCCGTCGGGCATGAGGAAGGTGGAGCGCGTGTAGGTGACGTCCAGGACGGGCTCCAGGTCCCCGTCGAGCCGCAGGCGGTCCTCGCCGAGAGCCTCTGCGACGAAGGCGCGGGCGCCGCCGTCGAGGTGCCGGATCGGCTCCTCCCACGGCACCCGGTGCTTGACCGTGGAGCCGCCCCGGCGGGTCTTCACCTCGAGGAACTGCTGGCCGGAGTCCACGTAGCGGCGGGTGCGGACCTTGTAGCGGCGACGGCGCCGGTGGGCGGTGCCGAGGAAGCAGGCGAGGCCCGCGGTGTCGAAGTAGGTGGAGTGGTAGCCGAACCGGCGGCGGCCGTCGATCTCGAGGACCCGGGCCTCGCGCGGGAGGCCGAGGATGAAGGCGTCGGCCTCGGCGGAGGTGAGCACGTACTTGCGGTCCACCCGGGTGAGCAGCGCGGCGGTCAGGTTCAGGTCGTCGAGGGTCACGGGCTCGCGGGCCGCGAGGCCGCGGAGCGGAAGTGTCGCGGCGGTCATCGGGCGTCCGTGAGGACGACGCGGCGGGTGCGGGCGGGGGTGGCGTCGCGGTAGCGGACGTCCACCGTCGTGGTGTCGTTGACGAGGTCGAGGCGCTGGACGGCGAGGTGCTTGACGGTGCCGCCGAGGCGGTCCTGGAGGTAGCCGATGAGGGTGGCCTCGTCGGTGATGGCGCGGTCCACCACCACCACCTCGCGCTTGTACCCGCGCAGCAGCATGCCGTGGTCGGCGACGAACATGCCCATCAGGACCACGGCCATCAGGCTGAGCGCCATCACCGGTTCGGCGCCGAGGCCGCTGAGCAGGCCGAGCGCCAAGGCGCTGAAGTAGTAGGCGATCTCGTGCTGGGCCAGCTCGTCGGAGCGGAGCCGGATGATCGACAGCACGCCGAAGAGCCCGAGGCCCAGGCCGGCCCCCACGGCGGTGGAGAGCAGGACGGAGCTGACCGCCATGATCCCGATGTTCACGCCGAGGTAGGCGACGACGAGGTCGCGGCGGCCGTGGCGGGGGAAGTAGAGGCCGAGCGTCAGGATCAGGATGCCGACGATGTTGGCCAGGTACAGGATGGCGGTGGTGGTCACGGGGGTGCTCCTCGGTGGCGGTTTCGGTGATGTACCCATTCCGCCAGCGGAGCCTG
Source organism: Tessaracoccus yangjingae (assembly GCF_054483935.1). The sequence goes on along the minus strand of NZ_CM137014.1, from coordinate 997,429 downwards.
TGGGGTTTCTGTGGGCGTGCTGCGCCCCGCCTATGAGTCCGCGACCAGGCTCTTTATCGCGGGAAGCGGCTCATGGAGTCAGCGGTGGACCCGTGACCGGAACAGCCCGGAGGGGTCGTAGAGCTCCTTGACCGCCGACAGCCGTTCGGTGTTCTCCCCGTGGGCGCGGTGGGCGGCCGCGGGGTCGCTGAGGTCGTCGAAGTTGAGGTAGGAGCCGCCGGTGCCGAAAGGCTCGAGCGCCTTCGCGGTCTCCCGGGCCCACGCGACGTTGGCCGCGTCCTGCGAGGGGTCGTCCCAGTTCGACTCGATCCCGATCATGTACGGCGCTGTGCGGTCCGCGATCGGGGTGGCGTCTGAGGGCACCTCCGCGATGGCGCCGCCGTTGATCCAGATGTCCAGCGACGTGAGCGGCGACGGGCGGCGCGCGGCCAGCTCGACGAGCGTGGCCGCCGCGTCGCGGTCGAGGTCGCGCAGGTGCGCGGACTTCCAGTGGTACCGCCGGCCGCGAGGGTAGTCCTCGTCGAAGAACCGCTGCGCGTCGAGCCACGGCACCACGGACCCCATGTCGGTGAGCACGGTGCCGAGGTTGCGCAACTCGCCACACACCCGCTCCCCTTCCGACGGGTCGCCGATGTAGGGGCCGGCCACCCCCACGAAGTCCTGTCCCCATAGCTCCTCCGGGAACGGCTCGGCCGAGGGGTACGTCCAGCAGACGGCGATGCACCCGAACTCCGGCGGCGCGGACCGGGCGAACTCGCGCAGCCGGCCCAGGACGGCCTCCCCCTCGCTCAGGGCGAAGGTGAGGAACGGCAGGTACACGTCGGGACCGACGGGGTGCGCGAGGTACTCGATCGTGGTCACCACGCCCAGGCCGAAGCCACCGCCGCGCAGCGCCCAGAACAGCTCGGGGTGCTCGTCGGGCCCGGCGTGGACGAGCCTGCCGTCGGCCGTCACGACGTCCATCCCCACCACGTTGTCGCAACTCAGCCCGTGCTTGCGGCGCATCCAGCCGTAGCCGCCGGCCAGGGTGAGGCCGGCCACGCCCGTCTCGGACACGACTCCCAAGGGCACGGCCAGCCCGTGCGCCTGGGTGGCCGCGTCGACGTCACCGATCTGCGCGCCACCGTCCGCGCGCACCCGCCGCGACACCGGGTCGACGGTGACGCCCCGCATCCGCCCGAGGTCGATGACGAGCCCGCCGTCGAGCACGGACAAACCGGCGACGTGATGCCCGCCGCTGCGGGCCGAGACGTGGAGGTCGTGCGAGCGGGCGAAGAGCACGGCCGCGATAACGTCGTCGACCCCCTCACACTCGACGATCAGCGCGGGCCGCCTGTCGATGACGCCGTTCCAGACGCTCCGGGCGCCGTCGTAGGCGGCATCCTCGGGGCCGATGACCGTCCCGTGGACGCCGCTGGCCAGCCTGGCCAGGGATGCCGTGTCCATCTCCGGAGTGTGCTCGCGCCCACGGTGGTATCCCAGCCCGTGCCCTGGCGGCCCTGAGCACAAGCTGCTCACCAGCGGCGATGCGGGCGGCTTAGCGTTGCGGCGCTCCAATAGCGTCGGGCCGTCAACTACCGGGGCTGGCGCATTGACCAAGGTTTGTATAAGCTTTGTTCAAGGTTAGTCACAGAGAGGGTGGGCACATGCTCAACAACGATCGAGTCCGCCAGGTGGTCGTCACCGCCAGCGCGGTGTTCATGATCATCGGCACGCTGTTCGGCATCGGCGTCATCGGCACCCGCGTCGAGGAGAGCTCCGGCGGAAGCCTGTCCGCCACCGCGACCCTCATCGCCCCCGCGGTCAACGCGTTCTCCATCTGGTCCGTCATCTACGCCGGCCTGATCGCCTATGTGGTGTGGCAGTGGCTACCCGCCAACACGACGAGCCGCCGCGCCCGCTCCATAGGGTGGCTGGCCGCCGCGTCGATGGTGCTCAACGCGTCCTGGCTCCTGGTCACGCAGGTGGGGTGGCTGTGGGCGAGTGTCGCGGTGATCGTCGCGTTGGCTCTGGTGCTCGGCGAGTTGGTGCGCCGGCTCACCGCCATCCCCGCGGCGGAGGGCAGCGGCCCGGCCTGGGTCGAGCGCTTCATCGTCGACGGCTCCTTCGGGCTGTACCTCGGCTGGGTATCCGTGGCGACGGCGGCCAATATCACCGCGACCCTCGTGGACTCGGGCGTCAACCCCGCCGCCCCCGCCTCCGAGTACCTGGCGGTAGCGGTGCTGGCCGTGGCCGCGACCCTCGGCGTCATCCTGGCCCGCAGCTTCGGCGGGCGCTTCGCGGTGGCCGCGGCCATGGCCTGGGGGCTGAGCTGGATCGCGGTGGGACGCCTCACCGACGCCCCCGAGTCCACGATCACGGGCGTGGCCGCTGGTGTCGCGGCCGCCGTGGTGGTCGCGGCGGCGCTGGCGGTGCGCCTCCGTCACTCGTCCGTCGCTTCGACGCCGGCGCCCGCGCACGCCTGACCGCCCCACACCCGCTGGCTGAGGTGCCCCACACCCGCTGGCTGAGGTGCCGCGTAGCGGCCTCGAAGCCTAAGAAACGTGAGCTGACAAGGAACGTTTCCTAGGACGCTCCTATGTTTTGTCAACCCCTTTTTCGAGGATTCTGAAGGTCTGGCGGGCGACGTAGCGTTTGAGGCAGCGGCGGATCTCTCGCTTGGTTCGGCCTTCAGCGGTGCGGCGTTCGATGTAGGCCTTGGTGGCTGGGTCGTTGCGTTGTCTGCAGAGGATGATGGTGTGGATGGCCTGGTTGAGGTGGCGGTCGCCGGAGCGGTTAAGGCGGTGTCTGGTCTGTTGTGTGCCGCTGGTGGCCGGGATGGGGGCGGTTCCGGAGAGCATCGCGAATGCGGCCTCGGAGTGGACGCGTCCGGGATGGGACCACACCAGCAGCAGGCTCGCCGCGACGATCGGTCCGACGCCGTTGAGGTCGAGCAGGTCAGGGCGCCACTTCCTGACGATGTCGAGGATCTGCCGTTGCAGGGCCATGGCGTAGAGCCGCAGCGACCGGGCCCGCTGTGCGAGTTCCTTCAGTACCGGCATCAGGATCCCGGTCAGGGGGTCGTCATTGGTGTGGGGTCGTAGTTTCAGGGCCTGGGTGACCATCGGGGCGGTCTTGCGGCCGGTGAACCGTGACCGGAGCTCGTCGGGGGCGGTGAGCACCATCGAGCGGAGTTGGCGTTCGGTGTCGGTGGCCTGCGTGATCGTCAGGTGTCTGCTGGTGACAAGGACCTGGAGCGCGGCACGGTCACCGGTGACCGCCCGCGGGGTGGACAGGGAGTCCCGGCCCAACGCGTCCCGGGCTGCCCGGACCGCGTCGATGGAGTCGGACTTTGCGCCGTTGCGGCGCTTGATCCGCTCTGGTCGGTCGACCTCGACCACCAGTTCGCCGGCCAGGGCGCGGGTCAGGCCGATGCCATGGCTGTTGGTGCCCTCGATCGCCCACCCGCGCCGGCCGGGACGGGTGTGGGCCCAGTCGATGAGCTGCTGATAGCCGGCCGGGTCGGCCGGGGTCTTGATCGTGTCGAGCACCCCGCCGGTGACCGCGTCAACGGCCGCGGCGACGTGGAACTGCTCGTGGGTGTCGACCCCGATCACAAGGTCGACAAGCTCGCGGAGATTCTTCACACTGGACATGCGTCCCCTTCCATGGACGTCAACCATCGGGTTCCGATCCGGGCAGGGACTAGGCACAACTGTGATGGGACACAACCGGCGCTGCTGACGCTGGTTGGTCAAGCTCCTGAATCAGGCCACTGGTTTCTGCTCGGGTCGGGGTCGACGCTCACGCCGGACATGTCCTAACCAAGGCACCCGGAGGGCCAGCTTCGAGGAGAGTCACGACGCGACCGTCGATCCCAACAACACCACCAATGAGGTGGTGACACCAGACTCACAGCTTCGAGGCTCGTCGCTTCGCTCCTCGCACCTCAGCCAGCGGTGGGTGACCACGACAGCGAACAGCCAGCGGTGGGGGCGCTGCGCGGCGGCTCACCCAACGGGCTTCAGCCGGCGGCGGGCGCGGGGGGCAGATCCGCGACCGCCGGGCCCTCCAGGACGGCGCCGTCGGGAGCGAACCGCGACCCGTGCAGCGGGCAGTCCCACGACTTCTCCGCGTCGTTCCAGTGCACGACGCCCCCCAGGTGGGTGCACACCCCCGACAGCCGGCAGGTGACCCCGTCGACGGTGGACACCGCCTCGGGCAGCCCGCGCGCACCGCGCCCGACGATCCCCTCCCCCTCCGACGGCGCCTCGTCCGGGGCAGCGCGGAGCTCGGCCTGCACCCAGTCCTTGGCCAGCGTGGCCGCGACCTTCGCATTCGGGGCCACCGCACCCAGCACGGCTGCCGCCCCCGGCGTCCGGGAGGCCAGCACCTCCGCCCACGGCATCGATCCGCCGAGCAGCCGGGCGCTGAGGCTCAGCGCCGCCGCGACACCGTTGGTCATGCCCCACTTGTTGTAGCCGGTGGCGACGTGGATCCGTCCCCCGCCGCGCGGCATCTCCCCCACGTAGGGCACCCGGTCCATCGCCCGGTAGTCCTGCGCCGACCAGGCGTGCGTCATCTTCGCGCTGGGGAAGTAGCGGCCGGTCCACCTCCTGAGATCGTCGACGGCGGCCGCCTCGGAGTCCGTCCGGCCCACCACGTGGCCGTTGCCGCCCACCATGAGCAGCTCCCCGCCGTCGACCGGGATGGTGCGCAGCGAGCGGGTGGGGTGGTCGACGCCCAGGTACATGCCCTGAGGGATGGAGCCGGGCACCGAGTAGGCCGTGGCGTACGAGCGCAGCGGGACGAGCTTGGCGAAGTAGCCGCCGCGGTCCAGGACGGGGCTGCCGGTGGCGAGGATGAGCTGGTCGGCCTGCAGCTCGCCGCGGGTGGTGGTGATCCGCACATCGGACCCGGTCTCGGCGTCGGTCACCCGGGCCCCCTCGACCACCATCCCGCCGTGCGCGACCAGTTCGGCCGCGAGGGCGTCGAGGACGACGAGGGGATGGATCTGCGCCTGGTCCGCCAGGACGAGCGCGCCGGCCACCTCGAACGGCAGGCCCGTCTGGGTGGTCCAGGACACGTCGAGGCCCGCCGCCCGGCTGGCGTGCAGCTCCTCCTCCAGGGTGCGCACCCCGTCGCCCTGCACCGCGATGGTGAACGCGGTGCGGCGCTGGTAGTCCACCTCACGTTCGTCGAGGAACCGCAGCAGCCACGCCTGAGCCTCGCGGTTGCCGTCGACGTAGGCCCGCAGGACCTCGTCGTCCTGATGCGCCCGGATCCCGGAGAGGGTGCTGCCCTGCAGCAGCGACACCTTCCCGGTGGTGTTGCCGGTGGCCACCGCGCCCACCCGCCGCGCCTCGACGACGGCGACCTTCTGCCCTGCGCGGGCCAGGAGGACGGCCACCGTGAGGCCGGTGATGCCCGCCCCCGCGACGACGGTGTCGAATCGGCCGCCGTCGGGAAAGGCGCTCGACGGGGCACTCATCACGGGGTGGGTGGCGAACCAGACCGACTGCATGGACTCCATGGGCCCATCATCGCCCCGCCTGGTCAACTGCCCGGCCGGTTGACGAAATCGGGCCCGGGAACCGCCCCTTCCGCGGGCCCACGCCCCGCCGTTACTGTGAGCCATGAGTGAGCGGGCCCCCGTCGAACGGGTGGATGCGGTGGTGGTGGGATCAGGCTTCGGAGGGTCCGTGACGGCCTTCCGGCTGGCCGAGGCCGGCCACGCGACGGTTCTTTTGGAGCGCGGTCGCCCATACCCACCGGGCAGCTTCGCCCGAAATCCGCACGAGATGAGCCGGGCGTTCTGGGAGCCCGACGACGAGCTGTTCGGGCTGTTCGACATCAAGTCCTTCCGCAGGCTCGAGGCGATCGTCTCCAGCGGCCTGGGTGGAGGGTCGCTCATCTACGCCAACGTGCTGCTGCGCAAGGACGAGAAGTGGTTCGTGCAGGACGCCCCGCTGCCCGGCGGCGGGTACGAGCACTGGCCGATCGGGCGGGCGGACCTGGAGCCGCACTACGACGCCGTGGAGCGGATGCTGGATCCGGTCCCATCCCCCTACCCGGACCTGCCGAAGACGCGGGCGCTGCGCGAGGCGGCGGAGTCGTTGGGGCTGGAGGTCATGCACCCGCCGCTGGCGATCTCCTTCTCGGCCACCCCCCACGGGGCGCCGGCCATGAAGCAGGTGATCCCGCCGCCTGAGTACGGGAACCTGCACGGCACCACGCGCCTCAGCTGCCGGCTCTGCGGCGAGTGCGACATCGGCTGCAACGAGGGGGCCAAGAACACCCTGGACCACACGTACCTGTCCGCCGCCGTCCATCACGGCGCGGACGTGCGCCCCAACTGCGAGGTCTCCGGCATCGCCCCGCTGAGCGGCGGCGGCTACTCGGTGCGCTACACCGAGTACGGCGATCCGCTGGAGGACAACGGGCCCCGCACGCGCGTGACCCGGACGGTGCACTGCGACCGCCTGTTCCTGGCGGCCGGGGCGCTCGGCACCACCACGCTGCTGCTGCGCAACCGGGTGAACCTGCCGGGCCTCAGCCGGGCGCTGGGGTCGCGGTTCTGCGGCAACGGCGACCTGCTCACCTTCGCCATGGGCGCGCGCGTGGACACGGCCTCGGGCAACCCGAGGCTCATCGACGGCAGCCACGGCCCGGTGATCACCACGTCGATCCGCGTTCCGGACGCCGCCGACGGCGACCCTAGGCAGGGCCGCGGGTACTACGTGCAGGAGGCGGGCTTCCCGGAGTTCGCGAACTGGCTGATCGAGACCGCGCAGGTCACGTCGTCGATGCAGCGGGCCGCCAAGGTGGTGCGCGAGATCATGGCGCACCGCCTGCGGGGCCAGAACGAGTCGACGATCTCGGCGGAGGTGGCGGGGCTCGTGGGCCAGGGCCGCCTCGGCTCCAGCTCGCTGCCGATGCTGGGCATGGGCCGCGACGTCGCGGACGGGCGCGTGGTGCTCAAGGACGGCCAGATCGACGTCGACTGGTCCACGGCCACCTCGATGCGCTACTTCTCCGCGATGCGCGAGACCATGCGGGCCATGTCGGACAAGCTGAACGCCGACTTCCACGACAACCCGCTGTGGTGGACCCGCCGCGTCGTGACGGTGCACCCGCTGGGCGGCGCGCCCATGGGCCGCTCCCCCCACGACGGCCTGGTCGACGCGCACGGCGAGGTGTTCGGCCACCCCGGCCTGTTCGTCGTCGACGGCGCCGCGATGCCAGGGCCCGTCGGCCCCAACCCGGCCCTGACGATCGCGGCGAACGCCGACCGGATCGTGGAGCGGGTCCTCGAGTCAGCCCCGGGGGGACGGCGCTCCGACGACCTCGACGACGACCTTCCCGGCTCCGCCCCGGCGGCCCCCCTCGACGGTGACAGCGTCGAGTTCACCGAGCAGATGAAGGGCTTCCTGGCGCTCGGCGAGACGGACCCCGTCGTCGGCTGGAAGCGGGCGCGGCTGGTGAACCAGCGGTTCATGTTCGAGCTCACCATCACCGTGCCGGACGTGGAGCGGTTCCTGGCCGACGACCTGCACCCGGGTGTCGCTGAGGGATACGTGAGGTGCGAGGAACTGGGCGGCAAGCTCCCCGTGGAGCGCGGGTTCTTCAACCTGTTCGTGGCCACCGAGTTCGCGGCCACGCGGGAGATGAGGTACCGGCTGTGGTTCCGCGACCTCGCCGGTGCGCCGGTGACGATGTACGGGTTCAAGACGGTGCGCAACGACCCCGGCCTGGACATCTGGCGCGACACCTCCACCCTGTACATCACGCTCCTCAAGGGGCACGTGCCGCCCGGCGGCGACGGGCCGGTCCTGGGCGCGGGGCTGCTGCGGATCCTGCCGCGCGACTTCGCCCGCCAGCTCACCACGTTCCGGGCCGACGGCCGCACCCCGCTGCGCTCGCTCGGCCGGTTCGGGACGCACTTCGCCCGCACGCTCACCGACACCTACGGGCCCGTCAGGAAGGAGGACCGATGACCGCCGAGGCGCCCACCCGGCCCACCAGCGGCACGCACGTCGCCCGCACGCTCACCCACACCAACAGGCCCATCCAGAGGGAGGACCGATGACCGCCGAGGCGCCCACCCGGCCCACCACGCGCACCGATCACCGGGTCACCCTGCACGTGATCGCCGCCCGTGACGGGCACCCGCTCACCCTGCTGCGCATCCGCGGACGGCACGAGCCCACGCGGGAGCCGGTGATTCTGGTCCACGGCGCCGGGGTGCGCGGGGAGATCTTCAGGCCCCCCGTGTCGCGGACCCTGGTGGACGCGCTGATCGACGACGGCTGGGACGTATGGCTGCTCAACTGGCGGGCCTCCATCGACCTCGACCCCGTCGCCTGGACCCTCGACGACGCGGCCGCCTGGGACCATCCCGCCGCGGTGCGGTACGTGAGCGAGGTGTCCGGGTCGCCGTCGATGAAGGCGATCATCCACTGCCAGGGCTCGACGTCGTTCGCGATGGCGGCCGCGGCGGGGCTGCTGCCGCAGGTGACGACGATCGTGTCGAACGCCGTGTCGCTGCACCCGGTGATCCCGGCGGTGTCGGTGTTCAAGATCCGACGGCTCCGGCCGCTGATCCAGTCGCTCAGTCCCTACCTCAACCCGGCGTGGGGGGACGAGCCGGACTCGCTGTTCGCGCGGGCTGCGAGGGCCGCGGTGAACGCGACGCACCGCGAGTGCGACAACGCCGTCTGCCGGCAGGTGAGCTTCACCTACGGGGCGGGGCGTCCGGCGCTGTGGTCGCACTCGAACCTCGGCCCGGACGTGCACGAGTGGATCCGGGGCGAGTTCGGGAAGGTGCCGATGAGCTTCTTCGCCCAGATGGACGCCTGCGTGCGGGCGGGTCACCTGGTATCGGTGTCGCGGCGGGAGGGGCTCCCCGAGGACTACGGCGTGAGCGCGCCGCAGACGGATGCCCGGTGGGTGCTGTACGCCGGGCGCGACAACCGCTGCTTCCTTCCCGAGAGCCAGGAGCGCACCTACCGGTGGTTGGAGGGGATTGAGCCGGGGAGGCACGCCCTGCACGTGGTGCCGGGGTACGGCCACCTGGACATCTTCCTGGGCCGCAACGCGGCGAGGGACATCTTCCCGGGCATGCTGGCGGAGTTGTCGCGCTGACCCCACCCGCCGGCCGAGCTCCCACGAGTCCACGAACCGGATGCAAGAGGCTTCGACGCGGTCGGTGGCGCTTCGCGCCCGACCGGCTCACCCAGCGGAGTGGTTGAGCCGGGCAGACCCTTCCCCGACGCTGGTTGAGCCGGGCCGAAGGAGCGAAGCGACGCACGCCCGCGTCGAAACCCACCCGGGATGGTCCGTGGACTCTCCCACGAGTCGACGATCCGGCCTACCGGAGGCTGTGACGCGGTCGGTGGCGCTTCGCGCGCGACTGGCTCACCCGGCGTCGGAGGGTGCGAGCAGCCGCGACAGCACCCGCCGGTAGCCCGCGCGCAGGACCAGCGCCGCCGTCGGCTGGAGGAAGCCCGGCAGCCAAGGCAGGTGCACCGACTGCTCCCAGCGGACGACGCTGCCGGTGGCCGACGGCGTGGCTGTGACGCGCACATCACCCCTGATCGCGCGACCCAGCTTCACGATAATCGCGTCTGCGGGCTCGAACGTCAGCGACTCGAGGCGCATCGGGTCGTCGAACCCGAACCGGCCCACCGCCGTGCGCCCCACGAATCGCGATCCCACCGCCAGCTCGTCCGCCGACACCGCGGGGCTCACCCTGGTCAGGGGGATGAGGCGGTTGTGCGCCCGCAGGTCCAGCACCCGCCGGAGCGCCTCGCTGGGCGGGCAGTCTGCGGCCACCTCCACGACGAACCGCGCTCGAACATGCATGAGCCCATGCTATGGCGGGGGAGGACTCCCATGGACGGCGGTTTGGGATGGGCCGGGCTGGGTACGGGAAGGGAGGAGGGCCACGACGGCCTTTCGCACGAGAGGAGAAGAACGATGCATGTCGAGATGCTGCGAACCCATCCGATCACCACCCCCGAGTCCTCAGGACTTGGAGACCTGCTGGGTGCACTCTCGGAGTGCGCTCAGGTGTGCACGTTGTGCGCCGACGCGTGCCTCGCGGAGGACATGGTGGCCGACCTGCGCGCCTGCATCCGGCTCAACCAGGACTGCGCCGACGTGTGCGCCGCGGCGGAACGGGTGCTGGCCCGCCGGGTCGAGCCTGACCACACCGTCGTCGACGCCGTCCTGGCGGCATGCATCGCCGCGTGCGGCGCGTGTGCAGCCGAGTGCGAGAAGCACTCCGACATGCACGAGCACTGCCGGGTGTGCGCGGAAGCGTGCCGACGGTGCGAGGAACTGTGCACCTCCTACCGCGGGTCCGTCTCCTGACCTGAGTTGCTCCGCATCCCGCTCGTACCCCGTCGGTATCGTGGTGCGGAGGAGGTTCGTTGATGATCCGCCCCGCATCTTCCCTTGTCGGAGCCTTGGCCGTCGCGCTGGGCGTCGCCGGCTGCGCACCCGGCCCTCCCTCCCCCACGCCCACGGCGAGCGGGTCGGCCTCGCAACCGGCATCCCCCAGCCCCGCGACCACACAGCCGAGCCCCACCCCTTCGGAGTCCCTCCTCGACTTCACCGCGGGCGAGCCCGTCCTGCTCGAGGCCCCGGGCGAACTCGGCCCCGACTGGTCGGAACTCCTCAGCCTCCCGTACGGGGAGGCCGACGACCAGCTGGGCACCTCCCTCGGCGGCGACGGCGAGGGCCTCGAGTGGGGCCCCAGCTACGGCACCCAGCTGCCCGACGGCACCTGGTGGATCCTCGACGCAGCCAACTTCCGCCTGGCCCACTACGACGAGACGGGCGGCTACCTCGGCGACGCCCCGCTCCCCGAGGAGCACCTCGCCCAAGGCGAGTACTTCCAGTGGCAGTCCCCGCAGGCGCTGGCGGACGGCACCCTCGTGCTGCAGAGCACCACCCCGGACCGCCCCGGCCTGCTGCGCCTGTCCGCCGACGGCACCTTCAGCCAGGTGGACATGGCGGAGTTCGTCGCGCTGAAGACCACCGACGGCGAGACCGTCTTCGGCTTCGACGAGGAGGGCGCCCCTGTCGCGGTGGACCCGTCGAGCGGCGCAATCTCGCCCGTCGGGGACTTCACCGGCCAGGCGGGACTCGCCTACACCGTCGAGACCGAACCCGGCAGCATCTCGGTGACGCTCGGCGAACTGACGACCGCGATCCCACTCACGGCCGCCGAGTACCCCGACGCGTTGCTCTACCCCGTCATCGAGGCCGCGACCGGAACCGACGGCGTGCTCACCCTCCTGATCAACGGGATCGTCGAGCTGGAGCCCGGCACCGCCGTGGACACCCAGGCGCTCCTGCGCATCGACGAGGCCGGCCGCGGCACCGTCGAGCCCCTCCCTCCCCTCACCAGCGGGTCCGACCCCGGCGACGGCGCCCGCCTGGGCATCCGGCTCGGCGACGACCGGCCCTGGCTGATGATCGTCGGCGACGACGCCCTCACGGTCTACCGCCGTGGCTGAGGACTGGATCGCCGGCCTGGCCGCTGAGATCGACGGCGAGCTCCGCGCCCGGGCAGTCTCCGAGCGGGCCGTGGGCGAGAAGGCGTACCTGAAGAGCGACCTCACGCACTACGGGGCCTCGGTGCCGGCCATGCGCGCCGCAGTCAGGGCTGCGATGGCGGGGGTGGCGCTGGACCACGACTCGCTTGTCGCGATGGTCGAGGTGCTGTGGGCCGAGCCGGTGCACGAGCGCCGCGCGGCCGCCGTCGAGCTGCTGGAATCACACCGCGGGCTCCTGGACGTGGCGGACGCGGACCTGCTGGAACGGCTGCTGCGGGAGTCGCGGACGTGGGCGCTGGTGGACTCGTTGGCGGCCTCCGTCGTGGGTCCGCTCACCGAAGCCGATCCGGCGTGGGGCCCCGTCCTGGACCGGTGGGCCGCGGACGGGGACTTCTGGATCAGGCGCTCGGCGCTGCTCGCCCACCTGATCCCGCTGCGCACAGGCGGCGGGGACTGGGCGCGCTTCACCCGCTTCGCGGACGCCATGCTGGAGGAGAAGGAGTTCTTCATCCGCAAGGCGATCGGCTGGATCCTCCGCGACACCGCCCGACGGCGCCCCGAGCTGGTCTTCGACTGGCTGCTGCCGCGGGCGGCCAGGGCGTCGGGGCTGACCGTGAGGGAGGCGGTCAAGTACCTCGCGCCCGAGCAGCGCGACGCCGTCCTGGCAGCACGCTGACCCGAGCGGTCAGGCGGTCGGCGGTGGTGGCGGGGGCTGCGTCGGCGGCGGGGGCTGCGCCGACGGCGGAGGCTGGGCCGGAGGTGTTGGCGGCGGGAACGGGGGCTGCGGCGACGGCGGGGGCTGGGTCGGAGGTGTTGGCGGCGGGAACGGGGGCTGGGCCGACGGCGGGGCGTCGTCGGTGGGACAACCGTCGTCCCAGGTGGGCGGCAGCGGCATCAGCCGTGGGCCGCCGGGCTCGTACGGCCCCTGGTCCAGCCGGAACGGCGGGTAGTCGTCCGTCATGAGGAGCGTGTAGGCCGTCACGCGCAGCTGCCACCGGCTGAACCCCATGGCCACCCGGTAGACCTGCTGCGGGTACGTGCCGGACACCAGCACCATGATGAGCGCGATGAGCACGAGGATCGGGACCAGGCCCGGCCAGTTGGTGTCGGTGGTGACCTGCCCCGCCTCGTTGTTGTGTGGGCGGCTGAAGCCGAACAGCACGGCCAGGATGATGTAGTGCGGGATGGCCAGCAGCCACCACTTCACCAGCACCAGCCCGCGGGAGAGCCGCTCGGGGTAGCGCACGTCCAGCCGCGCGGGATAGTCCGGCACGTCCGCGAGCGTGAACGGCGGGTAGCGGTCCGTGGCGCCTACGTTGTAGAGGTAGTACGACAGGCGCCAGCCCCAGCGCATGACGCCGACGAGGTAGTCGAAGGCCAGGCGCGGGTACCGGCCGGTGATGAGGATCGCGAAGAGCGCCCAGAACCAAGCGAACACCGCCCAGATCGCGAGGAAGGCGAGCACGATGAAGTGCGGGATGGCCAGGATCCACTTCACCAGCCAGAGCGCACGCGACACGTCAGGTCGCTCGGCGCCCTCGACGGCGACAGGGGCATCGGGACCGCGGAACGTATCCATGTCCATAGGGCGAATTCTTCCACTACGACCGGTAGAAGTTGAGCGTTTGGCCCGGTCAGGTCACGCGCGGGATCCGGCGCCGGACGTCCTCCACCGTCGCGGGTCCCGGCTCCCATGCCGCGACCCAGGGCAGGTCGTCGGCGATGTGCAGGACCCCGTCCTCCAGCCGCGCATGATGCCCGTCGAGCACCCGGCGCGCGAGGTGCCGGTCGCTGCGGTCGGAGTTGTGCCACAGCGCCCCGAACAGCGCATCGACCCTCACTCTGGACTGCTCGCAGAACGCCGCCGCGAGTTCCACGCCCTCGGGACTGGTCTCCCGCTCCGCCGTCGCCCGCACACAGGAAGCCGCCATGGCGAACAGTTCGGCGCCGATGTCGACGATCCGGCCCAGGTACGCCTGCCGATGCTCCAACCGGCCCTGCCAGCGAGCCATCCCCGCGAAGATCGACCTGGCGAGGCGCCTGGCCGCCCGCTCCACGTACCGCAGGTGCTCGGCCAGCGGCCCGTGCTCCCGGTACGCCCCGGGCACGGTGCCCGCACCCACGGCGAGCATCGGCAGCCACTTGGCATAGAAGGCGGAGGCCCTCGCCACCGCCTCGGCGCGGGCGCGCGTCGTCGCGTCCGGGTCGATGATCTCGCCGGCCACCTCGAGGTGCACGTCGACGGCCTCGCGCGCGATGAGGAGGTGCATGATCTCGGTGGATCCCTCGAAGATGCGGTTGATGCGGATGTCGCGCATGAGCTGCTCGACCTCCGCGGGGCGCTCGCCTCGGGCGGCCAGCGACTCGGCGGTCTCGTAGCCGCGGCCGCCGCGGATCTGGACCAGGTCGTCGATGATCCGCCACGCCATCTCGGAGGCGTAGAGCTTGACCAGCGCCGCCTCGATGCGGATGTCGTTGGCGTCGTCGTCGGCCAGCATGCTCGCCAGGTCAAGCATCGACTCCATGCCGTAGGTGGTGGCCGCGATGAACGCGATCCGGGTGGCGATGGCCTCGTGGTCCCCCACGCGCCGGCCCCACTGCACCCGCTCCGCAGCCCAGCCGCGGGCCACGTGCAGTGACCACTTCGACGCGCCCACGCACATCGCGGGCAGCGACAGCCGGCCGGTGTTGAGGGTGGCCAGGGCGATCTTCAGCCCCTTGCCGACGTCGCCCAGCACGTTGGCCGCAGGCACCCGCACCTGGTGGAACCGGATGAGGGCGTTCTCGATGCCGCGCAGGCCGACGAAGGCGTTGCGCCGCTCGACCGTGATGCCGGGCGAGTCCGCCTCCACGACGAACGCGGTAATCCCTCCCCTGCTGCCGGCGGCGGCCGGGACGCGGGCGAGCACGACGAACAGGCCGGCGATGGTGCCGTTGGTGGCCCACAGCTTCAGCCCGTCAAGGACGTAGGTGTCGCCGTCGGGCGTGGCCGTCGTGGCGAGGCGCGCGGGGTCGGATCCGACGTCTGGCTCGGTGAGCAGGAACGCCGACACCTCACCGGCGGCCACGCGCGGGAGGTATGCCTCCCGTTGTGCGGCGGTGCCGAACATCTTCACCGGCTGCGGCACGCCGATGGACTGGTGGGCCGACAGCATCGCGGAGACCGCGGGGTTGGCCGAGCCGATCAGCATCAGCGCCTTGTTGAAGTAGTACTGGGTGAGCCCCTGGCCTCCGTGCGACTCGGACACCTTCATCCCGAACGCCCCGATCCGGGCCAGGTCGGCGAAGGTCTCGTCGGGAATCATCGCCTCCCGCTCGATCCGGGCGCCGTCGATCCGGCGGCACGCCTCCTCGACGCGGGTCAGGTAGCTCTCCCCCTTGGCCCGGGCCGCCGGGCTGGGCGTGGGCCAGGGCTCGATGAGGTCCAGCCGGAGTCTGCCGAGGAACAGCTCCTTGCCGAAGCTGGGCTTCGTCCACTCGGTCTGTCGTGCCGCCTCCGCAACTGTGCGGGCCTCGCGGGCGCTGGGACCTTGGGTGGGCGCGGTTGTGGGGTGAGTCGTGGTGCTCATGATGCCCTCCAGGAACTCATTCCACGATACTCCTGGGCGGTCTCCGACGAGGCAGCAACGGCAGCCCGGCAGCCACCGCTCCTTGTCAGCCGGGGACGACGGCGGGACACTCTGATCCATGGAGGCCGCACCCTCGACGGGTCGTCGCGCCTGGCTCGACACCCTCAAGACCCTGCTGATCTGCCTGGTCATCGTCATCCACGGCGTCCTCAGCTACGCCGGCACGGTCGAGGTGTGGACGTACAGCGAGTTCCGCGAAGTGACCCTGAGCCTTCCGACGGAGGCCATCCTGTTCGTCCTCGTCGTGCCGCTCGGCCTGGTGATGATGCCTCTGCTGTTCCTCGTCTCCGGGCTCGTGGCCGCGCCGTCGATGGCCCGGCGCGGCCCTGCCGGCTTCGCGCGGGACCGCCTGGTGCGGCTGGGAATCCCCTTCGCCGTCTTCGCGCTCCTGCTGCAGCCCACCCTCACCTACCTCATGCGCCGCTCGATCGGCCGCGACACCGGCACCTGGGCGGAGGAGTTTCTCGGCACAGGCCGGCTCGACACCGGACCGGCGTGGTTCGTCGGCGTCCTGCTGATCTTCTCGCTGGCGTACGCGGCGCTGGTGCGGCTGGCCGGCCGCGACCTCGCGTCTGCGCGTCCGGTCACGCTCACCCACCTGCTCACGCTCGCGGCCGCCGTCGCCGCCGCCTCGTGGGCGGTGCGGCTGCACTACAGCTACGGGTCGGAGGCCGGCGCGAGCGACCTCAACTTCTGGGAGTGGCCGGCGTGCCTGGCCGCGTTCACGGTGGGTGTGGCGTCGTCGGGTGGGCCTGCCGACGGATCGTGGCTCGACGGCGTCCCGGCAGGACTGGCGAGGCGGTGCCGAACCGTCACGGTCGCGGCGTTGGTTGCGATGACGCTGTTGGTGGTCGCGGCAGGGATGGCGGGGCGGATTCCCGCGTTGCTCGGGGGGCCCGGCCCGTGGGCGGTCGCGTTCGCGGTGGTGGAGGCGCCGTTGGTGGTCTGCGGTCCGGTGTGGCTCGTCGGCGTCGCGCAACGGACCATGGGCCGGCGCTGGCGCGGCGACGCGGCGTTGTCGCGGCTCAGCTACGCGGCGTTCCTGCTCCAGGGGATTCCGCTGCTCGCTCTGGCCGTGCTCCTCAGACCGGTCGCGGCACCCGCGGAGGTGAAGGCTCTGGCGGTCGCGGCCGGCGGGCTCGTCGGCTCCTTCGGTCTCGCCTGGGTGGCCGTCCGGCTGCCCGGGCTGCGGCGGGCACTCTGAGGCGTGAGCATCCTCGTCACACGCGGCGGGGCGATCTTCACGCGCTGGGCCCAGGAGCACGCCGCCCGGCATCACAGTCACAGGTGGGCCGCAATACCGTCTGACAAGGGCATTCTCTTCTCGCGACGGCCTAGCCAACGGCTGCAGGGATCTCGGCCTGGACGGCCAGAAATTGCTCGAAGAATTTCTTGCCGGGAGGGCTTTCTGGGCCCGTTTCTGTCGGTGGTCGTTGACAGAATGGTTCACATGAGCGAGACAGTGGTGGACCTGGGGCAGCGGTATCTCGCCGCGCTGTGGGACGCCGCCGGCGCGCTCGGCACCGACGCCGCCGCGGTGCAGCGTCTGGCCGGGTTGGTCGACTCGATCGGCGAGTTCGAGGCCCAACTCGCGGGGTTGCGCCTGCACCTGCTCAACGAAGCCCGCCTGTCCGCCGCGGATGCCGTCATCGATCGCGTGCGGCAATCGGTGCGCACCACCCCAGCGCAGGCCACCGCCACGCTGCGCCTCGCCTCCGATCTCGGTGACCGATTCCCCCTGATCGGCGCCGCCCTCAACGACGGCGAGATCTCGGTGGCGCAGGCCGACGCGATCATCACCGGGCTCCGGAAACTCCCCCCACACCTCACCCGCGCCCAACTGGTCGAGTGCCAGGAGTTGATCCTGGCCCACGCCGACACCCTCGGGCCGTCCGAACTACGAATCCTCGCGGCCCGGTTGACGGAGGTCGTCGACCCCGACCGGGCGGATGCCGACGACGCCTGCCGCCTGGCCAGGGAGGAGGCCGCGGCGCGGCGGAACCGGTTCCTGCGCCTGGCCCCGGACCATCACGGCTCGATCCGCATCACCGGCCAACTCCCCGTCGCCGACGCCGCACTCCTGTCGGCGCAGCTCGACGCCCTGATGCCCGCGAAGTCCACCTACCCCCACACCGGAGAAGCAGCAGGCCCAGACACCCGCCGCGCCGACGCCCTCGTCCTGCTGGTCCAGCACGCCGCCTCCGGCGGCACCCTCCCCTCCCACGGCGTCGACCGACCCCACGTCCACATCACCCTCAACTACGACACCCTCGTCACCGGACTCGGCCCGGTCCAGGTCCTCGGCGTGGGCGGCATCGACGGCCTCACCGCCGGCGACGCGCGACGGATGGCCTGCGACGCCCGCCTGACACCCATGGTCCTCGGCGGCGCATCCCGGCCCCTCGACGTCGGCCGCACCCACCGCCACTTCACCCCCGCCCTCCGCGCAGCGATCACGCAGCGGGACCAGGGGTGCGTGTTCCCCGGCTGCACCGCCACCCCCGCCGGCTGCCAATGCCACCACATCGTGCCCTGGTGGACAGGCGGCCCAACATGCCTGGCCAACGGGGTGCTGTTGTGTCCGCACCATCACCGGCTCGTGGAACCTGATCCGTTGCAGTCCGCCGAGTCGCAGTGGCTCGTGCACCTCGATGAGGTGACCGGGCTGCCGTGGTTCACCCCACCCCGCCACATCGACCCCGCCCGCCGGCCCAGGCAGCATCAACGCCACCGGCTCCAACACCTCACACCCCAGGCAGGGGCACCACCCTGCCCACCGGAGGACGACGACTTGATCCTGGTCAGCTCCCCCGCCTGGCGTCAGTGACCCGCCCAACGCCGTCGCTGGTGAACTCGCGTTGGTTTCGACGCGGGCGCGCGTCGCTTCGCTCCTCGCGGCCCGGCTCAACCAGCGGTGAGTGGACGCGACGTGACCGCGGAGCGGTGGATGAGGGGGACCGGTCGCGGTGGGTCGGGCGTTGGGCGAGGCACGCCGGCGGTTTTGGGCGTGCCGAGGGCGCCCATGGGCGAGGCCGGTCCCCCTCAGCCGCCGCGGAACCCAACCGACACCCCTAGCCAGCGCCGGTTTCGACGGGGCGCCAACTCGGGTTGAGCCGGGCAACGCCGCGAAGCGGCGCTCAGTCGACGATCACCCTCGCCCGGGCGATGTTGTGCACCCGCCCCACGGAGGTGCCGCGATCCGCGGGATCCTGACTGGTGACCCTGGCCGCGACGAAGTAGGTGCCCGGCCGGTCGAAGCTCGTCGAGAACGCCTCCACGCTCGAGGTTCCGCCGTCCAGCTCCCGGGTCTGGCCGAAGTCCCCGACGCCGGCCAGGTCGAGGGCGAGCTCGCTGAGCGGGAGGCCTCCCGACGGCAACTCGGCCGCGACCACGACGTCGACCACCTCACCAGCGCGCACCCGAGCCACTTGGGCGCCGTTGACCAGCACCTCCACCACCGGTTGGACCCCCGCACGCTCGCTCGCGGCCGCAGGAATGGCCACCTGGCCGTCTGAGACGGTGTACGACGTGGTCCGCGCCGGCTCCACCCCGTCCTCCACCCAGGCGGCGAGCTGGCGCAGCGCCGCATGCAGGGCGCCGACGTAGGAGACGGTGTGCGTCCGCTCCTCCTGGCCCTCGGAGTCTCCGTGCGTCGCGTTGTCCATGAACCACAGGCGGAACCGGTGGCTCGCGTCGCCGCCGGCGTGCTCGTCGACGCGGCGCCGGTACCAGTCGGCCTGCCAGGGGAAGGCCTCCCTGTCGAGGAGGCAGGCTACGACGATCATCTTGCCGGTCACCGCCCCGGTAGGCACGGTCCCCGACGCGCTGGCCGTGAACAGGGGGCCCAGCAGCATCTGGCGCTGCGGGTAGATCGCCGAGCCCGACTCGTCGCGGAACTGGTCCCACACCTCGTACTCGGACCCCGGCACCTGGTGCCGGTGGTAGGTCTGGGCGGCGAGGAAGTTGGAGTTGTCCAGGACGACGGGGTTGCCCGCAGCGAGCAGCGCGGCGGTCGCGGCCTGTCCCGGCTCGAGGTGCACGACGTCCCCGTCGACCGACTCCACGCGGAGGGTCTGCCCCGCCGCCGCGCCGCCCGTGACGCGCAGCTCGGCACCCAGCATCCACCCCGATGGGGGCGGGTCGAGCCGAAGCTCCACCGGAGCCGCGACCACCCCGCCCGCGTTCCGGAACGACTCGTCGACGCCCCCGGCGCCGGCGGCATCCAGGCCGGCCTCACCCGACCCCAGGCCCACGATCATGGCCTCGTGCACCACCCGGTCGGCGTGGACGCCGGACTCCGGATCCGCGCCGAGGTAGCCGGGCTGCGTCCAGAAGTCGTCGGGATACGAGGGATCGGCGGCGAGCACCCCGGGGTAGAGCGCGCTGAAGCCGTGCATGCCCATCGTGCGCCAGCCGAACCACGAGCGCACCGGGAAGCCCATGCGGGTGACCTCCTCGAAGGCGGCCCGCTGCTCGGCGTTCAGGGTCAGCGACGACGGGTCACCGCCCACGTCGTAGGCGTCGGCGATGCCGGGGAGCACGTCGCGGAGGACGCGCTGGGCGTGCATCCTCACGCAGAACACGTTGGGCATCGCCATGGGGCTGCCGATGACGTAGGGCACGAAGCCGTCCCACACGCCCGACGTGTTCTCGGCCGCGCCGATGGTGCGGAACCCGCCACCGCTGCCGCCGTACAGATAGCCGTAGGGCCGGTGATCGCCGTAGATCGCGCGGGCGACCTCACGGGAGAACTGCGCCGCGGCCGCGTTGGCACGGTAGGCGCCGATCGTCGGATCCATCCCGGAGAAGGGATTGGCCGCGTCCGGCCCGCCGCCGTTGGTCTCGACGAGGTAGCCGCCGCTCGTGAGGGCGAAGGTGATCTTGTCCTCCTCGCCCGTGGCGAGCGGGGCGAGGTTCTCGCTCTGCGGCACGGGCGTCACGTGCTGGAAGAACCGCACCTGGTAGCCCTCGGCCGGCGGGAAATAGAAGGAGAAGCGCGTGTCGGTGCCGGCGAACCCCCCGTGGACGTACCGGTGCGGCACGGGGAGGGCACGTGCCTCGTCGACGTCGACATAGGGCGCCTCGAACCCAGGAACGTCGAGCTGCCAGGTGTCCGGGAGGCCTGCGTCCGCGTCGGGGCGGAGCGACGAGCGGCTGGGCTCTCCGGCGGGGATCGCCCTGTCGGCGAGGAGGGAGTCGGTCATGGGTCTGCCTTCGTCTCGTTGCGGAAGATGGTGTGGTGGATCCCGGCTCTACCGGGCGCGCTTGACGGGAAGGATGGCCACGGCGGCGATCGTGACGATCACCGCGCCCATGATCCAGACCCCGGAGTAACCGCCCGTGAAGGCGACGAGCTGCCCGGCGAGCAGGGGGCCGAGCGCCTGGCCGAGGTTGCCGCCGAGGGCGCTCATGCCGAGATCCCGCCCGGCCGTGCGCTTGTCCTGGATGACGTCGATGAACAGCGCCTGGTCCACCACCATGTACCCACCCAGCGCGATCCCGCTGATCACAGCCTGGATGAACAAGGCGGGCAGCGAGGGCCAGAACAGCGGCAGGAGGAACGAGGCCGCCATCAGCACCGAGGTCCAGAACACGAACGGCTTGCGGCGCTGGATGCGGTCCGACCAGCGGCCGCACACGAGCATCGACACCACCATGCCCGGGAGGGCGACGAGGCCGAGGAGCGGGGCCAGCTGGGTGGCCTCGGCCGCGCTAAGCGCCGGGCGGATGTAGCTCTGCATCATGAAGAAGCCGAACGCCGTCGACACGGCGTAGCCGAACATCATCACGATCTTGGCGAGCCAGACCCAGCGGTAGTCGGCATCGCGCAGCGGGATCAGGAACGACGCGAAGAACCCGCCCCAGCGCATGGGGGCGACCTCCAGCCCCCGGGAGGAACGGTCGGGCGCCATGAAGACGAATGCCAGGCACAACGCGAGCATCACCCCGGCGAACACGTAGTAGACGTCCAGCCCAATCGAGCCGAACAGGACGCCGGCCAGGACGCCGCCGAACACGCCGCCCACCATGCTGCCCAGGCCCGTGATCGCCGAGGCGCCCCCGAGCTTGTCCTCCCGGACGCGGTCCGCGACGGTGGTGTTGAGCGGCCCCTGGGCGATGTTGACCACCAGCTGCGCCAGCGCCCAGAAGACGGCGACGAGCAGGATCGAGTTCGCGTACCGCAGACCCACCAGCAGGCCCGAGCCGATCACGGCCCCGCCGAGGATCCACGGCGCCCTGCGCCCCCAGCCGGACCGGGTGCGGTCCGACAGCACGCCGGTGATGGGCTGGATGAACATGGTGACGAAGACGCCGATGGCGCTGACCAGCGCCAGGCTCTGGGCGCGGGCGGCATCGAAGCCGGCGAGGATGCCCAGGAGCCGGGTCTGCTCGGCGGTGGGCTGCACCGCCCCGGCGTCGACCTGGGCCTTGAGGTTGTTCAGTGCCACCAGGTCGACGGCGGCGTCGAGCCCCGTGAACCACTCGCGGAAGGCGATGCCCTGGATGTGGTTGGGCAGGATCACCCCGGCAGCGGCGCCCCAGAGCGCGACGATGCCCGCGGTGGCGAGGCCGTACCAGAGCAGGTATTTGCGGTACGGGCGCCCGCCCGAGTACCGGGCGGACGTGCCCGGGCTGGACGGCTCCTCCGTCATGGGGGCTTCGGCCTCGACGGCCGGCGATTCGGGGGTGGTCATGGGTGTGTGCTCCTCCTTGAGCGGCGTGGGCCTCGTGTCCCAAAACCAAGGAAAGCATGCTTTTCAGTCCGGGTCAACGACTGGACTCTGGGCCCAGTGCGCCCAAAGGTTGCGCCAAGCCTTGTTTTGGGTGACAGTGGGAGCGTGACCGACACCACCGCCCCTCGGAAACGAGGTCCCTACGCCAAGACACGTAAACGGCGCGAGCAGATCGGCCGCGCCGCCCTCGCGCTCGTCAACGACAAGGGGCATGAGAACGTGGCCGTCGCCGACGTGGTCGAGCTGTCCGGGCTGCCGGAGGCCACGGTCCTCTACCACTGCCCCACGCGGGACCACCTGTTCGTGGCCGCCCTCGAGCAGGCCGACCTCGACAGCGCGAGCGAACAGTTGAGACGCACGGGGGACCCCGCTGAAGGGATCCGCGCGTTGGCCGCCGCCGACAGGGGGCACCGCAACCGGGTCCGGCTCTTCACCGTCCAGTCCGCCAACGCCAGCGCGCCGGGGCACCCCGCCCACGAGTGGTTCATGGCCCGCGCCGCTATGGTCCGCCGCACCTGGGGGGAGTTGCTGGTGAGTCTCCAGCAGGAGGGCCGGGCTCATCCGGACATCGAGCCTGAGCAGTTCGCCCGGCAGATGGCCGCCGTCTGGGACGGCCTCCAGGTCCAGTGGTTGGTCAGCCCGGACTTCGACCTGCCAGGCGAGGTCGCCGACGCCTTCCGTGCCCTGACCCGGGCCGACTCCCTCGCCGCGCGTCGGGCTATCGAGCTCGCCGTCGCCGACCTGTAGGCCGGCCCTCCCCACCGCTGGTTGAGCCGGGCCGCGAGGAGCGAAGCGACGCGCGCCCGCGTCGAAACCGACGTGAGTTCGCCAGCGACTTGGCGGGCAGGATCCTTGAACCGTGTGCGGGTAGGTGGTTTCGGCGGGGGCTGAGCCGCAGGCGGCTCGGCGTGGCTCAACCAGCGGAACAGGGCGAGCCGCGAGGGGAGGTGCGGCCCGGTGCTCCGGTCAGGCGGCGGACAGGGGGTGGTCGGACAGCGCCCAGCCTTCGATGACGCGTGCGCCGACGGGGGCGGGGTTGTCCTTGAACTGGACGAATTCCATCGTCTCCTGCTCGATCTGCTGCCCGGTCTTCTTGTTCAGGATGTGCACCTGGTAGCGGATGGCACCCCAGTCCTTCTCGACGATGATGTTGTGGAACTTGCCCAGCTCGATATCGAATCCGTCGAACAGCAGGCCCATCATGTCCTTGTATTCCTGCAGCGTGTACCGCTGCCCGTAGATGTTGTAGTGCGCATCCGGCTCGTACAAGGTGTCGCACCACTCCAGCCACGCCTGGTAGCCCAGATTCCATTCACTGAAACCGTTGGTGAACCTGCCGCGGATCGCGTCTTCGAACTCTGTGCTCATTGTCGTTCCTTCCATTCTTCCTGGGTTATCCGCCATGGTCGGGTTCGGCCATGTCCGGCAATAAAGATCCTGCCTGTCCGACGGCCGGCCGACGTCGCCCGAAAGGACCGTCTCCGCCTACTGCGACCGCAGTACTGCACAGACGAAACCGGTGCAAGACTGGGGCGGTGCCATCCACCGACCGTGCCCTCCGCATCAGCAGCCGGCGCCGCTGGATCTCCGAGCTGACCGGGGGACCGTTCCTGGAGCGGGTTGGCGTAGCGCTCATCGTGCTGGCCTCGATCGTCGGACTGATCACCCAGATAGCCGAGGGCACCGGCCCGGCCGGCTACCTGGCCCTGATCCTCACCCTCGCCGGATGCGCCGTGAGCTACTGGCTGCTCTGGCCGGGCGTGCTGCTGGCCGTCAGCGGACCGCTGCTCGGCGGCCTCCTGGGCGCCGAGCAGGTGCTGGTGTGGACGCTGACCGTGTTTGCGGCCTTCCTGTGGTGCCTGCGCGGGGCGTCGGCGCTGATCGTCGGGCCCGTGGTGGGGCTGGCGAACTACGCGGCGTTCACCATCGTCACCGGGGACGGCTGGCTGGACCCCTTGGCGCTCGTCGTCGCGACGCTCACGTTGGCATCGGCGGCTGCCGGGAGTGCCGTGGCCTCCCGGCGCCAGTACCTTGCGGAGGCCAAACTGACCCGTGAGGCGGAGATCGAGCGGCGGATCAGCGAGGAGCGGCTGCGCATCGCCCGCGACCTGCACGACATGGTGGGCCACCAGACCGCCGTCGTGAACATGCACCTTGGCGCGGCGGAGGTCCATCTGCCGGAGGGCGCCGACCGGTCACGCTCCGACCTGGAGGCGGCGCGACGGGGCGTCCAGGCGGTGATCCGTGAGACGCACCAGATTCTCGACATCCTGCGCCTGTCCCCCGGCGACGACGCGACCGCGCCGAACGCGGACTTCGACCACCTCGCTGGGCTCATCAACTCGTATCGGGAACTCGGGATGGCGGTGGAGGCGCACCTGGATCCGGCACCCGCCGCGCTGGACGCCGAGGTGAGCGCGGCGACCTTCCGGGTGGTCCTGGAGGCGCTCACCAACGCCCGGAAGCACGGGACGGGGCCGGTCAGTCTCACCGTCCGCGAACCGACGAGGAGATCCGCGTCACCGTGTCGAACGAGGTGCGGACGGACCGTGAGCCGGGCGTCGGCGGCTATGGTCTGATTGGGATGCGGGAACGGGTCGCCTCCGTCGGCGGCACGCTGGAGGCCGGCCCGGTCGGGCGCATGTTCACGGTGCGGGCGACGATGCGAACGAACGGACGACGGTCATGACGATCAAGGTTGCGATAGTCGACGACCAGGACATGATCCGGGTGGGGTTGCGCACGATACTGGAGGCCCAGCCCGGGCTGGAGGTGGTCGCCGAGGCCGGTGACGGGTTGTCCGCGGTCAGGCTGGTTGGGAACGCCGACATCGACGTGGTCCTCATGGACATCCGGATGCCCGGCATCGACGGCGTCGAGGCGATCCGCCGGATTCGCGCGGAGCACGGCTCCGCCGGCCCCAGGATCATCATCCTGACCACGTTCGATCAGGACGAGTATGTGATTGCCGGGCTGCGGGCCGGCGCCAACGGCTTCCTGAGTAAGGGCGTGTCCCCGACTGAGCTCGCCGACGGGATCCGTGACGTCGTCGCGGGGGGCGGGGTGCTGTCGGCAGCGGCGGCGGCGGCCCTGATCGGCAGCTTGGCAGAGCCGGTCGTCCAGACCGACCCGAAGATGGTCGCTCTCTTCGGGCAGCTCACCGCCCGGGAGCGCGAGATCGTCGAGGCCATCGTCGCCGGCGGCGGGTACACCGACATCGCCAGGACGCTGTTCCTCTCGCCGCACACCGTCAAGACCCACGCGAACCGGGCGATGAACAAGGTCGGGGCGCACGACCGGGCCCAGCTCGTCAGCTACGCCTACCGCGCCGGGTTCGGCACGGGGTAGCGCGGGTCTGGGCCCGGCTCTGTTCGGGCGGTCAGTGGATCAGGACCACCTTGGTCACCACGATGATGAGCCCCAGCACGGCCAGCGCGATCCCTGCGAGCACGGTGCTGCGCGTGACCGGCTCATCCCGGAGCCGTGCGACCACGACGCCCATCAGAGCGATGCGCACCACGATGATGAGCTCGGCCAGGATCGTGGTGATCATCGCCGGCACCCCGAACAGCACCGTCAGCAGCAGCAGTCCGCTCGGGAGGAGGCCCGCCGTGAGGATGGGCGTGGAGTCGCGGGCGTTACTCAGCAGGCTGGCCTTGGACCAGGTGGTGGTGACCACCCCGGCGAAGATGTGCACGAGGAAGGTCGACAACGCGGTGGCGATCACCGTCACCACGCTCTGTCCCGTGATCTCGCTGGGGGACACCTGGACCAGCGCCGCAAGGACCAGGATGTTGCCGTAGACGAATGCCGTGCTCCGGTGGGTGGCGTTCTCCGGGGGCAGGGGGGTGCTGCGCGCGAACCAGCTGCGGGGCGAGGATCCCTCCCCCGCGGATGGGTTGATCGGAGCGCTGGGCAGTGTGGTGGGACTCATCGGTGCTCCTGGTCTCGCGGTAGTTGGGTGCCCGGCGTCACGCCGCGACGGCGCCGGACCGCGCGGTGTCGGCGGCGGGGTCGACGCGCCCCTCGCTCCTCAGCCATTCGATGGTGTCCACCATGGACTCGGCGAAGGGGCGCGTGCGGAAGCCGAGTTCGGCCCGCGCCTTGGAGGAGTCGAACTCGTTGTTGCGGGTGAGGTTGTACACCGCGAAGCTCGTCAACTTGGCGGGCTTGTTGGTGACGTTCTGCGTGAGGTCGCTGACCCGGCCGAGGGCGATCCCAGCCCACGCCGGCAGGATGGTGCGGACCTCCTTGGTGCCGGTGGCCTCGCTCAGCACGTGGAACATCTCGCGCATGGTCACGCACTCGTTGCCGAGGATGTACCCCTCACCCTTCCGTCCGCGATCGCAGGCGGCGACGATGGCGTGGGCGAGATCGCGGGCATCGACGGCGTTGAAGCTTCCGGCCACTCCCACCGGCATCTTCCCGGCGCAGTAGTCGACGATGAAGCCGGCCACCGGACCGTAGGCGTAGTCGTCCGGGCCGCAGATGCCCGTCGGGTACACCAGGGTCGCGTCGAGGTCGTGCTCGCGCACGGCGTCGAGCACCAGCTGGGCGGCCATCGCCTTGGACTTGCCGTAGTACCCCACCACCGCGTCGGGATCGAAGTGGTCGACCTCGGTGATCGGCGTGCCCTTGGGCTGCTCCGGGATCGCCCCGGTGGAACCGACGTAGACCAGCTTGCGGACGTGGTTGGCCAGGCAGGTGTCGATGATGTTGCGGGTGCCGGTGACGTTCACGTCGTGCACCAGCCGGCTGAATCCGCCGTTGACGGTGACGACGGCGGCACAGTGGATCACCACGATGTCGTCGGCGCCGGAGAAGAAGCGCTCGAGGCTGGCCGGGTTGGTGACGTCGCCCTCGTAGAGGTCGACGGCGGCCGGAACGCGCTCGGCGGCCGGGTCGCCCGCGAGGACGAGCCCCCGGACCCGGCGCCCCTGGGACAGGAGTGTCGCGGCCACGGAGCTGCCGAGATTGCCGGCGACGCCGGTCACGAGGTAGCAGGTGTTGTTCAGGTCATGGGTGCTCATCGAGGTGCCTTTGCTCGGGATGCTGAAGTCGCTCTCCAGTGCTTCACATCCTCATCGCGGGCGGGGCATCCGCCATCCGCCGGGCGCGGTGATCCCACGTACCGCGTCCGCGGTAGTACGCCGCCCCCACGCTTCACGCCCACCGGCCTGTACCGCATCCGCAGTAGTCAGGACGGTTCGTGCAGGCGATGGAAGGGGCCCCGAACCGGCCAATGATGGAACCACCAGCTCATCGCTGGGCAACACCACACCGGCACCGCCGAAGAAGGAGCACCTGACATGTCCGAGAAGATCACCACCACCGAAGAGTTCGAGGTTGACGGAGATGGCCTGCTGGCCAAGGTCCGCGAGCTCATCCACGAGGGCAACGTCCGCCGCGTCATCCTCAAGCGCGAGGACGGCACCATCCTCCTCGAGATCCCCCTCCAGGCCGGGCTGGCCGTCACGGTGCTGACCGCGGCGCTCGCCCCGGCCCTCATCGCGATCGGCGCGATCGCGGCCGTCGTCTCCCAGGTCACCCTGGTCGTCGAGCGCGACGCCGACGACAGCCCGACCGACTGATCGTCGGCGCGTCCCCGCCGGCGGAGCCGGGGCCTCCCCCCGCCGGCGGAGCCGGGGCCTCCCCCGCTGGTTGAGCCGGGCCGCAAGGAGCGAAGCGACGCGCGCCCGCGTCGAAACCGACGCGAGTTCGCCAGCGACTTGGCGGGTGGGGGCAAGGGGTGGGCCGGTCAGGCGGTGACCTCGATGGTCGCCGTCAGGGTGCAGGTCGAGTCGGCGCCGACGAACACGTCGACGACGGTGGCGTCCTGCACCCACCCCTCCGTCACGGTGCTCCAGTAGCGCAGCTGGTCCGGGCCGAGGTCGAAGGTGACCTGCCGCGACTCCCCCGCCGCCAGGTGGATCCGCTGGAACCCCTTCAACTCGCGCACCGGGCGCGTGGAGGTGCCGAACCGCTGGTGGATGTAGAGCTGCGCCACCTCGTCGGCCGCGACCTCGGAGGTGTTGGTCACCGTGACCGACAACTCCGTCGACTCCCCCACCGCGAGCCGCTCCGCCACCCTCAGGTCCGAGTACCCGAAGCTGCCGTACGACAGCCCGTGGCCGAACGGGTAGAGCGGGGTGCTCGGCTCGTCCCAGTAGCGCTTGCCCTGGTCCTGCGGGGCGAAGGTCCGGTAGTGGGAGTAGACCATCGGCACCTGGCCGACGTGGCGCGGCCACGTGAACGGCAGCCGCCCCGCCGGGGACACGTCCCCGAAGAGGGCGCGGGCCACGGCGTCGCCGCCGCGGGTGCCGGGGTACCAGACCTGGAGGATCGCGGCGGCGTGCTCGTCGGCCCAGCGCAGGTCCAGCGGGCGGCCCGACATCACGAGCACCACCGTCGGCGTGCCCGTGGCGTGGACCCGCTGCAGCAGCTCGAGCTGACGCCCGGGCAGGTCGAGGGTGGAGGCGGAGGCGTTCTCCCCGATCATGTTCTGCGGCTGCCCCACCACCACGACGGCGACGTCAGAGGCCTCCGCCAGCGCGACGGCGCGCTCCAGCTCGGCGTCCTCGTCGAACCCGTCCGGCGTCCGGGGCAGGCCGCCGTGCTCCTGCTGGTCGAACATCGACGGGTACAGCCGCTCGGGCACCGCCGTCGCGGGCGCGTAGCCGACCGTCACGCCGTCGCCGGCGCGCCGCGTGAGCCCGTCGAGGATGGAGACCGCCTCGGCGGTGTCGTGGGCGAAGACCCAGGGGCCGAGGGTGTCGCGGGGAGAGTCGGCGAGGTGGCCGAGCACCGCGATCCGGGCCCCTGCGGCCGGGCGCAGCGGGAGGGCGCCGTCGTTCTTCAGCAGCACGAAGGTGCGCTCGGCCGCCTCCTGCGCGGCGTCGCGGTGCGCTGCCGCGGCGAGCACCGCGGCGGTGGCGGCCTCATCGGCGAAGGGCTGCTCGAACAGCCCGGCGGCGAACTTCGCGGCGAGCACGCGGCGGACGGCGAGGTCGATTGTGGCCTCCTCGACCAGCCCCTGCCCGACGGCCTCCGGCAGGCGCGAGTACGCGGGGTCCATCATGCACATCTCCATGTCGAGGCCCGCGTTGACGGCGCGGGCGCCCGCGTCGGTGAGGTCCTTGGCGAAGTGCTGGGTCTCCAGCGAGCGCACGGCGTTGGCGTCACTGACGACGAACCCGTCGAAGCCCAGTTCGTCGCGCAGCATCTCCGTGAGCAGGCTGCGGTTGCCGCTGGCCGGAACGCCGTTGAGGTCCATGTAGGCGCTCATCACGTTGCCCGCGCCCGCGTCGATCGCGGCCTTGAACGGCGGGAAGTACACGTTGTGCAGCTCCGAGTCGGAGATCTCAGCGTCGTCGTAGTCGCGGCCGCCGCGCGCCGCGCCGTAGCCGGCGAAGTGCTTCGGGCCGGCGATGACAGACTCGGCGCCGCCGTCGCCCTGGAACCCGCGCACCTGGGCCGCCGCCATCGCGGCGCCGAGCACAGGGTCCTCGCCGGCGCCCTCGAAGATGCGGCCCCAGCGGGGGTCGCGGGCGACGTCGACCATGGGCGCGAACGTCCAGTGGATGCCGGCGGCGCGGGCCTCGCGGGCCGCGACGCGCTGGGCGCGCTCCGCCGCCTCGGGGTCCCACGACGCGGCCAGCGCGATCGGCGCGGGGAAGATGGTGCGGAAGCCGTGGATGACGTCGAAGCCGAACAGCAGCGGGATGCCCCACCTGCTCCCCTCGACGGCCATCCGCTGCAACCTGTTGGCCTCAGCGGCCTCGCGGACGAACAGCAGCGACCCCGCCCCGCCGCGACCCAGCGCCGCCTCCACCATCTGCGGCTGCTGGGCGAAGGCCCGGTGCTCCTCCGGCAGGGAATCGAGGTCGATCCCCTCGGTCATCTCGGCGGGGAAGCCGAAGTAGAAGTACTGGGTCAGCTGCCCGGCCTTCTCCTCCAGCGACATCCGGCCGAGGAGGTCCTCGACGCGCTCGGCGACGGGCAGCGTCGGGTCCTGGTAGGCGAACTCAGGCATGGGTCAGTACTCCTCGGGGGGTGGGGACGGTGGTGGTGAGGGTGGCGACGGCCTCGCCGTGGGCGCGGGAGCGGACGCTCACCCGCACGTCGCCGGGCTCGGTGGTGGCGCGGATCACCGCCAGGGCGCGGCCGCGGAACAGCTGGTCGCGGGGGTCCGTGTAGGAGCCCAGCGGCGCGGGGTCGGCGCTGCCGAGGCCGGCCAGGGTCGCTGGGCCGTCGACGACGACCTCCACCTCCTCGCCGCTCAGCATCACGACGGTGCCCGCGCCGTCGACGAGCTCGATGGCCAGGTGCGCGAGGTCCTGCCCGTCGGCGTCGAGGACGCTCCTGTCGGGCTGGACCCGCAGTCGCAGCGAGCCGGCGGCGGAGGCGAGCGCGGAGCGGCCGACCTCCCGGCCCTGCCTGCGGGCGATCGCCTCGAGGGTGCCGCGCTGGTAGGGGGTGCGGAACCTGGCCACGAACCCCGCGCGGCGGCCGGCGCGCTTGACGCCGAGCGACCTGCCGTCGAGGAGGAGCTCCACCTCGTCGGCTGACGAGTAGACCTCGATCTCGGCCCGCCGGCCGTCGCCGGCCGGCCAGGCCCAGCTGGCCACCGCGTCGGTGGCGCGCCAGGCGGCGCGGTTGGTGCGACGGGTGTCGCGGTCGAGCGGGCGGACGAAGACCGCGGGCTCGTCGGTCTGCTCCCACACGGCCCGGGCGAGCGCCATGGGTGCCCCGGGGACGCCCGTGATGTCGATGGCGCCGGGGCCGGCCGCCAGGTACGGGTACGGCTTGGCGAACGCGCTCGACTCGTCGCCGTAGGTCCAGGTGCCGATGCCCGCCTCGCCGAGGTAGTCCCAGCCGGTCCACATGAAGTCACCGACGACGTAAGGCAGTTCCTTGACCATCGCCCAGTTGCCGGCGATGTGGAACGGCATGGTCTCGGTGCCGACGATGACGCGACGGGGGTGCAGCTTGCCGTCCTTGCGGTAGCGGGCGTGCGCGTAGTTGTAGCCGGCCACGTCCAGGACATCGAAGACCCCGCGGCTCGCCTTGTCCGCCGCGGGCAGCGCCGCGGCCTTCGCCATCAGCGAGCCCATCTTGCTGACGAGCAGGTTGTAGCCGGTGCTGGTGAGCGCGTTGCGCCTCGGCCTGGCCGCCGCGGCACCCTGCTTGTTCTTCTCGTTCTGCTTCTCGTGGCCCTCGAAGACGTTCTTGCCCTTGGCCGCCGACATGTTGAGCATGAGGTTGATGCCGGCGGTCACTGGGACGGAGTCGTCGAACTTCTTGACGTGCGCCACCATGAGGCGCGCCGCCTCGATGCCCTCGGGGGTGCCGCTCTCGGCCACCTCGTTGCCGATCGAGTACATGATCACCGACGGGTGGCAGCGGTCCTTCCGGACCATCGACTCGAGGTCCGCCTCCCAGGTTTCGGCGAAGTGGAGGGCGGCGTCGTGGGCGGTCTTGGTGCGGAACCACACGTCGGTGGACTCGTCCATGACGTAGAGGCCCACCTCGTCGCACGCGTCGAGCATGTCGCGGGAGAGCGGGTTGTGGGAGCTGCGGATGGCGTTGAAGCCCTGCTCCTTGAGGATCCGGGCGCGCCGGAACTCGGCCGCGCGGAACGTGGCCCCGCCCAGGATGCCGGAGTCGTGGTGGACGCAGGCCCCGCGCAGCAGGGTGGTGACGCCGTTGATCCGCAGCCCGCGGGCGGCGTCGACCTCGACGGTGCGCAGCCCGGTCCGCAGCTCCTGGCGGTCCAGGACCTCGCCGTCGGCGATGACCTCCACGGTCACGTCGTACAGGTCGGGGCGCTCGGCCGACCACGGCCGGGCGTCGGGCACCTGGAGCTCCAGGGCGACGGCGGCGCCGTCGACGCGCGCCGACGCCTCGGCCCGGGAGCCCTCCCGCCGCAGCGACACGGCCACCTCGACGGGGCGGCGCTCGTCGTTGTCGAGCTCCACCGTCGCCGCCACGGTCGCGGTGGCGCCGAGCGAGCGGGTGACCAGGTGCACGCCTCCGGGACGGATGCGGACCGGGCCCTGCTCCAGCAGCCACACGTGGCGGTAGATGCCGGAGCCGGAGTACCAGCGGCTGTTGGGCCCCTCGGAGTTGTCGACGTGCACCTCGATGAGGTTGTTGGATCCCCGTTCGATCAGGTGGTCGATGCGCACCTCGAACTCGGTGTAGCCACCCAGGCAGCCCCCGGCCTCGGTGCCGTTGACGAGCACGCGCGCCTTCCGGTAGACGCCCTCGAAGAACAGGCTCACGCGGCCGGGGTCGGCCGGCGCGCGCCACGTCCGGCGGTAGACGTAGGTCCCGCCGGGGAACCACCCGGTGTGGCTGCCGTTGTCCGTGGTGGCGCTGCGCTGCTCGTGCAGCATCGCGTCGTGGGGGAGGTCGACGCCCCGCCAGGACGCGGCATCGGAGCGGGTCCACTCCCACCCGTGATCGAACAGGGTGCGGCTCATCGGTGGTCGCCCTCCTTCAGCTCGTCGGCCAAGGTGATGACGCCCTCGGACTTGGCGGCCTCGGCGCCGAAGGGCTCGGCGGGGGCGGTCTCGCCGCCGCGGGCCTCAAGGTCCGCGTGGATCTGGGGCAGCATGGCGTCGAGCTTGTAGAACTTCAGCAGCACGATCGCGGCCAGCGCCACGACGGCGGGGATCCAGGTGTAGAGGGCATGGATCGCGAACAGGGCGGACTCGGACTGGGTCTCGGCCGTGCCGTCGTAGCCGAACGCGCCGAGGAACAGCCCGGCGCCGGCGAGCGCGAAGCCCTGGCCGATCTTCGACGCGAAGCCGTGGATGGAGCTCAGCGTGGACTCGAGGCGACGGTTGCCGCGCCACTCGTTGTAGGTGGCCGCGTCGATGAGCAGGACGCCCACCATGTACGAGACGGGCAGCACGCCGATGCCTCCGATGATGGCGGCGACAGCCAGCAGCGGGATGCTCGCGCCAGCGAAGGTGGCGATGGCGGCGCCAACGATCGCCAGCGCCTGGCCGATCATGATCAGGCGCGACAGCGTGAAGCGGCGCATCATCCTGGGGATGAACAGCACGGCCGGCAGCGCGAGGATGGCGGCGAAGAGCACCACCGACAGGGCGCCGAGGTCGCCGACGATGTAGCGGAAGTAGTAGCCGGCGGCGCCGGTGTTGGTGGGGATGTTGCTCAGCAGCCCGAGCCCGCCGAGCATCCAGATCCACCTGTTGTCGCCCAGCACCGTCTTGATGTCGGACCAGCGGATCTTCTCGTCGGTGGCCTCGGTCTCGTAGATCTCCTTGACCAGGAAGAAGCGCCCGAGCCCGATGATGACGATCGGGATCGAGATCAGCAGCATCGCGTTGGACCAGCGGCCCGGGTCCTTGCCGGCCCAGTTGAGGACCATCGGGAGGGCGATGCTGAGGATCATGGCACCGACGGTGATGATGACGCCCTGCGCGGCGTTGAGCTTGGCGTAGGCCCCGCGCGAGTTGAACGCCCGCGCCATGTAGAGGGTCTGGTTGGCGTAGCACAGCGTGGCGAAGACGGAGTTCACGAAGGTGTAGGTGACGAAGATCCAGATCGCCTTGCCCACCGTGCCCAGGTCCGGGACGGAGAACAGGAGCCAGTTGCAGGCCCACACCCCGACGATCGCCCATTCGTACGGACGGGCGCGGCCCCAACGGGTGCGGGTGCGGTCGACGACGTAGCCCGCGATGAGGTCGGTGAAACCGTCGAAGATCTTGCTCACCATGAGCAGGGTGCCGACGAGACCGGCCGACAGGCCGAGGGTGTCGGTGGCGTAGAGGGTGAAGTACCCCAGCACGATGAAGTTCGCCGCCAGGGAGAAGCCGCGCGACGACCATCCGAAGGTCTTGACCGCGCCCACGTAGTCGGGGGCGGAGCGTTTCGCGGTGCGCCGTTCGGCGCGGGTGAGGGTTGAGGTGGACATCAGTGATCTTCCTGTCGTCGTTGACTCCGGTTCAATATGAAGTACACACCCAATTTAGACGGAACGTCAACCCTGTGACGAGACAAATTTGGAAATCTGCTGTAGATTAGGGCTCGGAGGTTGACCGATGACGACAGCACCACGTGGCCCGCGGGGGCCCTACGCCAAGACCGCGGAGCGGCGCGCCCAGATCGCGGAGGCGGCCTACGAGATCGTGATGGAGGTGGGGCACCCCAGCCTCACGACGGCGGCCGTGGCCGAGCGGGCCGGCATCAGCGAGCGCACCATGCTCTACCACTTCCCCTCCCGGGACCACCTGCTGGTGGCCGCCGTCGAGCACTTCGACCGCACCATGACCACGTCGCGGACGAACCTTTCGCGGACCGCCGTCGGCTTCGAGTCGGTCATCGAAGAGCTGGCGTTGCGGGCCCAGGCCGACGATCGGCGGCTCCAGCTCCAGGTTGCCTTGGCTGCGGCCGCGCAGGACCCTGCCCACCCGGCGCACGAGTACTACCGGCGCCACTACGATCAGGCGCTGGAGGAGATGACGAGCGTCATCTCCTCCATGCAGGAATCCGGCCGGGCGCACCCGGACCGGGACCCGCTCGAGATGGCCCGGATGTTCGTCGCCGTCTGGGACGGCCTCCAGCAGCAGTGGCTGATCAGGCGGGACTTCGACCTGGCCGATTCCATCCTGCGCGCCTTCCGCGAGATCAGCGGACAGGCGGCCATGGAGGCGCGCCAGGCCGTCGAGGACCTGCTGGCCCGCATCTGACCCCCACCCCCACCCCCACGCGACACCGTCGTCGAAAGGACACCATGAGCCACCGCAACATCGTCCCCGTCATGCCCGGCTTCTGGTCGGACCCCACGGTCTGCCGGACCCCCGACGGGTACGCGCTGGCGCACTCGAGCTTCGAGTACTTCCCGGGCGCGCCGGTCCACCGCAGCACGGACCTGGTGGAGTGGGAGCAGGTGGGCAACGTGGTCACGCGCCCGGAGCAGGCGGACCTCACCACCGGCGGGGCGTCGTCGGGCATCTACGGCTCCACGCTGCGCCACCACGACGGGAAGTTCTGGTTCATCACCACCAACATGGTGGAGATCGGCTCCGGCCAGCACCTCTTCACGGCCGACAGCCTGGAGGGGCCGTGGTCGGATCCGGTGCGGATCCCCGTCGTGGGCATCGATCCGGACATCGCCTGGGATGAGGACGGCACCTGCCTGGTCACGTGGTGCGGCTTCCCGGACGGGATACAGCAGGTGACGGTGAACCCCGCCACCGGCGAGGTCCTCGACGGGCCCCGGCCGCTCTGGAACGGCACCGGCATGCGCAACCCTGAGGGGCCGCACCTCTACCGGGTGGGCGGCTGGTGGTACCTGCTGATCGCCGAGGGCGGCACCGACCGCGGGCACAGCGTGAGCGTGGCGCGCGGCCGCTCGCCCCTCGGCCCCTTCGAGGGCAACCCCGCCAATCCCATCCTCACGCACCGCTCCACCGACCACCCCGTGCAGAGCACGGGCCACGCGGACCTCGTCGAGGGCCCGGGCGGCCAGTGGTTCGCCGTCTACCACGGCACCCGCCCCCACGGCGGGTTCCCCGAGTTCCACGTGCTGGGCCGCGAGACGTTCCTGTCCCCCGTCGAGTGGGTGGACGGCTGGCCGGTGTTCGTGGACCCGGCCGAGGACTACCCGGCGCGCGACCACGGCGTCGACGACGACTTCACCGGCGCCCTGCACGCCCGCTGGGTCTCGCCGTCGGGGGACCGTCGCGGCGTCGCCACCGGCGCCGACGGCCTCACCCTCGACGCGGGTGCGGGCGCCCGGCCGGTGTTCATGCGCCTCATGGACCACAGCTGGAGCGCCACCGCCGAGATCGAGGGCGAGGGCCGGCTGATGGTCTGGCTCGACGATGCCCACTGGTACGCCGTCGAGGCCGGCCCCGAGTCCGTCTCGACCGTCGCCCAGATCGGCCCCGTGCGGCAGGTGCTGGGCTCGTGCGCCCGAACGACGCCGTCGGTCACCCTGCGGCTCTCCGCCGCGATCCCCGCGCTGGTCGGGGGATGGCCCGCCAGCCAGCCGGACGTCATCACCCTGTCCGCGCTCACCGACGACGGTTGGGAGGAGCTGGCCGAGATCGACGGCCGCTACGTGTCCACCGAGGTGGCCGGCGGCTTCACCGGGCGCATGGTCGGCGTGGCCGCGGTGGCGGGGACGGCGCGGTGCCGTCGCTTCACGTACAGCTCTGAGGGAGCCCAGGCGTGATCGACCGCAGCGCACTGGTCGGCCGCCATGACGTGGTCCTCACCTCGGCGGATCCCGGGGTGGTGCTGAGCGTGGGCAACGGCGACTTCGGCTTCACGGCCGACGTCACCGGCCTCCAGACGTTCACCGACTTCCACACCCCCCGCCTCGCCCGCGGGGCGGACATGACCGACCCGCGGGGCGCGCGGACCACCGAGACCTGCACCATGAGCAGCTGGGGCTGGC
This sequence comes from Tessaracoccus yangjingae, assembly GCF_054483935.1. The sequence goes on along the minus strand of NZ_CM137014.1, from coordinate 961,089 downwards.
ACGCCTACCCCAACCCTGACGACTACGTGCTCGACGACGCGATGAGCCCGTACGAGACCCGCCGCGGCCCCGTGCGCTACCCGGACCGGCCGTCGATGCACGACCTGATGGCCGGCAAGACCCCGGACCGGGCCGATCTCGCCGGCATGTGGCTGATCAACAACCCCCAGCGGATAGACCTCGGCCGCCTCGGCCTCGCCCTGCGCCCCACCGCCGACGCGGAGCCGGAGACCGACCCCTCGGCGCTGACGGACCTCGAGGTCCGGCTGGACCTGTGGCACGGCCGGATCGTCAGCCGGTTCCGGTACCTGGGCCGGCCGGTCGAGGTGACGACGGCGGCGCACGGGGACGCGTCGGTGGTGGGCACGCGGGTGGTGTCGCCGCTGCTGGCCACCGGGCAGGTGCGCGTACGCCTCGCCTTCCCCTCCCCCAACCCCAGCTTCACGCCCGCCGCGGACTGGACCAAGCCGGAGGCGCACGTCACCGAGGTGGCCGACGCGGCCGAGGGATCGGCCACCATCCGTCGCCGGCTCGACGACACCGCCTACGACGTCGCGCTCGCCTGGACCGACGCCTCGCTCGGCGCGCTGGACGGCCACTCCGTCGAGCTCACCGCCACCGGCGAGGCGCTCGACGTGGTGGCGTCCTTCGTGCCGGTGGCCGGCCCCGGCAGCGAGCTCGGCCCGCGCGACCCGCGCCCCGAGGGCACCGTCGACGGCGTCCTGGCCTCCGCGGCCGCGTTCTGGGAGCAGTTCTGGAGCTCCGGCGCCGCGGTGGACTTCGCCGGCTCCTCGGACCCGCGCGCCCACGAGCTGGAGCGCCGGGTGGTGCTGTCGCAGTACCTCACCCGCGTCCACGGCGGCGGGCTCACCCCGCCGCAGGAGACCGGCTTCGTCACCAACTCCTGGTCCGGCAAGTTCCACCTCGAGATGCACTGGTGGCACGCCGCGCACTTCCCCGCCTGGGGCAGGCCCGAGCTTCTCGAGCGCAGCCTCGGCTGGTACGAGTCCGTGCACGCGCGCGCCCGGGAGACCGCCGCGCAGCAGGGCTACGCCGGCGCCCGGTGGCCGAAGCAGATCGGGCCGGACGGGCGGGAGTCACCTTCCGACATCGGCTCGCTGCTGGTGTGGCAGCAGCCGCACCTCCTGTACTTCGCGGACCTGCTCAGCCGCGCCGTCGACGCGCCCGCGGCGGAGGCGCTGCTGGAGCGCCTCGGCCCGCTGCTCGACGACACCGCCCACTTCATGGCGGACTTCGCCGACGAGGTGGACGGCGTGTTCCACCTCGGCCCGCCCGTGATGCCCGCGCAGGAGTTCTACAAGGCGGCCGAGACCGAGGACCCCACGTTCGAGCTGGCCTACTGGTGGTTCGGCCTGGAGTTGGCGCAGCGCTTCCGCGAGCGTCGCGGCCTGGAGCGGGTGCCCGCCTGGGACCGGGTGCGGGCCGGGCTCGCTCACCCGTCGCTCGACGGCGGCCACTACGCGGCCGTCGCGGGGGGCGGGGAGTCGCGCACCGACGACCACCCCTCCATGCTGCTGGCCCTCGGCTTCCTGCCGGAGACGCCGCTGATCGACGCCGCCGTGATGCGCGACACCCTCGGCTGGGTCCGCGGTGCCTGGGAGTGGGACTCCGCCTGGGGCTGGGACTACGCCACCATGGCCATGACGGCCGCGCGCCTGCTCGACGGTGACGCCGCCGTCGAGCTCCTGCTCCGCGAGGGCGTCAAGAACCGCTACGACCCCGCTGGCCACAACCCGGCCATGGGCTCCTTCCTCCCCCTCTACCTGCCCGGCAACGGCGGGCTGCTGGCGGCCGTGTCGCTCATGGTGGCCGGCTGGGAGGGCGGCCCTCCGATGCCCGGCATCCCCGACGACGGCACCTGGCACGTGGCCCACGAGGGCCTCGTCGCCTGGCCCTGATCCCCTGACCCCTCACCGAAGAGAGACACCATGACCACACTTCGACCCGACTTCCTCTGGGGCGCGGCCACCGCCGCCCACCAGATCGAGGGCGACAACTACAACTCGGACTTCTGGGCCGCCGAGCACTCCGGCCTGGCGCCCCACCTGCAGGAGCCCAGCGGCTCCGCCTGCGACTCCTGGCACCGCTACCGCGACGACATCCGGCTGCTGGCCGAGGGCGGGCTCAGCACGTACCGGTTCAGCATCGAGTGGGCCCGCATCGAGCCCGCCGACGGGCTGTTCAGCCGCGCCGCGCTGCTGCACTACCGCGACATGATCGACGCCTGCCACGAGCACGGCGTGACCCCCGTCGTCACCCTGCACCACTTCACCTACCCGCAGTGGTTCGCGGCGGGCGGCGGCTCGCTCCGCCCCGACGCGGCGCAGCGGTTCGCCGCGTACACGGAGTTCGTCAGCGAAATCCTCCACGACGTGGGCTGGGTGGTCACGATCAACGAGCCCAACATCCTCGCGCTGTTCGGCCTGGGCCAACTGATGCAGCAGCGGGCGCAGGAGGCGGCCGCTGCCGGCGTAGTCGAGTCCGCCGAGGCCGCCCCCGGCCGCGAGGCCGGCCAGCCCACCGTCGACATGGCCGCCATGCCCATGCCGCCCTACGAGCTGGCCGCAGCGATCACCGCCATGCATCGCGCCGCCGTCGAGGTGCTGCGGCGCACGACGTCGGCGAAGGTGGGCTGGGCGGTCGCCGCCCAGGCGTTCATGCCCACGCCCGGAAACGAGGCGGTCTGGGAGAAGGTCTTCCACCAGTGGGAGGGCGTGTACTACGAGGGCAGCGCCGGCGACGACTTCGTCGGCATCCAGAGCTACACCAGCCAGGACGTCGGCCCCGACGGCGTGGTCCCCCACCCCGACAGCCCGGACAACACGCTCACCGGCTGGGCCTACCGCCCCGACGCGCTGGGCATCAACCTGCGCCGCGTGTGGGAGATGTACGGCATCCCGCTGCTGGTCACCGAGAACGGCATCGCCACCACCGACGACACCCGCCGCATCGAGTACACGCGGGGCGCGCTGCGGGGCATGATCGACGCGGTGGCCGACGGCGTGGACGTGCGCGGCTACTGCCACTGGTCGCTGCTGGACAACTACGAGTGGGGCAGCTGGGCGCCGACGTTCGGCCTGATCGCGGTGGACCGCGCCACCGACTTCGCCCGCCACCCGAAGCCCAGCCTGGCGTGGCTGGGAACGGTCGCGGCGTCGAACGGAGAGGCCCTCTGAGCTAACCGACCCCTTCTCCGCTGGTTGAGCCGCGCCGAGCCGCCCGCGGCTCAGCGCGTGTCGAAACCGACCCGCGCACGGTTCGAGGACCGTGCCCACCGCGTCGCTGGTGAACTCACGTCGGTTTCGACACGCGCGCGCGTCGCGTCGCTCCTTGCGGCCCGGCTCAACCAGCGAGGGTGGGCGCGTCGAAGAACCGGGCGTCGCGGGCGTACGCGCGGAAGAAGGCGAAGATGAAGCCCATCCGCTCGTCGAAGCACTCCCAGGTGGTGGCCGCGCTGTCGGTCACGTCGACGGTCAGCGCGTGATCGAACCGCTCGGCCAGGCCGCACAGGTCTGCCTGGGTGAGGTGGTCGAGCACCGCGGGGAACCTCGGGCCGCCCAGATACGACGGACATGGCACCTCCCGGCACACGTCCACCGGACCGTCGGGGGTGTAGACCTCGACGAACCTGGTGGCGAGGCGCCCGAACAGCCCGCCCAGCGGCATGGCCCGGTCGATCATCGCGTCCGCGATCCACTGCTCATGCGCCGCGATCCTCACGTTCCCCAGCAGCATCAACTCGGCGACGGCGCGGTCCGCCTCGTCGTCGAGCTCGGCCTGCGCGCTGAGGGAACGCAGCTCGAGCGCGGTCTGATAGGCCGCCAAGCCTGCGGCCAGGTCAGGAGCCCCCTCGAACAGCGGATCGGCGACGGCCACCTCCAGCGCCATCCGGGTGGGGCCGCCGGCGCGGGCCACCTCGTCGAGCCAGCGGACGAACCTCGGCCCGACGTCGGCGATGATGGCGCGGTTGCCCTCACCCACCGCCGCTGAGGTGCCGAGGTCCAGGTTCAGGGGCAGGCCCTCGCCGCGGATCACCCGCCCCGCCGACCCGCTGGCCCACGCGCCGAAGGCGAGCCAGTTGACGTCGACCCGGCCGAGGAGGTCGGCGAAGGCGAGCGAGAGGTCGCGGTAGCAGGCGGTGATGGCCGCGTTGCGGACCACCGGGTCCGTGATCGCGACGATCGCCGCGACGTCCTGCTGCGACGGGTAGGGCATGGCTCATGCTAGGGCCGCCGGCGCCTCTTGTACTAGGTGCTTGGCGGGGTCCAGCGCACCTCGACGCCGCGCTCCTTCGACAGCCGTTCGATGAGGCGACGGATCCCCTGGTCGGCGTACCGGTCGTGGGCGTCTCGGACGCCGGTGCGCCTGCCGAACAGCGCGTCGGCCTCGTCGAAGAGCAGCACCGCACCGCTGCTCTCCGCGGCGTCGAACAGCTCGGCCAGGTTCTTCTCGGTCTCGCCGATGTAGCGCGACACCACCTGCGAGAGGTCGACGGTGCGCAGCGTCCGCGGGCGGAGCAGGCGGCCGTCCAGCCGCAGGGGCCGGGCATCACCGTCGGCCGGGGCGGCGTCGGGCGCCTGGGTCTGCAGCGTCAATCGCTGAACCTCGAACTCGGCCGGGCGCACGGCGGCGAAGAACACCTCGAGGATGAGGCGCCCGGCATCCACGTCCGCCTGGGTCATGGTGACGGCGAGCCCGCACCGCGCCCCGTAGGCGTGCTCGGCCTTGTCGCCCTGGAACGCGCCTGCGCGCCAGAGGCCGTCCAGGAAGTTCTCCGCCAGGGCCCGCACCCGCAGCCAGAGCGGTTCATCGTTGGGCTCGAACACGACGAACCCCAGTCCCGCTGTCAGCGATCCGACGATGTGGTCGGTGAGTCGGCGGACTGGAAGGTAGCGCGATGCCGGCTCGGTGCTCTCCGCGCCGGCCAGCGTGCGGGCCCCCCAGATCAGCCGGCCGCGACCCGCGAACTCGCGCAGCGCGTTGACGCCGTCCTGGATCAGCGCCTCGTTGGCGGCGTCGTCGAGTGCCTCGGTGAGCCCGTCGATGCCGCGCAGTTCGACGTTGGCTGGCGCCTTCCAGACGCCGCGGGCCGCGTCGGTCCGGGCGATCGCCCCGGCGACGGCGCCCGACGGCGGGACCGCGACCCCACCCACCGTGACCCACGGGTGGTAGGCCGCGACCCTCTCCCGGTGCGGGCCCGTCTGCTGCACCGTCGTCCTCGTGCCCGCCGTGAAGGGGCCCGGGGGCAGGTCGAGGAGCAGCACGGCCCGGTGCGCGGCGCAGAAGGCGAGGGCGCGGCTCACCTGCGGCGCGTGGGCGGCGGTGAGACCGGGGACAACGAGCACCGTGACGCCCGACTTCTCGAGGGCGCGGAGGCCGGCCTCGCCGTCGGACGGGACGAGCTCGTCGGGGGTGGGACCGGCCGCCCTGACGACCACCGCCCGGGTGCCGCCGTTGGCGAAGAACAGGTCGACGGCGTGGCCGAGCGGCTGGGCCGCGTCGAGGCTGGGCCCGAAGATGGCGTGGTACTCGCCTGCGCTGGTGACGATGACGGGGGTGCCGATCGGACCCTGGCCGCAGGCGCCGACGAGGCCCGTCACGGAGGTGGGCAGCGGCGGGATGGACGTCGCGGCGGGGATCTCCTCGATGTAGGGCATTTCACTACTCTGACTGACCCCCGGGCACCCTGCAAGGGGTGGCGCGGCGGCGGGGCGGCGCGTTCGGCGAGGGTTCGGCGCGGGTTCGGCGTTGAGCCGATGGATGGGTTCGCGGGGCCCGCCCCGCGTAGTCCGAGCGTGGGAGGTGTCGCGAACCCATCCATCGGCTCAACTGCACCCACCTCGCCGGTGTGGATCACCCCGACGGTGGGTACGTAAGTGGCATGAGCGACCACCACGACACGCCCCGCGCCGCCACCTCCCGCTATGCCGATGCCGACGGCACCGATACCGGCGAGCGCGACGAGACGCCCGGGGAGCGCCTCGACAGGCAGTGGAACGAACTCCTCCAGGAGCTGAGAGTCACCCAGACCGGCCTCCAGCTCCTCTCCGGATTCCTGCTGACCCTGCCGTTCCAGAACCGGTTCGCCGACCTGTCGCCCACCCTGCTGACGGTGTTCCTGGTGGCCGTGGCGACGGCGACGCTGGCCACCGCGCTCGTCGTCGGGCCGGTGGTGCTGCACCGGCACCTGTTCCAGGAGCATCGCAAGGACACCGTCGTGGCGGCCGGGCACGTGATGGCGAAGATCGGCCTCGGGCTGCTGGCGGTGACCATCGTGGCGGTGTCGTGGCTGACGTTCGGCTTCGTCCTCGGGCACGAGTGGGGGCTGCTGGGCGCGGGCGCCGCCGTCGTGGTGTTCCTCCTGCTGTGGATGGTCCTCCCGCTGACCCTCAGGTCCCGCGATGCCTGAAGCGGTACGCGGCGGCCTATCCCCCGGGGGACGGTGAGGGTGAGGGGGAGCCGATGCTTCCCCTGGCCAGGGCGCAGGTGTTGCCGGTGAGGGTGGGGGCCGCAGTGTCGGTGACCACGATCCCGTAGTCCACGTCCTCGCACACCACAGACGCCAGCGCCCCCGTCGCCGTCCCTCCGACGATGACCGCGGCCCGGGTTGAGCCGGAGATGATGGCGCCGTCGACGATGGGGGCCGCCGACCCCTCCACCTGGAGCCCCACCTCACCGCCGGCGATGGTCAGCCCCATCAGGGTGGGGCGAGCCCCCTCGGCCACCGCGACGCCCACCTTGTTCCCGTCGAACGACGCCGTGGTCAGCGACCCGTCGGCGTCCCCGAGGAAGCACAGGCCGCACTCGCCGTTGCCGCTGAAAGTGGCCGATGCGATGCTCACCCGGTGCGTGCCCGCGACGGCGAGGCCGGCCCAGCCGTTGTCGCGGAAGACGACGTCGGTGGCCTCCATCGACGTGCGGCGATCAGCGGTCAGGTCCTCGCCGACGAGCATCAGCCCGGCACCTCCCCCGGTGTCGTCGGGCCGGCCGCCACTGATCTCGAGCTGGTTGAGGACGAGTGTCGCGGCGCCGCCGGCGACGACGCCGGAGCCCGGGACGGTGGTGTCGCGGGCGAGGCTCAGCGACTGGAGGGCCACCGGCTCCGCCGTCGCCACCAGGACGGCGGCCTCAGGGGCGCTGGATTCGAGGAGGGTGGCCCCGGCCCCCTTCCCCTCGATGGTGATGGCGCTGAGGAGGACCAGCGGCTGGGTGAGGTCCCACTCCCCCTCGCTCAGCAGCAGGGTGGAGCCTGAGGGTGCCTCCGCGACAGCCGTGGCGAGGTCGTCGTCAGGGAAGACGGCCAGCCGGACGGGAAGTTCGGGGATGCGCCCGTCCAGCCCGGCGACGAGGCGCGCCCGCACGGCCTCCGCCACGGGGCTCTCGGCGCGGACGTCGTCGATGCCGTCGTCGACGTCCCGGCGCATCTGCTCGGCGCCGCACCTGAGTGCCTCGACGGCGCCGCGCACTTCCTCGAGCGCATCCTGGATGGTGTCGGAGTTGCCGTCGACGGCGCTGGCTGAGGGTGTCGCGGCGGGGGTGGGTGTCGCGGTGGATTGCGGGTCGGTGGCCTCCTCGTAGGAGTCGACCACGCCTTGGAGGGCTTCGCCGACGGTCGCGGCCAGCTCGCGGCATTGAGACTCGGGCCACGCCGACGGCGACGCGGAGGGGGTGGGCGACGGCGGTGGGGTCGCGGCGGGCGTCGCGGAGCAGGCCACGAGGAGACACGACACGACAAGCGACGATGCCAGTCCCAGGGCCTTCATGCGCCCACGCTACAACCAGTCCCGCGAGGTAGCGACGGTTCCGACCCTTCCAGATGGGCCTCCACCGCTGGTTGAGCCGCGCCGAGCCGCCTGCGGCTCAGCGCGTGTCGACTTGGGTTGAGCCGGGCAGAGCCGCGAAGCGACGCAGCCCGCGCCGAAACCACCGACCCGCGCCCGGTTCAAGGACCTGGCCCAGGTTCATGGCCCAGATGTGATGTCTCAAGACATCGCTGACAGTTGTGTCTCAGGACATCGCTGACGGTTCATGTATCAGGACATCGCTGACGGTGGTGGGCGGCGGGGGCCGCGGGGGCTCAGGGCTGGTCCAACCGCTCTCTCGCTTCCGGGGAGATCTCGCACCCGGCGGCCCGGCGGCCCTTCCTGGCCAGCGTCGGCAGGTCGTCGTAGCGTCCCTCGATCAGGGCGATCCTCTTCTCGCGGCCCCAGCCCTGCACGCGCTTCTCCATCGCGTAGGCCTCGTCCACCCGCTCGAACTCCTCAGCCCAGACCAGACGCACGGGACGCCGTCGGCTCGTGTACGTCGCGCCGCGGCCGGCCATGTGCTGGCTGACTCGTTCGCCCAGGTCCCAGGTTGAACCCACGTAGAAGCTCCCGTCGCTGCATTCGAGCATGTAGGTGAATGGCATGCCCTGATGGTCGTGATGGCCGGCAGCGATCTCCCACACGGCTCTTGTGCTGTGGACGGACGGCTGACGCGGAAGGTGAGTCTGGGTGTCGGCGCGGTTGGGTTGAGCCGGGCCGCCCCACCGCTGGTTGAGCCGGGCCGCAAGGAGCGAAGCGACGCGCGCCCGCGTCGAAACCGACGCGACTCTCCCCTCGGACTTTCGCCAGGTCCTCGAACCGGGCGCGAGAGGCTTCGACGCGGTCGGTGGCGCTTCGCGCCCGACCGGCTCACCCAGCGGAATGGTTGAGCCGGGCCTCTCCACCGCTGGTTGAGCCGGGCCGCAAGCACCGGGCCGCAAGGAGCGAAGCGACGCGCGCCCGCGTCGAAACCGACGCGACTGTCCCCTCGGACCTCCGCCAGGTCTTTGCACAGGTCCTTGAACTGAACCGCACTGGGTCTGATGGAGACTCGTGCTATTTGATTCCTACCAGCTGTTTGCGGTCGGTTTGGCCAGCATAGAACGCCTGCTCGAACTCGGCGGGCGGGATGTCGCCGAGGTAGCCGTGGAGGCGCTGCGTGTTGTGCCAGTGCACCCAGCCCAGGGTTGCGAGTTCGAGGTCCTCCGCGGTCTTCCAGGGGCCTGGTCGGGCGGGTCCGCGGACGAGTTCGGCCTTGTAGTAGCCGTTCACGGTCTCGGCGAGGGCGTTATCGTAGCTGTCGCCGACGGTCCCGATCGAGGGGGTGGCGCCGATCTCGGCGAGCCGTTCGCCGTAGCGGATCGATGTGAATTGGCTGCCCGCGTCGCTGTGACAGCGCAGGTCGTCGTGGTGGGTGCCGCGACCCCAGCGGGCCATCTCGATCGCGTCGAGGATCATCTCGGTGCGCATGTGTGAAGCGCATCGCCAGCCGACGATCATCCGGGAGAACGCGTCGATGATGAAGCACACGTAGGCCACCCCGGCCCACGTCGCCACGAACGTCAGATCGGTCACCCAGAGCCGGTTCGGTGCCGGCGCGGTGAACTCCCGCTGCACCAGGTCCGGGTGCCTGGGGGCGGCTGGATCGGCCTTGGTGGTCGTGACTCGCCTAGAACGCGTGGCGCCCTCGATACCGGCGGCACGCATCAACCGGCCGGTCTGGTCACGGCCGATGTCGATCCCGGCACGACGGGCGGCTTTCCACAGCTTGCGGACACCGTAGACGCGATAGTTGTCCTCCCACAGCCTCACCAGCTCCGGGACCAGGACAGCGTCGCTTATCGACCGCGCCGACGGGACACGATCCCTGGCGGCGTAGTAGGTGCTCGGAGCCACCTGCAACACGCTGCAGATGGGCTCGACTCCGAGCGGGCGACCCTCAACCATGTCGTCCTTGTTCGCGTCGATGAATGCGACTACTTCCGGTGTTGGCGGTCGAGCTCCGCCCCGAAGAAACTCGCTGCGCGCTTGAGTATTTCGTTAGCTCGGCGAAGCTCGCGGACCTCCTGCTCGAGCTCCCGCACGCGCCGGGCCTCGACGGTCGTCACGCCGGCGACGTGACCCTCATCGATGTCGGCCTGCTTGACCCACGACCGCACCGACTCGACGCCGTATCCGAGTTGCGCCGCGACGCGCTGCACCGTCCCATGCTCGGTCCCCAGCTCGGCCCGCAACGTTCGCACCATCCGGACCGCGGCGGCCTTCTCCTCCGGCGAGTACCGACGCGTCGTCGGCTTCCCTGCTGTCTGCTCTTTCGGCATAACCCCATCCTCGTTTCCAAGGTCAGGAGTCTCCAACAAACTCAGTGCGGTTCAAACCGTGTGCAGGTGGGTGGTTTCGGCGCGGGCTGCGCCGCTTCGCGGCTTTGCCCGGCTCAACCCAAGTCGACACGCGCTGAGCCGCAGGCGGCTCGGCGCGGCTCAACCAGCGGAGTGGTAGAGCCGGGCCGCGAGGAGCGAAGCGACGCGCGCCCGCGTCTAGGCCTACTTCTTCTTGCCGGGCTTGGTCGGGGCGGGAGTCGGGGCCGGTTCCGTCGGGGCGGGTTCTGTCGGGGCGGGCTCGGTGGGTGCCGGCTCGGTCGGGGCCGGTTCCGTCGGCGGCGCGGGTTCCGTCGGGGCCGGTTCCGTCGGCGCGGGTTCGGTCGGCGCCGGTTCCGTCGGCGCCGGTTCCGTCGGGGTTGGCTCAGCGAGGGCGGCCACGGGCGGACTCCACCCGTCCGTGCGCACCCGGACGGAGCCGTAGGACGCCGAGCCGGAGCGGACCAGGAGGCCGATGCCGCCGTCGGCCAGCGCCGCGTTGTAGGCCCGCGATGCGATGAACGCGCCGTCGAGGACCAGCGACACCGACGCGCCCTTGAGCGTGACCATCATCGTGTAGTCGCGGCCGGCGACCAGCGTCCGGCTGACCGTCTGGTCCACGACCACGCGCCCGTGGATCACATGGCCGAACACGACAGCCTGCGCCACGATGTCGAGGACGATGAACTTGTACTCGGTGAGGCTGTAGAAGTCATAGACCAGACCCGCGATGCCGCCGGCAACGAGGCGCAGTGTCGTGGTGATCTCCAGGAAGGCGTTGGCCTCGATCGGGTCGCCGAGGTCGAGCAGCGTGACGGCGGGGGCGGCCGGGGAGGTTGCGGTGCCGGTGAGCGACCCGCCCGACGCGACCCACGTGCCCTGCTGCGTGTCGCCGGCCAGGCCGGCGCCGTCGTCGAACGACTCGGTGACATCCAGCGTGATCTGCGGCGGCAGGACCTGCACGGCGATGTTGTCGAACTTGCCCCGCGCCTGGTTGGACCCCACCCCCACGAACCCCTTGTTCAGGCCGACCGACTCACCGTCGATGATCCGCGGCGCGAAGGTGTGGGTGAACGCCACCGTCCCGCCGAGCAGCACCGTCACGGTGGTGCCGTTGATGGCAACGAGCATCGTGTACCAGGTGTTGAACTTCACGCCGCCCGAGATCGAGCTCTGCACGTCGACGATCCAGCCCGCCGCCGTGCGGCGGCCCATGACGAGCTTGTTGGTGGACTGATCGACGCCCGCGAACTTGAAGTCGGTGGGGCTGAAGTAGTCGAAGATGACGTAGGCGTTGGCCTTCCAGCCGCCCGTGGGCTTGGTGAGGTAGACCTGCGCGTGGATCTCGTAGTAGATCGGCAGGTACTGGTCGATGTAGTACACCGCGACGGCGTCGCCGCCGGTCGACGTGGCGGTCACGTTGAGCGTCCCGCCCTGGGCCGCGAACACGCCGGAGTCGGCGTAGAACGCCTGCGCCCCGGTGTTGAAGTCGGCGGAGCGGAGGACATCGCGCTTGCCGCCGGGCACGTTGCCGGGCTGCGGGTCGCGCGGGCCGCCGGTCTGGTCCTGCCAGAAGTCGTCCTTCTGCGTGACCAGGCCGATCTCGCCGTACGGCTCGCCGTTGCGGGCGGCGCTCATCTGCCCGGCCAGCTGCGCGACGGTGAAGTCGGCGCCCTGCGCGGCGGACAGCCGGTACAGGAAGTCGTACAGGCCCGGCGGCACCTGGCGGCTGACGGTGCCGAGGCCGAACGGCGCGAACGGCACGAGGTAGCTGTTGAACTCGCCCACCCAGTCGATGAGGCGGTCGCCGCCGGTGTTGGCGATGAGCACGTCGAGCCCGGCCCCGCCGACCGCGCGGTCCTCGTAGGTGGTGTGCGTGTCGGGCTGGTCGTTGAGGCCGCCGTTGGTGGTGAGCACGTCGTCGGCGTTCATGAGGTCGTTGCCCCAGCCACCCCACAGGGTGTCGCGGCCGGTGCCGCCGACTAGCCAGTCGTTGCCGTGGTCGCCGAAGACCACGTCGTCGCCGTCGGACTGCACTGTGGACGTGGCGGTGCACGTGCCGTTGTTGGACACGGCCGAGCAACCGGTGACGGGTCGACCCTCGGTGTGGCTGAAGTTGAGGAACCACTCGCCGCCGCCCACCATGATCTTCACCATCGGGTTGTACTCGTCGTACAGCTCGAACATGCCGGTGGCGGTGTCGAAGCCCAGGAGCGTGCCATCGTTGAAGGGCCTGGTGAAGTCGCTGCGGACCCCGCCCACGCCGTAACCAGTGACAAGGGCCTCGGCGCCGGAGATGGCGTCGTCGCCGGAGCCGCCGTGGATGAAGTCGTCGTCCCAGCCGCCGAAGATGACGTCGTTGGCATGGAGGATCTCGTTGAGCGGGTCCGCCCAGTCGCCGTCGGCCGCGAACGGGGTCAGGTCGACGGTCTTGGTGAGCTTGCCAGCCGGGAACAGGATCGCGACCTGGACGCGGCCCGGCGTGGTGATCTCGACCTGCGCGTTCACCACCGTGACGCCGTTGAGCGGCTCGGTGGCGCCGTTGCGGCTGGTGAAGATCCGGCCGTCGTCGCCGAGGATGCCGTCGATGCCGGTGCCGCCGGAGATCCAGTCGTGGCCCCAGCCGCCGATGAGGTCGTCGTCGCCGGCGTCGCCGAAGATGACGTCGTCGCCGGCGCCGGCGTAGACGGTGTCGTCGCCGGACTCGCCGTGGATCTCGTCGGCGCCGTAGATGTCGGTGGTCAGCGCCGCAGGCAGGAAGTCCGGGCCGCCGGGGGTGTAGTCGAGCAGGTCGACGGCGCGCGGGACGAGCCGCTCGTTGGCGGGGCCGCCGTAGTTGTCGTAGGTGAACGTGCGGTAGGCGGTGCCGCCCGCGACGACGATCCGGTAGATGTTGCCGTTGTCGCCGACGATGGTGTCGGAGTCGCGGCCGTGGCCCAGCGTGTCGTCGTTGCGGGCGATGTCGGTGCCCGCGCCGCCGAAGATCAGGTCGGCGGCGTCCGGACGGGCAGCCGGCGTGGTCAGCGAGAACAGGCTGGAGCTGCCGCCGATGATGTCGTCGCGGCCGAGGTTGCCGAAGATGGTGTCGGTGCCGCCGCCGCCCTCGATGTAGTCGTCGCCATCCGTGTCCGCGTTCTCCTGAGAGGGTGCCACCACGAGGTCGCCCGCGGTGTTGCGCCCGGCGCTCACCGTGAGGTCGATGGAGCCGTCGCCCTGGACGACGTCATTGCCGAGCTGGCCGAAGATGACGTCGTCGTGCGCGCCGCCGGCGAGGTAGTCGTCGCCGAAGCGGTCGGCTGCGGTGTCGTCGGCATGGTCGAGCAGCGTGATCCGGAAGTCGCTCCACGCGGTCGCGCCGGCCGGGTCGTTCTGCCAGGCGCCCGTGATCTGGGCGGCACCGTTGGTGGGGGCGCCGTCGGTGGAGTAGATCTGCGTGCCGGTCAGCACCCGGAACCGGGGGTTGGTGTGGTTGCCGAGGGTGGTGATGCGGTCGAGGGACACGTTGTCGCCGAAGATCAGGTCGCGGCCGTCGTTGCCGTCGATCCGGTCGTCCGCCGTGCCGCCAATGAGGATGTCCTCGCCGCCGAGGCCGCGGATGGTGTCGTTGCCGCCGAGGTGGTTGTCGCGGACGGTGATCAGCGTGCTCGGGCGGACGACGCCGTCGGTGAAGTCGTCCACGCCGCCGTTGCCGGACTGCGCCACCAGCACGCCGCCGCTGTGCCACTGCACCAGGCCGCGGTCGCCGAAGATCACGTCGGCGCCCTCGCCGCCGCGGAGGTCGTCGCTGCCGTAGCCGCCGAAGACGATGAGCGGCAGCGTGGAGCCGGTGCCGATGACGGTGTCGTCGTCGGTCACGCCGATCGGCAGGATGGCGCCGGAGGCGGGCATCACGAAGGTCTGGGTGGACTCGCGGGTCACCTCGACGACGACGTGCGCGGGCACCACGACGCCCTCGCTCGCGCGCTGGTTCGGAGTGGCGAACGTGAGCAGCGTCCCGACCTTCGTGATCTCGCTGGGATCCAGCAGGCGACCGTTGACCCAGACGCGGTAGCCCTCGACGTCGGAGTCGTTGACGAGGTCGAACGAGCCGCTGCTCTGGACGGTCCACGAGGTCAGGCGCAGCGTCACGACGACGGAGTCGCCCGGCAGCAGGGAGTCGAACAGGCCGATGAGGTCGAGGCGCGAGCTGACGCTGTAGCGGGCCGGATCGATCGTGGTGCCGTTGACCACGACGGAGACCACGCGGTCGGCCGCGACCGGCTCGTCGCCGTCGTCGAGGTCCGCGGTGAGGTCGAGCAGGTTGTCGTTCTGGCCCTGGGTATTGAGGACGAAGAAGCCGTCCTGGCCCGCGGTCAGGTTGACCGTCACGTGGTCGTTGCCGAGGCCGGTGTTGAGCCAGGCGGTGGTGCGCACACCCGCGCGCTCGTGGGTGCCGTCGATGACGATCCGGTCGGCGAACCCGGAGGTCCAGATCCGGATGCCGTCGGCGAAGGTGCCCGTGCTGGAGGCGCGCCAGGAGATGCCCGCCGGGGCCAGGCCGACGACGAAGATCTCGCCGTTGGCGGCAAGCGCCGCGTCGCGCGCCTGGGCGGCGGCGACTGCGTCGGTGATGAGGACCGGCGTGGCGACGGTGCCGTCGCCGGTGCCCGCGTCCTCGTCGCTCAGCAGCAGCGTGTGGCGGCCTGTGCCGAGGTCGAGGTTGAGGGTGCCGTCGATGTCGTCGAGGTGACCCGCCAGGAACTCGGGCTTCTCGGTGAGGCCGACGTCGGCGCGAGACGAGATGTAGACGCGGTCGTCGCCGCTGCCGAACGAGACGTTGGTGATGGGCAGCGTGCCGCGGATGTTCAGCACGTCGTCGCCGGAGCCGAGCTGCAGGTTCAGCGTCTCAAGCCCGAGGTAGCGGATGCCCGCGCGGGAATCGGCGTCGACGGCGGCCGCGCCGGCGCCGAGCGCCGTGAGCTGGATGGTGACCGGCAAGGTGGTGGACTCGTTGACCTCGCCGCGGAAGCCGATGAGGAACGTGCCTCCGACCTTCCAGACGTAGACGCTCAGCGCGCATGCGGTCTCGTCGTCCTCACCGCATCGACCCGCGAACCCGGCCTTCGGCGGGAACAGCAGCGTCTGGAGCGCCGCGCGGACCTGCTCGGCGGTGGCGGTGACGGCGAACGTCACCGCGCCGATGCCCTCGGCGACGCCGCCCACGACCTGCGACAGCATGATCGTGAACTGGGTGGCGCCGGCGAGCGGGGTGACCGAGTACAGGCGGTCGAGCGGGCGGCCCACCTCATCGACGCCCGTGCGCGGGGTCATGTCGAGCCCGGTCACCGTGTCCTGGGTGAGCCAGCCGAGGTTGTCGGATGCGTCGCCGAAGTCGCGCAGCGTGGCCACGTCGGTGCCGACGCCACCCTCGAGGACGAGCAGCGCGCGCAGCAGATCGAGCAGGCCGGCCGCGGTGCCGACGATGAACGTGTCATTGTCGGGCCGGCCGAGGCCGAGCGCATCGGGCCCGCCGATGACCCGCGTGTGCCCGTCGATGGTCAGGACGGTGACCGTGTCGCTGCCGAGCCCGGCGTTGATCGTGGTGGTGCCCGCGTGCGTGGTCTCGACGCTGAACGTGTCGCTGCCGTAGCCCAGCAGGATGTGGAGGTCCTCTAACAGCGCGTACTCGATGCCGGTGGGCGCCATGCCGAGGCCCGTGATCCGGGTGGAGGTCAGGGTGCCGGTCTCGTTGGCGGGGCTGTCCTCGTTGTGGACGATGAGGGTGTCGATCTGCGCGGACTCGATGGCCTCGGAGGTGGTGGCGGTGACGCCCAGCGGATGCCCGGAGGTCTCGCCGGGCATGGCGATGGGCAGGTACTCGTCGAGGTAGATGGCCTCGGGCGGGTCCTCGTCCTCGCCTCCGGAGACGAACAGCGGGCCCTGGATGAGGTGGGTGCGGCGGGCCGAGTCGGCGAACTCCTGCACCAGACTGCCGTCGATCCGTCCGTCCTGGATGGCGCGGATGGTCACGGTCTGCGCCGTGCTCCAGTTCGCGGCGGTGAAGGTGAGCGTCAGCGAAGCGACCCACGCGGACCCGTTCCAGAACTCCACCTGCGGGAAGGTGTTGCAGCCGCCCGCAGCGTAGCCACAGGTGCCGGTGGCGCTGAGGGTGCGGGTGACCAGCGCGGTGAGGACCACGTGGACGTCCGCCGTCGGCGCCTGGGTGAGGCGCACGGTGTACTGGCCGCTGGTGCCGAACTGGCCTGCGGTGGCGCCCTCGACGAGGCGGATGGGGCCGCCGACGGGGGCGATGACCACGCCGGGGGTGTCGCCGTCGTGCACGAGCACGGTGACCGGGGCGACCGCGATTCCGGCGGCGTTGACCGAGACGTCGGTGTAGCCGAGCACGACGAACGCGTTGCCGGCCACCGGCGCGGTGTTCCACTCCCCCTCGATCTCGATCATGGTGGCGGTGTTGTTCCAGATGCGCCGGATCTGCACGTCGCCGAAGCCGTCGGTGACCGCGACGAGGTGGCCCTTGAGGGCGCCCGGGGTCAGCGTCGTGGAGACGGCGAACTCGGTGGGCAGGCCTCCGGGGCCGGTGACGGTGCCGGAGATGGCGTCCGCCGTCGTGATGCGGGCGGTGATCCTGGCCACCTGCTGGCCCTCGACGGCGGAGTCGTCGACGGCGGAGACGTAAAGGGTCCGCGAGGTGGCGTCGTTGAACTGGATGGTCAGCGACTGGAGCCAGTCGGTCCCGTTGACGGACAGCAGCAGGCCGGTGGGCGCCGTGACGAGGACGCTGACGGTGCCCGCGGGGGCGCGGGTGAGGCTGACGGTGAAGGTGGCAGTGGTGCCGCCGCCGGTGCTCGGCTCGACCACGCTGACGCCGCCGTCGGGCACGACGACGTTGACCGCGGGGGCCTCGTCGTCGAGGACGCGGACGAACAGGGTGGCCACGAGCGCGCGCTCGTAGGTGCCGCCCGCCACGATGGCGTCGATGCCGTGCATCCGCTCACCCTCTGCAGCGAGGTCGGCCACGGCGCGCACGGTGACGAGGCGCTGGGCGGTGTCGCCGGCGAGGAACGTGAGCGTGATGGAGGTCTCCCACGTGCTGCCGTTCCAGAACTCAAGGGCGGCGGCGCGGCTGCCGGAGAGCGGGTTGGCCGGCGGGCCGGTGAGCGTCACCGTCACGGTGGTGGTGGGAGCGAAGGTCAGTCGCACGGACACCTGGCCGGACGCTCCTCCCTCGAGGAGCACGAGCGAGCCGCCCACGGGGGCGAGCACGACGGTGGGCTCGTCGTCGTCCATGATCTCGGCGGCGATGCCGTCGACGGGCACGCCGTCCCAGGCGCCGACGGTGCTCTCGACGGAGTGGCGGACGAGGCCGGTGTGGCCGAGCAGGTCGTTGGCCTGGACGAACGGCGCCTGGCCGCCCACCTCGACGCGGTCGGAGCCGAGGCCGCCGTAGATGTTGAGCTGGATGGCGGGGTTGGTGGAGAGCACGTGGAAGACGTCGTCGCCCTCCATCCCGTAGAGGGACACGTTCTCGACGTTGACGTAGCGGACCACGCGGCCGGCGCCGAAGACGCCGTCGGCGGTGATCACGTAGGTGTCGGGGGCCTCGGTGCCGATGACGATGACGATGTCGTTGCCGTCGCCGCCGTCGATGTTGACGGGTGCGTTGGCGGCGTACTCGATGTAGTCGCTGCCGGTGCCGGCGTTGAGGAGGGCCACCTGGGACTCGGCGATGAACGAGCGCACGATGAACGTGTCGTCGCCGGCCTCGCCGAACAGGTGGAGCGTGGCCACGTTGCGGAACACGTCGAACCGGTCGTTGCCCTCGCCGCCGTAGATGTAGGCGGTGTAGGAGACGCCGTTGGTGAGCCAGCCGCGGCTGGAGTCGAAGAAGGCGCCGGGGAAGTCGGGATCGGCCTCGGAGGTGGGCAGCGCGAAGTCACCGAAGCCCAGATGCTCCTGCACGCTGCCGGCGGCCGGGGCGGGGGCCGTGTAGGCGGTGTAGAGCTGGCCGAAGCGGAAGGCGTCGTCGCCGGTGCCGCCGAGCACGGTGACGATCGAGGAGGTGTCGTCGAAGGCGAAGGTGTCGTTGCCGGCGCGGCCGTCGAGGATCACGCCACCGGTGATGGTGGGCCCGTAGGTGACCACCTCGGCGTCCTGGAACAGCCCGGACGGCGCCTTGTCGGAGAGCTGGGCGATCATGCCGCGGCGCAGCAGGAAGGTGTCGTCGCCGGCCGATCCGCCCACGCCGAGCACGTTGGTGTCGCCGTCGGTCACGTCGACGATGTCGATGCGGCTGTTGCCGACGCCGAACATCTCGACGATGTAGGTGTCGGAGTTCGCGCCGCCGTCGAGGGTGAGGCGCTGGCCGTCCATGGCGTTGGTGGCCGGGCCGGGGATCGGGTTGACGAGCAGCCAGTCGTTGCCGGCCTGGCCCTCGATGGTGGTGGTGCCGGACAGCGCCTCGACGTTGACGCGGTCGTCGCCGTCGGCCGCGTGGACCGCGGTGAGCCCGGTGTGCGTCGAGTCGATGTTGAGCACGTCGTCGCCGGAGCCGAGGATGAGGTCGAGGGTCTCGAAGAGCGTGTAGTCGACCCGCCCGTCGGTCATGGCGAGGACGTCGGTGGTGACGCCGGAACCGGTGAGCGCGTAGCCGGGCACCGCGACGATGCTCAGGGTGCGGGCCCAGCCGGCGGCACCGGCGAGCGCCCCTGTCCACGCGACGGTCCAGCGGCCGCCGGCCTTGGTGACGGCCACGTTGCCCGCGCCGACGAGGGCCTCGAGCAGCTGCTGCATGCGGGCGGCGGAGGTGTCGAAGGCGAGCTGGCCGGTGGTGCCGAGCCCGGAGACCGCGAGCGCGAAGCGGCCGTCGGTGGCGCCGAGGACGGTGACCACCTGGACGAGGCTCGGCTTCGGGGAGCCGCCGGTCATGCCGAGGCCGGAGACGCTGGTGCCGGTCACCACGCCGATGCGGTCGAGGACCGTGGCGGCGTCGTCGAGGTACAGGATGTCGGTGCCCGCACCGCCGGTGACGCTGAGCGGGGCTGTGATGCCGACGAGGGTGCCGCCGATGCCGGTGAGCGTCGACGAGATCCGCACGGTGTCGTTGCCTGCGCCGGTGGCCACGGAGGTGACGCCGGCGACGCTGCGCACGATGACGAGGTCGGCGCCGTCGGTGGCTGCCGCGGGGGTGCCCAGGGCGTGCGTCGTCAGCGCCGTGTTCCCGGTGTGGGTGGAGTGGATGGTGAAGGTGTCGCCGCCGGAACCCGTGTCGATGGTGAGGAACTCGAACCCGGTGTAGGTGATGCCGACGGCCATGCCGAGGCCGGTGAGCCAGTCGTAGGTCAGTTCGCCGGTGTTGGCCGAGGCGTCGCCGGTGTCGTCGATGGCGAGCAGGTCGTTGCCGGTGATGGCGCCGGGGCCGGTGCCGCCGACGACGGTGAGCTTGGCGTCGACGTCGTTGACGGTGCCACCGGAGTTGGTCCAGACGGTGTCGGTGGTGCCGGTGCCGGCGGCGTTGGAGCCGACGGCGATGCGGTCGGTGTGCTCGCCGGTGGCGATGCGGGTCTCGACCTGGAGGGCGCGGACCGCGATCCGGTCGCCGCCGGTGAGCGTGTTGATCTCCACGAGCTCCACACCGGAGTGGGTGACGGTGCCGAGCAACGTCATGGCGCCCGCGGACGTGAAGGAGACGCGACGGATCCGGTTGGCGCCCGTGTCGGTGGGCGGGGAGGCGACGGTGTCGAGGATCAGGTCGTCGGGCGCGGTGCTGCCCTGGACGACGAGCTTGTCGCTGCCGGAGGTGTCGAGGACGTGGACGGCGATGCCGGTGGAGCGGGTGAGCTCGACGCGCACCAGGTCGTCGCCGGGGCCGGCGTCGAGGTAGGCGGTGCCGGTCCAGGGGTCCGCGGCGAGCGTCAGCCCGGCCACCATGACGGTGCCGTCGAAGTCGCCGACGAGCATGGTGGTGGCCCGGTTGCCGGTGGAGGTGAGGCGCGCGATGGCGAAGATGTCGAGCAGGTTCTCGGCGACGGAGCCGACGCCGAAGTTGAGCCCGACGGCCAACCCGACGACGAACAGGTTGTCGTAGAGGCCGAAGTCCACGCCCTCGAACGACTCCACCAGCGTGTTGGTGCCGCCGTCGTCGATGAAGGTGTCGCGGCCGAGGCCGCCGGTGGCGGTGTCGTCGCCCGCGCCGAGGTCGAGGATGTCGTCGTAGCGGGAGCCGATGATCCGGTCGGCGCCGTCGCCGCCGATGAGGGTGAGCGCGAGCTGGTCCGCGGTGGTGGCGGACGCGTCGATCGTGTCGGCGCCGCCGCGGCCGTTGATGAACAGTGCGTCGCCCTGGATGCGCACGCCGCCGGCGATCCGGACGGTGTAGCCGCCGGTGGGTCCGGCCCTGGTGACGGTGGTGCGGGTGGGCGAGGCGATGGTGGCGACGGTGAACGTGTCGGCGCCGGTGAGCGAGCCGAGGACGGTGACCACGTCGGTGCCGCCGGTGCCGAGCGCGATGTCGATGTCGGTGAGGCCGGAGCCGTTGCCGGTGATGTGGTCCAGCGTGATCCGGTCGGAGCCGGCGGCCGCGTCGACGACGAGCTTCTCGATGCCGGAGGAGTTCTTCGACGCCGATCCGAGGAGGTGGGTGAGCACGCCGGTGGACGGGTTGCTGACGGTGTAGTCGTCGCCGTCGCCGGTGAGGATCAGCTCGAGGGTGTCGGTGCCGCCGCCGCCGACCACGGGGGTGGCCTCGGGGCTGAGGAAGATGGCCGACGTGGCGCGGATCAGGTCGTCGCCGGAGCCGCCGTCGTACAGCGCCGCGGGGCCCTGGAGGGTGTCGTTGTCGCCCTCGCCGTACAGCTTGGCGTTGGCAGCGTTGCCGACGAGCAGGTCGTTGCCGGTGCCGCCGTAGAACCGCACGGTGCCGCTGCCGGTGTGCCGGATGGTGTCCGCGCCGCCGCCGCCATGCACCACCGCGGAGGCCGCGTTGGTGACGAGGATGGTGTCGTCGTTGTCGCCACCGCAGAGGATGCTCCCGGAGAAGGTGGCGGGGCTGGCCGGGCTGTAGGCGGTGCAGAGCGTCGAATCGGTGGCGACCGGGAGGGCGGCCGGGGAGCCCTCGAGGGTGATCCGGTCGTTGCCGGCGCCGCCGTCGAGCACCACGGGGATCTTGACGCTCGGGTCCACGGTCACCGTGTCGACGTTGCTGCCGAAGTAGCCGTAGATGCGCGCCACATGCTCATAGGTGTTGACGTGGCCGAACGCGGTGACCTTGATGGTGGCGCGACCGTTGCCGTCCAGCGGGCCGATCTGCTCGATCAGGACGGTTTCGTTCTCCACCGTGCCGGAGACGTTGCGGGCGGTGCGCTGCGGCAGGGCGCCGACGTTGAGGAACAGCTGCGTGTCCGTGGGCTCCCAGGCGCGCAGGTTGCGGTAGGTGCCGGAGGTGTTGGGGTCGTTCGCATAGTCGGTGCGGCCGTTGCTCGCCAGGTAGGGGATCACCGGGAACCGGACGGTGCCGATGGTGAAGGTGTCGCTGCGCGAGTACCAACTGCCCAGCACCTTGAACCGCACGGTGATCCGGAACTTCAGCGGCACGTCGCCGTTGATGTCCGCGTCGCGGGAGTCGGCGGAGACCGACAGCGCCAGGCCCACGCCGAGGCTGATCTCGAACAGCTTGAAGTCGAAGTACACCTCGACGCTCGCGGAGCCGCCGATGAACAGCGTGTAGTACGTGATGCCCCACGCGTCGGTGTTCTTGAGGAACGAGACCTCCAGGCTGAAGCTGCCGCGGATGCCCATGAAGCTGCCGCCGAGCTGCATCCGGCCCGACAGCTTGAGGCTGAAGCTGCCGTCGGAGCTCAAGAAGATGTCGCCGCTGAGGTTGAAGCCGAAGAAGCTGAGGCTGGCGTACGCCTCGAGGTACCACTCACCTTCTTGGAACGAAGGGCAGAGCGACTGATCCTCCAGCGTGCACGGCCTGTCGCGGCCAACCTCGATGGTGAAGCCCGCGTTGAAGCTGAACAGCTTGAGCAGCGTCACGGAGCCGGTGAGCTGCAGCTTGAAGCCGCGCGCGACGCCCTCCCGCACCTCGGGGGTGGTGTTGAGCGAGAGCAGACCGGTGGCGCTGAGGCTGAACACGAACGCGTCGGCGGACACGCTGACGCTCACGCGCATGACCAGGCCGTCGTCGTAGATCCCGGCCACGCCGTCGGCCATGAACTTCAGGCCGGCCAGGTCGAAGGAGACGCCGAACTTCATGACGAACGCACCGCCGCCGATGCGGATCTCGGCGTAGCCGCTGCCCTTGGCGAAGCCGAGGAAGCTGATCGAGCCGTCGATGCGCAGCTTGAAGCCGGGCGTCACCGTGGTGGAGCCGAGGAGGGCGTTGGCGCCGGTGGTGTTGAGCTCGAGCAGCGCGGAGGCGTTGAAGCCGAGGCCGATGTCGCCGCCGAAGTTGGCGTCCAGGCCGATGTCGATCCGGGCCACCAGGCCGGCGCTGGTGATGGAGAAGCCGGAGTCGACGATGGTGACCTCGCCGAAGGGATCCAGCGCGGCGCGGCCGTTGACCACCAGCGTGATGCCGGTGGCGCCGATGGAGAGCACCACGTGGCCGAAGATGTCCAGCACGTTGCTGACCACCAGCGAGCCGTACATCTCCAGCCGGAAGCCCGCGACGACGTTGATCGGGGCGTTCTCGACGATGAGCCGGTTCTGGCCGTCGCGCGCGAAGCCGCCGAAGACCTGGCGGCCGTTGACGGTCTCGGACAGGATCTTGTACGTCTGGACGGTCTTGACGCTGGCGAACGTGTTGATCTCGAGCAGGAACTGGCCGTTGAGGCTGACGCCCGGGATGGAGTTGGCGCCGAGGGTGAGCTGCACGCGGCCGACGACGCCCGTCTGGGCGCCCACGTAGACCGCGAGGTTGAGGCTGCCGGTGAGCGCGCCGAGGAACGGGATGGTGGTGCCGACGATGCCGTTGACCTGCAGGAACGCGGTGCCGCCCACGTCCACGCCGGCTGTGATGCTGAGCATGCCGGTGAGCGTGAACGCGCCGCCGATGGTCAGCTCGGCCTCGATCACCGCGGTGATGTAGATGGCGGGCAGCGCGCCGGGGATCGGGGAGCCGTCGATGCCGGGCGCCGAGGCCGGGATGACGAAGGTGGGCGACTGGCCCGGAAGCAGCAGCGGCAGGAACGCCGTCGGGACCGTGAAGGACTGCTCTACCAGGGTGGTGTTGAAGATCACCGAGACCGAACCGGTGGCGGAGAACAGGGAGCCGATGTTCGGCAGGCCGATGCCGACGCCGGTGGACACGCGGATGCTGCCCGCCACGCCCGGGATGGCCCCGCCGGTGGTCTCGGTGGAGATCATCAGCACGCCGGTGACCGAGCCGTACTCGAGACGCGCGGAGCCGGAGCCGAAGGACAGGGTGCCGGTGAGGAACAGGTCCATCGACGGCGTGGGCGGATTCATGGAGATGTTGAGGTACAGGCCGCCCTGGACCCGCATGAGCTCGGTGCCTCCGGGCGCGACGACTGCCTGGCCGACGATCTGGAAGCCGAAGCTGAAGGGCTGCAGCACGAAGGTGTCGGTCAGGTCGGTGCCACCGGGGCCCACGCCCTTGAGGGTCAGGGTCTCGGTCTTGACCTCGTTGGTGAGGTTGATCCGCAGCTGGGCGGAGCCGCTCAGGTAGAGGCCGTACTCCTCGAGGGCCTCGAAGTTGGTCTCGATGGACGCCACGCCCCACAGTTGCGGCACGGGGTACATCGGGTTGGTGTTCTCGTCGCCCATGACCAGCACGAAGCGGCCGGCGGTGGCGCCGATGGTGCCCAGGCCGTAGACCTGGATCTGGCCCTGGAAGGTGAGGATGAACGCGGTGCGCGCGAAGTCGATCTCGAGGACCACCTCGGCGGTGATGTGCAGCAGCGGCTCGGGGAGGAAGTCGCCGGCGCTCAGCATGATGCCGCCGGAGAGCTCGATGTAGAACGAGGTGCCCTGCACGATGACGCGCACGGCCTGGGTGCCGGCCGCGGAGAGGTTGCCCGCGGTGTCGGCCCAACCGCCGGCGGCGAAGGTGACGGTGAGGGTGCCGGCGGTGAGCTGCCCGCCGGAGGGGAACGTGTAGCCGTAGAACGCGATGCCGCTGCCGTTGGCGCCGTCAGCCACGAACCGGACGTGGTTCCAGGTGAGGCTCTCGGCGCCGGCTCCGGTGAGGGCGAGGTCGTTGGAGCCGAGGGTGCCGGTGTTGACGGAGGACCCGAAGGTGGGGGTGAGCCGGACGGCCAGCCAGGTGCGCTGCTTGATCACGGTCTCGGTGAGCGTCTCCGCGCCGGGCAGGCCGTGGGTGGCGGCGGCGAAGAGCGTGCCGTTGGCGCTCTGCCAGCTGCCGTCGAGGAAGGCGATCGTCAGCGCGCCGGAGGTGTAGCCGGAGAAGTAGTAGCGGTAGACGTTGCCGCTGACCAGCACGCCGGAGCCGATGACGACGAGCTCGCCCACGCCGTCGCTGAGGGTGAACTCGGCGCCCGCGTCGGTGATGGAGGTGCGGTCGAGCAGCAGTCCGGCGGCGCCGAAGTCGGCGAACGTGATGTCGATCCAGCCGCGACCCGTGAACTCCTTGGCGTCGACGACGGAGCCGGCGCCCGGGTTGGTGATCGACGAGGTGGGCGAGGTGACGTACACGGTCTCGGTCTCGGCGGCGTTGAGGTTGCCGCCCAGGTCCGCGAAGCGGCCGGCGAGGAAGGTGACGGTGTAGGTGCCCGCGGCCAGGGTCGCGGTGAAGCTGAAGCGGTAGATGTCGGAGGTGCCCACCCGGACGGGGGCGCCGAGGGCGATGAGGGCGCCGTCGGGGCCGCGGAACTCGATCTCTCCGCCGCCGATGGTGGTGTGGTCGATGCCGAAGCCCGAGGTGCCGGTGAAGCGGATCTCGAGGTACTTGAGCTGGTTGAGGAGGTCGCGGCCGACGGTGGCGCCGGACAGCGGAACGGTGGCCTCGCCGGTCTCGTCGAGCGGGGTCCCGGGATCGTCGGCGACGGGGACGGTGAGGACCACGTCGGCGGTGGCGCCGACGACCGTGAAGGTCTGGGCGAGCAGCGTCCCTGCCGGCGGAGGTCCACGCCCGGAGGTGTCGGTCACGTTGTGCAGGTCGAACGTGATCACCACCGCGCCGGCCACGAAGGATCCGGACAGCAGGTAGCGCCAGGTGGTGCCCCCCATGAACACAGCCTGGAGGATCTGGATGCCCGAGCCGGTGCCGGCACCGCTGAGCGTGAACTCGTCGAGGTTGATCGAGCCGGAGTTGATGCCGAACGGGACCTGCCCGGGTGAGGTGTCGGGGTTGACGGGCGGGATGTAGGTGACGTCGAGGTAGCTCTGCATCCGGCTGGAGACGTGGGCGGCGCCCGGGGTGGCGGGGCCGAAGGTCACGTCGACCTCCACGCCGGTCTCGGTGCCGGCGCCGGGCGCGCCGCCGCTGTAGGTGGCGCCGGTGGAGGTGAGCAGGGTCCAGTTGCCGGTGGCGGTGACCACGACGGTGTCGCCGGCCGCGATCGCGGTGGCGAAGGTGTAGCGCACCCAGGCGACGCCGTCGACGGTGGCGAGGATCTGGAAGCCGGTGATGGTGACCGCGACGCCGTTGATCGTGAGCGTGATGTCGTCGGTGCCGATGCTGGCGGGGTCGATGGTGAGGCCGGTGGGGGCGCTGAGCGGCACGTCGACGAATGTGCGCGCGGGGGCGGTGTAGGTGCTGGTGGGCAGGTCACCGGTGCCGGTGGCCAGCAGCGGCAGGCTGAAGGCGCCGAGCTGAACGGTGGTGGAACCGGCGGCGTCGGTGGTGTCGCGGAAAACGTGGACCGGGATCTCGAGCGTGGTGGCGCCCGCGGTGATGGAGCGGCTGGGATCGACGATGACGGTCCAGCCTGCGGTGCCGGCGGTGAACGTGAGGCCGCTGAGGAAGGCCAGGCTCTGGACAGCGGCGGCGTCGAGCGTGTACCCGGCCGGAATCGACGGCAGGGTCACGGTCAGGGTCGTGGTGACGCTGCCCACGTTGATGGCCAGGTTCACCCCGGAGGTGGTGGTGAGCGCACCTACCGCGAGGCGGTACGACCAGGCGCCCGCGAGCGCGGTCAGCGTCACCGACAGGCCGGCCTCGTACTGGCCTGTGAGCCAGTAGCGGAACCGCAGCACCGTGGACGGCACGCCGGAGGTGAGCTGGACGGGCGCGCGGGACGCGTCGAGCTGGATGGAGCCCAGGCCCTCGCCGTAGAGCTCGAACTCGGCCGCCAGGTCGAGGATCGAGGCGATGTCGAGCGTCACGCCGGAGGCGGTGGGGAGAGTGAAGTCGACGTCGATGAAGGACCGCGGGGTGATGGTGACCACGCCGGTCTGGGTGCCGGCCGAGACGGCGCCGATGAAGCCGAGAGCGGCCGCGGTGAGGTTGGCGGTGACGGTCTGCGGGGTGTCGGTGGAACCCGTGACCAGCACCGGGATCTGGAACTCGCCCGGAGCGCCGGTGGC
The DNA here is from genome assembly GCF_054483935.1 of Tessaracoccus yangjingae. The sequence continues at coordinate 934,397 of NZ_CM137014.1, read as the reverse complement.
TGTGATCGGGGAGGTGGTGTCGATCACCACTGTCCAGGCGCCGGCGCTGAAGGTGAGGCCGCTCAGCCGCCTGATCACCGAGTCGGGGTCGACGGTGAAGCCGGCCGGGATGCCGTACTGACCGCCGGTCGGGAACACGACGGCGACGCTGCCCGCGCCGCGCTCGGTGGGCGCGTCGGTGACCACGAGCGGTGCGGTGACGCTGAGCAGGTAGGACCAGGAGCCGGCGAGGAACGTGACGGTCACCGCGCCACTGGCCGCGAACCGGCCGGTCAGCCAGTAGCGGTAGGTCATGGTGGTGGAGGTGCTGGTCACGAGCGAGGGGGCGAGCGCGCCCTCGAGCTGCACGGTGCCGAGGCCCGCGCCGCCGAGGGAGAACTCGGCCGCAAGGTCCGTGATGGAGGCCGGATCGATGGAGTAGAAGGTGGGCTTGGTGAAGGTGACGTCGATCCAGCCGCGGCCGTTGAGCACGTTGATGTCGATGGAGGCGCCGGGCGTGGGGTTGGAGACCGTGGCGGTGGTGCCGACCACCGTGAAGGTCAGCGCGGTGGGCGCGTTGCCGGCGCCTGGAGTGGTGCCGGCGTCGGTGGTGACGGAGGCGTTCTTCACCGCGTCGGCGGCGAAGGTCAGCGTCCAGGTGCCCATGGCGAGGTCCGCGGCGCCGATGTCGTAGCGGAACCTGGTGATGCCCAGGGCGCGGAGCGCGGCGAGCTTGAGCTGATCGTCGGTCATCCCGTCGGTCTTCGGGAGGACGTCGACGCGGGTGCCGCCCCTCATGTAGTACGCGCCGGTGGCGTCGACCAGCATGGTGATGGCGAGGAACTCGATGCCGGTCTCGGTGGTGATCGCGAGGATCGGCACGGGCGCGCCGACGGTGCGGGCGGCGCCGGGGCCGGTGAGGGTGAACTCGCCGGTGGCCCCGAGGATGGTGGTGAGGTCCAGGCTTGCACCCGGCGGCGGGGTGTAGACCACGTCGACGTACTTGGTGCCGGTCTGGTTGATGACGGTGGACTGCACGGTTCCGCCGGACGAGCTGGGGGCGCCGAGGGTGACGGTGGGCGCGGTGGCGGTGGCCGCCGGATCTGGCAGGTCGGCCACGTCGAAGGTGACCTCCTGGCCGGAGGAGTTCTTGAAGCCCATCTTGAGCTTGCCGTAGAGGGTGAGCAGGCGCACCTGGTCCGGGATGTCGGCCAGGAACAGGATGGTGACGTTGCCGGTGGCCACCTTCGACAGGTCTGCGTACAGGCGGCCGCTGATGGAGATGTTGTCCGCGGCGAAGTTGAGCTTGCCGATGATGAGGATCTTGCCGTCGGTGGAGATCTTGACGATCACCTGGCCGTTGAACACGGCCTGCGAGGTGTAGATCGAGAAGATCTTGGCCGAGCCGGTGATGACCATCGGGGAGGTGAACGCGGCCGCGAAGCCACTCTTGCCGGGGTCCGCCGCGATGGCCTTGACCTGGTTGGCCACCTGCGTCTGAAGCTGGGCCAGCCACTGGTCTGCCGTCAGAGTGGTGGGCAGCTGGAAGGCCGACGAGCGCAGCGCGAAGGGGTCATCGATCGTCGGGAGGGTGGTGAAGAACTCGACGCCGCCGAAGAAGTCGTTGATGGACAGGCCGGAGTTGGGCTCGAGCAGGATGCCGCCCGGCACGTTGGCGGACAGGAAGACCTGGAGCGGGCCGAGTTCGGAGAGACCGAGGCGGATGCCGAAGCCGGCGAGCCCGGCGATGGAGATGGTGCCCTCGAGGCCGAAGTAGAAGACGCGCCTTTCCACCGGGGTCGTCGTGTCGAACACGCCGATGATGTCGTAGGCCGAGTCGAGCTTGAGGATGCCGCCCACGAGGCTGGCGGACACCTCGCCGCCGAACATCTTGCCCTTGACGCTGACGCCCAGGGCGTCGAGGCCGATGATCGGGAACTTGCCCTCGGCCAGCAGCGACGGCTGGATCCGGATCCCCTGGATGGAGCCGGTGATCTGCAGGCCCTGGAGGCCCTGGATGCCGGTGACGCTGGCGGACAGGATGAGCACGAAGTCCTCGGGCGCGTTCTCCACGTCGTCCCACTGGATGCCGATGGCGTCGATGCGCACGGGCAGGAAGGAGGGCCACTTGAAGCTGTCGCCGGTGGCGGAGCCGATGGACAGGAATACGCCGAACCCGGGCAGGGCCTTGAAGGAGCCGTCGCCGGTGATGGCGAAGTTGCGGCCCTCGCCGGCCAGGACCAGCGAGCCGATGGTCACCTTGGCGCCGACGGCGCCGAAGCTGGCCATGAGGGCCGACCCGGTTGCGCCGGTGTCGAGGCGGAAGTCGCGCGCGGTGAGGGTGACGAAGGTGCCGAGGCGGATCTCCAGGGTGTCGACGGTGAGCTGGAAGGCCTGGACCTTGCCGCCGGCGAACGTCAGGGCGATGCGGAAGGCCTCGTCGTCCATGGTGCCGTCGGGCCGCTTGTCGTCCGCGGTGACGCGGTCGCTCAGCGTGGCGCCGAAGGACTTCCCGGGGAACAGCTTCGCGCCGCCGGTGGCGATGTAGATCTGGCCGGTGAAGCCCGCGAGGCCGCCGGGGGTGGGGAGTCCGGCCACGGGGAAGCGGACGTCGAGACCGGAGATGCCGATGCGGATGTCGTCGAGTTCGAGGATGCTGCCGAGCGTGATCTTCTTGTCGGCGGCGGTGGCGGTGATGGCGTTGCCGGGGTCGACGGGGCCGGCGGTGGGCGGCAGGCCGTAGGCCAGCTCGGCGGTGCCGAGCCGGAAGCCGTTGCCGTAGATAGTGAGGCCCGGGATCTGGCCGGTGCTGAGCGCCTGGTCGTTGTTGCGCGTGATGTTGGAGCTGAGCGCCGGGTCGTAGGGCCGGAGGCTGCCCGTGACACCGAACGACGGGAAGGTGATGGTGGCGGTGTTGATCCGCATGATCTCCTGGTCGGCCGCGCCCTTGGGGTCGTAGCCGAACCGGATGCCGGTGGCCTGGATCCGGGCGACGTTCGGGATCTGCGCGTCCAGCGACGCGATCTGGATGCCCCACTTGCCGGTGGCCTGGATGTCGACGTTGCCGCCGAGCAGACCGAACACGTCGACGGCCAGCTCGAAGGAACCGATCAGGCCGATGAGGTCGACGGTGACGCCGGAATCGGTCTGGGCCGCGGACTGGGCGCCGGTGGTGGGATTGCCGCCGAAGGCCAGCGAGGCGCGCTGCACGCCGAGGATGACGGACAGCACGAGCTTGCCGTCGGCGAAGCCGAAGCCGCCGAGCCCGACGGTGGGACCCTGGAGCGTCAGCGGGCCGAGCGCGATGGGCCCACCGGTGGTGGCCTCACCGATGGGGCTGGCGCTGACGTTGAGGGTCAGCGTCTGCGCGGTGTTGTTGGCGAGCGTGATCCCGGACCCGCTGCTTACCTTGTCGGCCTGAAGCTGGAAGAGGACGGGGCCGGTGCCGGTGAACAGGCCGAGCGTGTTGTTCCGGTTCTTGTCCTTGAGGTAGTAGCGGTAGGTGACGGAGGTGGCGTCGGCGGCCTTGCCGCTGATCAGCAGGGGGGCGCCGATGAGTGTCGGCACGCCCGCGATGACCTCGAGGTCGCCGATCTGGCCGCTGATCGTGAACGGCGCCACCGTCGCGGACTCGATCGAGGACTTGTTGATGGGCAGCGGGGTGGCGCCCGTGGTGGCGGGCAGCGAGGTGTAGGTGATGTCCACGTAGCCCTGGGCGTTGAGTTGCGCGAGGCTGATGGTGGTCACTGTCATGGTGGCCACCGGTCCGGGCAGCTGGCCGCCGGTGGCGGGACGGAAGAGGTAGAAGCGCTCCTCCTCGGCCTGCAGCAGAGCGTCGGCGCCGGAGGTGGTCGCGGTGACCCGGCCGTCTATGAACCGGACCACGACGATGCCGGAGCTCGGCAGGTTCGCGCCGCTGGGCGCGGTGAGGGTGTAGCTCCAGGTGTTGACCTTCCCGGAGACCGCGACGGGGTTGGACGGGGTCCACTCGACGCCGCCGATGGTGACCGTGAACTCCGCGTCGGAGTCCGTGACGCTCAGCGCGTTGATGGTGCCCTCGGTGGTGCGGAAGGCCACCTCGAGCGTCGCCAGCCCGGTGGCCTGGTAGACGATGTTGGCGCGCGGGGTCACCAGGTCGCCGGTGATGATCGCGGGCGGGTCGGCAGGGGTCGGCAGGGTGGTGGCGTCCTGGGGGAAGATGCTGAAGTCGGTGACCTTGAAGACGCCGAGCTGGAAGCCTGTCGCGGGCGAGATCGAGAAGGTGGCGAAGCCGCGCAGCCGCACCACATCGGTGCCGCCGACGGTGATCAGCGCGGTGGCGTTCCACAGCGACACGTCGAGGGCGCCGGTGGACTGGCGGGTGATGCGGAGGCTGCCGCCGAGGGTGACGATGTCGCCGGCGGTGAGCACGGCGTTGTTGACGGCGAAGTTGAAGGTGTCGGGATCCACGCCGTTGACGCCGGTCATGGTGCCGACGCTCTGCAGGCTGGTGAAGCGGTTGGTGCTCGAGGTGTTGACCTGGAACTGGACCAGGCCGGTGAGGCTGAGGCCGTCGAGGCCGAGCAGGCCGAAGGTGCCGCTGACGCGCATGGCCCAGCCGCTGGCGTCGGTGCGGAAGGAGACGGAGGCGTTGCTGATCAGCACGCCGATGGCCTTGGGGTTGAGGGCGCCGCCGACCTTCGAGGGGCCGGAGCCGACGAAGATCTCGAGGCCGGTGCCGTCGAACGCGCCGCCGGAGATGCTGAACTCGCCGGCGCGGATCTCCAGGACGGGCGGATCGCCGAAGCTGAAGTCGAGGTCCTGCACGACGAACTCGAACACGCCGGTGAGTTCGCTGGCGCTGGGGGCGCGCACGTCGAGGCTGATGGTCTCGCCGTCGACCACGATGGACTGGGACACGACCTCGCCGGTGGTGTTGAACTTGAAGCCGATGGACGCGCCGCCGGTGAAGCCCGGGACGGTGATCTTGGCCTGGCCGGTGATGATGCCCGCCACGCCGCCGGTGGCGGTGGTGACCGCAGGTGCCACGGGGCTGGTGGTAGCCGGCTTGGTGACGGCCCCGGCAGGGAAGATCACGATGAAGCCGCTGCCCGACACGATGCCCGGATTGTCGGCCGCGTCGACGTCACCGATCGCCTGGCCCTCGCCCATGGTGAGGTTGGCCAGCGCGATGCGGGTGATGGCGGTGGGGCCGCTGCCGAGGCGCTCGAACACGAAGTCCGCGGTGATGAGGAACGTGTCGTCGGGGTCGGGCGCCTCATCGATGACGAACTCGATCTCGATGTTCTCGGCCGCGACCCTCAGGAACGGGCCCTTCGGCAGGGTGAGCAGCCGCACGTTGGCCTGGATCGCAGCCTTGTTGCCGGTGCTCGCCCAGGTGACGGTGTAGCCGACGACGTCGGTGCCGTCGGGGATCTCGGCGACATCGACGCCGGCGCCGCCGATCAGCGCGTCCAGTGCGGCCTCCACCACGCTGCCCGCCGCGCCCACCGCGATGGGGGCGCTGATCTCGGCGGTGTCGATGCGGCCGTTGAGGTTCACGTCGATGGCCAGCGTGAAGGTGCCCGACGGCGCCTGCACGTCGATCCGCTGGACCTCGTTGAGCAGGCCCGTGCCCTGCACGGTGGTCAGCACGTTGACGCCGGCGAACTGGAACACCTCGGTGACGACGACGCCCTGGCCGCCCACCTGGATGGAGTTCAGCTGCAGCGTGAGCTGGGCCTCGATCCGCAGCGGCAGCCCGACGAGCTCGACGGTGCCGGAGACCTCGCCCGCGGTGCCGTTGGGGGTGATGATGAACGCGCCCTGGCCGTCGGTGAGCACGAGGCCCGTGTCGTCGGTGGTGTCGGCATCGGTGCCGCCGTCGTCGCCGATGAAGAGGGAGACCTCGGTGAACGCGATGCGGACGATCTTGGCGCCGGCCGCGGTCCTGCGCTGCTCGAAGACGGCGACGCCGGAGAGCTTCTGGCCGAAGATCTCGATCTCGAACGGGTCGCCGGGCAGGCCCACCTGCACGAGCAGGCTCATGGGTGCCAGGTCGATGGTCCGGGAGACGCCGCCCACGATGACGTTCGGCCGGGTGACCTGGGTGGGCGTGTTGTTGATCTGGATCACGGCGTCGACATCGATGACCGCGCCCGGCACCGCGTCGGGGTTGACGGTGATGCCGGCCACGAGCGCGCCGGCGATGCCGGTGCGGGTGACGATGATGATGCCGGTGGCCACGGTGGCGGTGACGAAGGTGGTGGTGCCGTCGCCCAGCTGCAGGGACACGTCGTTGAGCGCCAGGGTGATCTCGCCGGTGGTCCCGTTCTTCTGGAAGGCGAAGTCGCCGGTGAGCTTCTGGCCCATGACCTCGAGCGAGATGTCGTCGGCCGCCACCGCGATGCCGGGGGTCAGCGTCACGCCGTCGACGTCCCAGCTGCCGGTGAGGGTGTTGACCCGGACCCCGAGGGTGCCGGAGAAGGACACGCCCGGAATGTAGAGCTCGACGGTGGCCGAGATCATGCCCGCGATGCCCGCCTTGGTGCCGGCGCCGGCCGCGGTGGCCTGGGCCGCCGAGACGATGTCGAAGGCGCCGGAGCCGTCGCGCACCACGACGATGTCGCGGTCGGGGGTGCCGAGCCGGAGGCCCACGTTGGCGAAGCGGATCTTGGTGGAGGTGATGTTGTCGCCGGTGGTGCTGAGGGTGCCGTCGGCGCCCGGGGTGGTGGACTTCTCGAAGGAGAGGTCGGCGGTGAGCACCTGGCCGGCGATGGACAGGGTGACGGCGGTCGCGGAGACCTTGAGATACGGCCCGGCGGGCAGACTGAGCTGGAGGGTCTCCCCCGCCACCTCGAAGGTCTCGTCGACGGCGACGCCGACGACCTTGGCGGCGACGGTGCGGCGCATGTCGCTGATCTCGACGGCCACCGTGGCCGACGCCTCGATGCCTTCGCCGAGCCGGATCGCGGCGGTGGCGGAGATGGAGCCTGCGATGCCCTCGCGGGTGAGCAGCAGCAGGGCGGTGCCGCCGCTGAGCCTGAGCCCGACGTCGTCGGTCTCGACCTCGGTGCCGCCGTCGTCGCCGACGAACAGGTGCACGCCGGTCGCGGCGATCTTGAGGCTGGACACGTCGTCGGTGGTGCCGAGGCGGCGGTCGGCTCCGGCGCTGGCGACCTGCTCGAACTGGAAGGTGCCGCCGATCTCCTGGCCGAACACCGTGATGTCGCCGGTCACCGAGACGCGCACGAAGCGGCCGGCTGGCAGCGCGATGACGGTGGCGCCGAGCGTGGTGCTCACGGGCGTGGGGGCGGTGTTGATCTGCAGCCGGAAGGTCAGGCCGGTGCCGAGGCTGATCGGGATGTCGCCGAGGCCCACGAGGTTGACGGTCGCCTCGATGTCGACGGCCATCCCCGCGGACGTCAGCAGGAGCACGCCGGAGCCGCCAGTGAGGCGCAGGCCGGTGTCGTCGTCGGGGGCCGTGGTGCCCTTGTTGTCGCCCAGGAAGAGCGCGACGTTGGAGGCCGTCACCTTGACCACGCGGGCGGCGCCGACGCCGGTCTGGGCGAAGGTGAAGTTGCCGCTCAGCCGCTGGCCGGCGATGTCCAGGGTGAGCGCGTTGGCGCTGATCTCGAGCGTGGACGTGGCGGTGTTGATGACGAGCTTCATCTCGGCGGTCAGCGCGACGCCGGGCACGTTGAGGGAGACGGTGCCCACGATGCCCGCGGCAGTCGTCGACATGCCTCCGGGGGCCAGGGTGAGGGTGCCCGCGCCGCCGCTCAGGGTGAGGACGCCGTCGCCGAGGCTCAGGCCGATGTTGGCGAGGACGATCGTGGTGGTGGTGCCGGAGCGCTCGAACGCCACGTCGCCCGTGAGGGACTGGCCGGCGATCGCCAGCGTGATGCCGGTGCCGCCGACGCGCACGTACGGGCCGGCCTTGAGGTCGAGGGCGACGGTGCGGCCCCCCAGCGTGACGGATTCCGTCACCCGCACCGTCGCCTGGTTCATCTGGAGGAAGAACGCGCCCGAGACCGTCACGCCCGAGGGCAGCAGCGAGCCGAGGTTCAGCGTTCCCGCGAGGCTCATGGCCATGCCGGCGGAGGTCAGCACGATGAGGCCGTCGACGCCGGTGAGGATCGCGGCGTCCTCGCCCAGCTGCACGCTGCCGCCGGCCACCGCGACGACCGTGCGGGTGAGGCCCGCCGAGTTCGTGGCCTGCTGGAAGGCCAGGGAGGCGGTGAGCCTGATGTCGCCGAGCTGCACGACGATGCCCTCGCCGACGATGCGGAGGTACGGGCCGGCCTGGAGCGTGCTGCCGTCTGCCAGCGTCACGGCCTGCGTGGCGCGGTTGATCTCGAGGCGCAGGTTCGCCGCGGCCACGGAGTAGCCGCCGCCCAGCTGGATGTTGGTGTCGGTCAGCGAGAGCTTTCCGGCGAATCCTGCGGGCCCGATGAGGAACGCGCCGTTGAAGGTGAGCGTGCCGATGGGGGCGCCGAAGCTCGCGGTGAGGCCGGTGACGGCCACGTTGATGACCTTGGCGCCGCCGACCGTCGTCTGCGAGAAGGTCAGGCTGCCGCCGCTGAGCACGAACCCGCCGACGGTGAGCTGCAGCGAGGTGACGGTCACCGAGAGGCTGCTCGTCGCCGCGGCCAGCGTGATGGTGAAGTTGCCGGTGAGGTCGACGCCGGGCACTGTGAGCGCGGCGGTCCCGGTGACGGACCCGGTGACGCCGGAGGCGTCGATGGTGAACGAGCCGGCCGTGATGGTGAACACTGCGAACTCGGTGGTGCCGTCGCCGAACGCGGCGCGGGCGTTGGCGAGCGTGATCTGCGTGGTGAAGTTGGGCGAGGTGCCCTGCCGCGTGAAGGTGAAGTCGCCGGTGATCCGCTGCCCGGCCACCTCGAGCGCGACCCCGGTGCCCTCGACGCGCAGGTACGGGCCGATGGGGAGGTCGAGGACGACGGTGGTGCCGTCGAGGGTAATGGTCTCGTCGACGGCGGCACCCGAGTTCACGGCCACCGTGAAGGTGCCGCTGAACTTCACGATCCCTGCGGGGATGAGGAACGTGACGGTGCCGCTGACGCGCCCTGCCACGCCGGCCTCCGTGACCACGAAGAACGCCGAGCCGTCGGTGAGTTGCACGCCGGCCGTCGGGGTGCCGATGGTCAGGGTCAGGGCGGAGGCCACAATGATGGCCTTGCTCGGCGGGACGGTGCCAGCGGGAGCTCCGGGGGCGACGGGGCCGAGGATCTGGGTGAACAGGAACACGCCGCTGAGCTCCTGGCCGCTGACCGTGAGCACAGCGGGGGTGGCGAGGGTGCCGACCTGGACGCGCAGGGAGCTGGGCGCCAGCGCCACGCCGCCGATGGTGCGCACGGCCGTGGTGGTGTTGATCTGCAGGCCGATGGTGCCGGTGAGCTCGAACGCGTCGCCCGCGTTGAGGGCGAGGGTGGCCACGAGGACGGTGGCCACGCCGGCCGGGGTGAGCTCCAGCTCGCCGGAGGCCACGGTGGCCACGACGACGCCGTCGCCGAGGCTGAGGGTGAGCGGGGTGCCGCCGTCGCGCGCGGAGGTGCCGAACTTCATCCGCAGCCCGCCGCCGGTGAAGGTCTCGAACGCGAACGAGCCCGTGAGCGTCTGCCCGGCGATGCCGAGGTCGAGGTCGCCGACCACGAGGATGAAGGGCGCGAGCGCGGTGCCCTCGGCGAGGGTGACGGCGTCGTCGCCGGACCCGAGAACCTGCTCTGTGGTGGTCTCGTTGTACAGGACCTGAAGCGTGCCCGCGAGCGTGAGGCCGGTGAAGCCGATCAGCTGCACGGTGCCGCTGATCGCGATGACGCGCCCGGTGGTGGCGTTGCCCTTGATGAGGCCGCTCACGCCGGTGAGCAGCAGGCCCTTGGCCAGCGGGTTGAGCGTGGTGCCGTCCTCCATGAAGCCGGGGCCTTGGCCGACGAAGACGGTGAGGTTCGACACCGAGACGGTGCCACCGGCGGAGTCGAACTCGACGGTGCCGGAGATCTCGACGAAGTCGCCGATCTTCAGGGCCCCGGAAATGGCGGCGTTGACGTACGGGCCGGCGGCGTCCGCCACCTGGGCGGCGGTGAAGACGATCGGGATGTCGACGCCGGCCACCGTGATGGTCCGGTTGATGGCCTGATTGGTGCCGTTGTAGCGAACGCTGATCTCCGCGCCGGCCTCAAACGCGCCCCCGGATACCGCGACGGCGCCCGTGAAGAGGCCCGCGATGCCACCGGTGAGCCCGGTGCCGGCCAGCAGCAGGAAGGCGCCCTGGCCGTCGGTGACGCTGAAGCCGTCGTTGCCGCTGCCGAGTGTCACCGAGACGCCGGTGAAGGCGATGACGGTGTCGGTGCCGGTGCGGCTGATCAGGAAGCTGCCCGAGAAGACCGGGCCGCCGGCGATCGTCAGCGAACCTCCGGCGATCTCGACGTGCAGGAAGGTGCCGGCGGGCACGTCGATGCCGAGGTCCGGGCGGCGGACGGCCGACGGGATGGTGTTGACGGCGAACCGGACGTTCCCGGCGACGGTGATGCCCGGAAGGTCGAACACGCCGGTGATGCTGCCGCTGAAGGAGCCCGCGACGCCCTGTGCGGTGACGAGCAGCGCGCCGTCCCAGTTGTGCGAGGTGGTGACCGTGACGAACGTGCCGAGGCTGAGGGTGAGGTTGTCGACGGACAGCGACACGTCGCCGTTGGCGGCCCTCCGGACGCTGACCAGGGTGGCCCCGAGCGACTGGCCGGCGATCGTGAGGTTCACGGCCGTCACGTCGACGGCCAGGGTTCCCGCCGCGGAGTTCACCGCGACCGCTACGGTGCCAGTCAGGGAGACGCTGGGGATCGCGACCTGGAGCGTCGCGGTGAGCGAGCCTGTGAGGCCGGTGGGCGCGGCTGTGAGGGTGCCGCTGATGGCTGTGGCGCTGACCAGCGGGGATCCGGCGGGACCGAAGGACAGCGATCCGTTGGCCACCGTCACCGTGAGGGTGGTGTCGGCCTTGACGATGGTGAGATCCGCGCTGAGGCTCTGCCCCGCGATCACGATGGAGATGCCGGTGCCCACGAAGCGCAGGTAGCCCCCGGGGCCGCCGGCGGGGAGGTTGACCGTGACGCTCCCGGCGCCCACGCCCATGGTCTCGGTGACCAGACCGGAGGTGGTGTTGATCTCCAGCGAGAGAGCCCCGGAGACCGCCACGCCGGGGACGCCGCTGAAGGCGACCGTGCCGGATACCCGGCCGGCCATGCCACCGGTGGACGGCAGGACGAAAAGCGCCGTGCCGCCGGTCAGGGCCAGACGTGCGGTGCCGGCCGCGATGGCCAGCTCGGCGTTGGCCACGGCGACGCGGGTGATGGTGCCGCTGGCGGCCGTGACGCGCTCAACGGCGATGTCGCCGCGGAGGCTCTGGCCGAGGATGCCCAGCGTGACGCCGGTGCCGGAGAGCCGGAGGTACGGGCCTGCGGGGACGTCGATGGAGACGGTTCCGGCTCCCACCGCGAGGGTCTCGGTCACGCGCGCGTTCGTCGTGTTGACCTGCAGCTCGACGGTGCCACCGAGCGTGAACGGCCCGCTGTTGGCGGTGATCGCGACGCTCAGGGTGCCCGCGACGCCGGTGGCGCTCACGATGAAGAGGCCGGTGCCGCTGCCGGCCGTGAGCGGGCCGACGGTGAGCTGGGCGTTGGCGATGCCGATCCGGGTGACGACGGCGCCGGCGGAGGTGGTGCGACGCTCCAGCGTGACGTCGGCCACCAGCGTCTGGCCCAGCACGGAGACGGTGAGGTTCTGGCCGCCGAGGCGGAGCAGGCCGGCGGGAAGCGACGCCCAGCCGGAGACGGCCTGGGCCGACGCGGTGGTGTTGAAGGCGATGGTCACGGTGCCGGTGATGGACACGCCTGGGACCGCGACGGTGACGTCGACGGCGATGGCGCCGTACATGCCGGCGGAGGTGAGGGTGATCTGGGCCAGGTCGCCGGGGTCTCCGGCAGCGGGCTGCGCGAGCGTGACGAGTGGCGTGTCTCCGCCCAGCACCAGCGAGGCGCCCCGGATCTCGAGCTGGGTGGTGGTGCCGTTCCTGACCACGACGACGTCGGCGGTGAGGCTCTGGCCTGCGATGGTGAGCGTGACGCCGGTGCCGGCGAGGCGCACGTAACCGGAGGCGCCGCCCTCGGGAAGGTCGAGGGTCATCGTCTCGCCGCCGATGGTGAAGGACTCGTCGACCGAGGACGCGGTGGTGTTGATCTCGACGGCGATGGTGCCCGTGAGGCTGACCTGCGGGACAGCGAGGCTGATCGCGCCCGTGATCCGGCCGGCGAAGCCGGCGGAGCTGAGCACCACGAGGGCGGTGCCGCCGGTGAGGGTGGCCACGCCGTCGAGGTCCAGCGAGACGTCTGTGGCGGCGATCCGCAGCATGGCGCGCGTGGCGTCCGGCACTCCGGAGGCGGTCAGCGGCGTGACCCGCTCGATCGAGACGTTGCCGCTGATCACGTAGTCGGTGAGGACAGTGAGGGCGAGGTCGGTGCCCTCGAACCGGAAGTACGGCCCGGCCTCCACGTCGAGCGTGCGGGTCTGGGTGCCCACCAGGACGGACGCGGTGACCCGGGCGTTGGTGGTGTTGATCGCGAGGCTGAGGGCGCCGTCGAGGGAGGCGGCGGAGCCCAGCTGGACGCTCAGGGTGCCCTCGATGCGGGCCGCGACGCCGGTGCCGGTGAGCACGATGAGGCCGGACCCCGCGTTGAGCCGCACCCCGAGGTCGTCGTCGAGGTCTGCCTGGCTGCCGCTGGTGGTGCCGCGGTCGTCGCCGAGGAACAGCTCGACGTTCTCCAGCCCGATGACCGTGGTGGCCACGCCGCCCGAGGTGCGGCGCTCGATCGCCACGTCGGCCTCGAGGCTCTGACCGGCGATGGTGAGGGTGACCCCGGTGAGCGCCACGCGCAGGTACGGCCCGGCCGGCAGCGTGACGGCGTCCACCAGTACCTCGGCGGCGGTGGTGTTGACGGCGATGCCGGCGGAGGCGACGGTGAGGCCGACGGCGGGGACGCTGAGGCTCGCGCTGAGCGTGCCCGCGATGCCGGTGGGACGGATGACCAGCCCGCCGGTGATGGCGCCGAGGGTGACGGCGTCTCCGAGCGCGATGGCGCCGCCGGTGACTCCCAGCGTGATCTCCTCGGTGGTCCGCCCGAAGGAGAACGTTCCGGTGAGGGACTGGCCGGCGAAGGCGAGCGTGGCGGCGGAGACCTGGAACTGCTTGACCTCGGCCGCGCCCTCGAAGACCACCGCGACGCCCGGCTCGGTGCTGCCCGGGATCTCGATGGTGGTGTTCACGGCCTGGCCGGTGGTGTTGATCCGGACGCTCGTGGTGCCGGTGACGGTCACGCCGGGCACCCCGATGAGGCTGACGGTGCCGGTGGCCACGAACGCGTGGCCGGTGCCGATCGAGACGACGCCGATGGTCGCGTCGGTGAGCAGCACGCCGACTGCGAGCGGGTTGATGGCGCCGTCGGCGGTGTAGGCGGGGCCCCGGCCGAGGAAGATCGAGAGGCCGCTGCCGGCGAACACCTGCGCGGGGGCGCCACCGACGACGGCGTCGCTGTAGGTGACGCTGCCCTCGATGGTGATGAAGTCGCCGATGGTGACGGTGACGTCGGAGGCCGTCAGGCTGAAGAAGGGGTCGTTGGCCGCGGGGGCTGCGGCGATCTTGATCACCACGTCGGTGCCGCCGACGTCGACGACGGTGTCGATCGCGGTGGTCATGGTGTTGATCTGCAGGAGGACGGAGCCCTCGATGCTGACCCCGGAGCCGCCGGCCGATGCCTGGCCGGACACGAAGCCCGCGATGCCGGCAGCGCGGATGATGAGGGCGCCCTGGCCCTCGTAGAGCCCGTCGCCGCCGATGGTCGCGGTCACGTTGGTGGCCGCGATGACGGTTTCGGCGGTGGGTCCTGTGCCGGAGCGGGTGATCGCGACGTCGGCGGTGAACGACCCCTCGGAGCCGACGGTGACCACGAGCCCGGTCATGTACGCGCGCAGGTACGGGCCGGCGGGAAGATCCACGGCGGCGACGCTGCGCGGCGACGGCGCGGTGTTGACCTGGACGGTGAAGCTCGGGGTGCCGAAGGTGATCCCCGTGATGGTGGGCAGCGTGACGGTGGCGCTGAGCACGCCCGCAACGCCGTCGGGGGCCACGACGAGGGAGCCGTTGACCGAGGCCAGCGTCACGGGCCCGAGGGAGGCCGTGCCGCCGCTGATCTCGACGGTGAGCACGCCGGCGCTGCTCTCCACCCAGATGCCGCCGGTGATGCTGACGCCGGCGAACGCGACCGCGAGACCGGTGGCGCCCACGCGCACGGTGTCCGGCGCGATGCCGCCCTGCGTGGTGAGGGTGTCGGTATTGAACTCGACGGTCAGAGAGGTGGCCGTGATGGAGAGGCCTGGGAGGTTCAGCGACGGGGTGCCGGTGAAGCTGCCCCAGATGCCGGTCTGCCCGGCGGTGAGCGTCGCGGTGATGCCGGTGAGGGTGACGGCGCCGTCGCCGAAGTTGAGCGATCCGCCCTCGACGGCGACGGTGACGTCCGTGGCGCGGGTGACGGTGACGGTGCCGGAGATCTTCTGCCCGGCCACCTCGAGGACGACGTTCTCGCCGCGGACCCGCAGGTAGGTGCCGGTGGGAAGGACGATCGACTGGTCGGTGCCGCCCACGGAGACGGTGGTGTCGACGGCGGCGGCGAAGTTCTTGATCTGCACGCTGAGGGTGCCGGTGAGCGACACGCCGGGGAGGCCGACTGCGACGGTGCCTGCGAGGCTGGCCGCGAAGCCGGCGGAGGTGACCAGCAGCGCGCCGCTCGCGTTGCTGACGGCCAGCACCGTGGTGGTGCCGGCGACGAAGGTGAGCGACCCGTTCGCCAGGCCGGCGCGGACCACGACGGCCCCGGTGGAGTCGACGCCGCGCTCGAACGTCACGGCGGCGGAGAGGCTCTGCCCGGCGACGGTGAGGGTGGCGCCTGCCTCGACGCGCAGGTACGGCCCGGCGGGCAGGTCGCCGACGGCGGCCGCGCCGGTGTTGACGGCGAGGCGCAGCGTTCCGCTGAACGCCAGCCCGGTGATGGCGGTGGTCAGGGTGGTGACCTCGAGGCGCCCGGCCACGCCGGCGGCGGTGATGGTGAGATCGCCCGAGATGCCGGTGGCGGTCAGGAGGTTCGTCGGGCCGGACGCCGTGAGGGCGAGCGTGCCGCCGGAGGCCTGGATGCGGGTGGAGGTCACGCCGTCGACGGTGACCCGGGCCACCTCGATGCTGGTGAAGCTGACCGACTGGCCCCCGACGGTGAGGCTGAGCGGGCCGCCGGTGACCCGGACGTACTCGCTGCCGGCCACCGTGCTCAGCCCCAGGCTCAGGGCGCCGGAGAAGGCGAGCCCAGGCACCGTGATGCTGAGGTTGCCGGACAGGGTGGCGGTCATCGAGCTGCTGGTCTCGACGAAGGTGAGCGACCCCGCGCCGCCCGTGAAGGACGCGATCGGGGCGCCGCCGTCGGTGAAGAGCAGGCTCAGGTTGGCCACCGTGACGGTGAACCCAGTGGAGGTCTCGGTGAATGCCAGGTCGGCGGTGAGCTGCTGGCCCAGCACGCTGATGGTGAGCCCGATGCCGCTGAACGCCAGGTACGGGTCGGTCCCGTCGCTCACCTCGTCGGGGGCGGCGAACTCGATGGTGACGTCGCCGGAGCCGTCGGCGAACGCGACCGTCTCGTCGACGGCGGCTTCGAAGGTGTTGACGCGCACGGTGAAGGCGCCGGCCAGGGCCACGTCGGCGTAGCCGGTCAGCGCCACGGTGCCGCGGGCGTCGAGCGCGTAGGCGGTGTCGGTGTCGGTGACCTCGAGGACCAGGCCGACGACGGCGTCGCTGACGGTGAGCCCGCCGTCGAGGTCGAGCACCAGGTTGCGGGCGGCCAGCACGACGCGGACCGTGCCGCCGCCGAAGGTGACGGTGCCGGCGAGGCTGGCGTCGATGTAGCCGGAGGCCACGAGGGTCGCGGTGAGGGTGCCCGAGACCTCGGTGCCGAGGACGAGGGTGCCGGACCCGCCGGAGACGACCACGCTCTGGCCCGTGGTGACGATGCTCGCGGCCAGGTCGGTGACGGCCAGGGTGAGGACGTCGTCGGCGTGGGTGATCCGGACGGAGCCGGTGAGGTTCAGGGCGCCGACGGCGACGGCCAGGTCGGCGTCGACCGTCAGCCCGGAGGTCCCGTCGTAGGCGACGCTGGCGTTGGTGAGGCTGACGCCGGTGCTGCCGCCGACGGTGACGGAGGCGCCGGTGAGGCTGAGGGACACGTCGCCGGTGTCGTCGTGCGAGATCACGGCGAGGGAGGTCGCGGCGATGGTCAGCTCGTCGCCCCCACCGAAGCTGCCGGTGATGGTGCTGGCGGTGATGGTGACGTCCGCGCCCGACTGACTGACGGTCGCGGCGGCGGCGGCGAAGGAGGCCACCTCGGTGCCGCCGGAGTAGACGGTGACGGCGAGGCCCGTGACGGCGAGCGTCAGGGCGCCGGCGTCGAGGGCGTCGGCCGTGAGGACGTAGGTGCCGGCCAGCGTCGCGGACGCGGTGATCCGCCAGGAGCCGACGGTGAGGTCCAGCGCCAGCGCTCCGGTCAAGGACACCGAGCCGTTGTAGACGCCCGCGCCCGCGCTGGTGGGGACGGTGAAGCTGAGCGTCCACCCGGTGAGCTTCAGAGCGTCGCCGAGCACGAGGTCGCCGAACACGTGGTTGATGGGGCCGGCGTCTGCGAGGTACTGCTGGAGGATCGCGGCGATGTGGTCCACCACGGTGGCCAACGGCGATCCAGCGACATAGTCGGAGAAGTGCGGCAGCTCCGCGGTGATGGTGCCGGTGGCCGCGTTCCGGGTGGTGGCGATGGCCTGCACCGAGCCGTCGGGGGCGACGTACCAGATGCGGGCCGCGTCGTCGGCGACGGCCACGGTGAGCACTGGGTCGATCAGGAAGGTGGTGATCTCCTCGCCGGTGCGGGCGTCGACGGCGCGCAGGTCGTAGACCAGCGATGCGGTGCGGAGGCCGGCGACGGCGGCGCTGCGCGGGGTGATGGTGACCCATGCGTCTGCGCGGAGGGAGCCGGGGGCGAAGGTGAGGGTCGCGGCTCCCGCGGTGAGGGTGCCGCCCAGGGCTGCGGTGACGAGGACCGCGCCGGCTGGGGCTTCGACGGTGGTGGGGGTGACCGGAGCTGCGGGCTGCTCGACGGTGATGACCGGAGCTGCGTCCGTCTGCTCGACGGTGGCGGTGTAGGTGACGAGATCGACTGCGGTGCCGCGGAGGCTGGGGGCGATGGAGGTGCTTGAGGTCGCGTATGCGGCCGGGGGTCCGCGGCCCGCGTAGACCTCGAGGTCTTCGTCGGTGATGACGGTGGAGCGCACGCGCACGGCGGCGGTGAGGCGGGCGAAGGTGAGCGAGAGCACCGGGCCGGTGGCTGCCTTCTCGACGCTGTGGACGGTGGCCGAGGCGCTGCCCGCGGTGACGGCGGTCACGCTGATGGGGCCGTCGGAGGTCAGGGGGGCGGCCGGGGGGACGACGGTGTCGACGCGGGTGACGAGCACCGTCGCCGCGAACGAGGACAGCGGCACTGCGCCGACTGCGACAGCCAGGCCTGCCGTCGCGGCCGCGGGCGCGCCCGCCAGCGTCAGCGCGTCGATGAGCGTGGGGACCGTGACGAGCACGACGGGGCGGGAGGTGGCGCGCACCACGGAGCCGTCGAGGGCGCTGATGTCGATCGAGCCGGCGAGGAGTGCCCGCAGCACCCGGGCGTCGACCGTGTGGGCGCCGAGGATCAGGGCCATGCCGTCTGCCGTCGCCGAGGCGTCGATGGCCTGGCGTGCCGCGACCAGCACGTCGCCGGTGGCCGACAGCGGGGCGCCGGCGCCGATCGTCGACGCGGTGGCGGCGTTGGACACCAGCAGGGCGAGCCCACCGGCGCCGAGGACGGTGACGGCCCGGGTCTCGGTGCTTCCGGCCTCCACGCTCACGTCGACGGCGCCGTTGACGGTGGCGTCGGATAGCTCGGCCTGGGTGCTGGAGTCCGCGAGCAGGACCGCGATCCCCCGGTTGGTGCCGCCGTCGGCCCGGACGGAGGAACGATCGGACGAGGTGGCGCCGACGGCGAGGTTGCCGGCCAGGTTCCAGGTGCCGCGGGCGACGGATGCCTGGGTGAGGCTCCGGAGGAGGCCGAGGGCGACGGCGCCCGGGCCCTGCGCGGCCCTGGTGAGCGCGGCGATCTGGGCGGCGGACAGGCCGGCCGCGGACAGGCTGGCGGCGGTGGGCAGGCCGGGCATGGCGTCCACCGAGAGGGTCCCGGTGGCGAGGGCGTCCACCGTCACGCCGGCGGCGTCGACGTCGGCGCCGTCCACCCAGGCGGAGGTGTCGCGGTCGATGCGTCCGGCGGCCGCGACGGCGGCACCGGCCAGCTCGGCGTTGTTGCGGGCGAGCAGCGCGAGCTGCCCGAGGGTCTGCACCGAGCCGCCGTCGATGCCCGCGCGGGCCGAGCTGGACGCGGCCATGAGGGAAGCATCCACCTCTCGGCGCGAGCCGTCGGTGGTCGCGGAGACCACCCGGGCGTCCGAGGAGACCGAGAGGGTCACGTCGCCGTCGGCGAGGAGGCGCGAGTCGCGGACCAGGACGGCAGCGGACGACGAGGCCACCAGCGCGCCGAGCGCCCGGGCGTGCGCCTCGAGCATGATCGCGCCGCCGGAGAGTGTCGCGTCGGTGACCAGGACGGAGGCCGTGGCCCCCGACTCGCGCTCGTCGGAGGCGCTCAGGGTGATGGCGCCGGAGCCGGTGTCCACGACGGTGCCGGGCGTGACGGTGATCTGCCGCGCCCGGATGGTCAGTTCGGCACCGGAGTCGGTCATCCGGATCTCGCCCGTGATGACGACGGTGCCGCCGGCCGCGTTGACGATGATGGTGACCAGCCCGGCGGTGGGGACCGCGTGCGGGGTGCCGTCCTCGTCGACGAAGAGCAGGTGACCCGTCTCGGAGTCGACGCCGAGCGTGCCGCCAGAGCCCTCGAGAGTCGCGGTGGTGCCGGTGACGCTCCAGCCGGCGGCCGGGGATGCGGCAGCCGTCGCAGTGGTCTCGTCGGCGGTGGTCTCCGAGGCGAGGGTGGGGCCGGTGGGTTCTCCGGACTCGACGGCCTCGGCCGGAGTCACGGTGCCGCCCTCGACGGCGGTGGGCTCTGTGGGGTCGCCGACCGCAGCTGCGTCGTCGGCGGACGGGGCGTCAGTGGCGGCCGCGTCGGTGGCCGCCGCATCCGCGACGGGGTCGGCCGGGGCCTCCACCGCGGGATCGCCGGGAGCCTCGGGCGCAGGGGCCGGCTCGGGCTCAGGTGCCGGGGCCGGCTCGGGCTCAGGCGCAGGGGCGGGCTCGGGCGCAGGGGCCGGGGCGGGCTCGGGCGCAGGGGCCGGGGCGGGCTCGGGCGCAGGGGCCGGGGCGGGCTCAGGCGCAGGCTCGGGCTCGGGCTCGGGCTCGGGCGCGGGTTCCGGCTCGGGCTCGGGGAGGTACGAGGCGCTCACCCCGTGGCTCTCGCCCGGCTCCAGGGTGTCGTCCATCAGGCCCGAGCTGTGACCGAGGCCCAGCGCGTGGCCCACCTCGTGGCGCACCACGGTGATCAGGCTCATCCTGGACCAGCCCCATCCGGCGGCGTCGGCGTCGACCGTGATCGAGCTGCCGGACGCCGATCCCAGCCCCTGCCCCGACAGGTCCCCCACCGAGGCGGAGATGCCCGATGTGTCCGCGCCGGCGGACTCCCATTCGGACTTGGCCTGGGACAGTGCAGACGCGAGCTCACCCGAGCTCAGCGACTCCGTGACGGGGTCACTGGGCAGGCTGGAGGCGGTCATCCCCTGGGGCTCCTCGGCCGCGTCGCCGGCGTCGGCCGGGTCAGGGGCGGGTGCCGGCGGGGCGGAGTTCGTGGGTTGGGGCGACGCGCTGGGGACGGTCACCTGGACGTTGTCGTCACCCGAGACGGTGGCTTCGCTGCCGTCCGCCATGGGGCAGGAGATGGACGCCTGTTGTCCGTTCGTGCCGCCGACGGTGGTGCACTGGCTGGTGGAGAGCGCCTTGGCCAGCGCGGCGAGCGCCTCCTGGAGCCTGGCGTCGGCCTCGGCCTTGGCGGCCTCCGCCTTCGAGATCGCCTGGGCCCGCACCTGTTGCTGGGCCTGCTGCTGGCGGACCACCTGCTGCTGGACCTGGATCTGGCGGGCCCGCTGTTCCTGCTCAACCCTCCTGGCCTGCTCCACCTGCGCCTCGAGTTCGGCGAGTGCCTCGTCGAGCCGCGCCCGGGCTTCGTCGGCGGGGAGGACCACGACGGTGGTGGAGTCGGGGAGCCTGAGGATCCGCGTCACCCTGCGGGGGGCGTCAGATAGCGGTGACGCGGATCCTGATTCGGTGGCCGGTTCGGTGACCGGCGGTGGGGGCGCGGGCCGCTCGGCGGCGGCCTGCTGCGGCATGAAGACCGTAAGGCCGAAGACGAGTGCCAGCGAGGTCGCCAGCCCGATGGCGCGATGTCCCCGGCTCCAGGCCGTGGCGGAGCCGCGACGGTCACCCGGGTGGGTGGTCGAAGCAGAGCGCTCCGCGTCCATGGCACCCCCTTGGCTGGGCGAATCGGGCGAGGACGAACGCTTCGGACGCTAGGCCTGGCCCGTTGGGGTCCACAAGGCTCACTTTCGGCAGGACTTCTGAATGACCGCCGTGGACCCCGGGCCGGCCTCTTCACCCTTCGTCGAATCTCGCTGACTAGGCATGATGACTGGGCGACGGCCCGCCCCCGGGCGGCGTGTCAAGGCCGGAGCGGCACTCAGGCGCTCCGATGATGTTTCTTGGTGAGCCAAAATGCAGTCCAACCATGTACTACACTTCGTCGTACTTATGCCCGGTTTCGGGGCCCGGACGGGGCCCAGCACCCGGGCACGGCAGCGGGCTTTCCGGCAACCTCGTCTACAGTTGCTGCACCCATACCGCCACCTGCCCGAGGAGCCCCGATGCACGATGCCCCGACGCGCCCGCGCGTCGCCGTCGTGGGTGGCGGCCGTCTGGGCACGGCCCTGAGCGAGGCGCTCCAGGGCGCCGGGTGGGACCTCCTCGGCCCGCTCGGCAGGGGCGCGGACCCTCGTGACTGCGATGTGGTGCTGCTGTGCGTGCCGGACTCCCAGATCGGCGTCGCCGCCGCCGCGATCCGCCCACGTCCCGGACTCCTGGTCGGCCACTGCTCCGGGGCCACCACCCTTGCTTCCCTGGCACCGCATGAGGCCTTCGGCCTGCACCCGCTCATGACTGTCCCCGCGGGCGGCCCCACCTCGTTCGACGGCGCGACGGCCGCGGTCGCCGGCACCAGCACGCGGGCGCTCGTGGCGGCCGGAGCCCTTGCCAGGTCGCTGGGGATGTCCCCCGTCGAGGTGGACGACGATGCCCGCCCGGCCTACCACGCCGCGGCCTCCGTGGCGTCAAACTTCCTCCTCACGCTCGAGGACCTCGCGGAGCGCCTCGCCGCCTCGGCGGGCGTGCCTCGCGAGCGCCTGGTGCCGATGGTCCGCGCCACCGTCGACAACTGGGCGGCCCACGGTGCGGCACCCGTGCTGACCGGACCCGTGGCGCGCGGCGACCACCAGACCGTCGCCAGGCAGCGCGCCGCCGTCGAGCGGCTCAGCCCTGCGGATCTGGACCTGTTCGACGCCATGGTCGCCGCCACGGGGCGGCTCGCCGAGAGGGCACGCGCATGAGGATCGTGCGGAGTGTCGCGGAGCTGCGCGACGCGTTGACCGGCGCCGGGCGGGTTGGTCTGGTGCCCACCATGGGCGCCCTCCACGAGGGGCACCTGACGCTGATCTCCGCCGCCAGAGGCGCCTGCGACACGGTGGTGGCCTCGGTCTTCGTCAACCCCACGCAGTTCAACGACACCGCAGACCTCGCGGCCTACCCTCGCGACGAGGTCCGCGACGCCCACCTCGCCGAGGGGGCCGGCGCGGACCTGCTGTTCGTCCCCGCCGTCGAGGAGATGTACCCGGCGGGCTACGCCACCACCGTCAGCGTGCGGGGGGTCAGCGAGCCACTCGAGGGCGCGCACCGCGGCGCCTCCCACTTCGACGGGGTGGCCACCGTGGTGGCCAAGCTCCTCATCGCGGTGGCGCCGCATGTGGCCTACTTCGGCCAGAAGGACGCGCAGCAGGTGACCGTGGTCCGGCGCCTCGTGGCGGATCTGGGGCTGCCCGTGGACATCGAGGTCTGCGCCACCGTCCGCGAGCCCGACGGCCTGGCGATGTCCAGCCGCAACATCCGCCTCGGCCCCGAGGACCGGCCCCGCGCGCTGGCGCTGAAGGCCGGGCTGGAGGCCGCAGCTGCCGCCGTCGCCGACGGGGCGGACGCCCGGGCCGCCGAGCGCGTCGGCATGGGCGCCATGCGAACCCGAGGCGTCGAGCCCGAGTACCTCGCCGTCGTGGACCCCGACACCTTCACCCCCGCCGAGGACCTGACCCGTCCCTCGCTCGCCGTCGTCGCCGCCCACGTGGGCGCCGTCCGGCTCATCGACAACCTCCCCATCCCGCCCGTGACCGCCAGCCAGGAGGCCCGCTGATGTACCGCACCATGTTGAAGTCCAAGATCCACCGCGCCACCGTGACGGATGCGGACCTGCACTACGTCGGCTCCATCACGGTGGACCCGGACCTCCTCGAGGCCGCCGACATCCTCGAACACGAGCAGGTCGCCGTCGTGAACGTCGACAACGGCGCCCGCTTCGAGACCTACACCATCGCTGGCGAGCGCGGCTCCGGTCAGATGAAGGTCAACGGCGCCGCCGCGCGCCTCGTGCATCGCGGCGACACCATCATCGTCATCTCCTACGCGCAGTACGACAGCGCCGAGCTCGTCACCTACGAGCCCGTCGTCGTGCACGTGGAGGCCGGCAGCAACGCCATCGTGGACGTGGACGCAGAGGTGGCCACCCTCCTCACCGGCGCCCGCTGAGCCCTCGGATGTCCGCCAGGCCCCGCCACGGAGGCGCCCCCGCCGCCGATGCCCGCGTCACGCCGTCGGTCCTCGCTGAGATGAAGCGGGCCGGGGAGGCCATCGTCATGGTGACCGCGTACGACTACCCGGGCGCTCTCGCGGCCGAGGAGGCCGGTGTGGACGTGGTGCTCGTGGGGGACTCGGGCGCCATGACGGTGCTCGGCTACGCGAGCACCAACGAGGTTTCGGTGGACGAGATGCTGATGCTGACTGCGGCGGTGCGGCGCGGGCTGGGCGCGCCGATGCTCGTGGGGGACCTGCCCTACGGCTCCTACGAGGACAGCGACGAGCAGGCGGTCGCCACGGCGCGGCGCTTCGTCGACGAGGCGGGCTGCGACGCGGTGAAGCTGGAGGGGGGCGGCGAGGCGTCGGTGTCGCGGGTGCGCGCCATTGTCGCGGCAGGCATCCCCGTCATGGGTCACGTGGGCCTCACCCCGCAGACCGCCGCCGAGCTGGGCGGATTCAAGGCCCAGGGCCGCACCGCGTCCGGGGCGCGACGGGTGGCCGACGAGGCCCTCGCGCTACAGGAGGCGGGGTGCTTCTCGATGGTGTTCGAGGCCATCCCCGCGGCCCTGGCGGAGGCGATCATGCCGACGATGGACGCGGTGGTGATCGGGATCGGCGCCGGCCCGTCGACCGATGGGCAGGTGCTGGTGTTCCATGACCTGCTGGGCATGTCGTCGGGTGGTTCGGCGCGCTTCGTCAAGCGCTTCGCGGACGTGCACGGCCGGGTGGTGGAGGGTTTGCGCCGCTACGCCGCCGAGGTCCGCGACGGCTCCTATCCCGGGCCCGAGCACTGCTACGGCATCAACGCCGACGAGCTGGCCGCCTTCCGCGCCCACCACTCCTCCCCCGCTGGCTGAGGTGCCGCGGAGCCCCCCCTCCCGCTGGCTGAGGTGCCGCGGAGCGCCCCTTCCCACCGGCTCAGGTGCCGCGAAGCGCCCCTTCCCACCGGCTCAGGTGCCGCGAAGCGCCCCTTCCCACCGGCTCAGGTGCCGCGAAGCGCCCCTCCCCGCTGGCTCAGGTGCCGCGAAGCGGCCTCGAAGCCTAAGAAACGCAAGCTGACAACGTCACTCTTCCGAGGCTTCGAGGCTCGTCGCTAAGGCTCCTCACACCTCAGCCAGCGAAAAAGCGCGCTCGCCCCCGAGGATTTCCGAAGATCCCGACGCGGCGCGAAGCGCCCGCAGCGGTGTCGAAGCCTTCAGCACATCGTCCGAGGACTCGACCGAAGCCCCCGCGACGCACCCTCGCGCGAGTACCGTCGAGGTATCGCGAGGAAAGGCACGGCCATGCGCGAGACACATCTGCGCCAGGGACGCCAGACGGTCAAGGTGGGCCTGATCAAGGTGATCCACGACCTGTTCCCCGACGAGCGGCTCAAGACCTCCTACTCCATCTTGGAGGGCGTCTACTGCAACCTCGTCGGATCGGCCCTCTCGACGCGGGAGGTTCGGCTCATCGACACGCGACTCAAGGAGTGGGCCACGGATCCGGCGAGCAGCATCACATCCCTGGGCCGCGACGGCGGCTACCACGTCTACCAGGTCGGCGACCTCGTCGCCCGCGTGGTCTACCCCGTGATCATGGATCCGGCGCAGGTGGAGCCGTTCGAGGTCATCCCCTTCGCGGACGGCTTCATCGTCGACTTCGGCGACGTGGACAAGGGCGACGGCGCCCCCCTGATCCCGCCGACGCGGCTGTCCGCCGCCTACGCCGAGAGCCAGGAGTGGCTGGACCGCATCGACGTCGAGGTGGTGGCCGACGTCAACGACTTCATCGTCTCGGGGCGGTCGACGAAGCTCATCAACATCGCGGAGGCGCTGCACGAGAAGCGGCTCTCCGACATCGCCGACGTCATCCTCGCCGAGCGCAGGGCCCTGCGGGTGCTGGCCATCTCGGGCCCGTCGTCGTCGGGGAAGACCACCACGACACAGCGCCTCGCCACCCAGCTCGAGGTCAACGGACTCAAGCCAGTGGCGCTGTCGCTGGACAACTACTTCCTGGACCGGGCGTTCACCCCGGTCGACGAGGACGGCCGCTACGACTTCGAGAGCCCCGACGCGCTCGACCTCCCCCTCCTCACCCACCACCTGGCGGAACTCGTGGACGGGCGGCCCATCGCGGCGCCGACGTTCGACTTCGTCACCGGCACCCGCCTCGCCACCACCACCCGGGTGCAGGTGGGACCCGCCGAGATCCTGCTGATCGAGGGCATCCACGCCCTCAACCCGCGGCTGATGGAGCGGGTCAAGCGCAACGCCGTGTTCAAGGTGTACGTCAGCGCGCTGGGCGGCCTCAACATCGATCTGATGAACCGGGTGCCGACGACGGAGGTGCGGCTACTGCGGCGGATCGTCCGCGACCACCGGGACCGCGGCATCTCGCCCGAGGTGACGATCGGCCAGTGGGACAGCGTGCGGCGCGGCGAATACGCCCATGTCTTCCTGTTCCAGGAGGACGCCGACGTGATGTTCAACTCCAGCATGATCTACGAGCTGAACGCCCTGCGCCCCTTCGCCGAGGCGGCTCTCAGAACCATCCCCGACGGCAGCCCGAGCATGGACACCCGGGACCGGCTGCTCAACCTGTTGACCTTCTTCGAGCCGATCGGCTCCGAGCGGGTGCCGTTCAACTCGATCCTGCGGGAGTTCATCGGCGGCAGCGTCTACGCCCATCCCGCAGGCTGACCCCAGTTCGAGGACCCCGCCCACCAAGTCGCTGGCGAACTCGCGTCGGTTTCGACGCGGGCGCGCGTCGCTTCGCTCCTTGCGGCCCGGCTCAACCAGCGGAGGGGTCGGCCCGGCTCAAACCAAGTCGCCACGGGCGCGCGTCGCTTCGCTACTCGCGGCCCGGGTCGCCTGTTCCGCTGGTTGAGCCGCGCCGAGCCGCCTGCGGCTCAGCGCGTGTCGAAACCAACCTGCGCCTGGTTCAAGGACCTGGCCCAGGTTCATGGCCCAGATGTGATGTCTCAAGACATCGCTGACAGTTCCTGCATCAGGACATCGCTGACAGTTGTGTATCAGGACATCGCTGACGGTTGTGTATCAGGACATCGCTGACGGTGGTGGGTGGCGGAGCCGCAGGTCAGGGCTGGTCCAACCGCTCTCTCGCTTCCGGGGAGATCTCGCACGCGGCGGCCCGGCGGCCCTTCCTGGCCAGCGTCGGCAGGTCGTCGTAGCGTCCTTCGATCAGGGCGATCCTCTTCTCGCGGCCCCAGCCCTGCACGCGCTTCTCCATCGCGTAGGCCTCGTCCACCCGCTCGAACTCCTCAGCCCAGACCAGACGCACGGGACGCCGTCGGCTCGTGTACGTCGCGCCGCGGCCGGCCATGTGCTGGCTGACCCGTTCGCCCAGGTCCCAGGTTGAACCCACGTAGAAGCTCCCGTCGCTGCATTCGAGCATGTAGGTGAATGGCATGCCCTGATGGTCGTGATGACCGGGGTCGATTTCCCACACGGCTTCAATGCTGTGGACGGACGGCTGACGCGGAAGGTGAGTCTGGGTGTCGGCGTGGATAGGTAGTTTCGGCGCGGGCTGCGCCGCTTCGCGCCCGACCGCCTCACCCAGCGGAACACCGCCGGTTTGAGCCGGGCCTGTCCCACCCCGGTTTAAGCCGGGCCTATCCCACCGCTGGTTGAGCCGGGCCGCGAGGAGCGAAGCGACGCGCGCCCGCGTCGAAACCGACGCGACTGTCCCCTCGGACCTCCGCCAGGTCTTTGCACAGGTCCTTGAACCGTGTGCGGGTCGGTGGTTTCGGCGCGGGCTGCGCCGCTTCGCGCCCGACCGCCTCACCCAGCGGAACACCGCCGGTTTGAGCCGGGCCTATCCCACCGCTGGTTGAGCCGGGCCGCGAGGAGCGAAGCGACGCGCGCCCGCGTCGAAACCGACGTGAAGGTCCCCGCGGACCTTGGCCAGGTCCTTGAAACATGTGCGGGTTGGTTTCGACACGCGCTGAGCCGCAGGCGGCTCGGCGCGGCTCAACCAGCGGAACAGGGCGACCCGGGCCGCAAGGAGCGAAGCGACGCGCGCCCGGCTCAACCAGCGGAGGGGTCGGCGCGGCTCAACCAGCGGAACAGGGGCGGCCCGGCTCAACCGGCTGTCGGGAGAGCGAACCGGTCGCTGTCTGGGTGCGTGGACCCAGACAGCGACCGGCCGGTCAGCGGATGCCCTGGAAGGCGAACCGGAAGACCAGTTCCTCACCCTGCGGCAGCCGGTACTCGGGGTGGGTCATCGCGCCCCAGCTGTCGTCGCCGCCCACGCCGCGACGCATGAGCGCCGGGCGCAGCACCGTCTTCTGGATCGGAGGCAGGTCCACCGGGTGGGCCGCGTTCTCGATCTCGAACGGCGTCCACGGCAGGGCCGAGAACTCCATGGGCTCGTCGACGGACTCGAAGCGCAGCCCGGCGCCGTGGGCGTCGGTGACGGTGGCCCACCGGACACCGGTGTGGCTGCCCGACTCCTGAGGACGGATGTAGGGAGTCAGCTGCTCCGCAACATCCGCCGCCCACACGCCCAGGCGAGCTCCGGAGCGTCGGTCCACATAGCTCTCCTCGGGTCCCTCGCCGTACCAGGTGAGCCTGCCGAGATCCGGGTCCGTGACGAGCATGAGCCCGAACTCCGGCATGTCGGTCAGCCCGTCACCCGGCCGCACCGTCAGGGTCACCTCGACGCGACCCTCGCCGTCGACGAGATACACCACGTCGCACTCACCCGCGGGGCTGCTGGGCAGCTCGTAGGTGTAGCGGATCTCGACGACGTCGCCCTTGACCTCAGCGGACGGTCCGGCCTCGCTCGCCTCGGCGTAGCGGCTTGCCAGCGCCCACTGCCCGTCGCGGAACGGCATGTTCCAGCCGCGCTCGTTGGAGGTGGGGGCGTGCCAGAAGTTGGGCTTCGGGATGCCGCGCACCAGCTCGCGCCCGCCGTCGGAGGAGAGGCCGTAGCGGTAGGACACCAGCCCGCCGTAGAGCTTCGAGAACAGGGCGGTGAAGTGCCGGCCCCGGACCCCGAAGTTGTGGATGCCGTCAATCAGCTGCGGTGCGTGCCGCGGGGACGAAGGGGCGGGATCCCCCGCGACGGTGAACACCGCCTGCTCCCACGACACCTCGTGCCCGGCCGGGGCCCAGCGCGTGGCGTGCCGGAGACGGAAGGACACGTCGACGGTGTACTCGCCGGCCGCATCGGGCAGGTCCACCGGCAGCGGGTAGTTGCCGGTGTCTCCGGGGTCCACGTCCGTCTCGACAACGGCCTCGGCCAGCACGCGACCCTCGCGGCCCAGCGTCACCACGCACCGGTAGGCCGACGTGCCCGTGAACAGCAGCCGGTTCTCCACCTCGAACGAGTCACCCGAGATCTGGATGGCCAGCCCCTGGTAGAGCTTCTTGACCTCCTGCAGCTTCGGGCTGGGCGAGTGGTCCGCGAACACGATCCCGTTGCCACTGAACTCCGCGTCGTGCGGCGCCTCGCCGCAGTCACCGCCGTAGCCGAAGTACGGCTTGCCGTGGCGGTCCTTGAGGGCGATGGCCTGATCAGAGAAGTCCCAGATGAACCCGCCCTGGTAGAGAGGCTCCCTGTAGGCGAGGTCGATGTACTTGTCGACGGCACCGAACGAGTTGCCCATCGTGTGGGCGTACTCGCACAGGATGAACGGCTTGTCCCGGTTGGCGGCGAGGAACTCCTCGATGGTGGCGGCCGGGGTGTACATCTGCGAGACCACATCGGTGGTTTCGGGGTACCGCGGGTCCCAGTGGACGCCCTCGTAGTGCACGGGGCGCGTGTCTGAGGCGCGGACGAAGTCGGCGAGGTCACGCAGGTTAGTGCCGCCGAAGCTCTCGTTGCCCAGGGACCACATGATGATGCTGGCGTGGTTCTTGTCCCGCTGCATCATGTTGGTGGCGCGGTCCACCAGGATGTCGCGCCACTCGGGCAGATCGCCCGGCACCGCCTGCTCCAGCGTGACCCGCCCACGCACCACCGCGTCCCACATGCCGTGGGACTCGAGATTCATCTCGTCGATGACGTAGAGGCCGTACTCGTCGGTGAGCTCGTAGAGGAACGAGTTGTTGGGGTAGTGGCTGGTGCGCACCGCGTTGATGTTGTGGGCCTTCATCAGGCGCAGATCCGCCTCGGTCTGCTCCCGCGACATCACCCGGCCCTGGAGCCCGAACTCGTGCCGGTTGACACCGTTGAACACCACCCGGCGGCCGTTGATCTTCATCACGCCGTCCTCGATGCCGAAGCGGCGGATGCCCACGCGCTGCGGGATCACCTCGACGACGGCCCCGGCTACGTCGAGCACCTCGACGGTCAGGTCGTAGAACTGCGGGTCCTCCGCGCTCCAGAGCCGCGGGTGCTCGACGGAGACCGCCAGCACCCCGTCGCTCCCGGCCGCGAGCTCACCGACGCCGGCGAGGGTGGCCCGGACGGAGCCCTCCCCCTGCAGCGACACGGCCACCTTGACCTCGGCCGCGACCAGATCGTCGGCCACCGGCGTGCTGATCCGCAGGTCCTCGGCGTGCACGGCCGGGCGGCGGTAGAGCATCACGTCGCGGAAGATGCCGGAGAACCGGTAGAAGTCCTGGTCCTCGATCCACGCGGCGCCGCTCCACTTGTACACCTGCGCGGCGAGCCTGTTCTCGCCGTCGACGAGGTACCCGGTGAGGTCGAACTCCGACGGCGTGAACGCGTCTCCGCCGTAGCCCACGTAGTGCCCGTTCAGCCACACCGCGATGGTGGACTCAGCCCCCTTGAAGGAGACGCTGAGCCGCTCGCCGTCGGCCAGCGGGTGGTCGAGAGTGAAGTGGGTGACGTAGCTGCCCACCGGGTTGAACTTCGTCGGGATCTCGCCGGGCCAGATGTCCTCGAGTCCGTCCCAGGGGTGCTGGACGTTGGCGTACTGGGCCCTGTCGTAGCCCTGCAGCTGGATGTGGCCGGGGACGCGGATGTCGTCCCAGGCGTCCACGTCGTAGTCAGCGGCCTCGAAGCCCGACGGCGCGAGCGCGAGGTTCTTGGCGTAGTGGAACTTCCACACCCCGTTGAGGCACTGCTCGAAGCTGCTCACTCCGAGCGACGCCTCGGCGGGGCCCGCGAACCAGCGATGGTCCGAGTGCGCGGGCAGCCGGTTCTCGGCGAAGTAGGTGGGGTCGGCGATTCTGGTGGGATCGAATGTCACTTGATGGCTCCTGTGATGCCCTCGGCGAAGGCGCGCTGCAGCACGAGGAAGACAACCATCGTGGGCAGGGACGCCATCAGAACGGCGAGCATCAGTACTCCGTAGTCGGTCACGTAGCCGGCGCGCAGGTTCGAGATGAGCATCGGCATGGTCTGGAAAGAGTTGTTGACGAGGATCACCTTGGGCCACAGGAAGTTGTTCCACGCGGTCATGAAGGTGATGACGGCCGCGGCCGCCAGGGTGGACCTCATCGTGGGGATGAAGATCCGGAAGAAGATGCTGACCTCGCCCAGCCCGTCGATGCGGGCCGCCTCGATGATCTCGTGCGGGAAGGACCGCGAGGCCTGGCGGAAGAACAGCACCAGGAACGGCGTGGCGATGGCGGGCAGGATGACCGCGCCCACCGAGTTGACCATGCCGAAGTCCGCGAACATCTGGAACAGCGGGATCATCGTGGCCGCGAAGGGGATCATCATCGCGAGGAGCAGGAATGCCATCAGGCGGTCCTTGCCCTTGGAGTGGAACACCTCGAAGCCGTAGCCGGCGATGGAGCACACCAGCAGCGCGAGCACGGTGGTGCCGACGGCGTTGATGGTGGAGTACCACATGGCCGAGGCCACGTCCTGCTGGGAGACCAGCGAGACGAAGTTGTCGATCAGGGCGGTCCCTGGAAGCATGCGCGAGCTGAGCACGTCCTGGCTGGTGTTGGTGGCCGAGACCACCATGAAGTACAGCGGGAAGACCGACACGATCGCCGAGACCGCGAGGAACAGGTAGGAGGGCACGCGGCGCCACTGGGTCTTAGTCACGCTTATCACCGATCTTCATCTGGATGAACGCCAGCACCGCCACCATGATCAGGATCACGTAGGACAGCGCCGCGCCGTAGCCGAAGTTGGGGTTCCTCTGGAACGACACCTCGAACAGGTAGTGCGACATGGTCATCGACGTGTACGCCGGGCCGCCCTGCGTGAGGTTCCAGGACTCGTCGAACAGCTGAATGGTGCCGTTGGTCGAGAGGATCGCGGTGAGCAGGATCATCGGCTTGAGCTGCGGGATGGTCACGTACCAGAACGTCTTCCACGAGTTGGCGCCGTCGATCTTGGCGGCCTCGAGCGACGAGTAGTCGATGTTCTGCAGGGCCGCGAGGTAGAACACCATGTTGTAGCCGGTCCAGCGCCACAGCAGGCCGAGGATGATCACGAAGCGCGCCGTCTCGGTCTGGCCCAGCCAGTTGATCGGCGAGTCGATGAAGTTGAGCGCCGTGAGCATGTCGTTGACGAGGCCGTCGTTGGCGAACATGGTGCGGAAGACCAGCGAGTACGACACCAGCGAGACCGCGCAGGGCAGGAAGATCGCCGTGCGCCACAGGCCCTTGAACCGCAGGTTCTTGTCGTTGAGGAGGTTGGCCAGCACGAGGGCGACGATCAGCATGATCGGCACCTGGATGATCAGGTAGATGAACGTGTTCTGGACGGTGAGCTTGAAGATCTCGTCGCTGAACAGGCGCTGGTAGTTGTACCAGAGGGGATCGGCGAAGTTCAGCCTGGTGCCCCGCCCCGTCTTCATCGACAGGATGAACGCCTGGAGCATCGGCCAGAAGTTCATCCAGAGGATGAGGATCGCGGCCGGCAGGAGGAAGATCCAGCCCGTGAGGTTGCGCCGTGCCTCGATGCCGAAGCGACGGCCGTTCTTGGCGGACCCGTTGCCCGCAGAGTCGGGGGCCACGTCCTTGCGGACGGCCACCCGTGATTGATTCGACACTCTCACACCACCTTTCGCGTGGGTGGGGGCCGGAAGAACCGGCCCCCACCACGATGACTGGTCAGTTCGGAAGCACTGATCGATGGTTCCTGATCACTGCATCGCGAACTCGACGGCCTGCTGGGCCTCCTCGAGCGCGGTGTCCATGTCGGTGCCGTCCAGGATCTTGACGATCGAGGCGCTGACGTTGTCGCGGCCCTCGTAGTAGTAGGCGCCGGTGTTGTTGCTGGGCACCTGTGCGGCGAAGTCGAGCACCTGGGTGAAGATCGGCTCTCCGCCGAAGAACTCCTGCGGCTCGGAGTACACGTCGCTGTCGGCGGCGGGCAGCCAGTTCGCCAGAGCGCCCGACGACGGGAGGATCGTGTCGTAGAACTCGTTGGAGCCCGCGAAGGTGGCGCCGAGGAAGTCCGCGGCCAGCGCCTTGTCACCGTTGGAGCTGATGGCCCACGAGGAGCCGCCGTTAGCGGAGTAGTTGGTGGCGCCGTCGATGCCGTCCAGGCTGGGCAGGTTGGTGATGCCCCACAGGCCGCTCTGGTCAGCGGCCGACTGGATGGAGCCGAGGATCCACACGCCGTTGATAGTGCCCGCGACGTTGGAGTTCACGAAGGTGCCGATGTACTCGTCCCACGAGTTGACCTCGACGAAAACGCCGGACTCGACGAGCTCCTTGTAGGTCTCGATGGACTTGATCAGGGCCTCGTTGCCGACGATGGTGGGGTTGCCCTCGTCGTCGAACAGGCTGGCGCCGGCGCTCTGCAGCATCATCATGATGAGGTCGGCGGAGCCGGCCTGGCCCGAGAGGAGCGGCTTGCCGGTCTTGGCCAGCACGTCCTTGCCCTTGGTGATGAAGTCGGTCCACGTGATGTCGGTGAAGTCGGCGACGGTGTAGCCGGCCTCCTCGAGGACGTCGGTGCGGAGCGCTGTGATGGCGGTGCCGTTGTCGAACGGGAGGCCGTAGTGGATGTCGTCGATGGTGGAGTACGCGACGACGCCCTCAGGGAACTCGCCGAAGTCGATGTCGGTGTCCGTGTAGTCGTTGAAGAGGTCCGGGTAGTTGATGACGTTCTTCTGGAACGCGTTGTTCTGCATGAGGAAGATGTCCGGCAGCTCGCCGGTCTCCTGCGACTGGGCAAGCGTGGTCAGCTTGGTCTGCAGGTCGTCCCAGGGGGTCTCGATGACCTCCACCTCCACGTCCGGGTGATCCTTCTGGTAGATCTTCGTGGCCTCTTCGAGGGCGTAGATGTTGAACGCCGGGTCCCAGGCCCAGACCGTCAGCTTGCCGTCGCCCTCGGGGGCTGCCGAGGAGCCATTGTCCCCGGAGCCGCCGCAGGCGGTGAGGGCGAACGGCACCACGACGGCCATCGCTGCGAGCTTCTTCCACGTGTTCATGTGACTTCCTTAGTCTCTGTGGCTGCACCGAGGCACGGGCCGGTGCGTCCCGGAAGGCGTCTTCGCCTACGTCGGATACCAATGTTTACGTAAACGTAGCACGTCTCCCGAGAGCCGTCATCGGGGGTCAGATAACGGTCAGATAACACTTGTTCACGCTCACAGCCGGCCCGTTGCGCAGGTATGGTGACGTCAACATCCGAACCGGGCTACACTCCCGGCCATGGGGACCGTCTCGGGTCGAGGACGACGCAAGACCGGCCCGTCGATCGAAGACGTGGCCCGGCTGGCGGGCGTCTCCGCACAAACTGTGTCGCGCGTGTCGACGGGCGCGGATCCGGTGCGCCCGGAGACCAAGGCCAAGGTGATGGCCGCCATCGCGCAGCTCGGTTACTCCCCCAACCGGGCCGCCCGGGCGCTGCGCAACGGGTCCTTCGGGACCCTGGGCCTCCTGGCGCACCGCTACGAGCGCACCGGCGAGGTGCTCACCACCGGCGCCGTCGTCAAGGCGGCCGACGAGGAGGGCTACACCGTCACGCTGCTCAGCATCGACGACGAGACCGCGCTCGCCAAGGACTGGGAGAGCGCCGCGCACCGCATCTCCAACCAGGCCATCGACGGGCTGGTGATCATCCGAGCCGAGGAGGCGACTCCGGAGACCTTGACCCTTCCTGCGGGCATGCCGGTGGCGGTGTCGGACTCCCGCCTCGTGGGCCACTACCCAGCCGTGATGGCGGACCAGGTGCCGGGCGCCCGGGACGCCACCCGTCACCTGCTGGGCCTGGGGCACCGGAGGGTGGATCACCTCGCCGGACCAGCGGACTCGGAGCCCGCATTGATGCGCCGCGGCGCCTGGGAGCGGACCCTGGAGGCCGCTGGGATCAGCGCGCCCCCCGCCTGGCAGGGGGACTGGACCCCCGCGTCGGGCTACGCGATGGGCCGCCGGATCGCGGAGGATCCCGGGATCACCGCCGTGTTCTGCGCCAACGACGAGATGGCGTTCGGGCTCATCCGGGCCCTCAACGAGGCTGGGCGGCGCGTCCCCGAGGACGTGTCGGTGGTGGGCTTCGACGCCATCGCCCTGAGCGAGTACATCTACCCGCCGCTCACCACCGTGCGGCAGAACTTCGACCGCATCGGTCACGAGCTGGTGAAGTTGGTGCTCGCGCAGATCAGGTCCCAGGGCGTCACGCTCGCGCGGCACGACCGGGTGGTGGTGCCAACCGAGCTGATCGTCCGGGCCACCACCGCCCCTCCCCCGGCCTGACCCGACCCTCCCCGCCGCCTGATCACCTCTGCCCCTCCCCCGGCCTGACCCGGCCCTCCCCGCCGCCTGATCACCTCTGCCCCTCCCCCGGCTCAATCCTCCCCCCTGTGCACGACACGCCCACGAAGTGGGTGCCCGGCCCCGCCCGCGTCGCCGAGGGGCGCTTCAGCGGTAGGTTCGTGCACGACGAAGGGGCACCATGGCCACAGAGACACCGCGCGAGGCCCGATTGGCCGTTCTGATCGACGCTGACAACGCTCGCGCCAGCCACATCGAGCAGTTGCTCGTCGAGGTGGCGAAGTACGGACGCGCGTCCGTCCGCCGCGCCTATGGCGACTGGACCTCGACGCAGCTCACCTCGTGGAAGGCGGAGCTGCTGCAGCACTCGATCCAGCCCATCCAGCAGTTCAGCTACACCACAGGGAAGAACGCCACCGACAGCTCGCTCATCATCGACGCGATGGACCTCCTCCACGCCGGCAACCTCGACGGCTTCTGCCTGGTCTCCAGCGACAGCGACTTCACCCGGCTCGCCGCCCGGATCCGGGAGGACGGCAAGCAGGTCTACGGCTTCGGCGAGCGCAAGACGCCCAAGCCGTTCGTGGCCGCGTGCGACACCTTCGTCTACGTCGAGAACCTCAAGGTCGCGGCCACGACGAAGCCGGCGGAGGTGGCCTCCCAGAAGCTCACCCGAGACGACTTCCTGGACAAGCTCCTCGCGGAGGCGGTCGACGCGGCCGCGGGCAACGACAACTGGGCCAACCTCGGCGCCGTCGGCAGCAACCTCTCGCGGCTGGCCTCCGACTTCGACTCCCGCACCTGGGGCTTCGCGAGGCTCAAGGACCTCTTCGCGGCCCACCCCGACTACGTGGTGCAGAAGAAGCCCAACGGGGTGCTGGTCCAGCCGAAGTGAGCCGGTCCTGCCGGCCTCAGCCGGGGGGAGCCCAGGGGCTGCGCGGCGGCTGGTCCTCGGGCGGTGGCGAGTCCAGGTAGGACGGGTCGGCGTAGTCACCGACGCGGGGCTTCGGCGGCGGTGGCGGGTATCCACCCGATGCCGGCGGGTAGCCGGGCGCCGGGGGGTATCCGCCGGCCGGCCGGGGTGGGTGCTCCCCTGACTGAGGATGTCCGGCGCCAGGAAGGTAACCGGCACCGGGCGTCTGTCGCCCGGGCGGGGGCGGGAATCCCGCGACGGGCGGGGGCGGGAATCCCGCGCCGGGCGGGGGCGACCACTGCGGAGCCCCCGGCGCAGGCGCACTGCGCGAACGGTTGAGCAGGAGCAACCCCACCACCACGCCCGCCGCGACGAGGAGCGCAGCCCCCAGCCATGGGAGGAGCGCGAGCACCGAGCCTGCCTCGTCCGACGTCGCCCTCAGCCCCTCACCCGAGGCCATGTCCGATGCGTCGGTCCACGTCACGGTGGTGCCGTCGACGGTGCTCGAGCCGTTGTGCGCGGTGACCTCCCCCGGGAAGGTCACCGACACCCGGAAGTCGGTGAAGAGCGACGCGATCAGCTGCTCGTCGCCCCCCGACGACACGCCCACCTCGTTGCTGATCATGGCGAACCTGTACTCGCCGTCGGCGTGCACGATGCTCAGATCGAGGTTGTCGTCGGACAGCGCGGACAGCGGCGCGCCCCGGACCTCTCGGATGCAGCCCACATGGCCGTCGGCGTCGTAGTCGCTGACCGTTCCGCCGGCGCCGTCCTGTTCGCAGAGGGTGTCCACGGCGGCGGCGTACTCGTCCTGGATGGCGATCAGCATGGTCATGTCGACGGTGTCGCGGGAGGAGATGACGATGTCCGTATCCAGCCTCACGCATCCGCCGAGCAACAGCAGGAGAGGCAGCAGCGCCATCGGGAGGACCCGCCCCCCGGGGTTCGGTGTCATGATCCGACGGTAGCCGACGGCCCCGGAGGTGTCGCGCCTTCGGCGGCATCCCACCAGTCCAGTACGCGGGTTGCGTACAACGTGAGCCAAGGCGACGGCTCCCCCTTCGGAGCGTCGATCTCGAACCAGACCTGGCCCTTGTAGCGCCCGCCCTGCAGCCAGCGGCCGTCGTCACGGCGGGCCGCCCGGACCACCTCGATGGCGTCCGCGGCCCGCGGATCGGGCGGGACCCCGTCGAACTCAGAGGCCTCACGCAGGTGGTCCAGCACGTGCAGCGCGGAGTAGACCCAGCGCAGCGGGTAGGCGAAGTGGCCCACCCAGTCCGCCACCGGCTCCCCGGAGCGGAGCCCGTACAGGAGCCGGCGTTCGAGCAGATACTCCTGGGCGCGATGCCTGGCCTCCCTCAGCCCCTCAAGACCCCCGACCGCCCGCTCGTACCAGAGGATCCCCTTGAGCGAGTTGAGGGTGGAGTGGAACGACGAGCGGGTGGAACCCTCCACCCACTCACAGTTCCAGCC
Source organism: Tessaracoccus yangjingae (assembly GCF_054483935.1). Next base: position 897,385 of record NZ_CM137014.1, on the reverse strand, counting down.
GCCGTCGGCCTGTTGGTGCTGGAGGAACCATCCGGCGAGCCCGCTCACGTCGGCCCCGAGCCAGACTCCGTTGGCGAGGGTGAACGCGTTGATGCAGCAGTCCACCTCGCCGTCCCAGTAGGGCAGGTCGTCGTACTCCCATCTGCTGTTGGCCGCGAGCTTCTCGGCCGTCCCGGCGAGGGCGGAGGCGTCCAGGCCCCACTCGCGGAGGGTGTTGAGGGTCCACGTTGTCGCGGTGTAGGGCTGGCCCTCGTCGTCGTCGGGGTGGTTCAGCGCCCGCGGGTCCGCCCGGGTGGGGAAGTAGGCACCGCCCGCCCATTGGCCGTCGGGGTCCTGGAGGGCCAGCAGCCGCGCACCCATCCCCTCCGTCGCGACCGAGTCGCGGGTGGACCGCCAAACCGCCTCCGGTTCCTTGAGCAGGTCTCGCTGGACCTGCCAGCGGAGGGCCGGGTCGGTGTCGAGGAGCCAGTCGGCGAGGTCCTGGTCGAGGCGCATACCCGAGCGTAGGCCCGTCAGCGCGAGCCGCGATAGGTCCAGGCACCCTGCCCGTGCACGACACGCCGTCGCAACCCCCGGCATCGGCACACCGGCGAATGCGGCCCGCGCGTCCGACGGCGTTTCGTGTCAGCGAACCGGAGTCGTCGTGCGTCAGCGTGTCGCCTGCCCCCTCGGTCCTCGCCTGCCCCCTCGGTCCTCGCCTGCCCCCTCGGTCCTCGCCTGCCCCCTCGGTCCTCGCCTGCCCGTACGGGCAGGTCAGACCACCGATCGCTGGCGGCACGGAATCAGGCTGGCCAAGTCGCCCGAGCCAGGCGAAAGCCGGCAAGCCAGGCGAAAGCCGGCAAGCCAGGCGAACCCGCAGTGGGCCGGCTCCTCAGCGCTCGGGCGTGCCGCAAGAATGTGGCCATGCAGATCCTCACCCAGACCGTCGGCCACGATGCCGTTCTCACCGCATACGTCCAGGAGCCCAGCGCCGAACTCACGACGGCCGCCACCCGCCCCGCCGTCCTCGTCCTGCCTGGAGGCGGCTACTTCTTCACCTCGGACCGGGAGGCCGAGCCCGTGGCGCTGGCCTACCTCGCGGAGGGGTTCAACGCGTTCGTGCTCCGCTACGCCGTCGGCCCCGAGAACCCGTTCGAGAAGTCGTTCGACGACGCCAAGGCCGCGCTCGCGTGGATCCGGGAGAACGCCGATGTCCTCCACATCGACCCGGCCAAGGTGGCCGTCGTGGGCTTCTCCGCGGGCGGGCACCTGGCCTGCAGCCTGGCCACCGCGGCCGAGGACAAGCCCGACGCGCTGGTGGCCTGCTACCCGGTCACGCTCGAGGAGTTCGGCCCGCCGGTGGGCAAGGAGATCGTCGACGTCCCCAGCCACGTCTCGGCCGATACTCCGCCGACCTTCCTGTTCAGCACCTGCGACGACACCGTCGTGCCCATCCGCAACTCGATCGCCTTCCTGGCCGCCCTGGCCGAGCACGGGGTGCCCTTCGAGTCGCACATCTATCTCCTGGGCCCGCACGGCCTGAGCCTCGCGACGGCGGCAACGGCCAACGGGCAGGCCCCGATGGTCGAGCCCTCGGTGGCGCAATGGCTGCGCGAGTCGGTGCGTTTCCTCCGGGCGGTGTTCGGTGACTTCGCCGTCGAGGGCGAACAGGAGTCCTTTAGCACGCTCGCGAACCGCCGCCGCCTGGGCCTCGACATGCCGCTGGGCCGGCTGATGACAGACGAGCGCGCCGCCGATGCCGTCAGGCGCCACGCCCCCGCGCTCGCCGCCGCCCTCCAGCGCGACGCGTTCGCGGGCGCGATGTCGGTGCGCCAGATCCTGGGCCTCAACCCGGAGGCCATCAGCCCCGAATCGGCAGAGGCGCTGGGGGACGAACTGGCCGCCCTGCGTCAGCCCCCGTCCGCCGGCCTCCGCGATCGATGCTGAGGCGGGCGCGGTGGTGAGGCACGCCCGGAGGCCGCATCCGCCGTCGGCCTGGGTCGCCGTGACGCGGCCAGGCACGGGGTGGCCGCGACCCTTGCGGCTGGGCCTGACTTCGGTTAACATAACGTTTATCGTTAGTATCGAGAAACGTTAGGGGTGTGCGATGTTCGCAGGGGCAGCAGGCATGGCGGTCGTGGCGGCGGCGCTGGTCGTCGCCCTCGTCGCGCTGATCGCGCGCGGCCGGGTGGGCGGAGGAGCGACGGCACTGAGGCTGGTCCGGGGAGGCGCCGCTGCCTACGCGGCGATCGTTCTCGCGGTGACCGTGGTCGCCGTGGTGTCCCAGTTGACGCTCGACACCATCGAGGTCCCGCTGCCCGTCCAGACCTTCTGGCCCGTCCTCCCCGACGGCGTGGAGATGACTCCCGGCGGAGACGCCCGCATCGTCGGCGGCGGCTTCACCGAGACGCTGTCCTCGGTCTCCGGCCTCGGCCTGGGCACCCGGGCGCTCCTCGCCGCGGGAAGCCTGGTGCAGGGCCTCACCCAGCTGGCCGTCACGGCGGCGGTGTTCCTCATCGCTCACCGCCTGCTCGCCGGGGAACCGTTCCGGCCCGTGGTGCGCACAGCGGTCCTGCTCGCCGCCGCGGCGCTCATCGGCGGCGGCATCCTGTGGCAGGTGTGCACCGGCATCGGCGAGTTCATGGCGGCCAACGAGGCCCTCGGGGCGGTCGGCTGGAGTTGGGACGAATCGCTCGGCATCGACGATCCCACCGTGCTCATGCCCGAACCGCGTCTCGGCATCACCATCCACTTCTGGCCGATCTTCACCGGGTTCGCCCTCGCCGCCGTCGCGGCCGCGTTCCGCTACGGAGAGGTCCTCGAGCGCGACATCGCCGGGCTCGTCTGATGGTCCCCGCCGAGCCCGAAGAGGAGACCGGCATCCACTGCCGCCTCGACGAACTCCTCCTGGATCGCGGCATGACCCTGACCCGGCTGAGCGAGTTGGTGGGGGTGAGCGTGGTGAACCTCAGCATCCTGAAGAACGACCGCGCCCGGGCGGTGCGCTTCTCCACCCTGCGTGCCATCTGCCGGGTGCTGGACTGCGACGTGGGGGACCTGCTGGTCCTTGACGAGCCCCGACGCCGACCGGGTTCCGGCGCATACTGAACTCAAGGGCTCCAATGTCGGGGCCGAGGAGGATGTGATGACCGAGTTCAGCATCAGCACCATCGATGCGCAGCAGGCGGCGGCGGTCCGCAGGACCGTGCCCATGGCGGAACTCACGACGGCGTTCGACACCGGCTTCTCGCACGTGATGAGGGCCGTCACCGAGCAGGGCGCAACCGTCACCGGGCCGCCGTTCGGCTACTACCACTCGATGCCGGGAGAGACCGTCGACGTGTCGATCGGGTTCCCGGTGTCGGCGGAGGTCCAGGCCGGCGACGTTCAACCGTTCGAACTGCCCGGCGGACAGGCGGTCGTCGGCACCCACGTGGGGCCGTACGACCAACTGGAGGGCACCTACGGCCAGCTGATGACCTGGGTGAAGCTGGAGGGCCTGGCGCTGGCCGAGGGGATGTGGGAGCAGTACGTCAGCGACCCGGAGGCCGAGCCCGACCCGGCGACGTGGCGGACGCTGATCGTCTGGCCGCTGGCCTGACCGGTCCCGCGGCCGGGTCGCGGCGGGGTCGCCCGCGGGCGGGAAACCGGGTGGGGGTAGCATTCCAGCATGCATCCTGAGCCGCCCCGGAGCGAGGTCTACGTCCCCAGCAGCCAGCGGGTGGACGACGTCGACCGTTGTCAGGCGCTGCTTGCCGAGGTTGGTGCCGGGCTGTGGATCACCGGTGGCGACGGCGCCCCGTCGGCCACGCTGCTGCCCACAGTCTGGGGGCAGGGGCGCCTGATCGCCCACGCGTCGGCCAACAACCCGCAGTTCGACCTGCCCGCCGGGGCGCTGGTGCCCTGCCGCGTGGTCGTCCAGGGCGCCCACGCGTACGTGAGCCCGCGCTGGTACCCGAGCATCCAGCCCCCCGAGCACGGCGGTGCCGCGCGCGGGCGTGCGGAGGGTCGCGCCGTCGGCACGTGGGACTACGAGCAGGTCCAGATCGCCGGGTGGCTGAGCGTCCACCGCGACCCCGACCGCCTGCGCGCCGAGGTGATCGCCCAGGCCACCGCCCTCGACGCCGACCGCCTCCACGACATCCCCCACGCGGCGGACGCCCATCGGGGCCCGTGGTCCCGCGCCGAGGCGCCGAAGGACTTCGTGGCAGCGATGCTCCAGGGGATCGTCGGCGTGGAACTGGAGATCACCGAGGTGGTGGGGCGGTTCAAGCTCTCGCGCAACCGCACCGACGCCGACCGCTCGGGAGTCGTCGAGGGGCTGAGGGAGCGCGGCCGTGAGCGGGATCTGAGGGTCGCTTCGAGCGTGGAAAGCACCGAGCCACTGCCACGGGGTTAGGGAACCACTGATCACAGATGTCCTGACTGCGGCGCACCGGATCCGGCACCTGGCTCCTGGCACCCTCCGTCCGGGTAGGGGTATCGAATACCCACACCAGATATAGAGGTGTCGTCTCGTCCCGCCCGGCACCTCGTCGCCGAGAACAGCATTGATCAGGGCTCCTTGGCGACGGCCGGGGCCGAGTTGCTGCGAGGGGAAACAAACTCGCGCGGCACAGGCCCGATCAGAGCGGCACCGTGGGCCACGCCCGCCCCGGCGCCGCCCCTGACAAGCACCTGAGCTGCATGCATCCCCTCCCCGTGGCGCTCGTGACGGAGGGGGGCCCATCCCCTATCGCCCGCGGAACGCCCGGCAATACGATCGGACCAGCAGCACGGACAGCAGGGAGACCGCCATGGCATCGCACGCTCATCGATTCGTCGCCGCACGGCGGGCCGGGGGTCGGGCTCTCGCCGCCCTCGCCCTCGCCCTGTCGCTGGCCGTGATCCCCGGCCCGGCCTCCGGCGCCCCGTCGGACACGGCCACCTACGTCGTGCAGTTCCGCGACGGCGTGAACGCCCGCGCCGAAGCGGCCACCGGCGCGGGGCGCGGCCTGGCCGTGGGGAGGGTGCTCACCAACGTCTACCCGGGCATGGTCGCCACGATGAACCAGGCGCAGGCTGCTGCCCTCGCGCGGAACCCGCGCGTGGTTCTCGTCGAGAAGGACCAGGTGTTCAGCATCAGCGACACTCAGACCGGCGCCACCTGGGGCCTCGACCGGATCGACCAGCGGCTGCGTCCGCTCGACGCCTCCTACAGCTACGGGACCACCGGGGACGGGATCACCGCCTACGTGATCGACACCGGCGTCCTCGCCGCGCACGCAGACTTCGGCGGCCGGGTCACCGGCGGGTACGACTTCATCGACAACGACGCCGTGCCCACCGACTGCAACGGTCACGGCACGCATGTCGCCGGGACCGTCGGCGGCATGGCCTACGGCGTGGCCAAGGCCGTGAGTATCGTGCCGGTGCGGGTTCTCAACTGCTCCGGCTCCGGCACCACGAGCCAGGTGGTGGCCGGGCTGGATTGGGTGGCGGGCGACCACACGACCCAGCCCGCCGTCGCGAACATGAGCCTCGGCGGCGCCATCTCCAACGCGATCGACGCCGCCGTGGTGAGCGTGATCAGCGACGGCGTCAGCGTCGTGGTGGCGGCGGGCAACAGCAGCCGCGACGCCTGCTTCTACTCCCCCGCGCGGGTGAAGGCCGCCATCACGGTGGCCGCGACCACCAGCACGGACGCCCGGGCCTCGTTCTCCAACTACGGCTCGTGCGTCGACGTGTTCGCCCCGGGCGCGTCCATCACCTCGGCGTGGATCGGCTCGTCGAACACCGCCACCCGCACCATCTCGGGGACCTCGATGGCGGCTCCCCACGTGGCTGGCGCGGTGGCGCGCCTCCTCGACGCCGACTCCGCGCTGACCACCTCCCAGGTGAGCAGCGCGATCACCTCCAACGCGACGACGGGCGTGGTCTCCAGCGCCGGCCGCAGGAGCCCCAACCTGCTGCTTTACGCGGCGCCGTCGTCCTGAACTCGCCTTCCCGCGTCAGTCACGACACCCTGCACCACCCTTCCGCCACGGGGCCCGTCGTGGGTGTCGGATTTCGGACGACAGACCGTCCGGAATCCGACACCCACGAAGGAGGGCCTATCCCCCGGGCCTCTCATGGAGAAGCGCCGACGGCCGCGACATCGTCGCGCACCGCAACACCCGCCCCGCCACAGCCTGCAACTCCCCGCGACCCACCCCGTCGGCCTTCGCCAGCGACCGCAGCAGCGAGCGGTCCTTCCCCTTGCGCAGCCAGTCGACGGTGGAGCCGGGCATCAACACATCCACACCGGCGCGCACCCGGTAGGCCGAGTCCCAGAGCCCCGGGAAGTGCGGGTCGCGGGAGTGTGGCATCCACCAGTCGGTCATCACCATGCCGTCGTAGCCCCACTGGCCGCGCAGGATGGTGGTGATCAGTTCGTAGTTGTAGTGCGCCCACACCCCGTTGATCTTGTTGTACGACGTCATGATGGTCCGCGGCCGGGCCTCCTTGACGCAGATCTCGAACCCCTTGAGGTAGATCTCGCGCAGCGCCCGCTCGGAGACCCGCGAGTCGTGCCTGCTGCGGTTGGTCTCCTGATTGTTGGCCGCGAAGTGCTTCGGGCAGGCCGCGACACCCTGCGCCTGCACCCCGGCCACGACGGCGGCGCCCATCCGCCCGGTGACCAGCGGGTCCTCGGAGAAGTACTCGAAGTTGCGCCCGCAGAGAGGGTCGCGGTGGATGTTCATGCCGGGGCTGAGCAGCACGTCCGAGCCCTTCCGGATCATCTCCGCCCCGTGCTCCGCCGCGAGCTCGCGGACCAGCTGCGGGTCCCACGTCGACGCCAGCGCCGTCCCGCACGGCAGCAGCGACGCGTAGGCGCTGAGTCGGATGCCCGACGGCCCGTCGGTGCAGGTGACAGGCGGCACGCCCTTGTCCCGCAGCGACTCCAGGATCCCCCCGTAGACGCCCGCGTTCCCGGCCGGGCCGAGCGGACTGTTCATCCGCCCGTGTCCCCGGGTGAGAGCCTCAAGCTCCTCGTCGCTGAGCTGCGCGACGAACTCGTCGAGGGAACGCTCGCCCGCCGCGACGGCGCCCAGTGAGATCCCGCGGTCGCCGGTCACCTGCACCTCGGCCGGCAGCGCGTCGATGATCCGACGGCGGAGGTCGACGGTGCGCACCGGCACGTCCTCCCACCCCACGCGCGCCTCCCCGCCCGCGCGGCGCAGCGTCATCCTGCGGAACGCGGCCGACGGATCGACGGCGCACGCCTCGGCCAACTGCTCCACCACCCGCAGGTCGCTGAGCCGCACCTCGGCGGCCACGCGCACGTCCGCGCCCAGGAAGAACCGGTAGGCCCCCGGTTCGAGAACCCACGCCGACCGATGGCCGGTGGCGCCCCCGTCGTCGTAGCTGGCGAGCTCATCCATGGGCACCGACAGCTCCACCCGCTCGGACTCGCCCGGCGCCAGCGCGCGCGTCTTCACATAGCCGACGAGCACGCGGGCCGGCTTGCCCAACGCGCCGTCGGGCGCCTGCGCGTAGAGCTGCACCACCTGCCGCGACACTCGCGCCCCCGAGTTGGTCACGTCCACGGCGACCCGCACCACCTCGCCGGCCTCGAACGCGACCCCCGAGTGGTCGAAGGTGGTATAGGTGAGGCCGAACCCGAAGGGGTAGAGCACGGAGTCTGGGGCGAACGTCTCGAAGTAGCGGTAGCCGACGAAGACGTCCTCGGCATAGCGGTTGTAGTCCTTGTGGCCGAAGTTCGCGGCGGTGGGGTAGTCCTCGTAGCGGCGGGCGATGGTGTCGGTGAGGCGCCCCGACGGCGACACCGCGCCGGTCAGGACGTCAGCCAGTGCCCGGCTGCCCTCCATGCCCCCCTGCCACGCGAGGATCAGGCCCGCGAGCCGGTCCCCGTACTCCTCCGCCCAGGAGAGGTCCATCACATTGCCCGTGTTGACGATGACCACCACCCGCTCGAACCGCGCGACGACGGCGTCCAGCATGGCCCGTTCGGCGTCGGCGAGGTAGTAGGAGCCCTTCTCCAGGACGTTCTCGCGATCCTCTCCGGCTGCTCGGCCGAGCACCACGACGGCCGTCCCGGCCGTGTTCGCCGCCCGCGACACCAGCCCGGGGTCCAGTGGCATCTCGTCGAAGTGTCGCGGCCAGTTGCCCCAGTACCCCTCGTCGGGTGGGTTGGCGGCGGACCATGCCTCGTAGGCGTCGGCCAACTCGCCGCTCACCAGGACACCCGCCTCGCGCAGCGCTCCCAGCAGCGACACCTCGTAGGGCGCCTTCACGTCGCCACCCGAGCCGTATCCGACGGCGAACCAGTCGCACTGCACCCGCCCGAACAACGCCACCTCGTCACGCGGCGCCAGCGGCAGCACCCCGGCCTCGTTGCGCAGCAGCACCACCCCCTCGGCGGCGGAGCGGCGGCACAGCTCGACGATCCGGTCCGAGACCGTGCGGTCGGTGTCGACGAGGCCCGCCGACTTCTGGGAGAGTCCGTTGACGACGGTGTGCATCGCCTTGCGGTAGAGGCGCCAGAGTTCCTGCGGCATCGGGGGTCCTCGAGGGTGGTCGGTGGGTGTCGGTTCTTGGACGACAGACCGTCCGGAATCCGACACTGAGTGGCGACCCCAGCATAGGCGAAGCGCTTCGATGCTGCTAGTGCGATCCCTCCGCCTGCCTCCCAGCCGTCGCCTGCGTCCTGGGGTCTCGCCTGTCGCGGATCAAGCCGCCAGCCGTCCACGTGCTCGCCTGCCCGCTGGGGCTGGCCATGCCGCACGAGCCAGGCGGACGCGAACAAGGCCGGCCACACGACCGAGGGCAGGCGAACCCGCCCAAGACAGGCGTCGGCGACTTGTCTCGCCCCCGGACACAGAACCCCCGCCGGCCCATGAGGGGGACGGGGGATCCGCGACGGGGGTCGACGGTCAGGTCAGAGGCCGAGCAGCCTGGCCTTCGCGGCGGTGAACTCCTCCGCCGAGAGCAGGCCCTTCTCGTGCAGCGCGGCGAGGCGCTCGAGTTGTGCCAGCGGATCCGCGGGCTCAGCCGGAGCGACGACGGGGGCAGCGGCCGGGGCAGCGGCCGGGGCCGCGACGACCGGAGCGGCAACCGCCTGCTGGGCTGCGACGGCGCGGGCCGCCGCGTCGTCGAGGGCCGCCTGCTGGGCCTGGGCCCGCGCGACGGCGAGTTCCTGTTCCTGAGCGGCAGCGGCCTGCTGCTTGGCCGCCACGTTGCCGGAGACCCTGGTGGCGGTGCCGGCGATGACTGCCGTGCGGGCGGCGGTGCCGAGGAGGCCGGGCCGGCCTCTACGTCGAATCATGATTCTTCCTCCTGTGTCGTGCGAATGAAGACCCGGCGTCCCCGGGCCCGGACCGACGGGGTCAGCTGCCGATGCGGGCCGCGATGAGCCCGGTGACGATCACGGACGTGATGGTCACCGTCGAGAAGCCGGCGATGATCATCTTGGGGAGGATCGCGCCCTCGATGGCCGCGACCTCCTCCGGGGTTTCGCCGGCGCCCTTGGCGGCCTCCTGCGACAGGATCATCGTGCCCGGGAAGCCGTAGAGCGAGGTGAGGCCGATGGCGATCGACATCGGGACGGTATAGCCGAGCAGCTTGCCCGCGACCGCCGCGAACAGCGCGATGCCGGCGATGCCGAACGCGAAGGCGATCAACAGCGGCACGGCGAGCGCGGCGACGTCCGCGGGTTGAACGGTGGCCAGCGGCCCGAAGACCAGGATCATGATCGAGAGCATCATGAGGCCGTAGGCGTCGATGCCGTTGAGGATGCCGGGCTTGAAGATCCCGAAGGCGCGCAGGGCGATGCCGAAGATCAGCGCCACCACGAAGGTGTTCAGGATCCCACTGGTGAGGTTGTTGATGAGGATCGAGATCAGCACCACCGCGCCCACCACCAGCAGCGTGCCGGGGGTGGTGCTCAGGAACGCGGGCATCTTCGACGGTGCGGCATCCGCCGTGGAGGCCGCGGCCGCCGGGGCCTCCAGCCGTCCGGCGCGGTACTCGCCCTTCAACCTGGTGGCCTCCTGGCGCAGGATGATCGACGTCAGCGGGAAGCCGACGAGGCCCTGCAGGGCGGCGATCAGCACAGGGAAGATGGCCACGGAGGTCAGGCCGACGCCGAGCGCCGCGTCCTGGATGATGAGCACGGAGATGGTGCCTCCGCTGAGCGATCCGATGCCGGCCACCACGTAGTCCATGGCCTGCGAGACCCCGTCGTAGGCACCCTGACGCCGGCCACCGCCGAAGATGAAGCCGGCGATGTAGAGCAGGACACCGATGCCCACGACGGTGGAGACGCCCACCACGACGGTCTTCCACTGGCGCTTGAACTCGTCGATGCTGATCAGCGTCCCGAGGTGGACGATGATGAAGCCCACGACGACGCCGCCCAGACCCAGCAGGGAGGAGCTGGCGAGGAGGTCGTCGGGGAAGATGTCGGTGAGGAAGCCGATGAAGAAGATGATCGACGCCACGAACAGCGACGACAAGAGGGACTGGGTCTTCTTCGCCACCCAGTCGCTGACCGTCCAGACCGCCATGACGATGGCGAAGGCGAGAACCGCGTTCATATGAGTCTTATCCTCCCGATGGGCACAGCTGAACACCGCAACACTTGCCCCATTGACACCCCACAGCATCACCCGTAGCGGGTGAGCCATCCTCCCGAGATCAGAAAGTCCAGATGAGCGGGACCAGGAAGATGCCCACCAGCCCGTAGATGGGCAGGAGGGGGAGGCCCAGCTTCCAGTAGTCGCCGAACCGGTACCCCGCGGCCTCCATGACCATGAGGTTGGCCGGTGTGGCGACGGGGGTCAGCAGCGCGCCCGCCGCGAACACCGCCACCGCGATGAGCACCGGCACCGCCGAGACGTCCAGTTGCGCCGCGGCCGAGATCCCGACGGGGATGACGATCAGCGCGGTGGCCGTGTTGCTGATCAGCTGCCCGAGCACCGCGGTGATGACGAACAGGCCGGCCAGCAGGGCGTACGGCCCGGCGTCGCCGATGAGCGCCACGAGTCGCTCGGCCAGCGTCTGGGCCGCGCCGCTGGCCACCATGGCGGCAGACATCGACATCATGCCGCCCACGAGGATCACGGTGGTCCAGGAGATCCCGCGATAGCCCTCTTCGACCGTGAGCACGCCCAGCAGGATCATCGCCAGGGCCGCGACGATGCCCACCACCGAGGCGGGCACGAGCCCCGTCGTCAGCAGGATCACCATGCCGGCGAGGACGCCGATGGCCCGCTTCGCGCCGACGCCGAGAGGTACGGCCTGACGACGGACGGTGTCCGGGTCGTCCACGGCCATGATGTCGGGATCCTCGGCTGCGTTGTCGAGCGCCTCCCAGGATCCCTGCAGCAGCAGCGTGTCACCGGCCGACAGGGTGACCTCCTCGTGCACGTCCTGGCCCCGGTGGTGCATCGCGGCGACCACCAGCTCGCCGCTCTCGGTCACCATGCCCCGGTGCACCACGTCCCCGATGAACTGCGAGCGGGGCGGAATGATGAACTCGGCCGCGCCGCTGCCGCGCTCCATGAGCGTGGCGTGCGAACCCTCCACCCCGTAGTGCGCGGCCAGGGTGTCGCCGTGGGCGCCGAAGTCACGCAGTGCCCGGGCGGGGGTGCGGGTCGGGATCAGCTTCGAGCCGAACACGATGACCATGAGGATGGTGATGAGCACCAACGGGACGCCGACGGCGGCGATGGTGAACAGGCCCATCCTCTGGCCGGTGACCTCCTCGACGTAGTCCGCCACGAGGACCGTCACCGGCGACCCGGTGAGCATCAACAGGGAGCCCGCGTGCGCGGCGAAGGCCGTGGGCAGGAGCATCTCGGACGGCGACCGCTTCGCCCGGAGGGCGATCACCACCACCACGGGCGTCAGCGCCGCCACGGCCCCGTTGGGGCTGATGAGGGCCGTCAGCACCGCGACAACCAGCATGACGGTGACCATCAGCCGGGTGGGGCTGTCCCCGCCGTGTTCCATGGCGAAGTTGCCCACCCAGGCGGTGACCCCGGTCTTGTCCAGTGCCTCGCTCACCACGAACAGGGCCGCGATGAACAGGACTGTGGGGTCACCGAAGCCGGCAGTGGCCTCGCCGAGCTCGAGCACGCCCGTGGCCCAGAGACTCAACGGGACGAGGAGCGCCACGACGGCGACGGGGAGGCGGTCCAGGATGAAGAGGACCACCGTCGCCCCCAGGACGACGAGTGTGATGACGCTGTCGGTCACAAGGGGCTCCTAGGTGCGGGTGGATGAGGCGGGGAACGCCACGCGGAACGCCTCGCCCTACCCTCCCCTCGACCCCTTCCCCGGGCATCACCCTTCACGGGTAATCCGCCGGGAACTCCGGCGCGGGAGGATGAGTGTGCGCCCGGCTGACCGCCGGGCCGGAGAGGACGCACGATGAGCGACACCCAGCAGACCGGCGGCAGTTTCCTCCGCTCGCCCCGCACCTGGGTGGGGGTCGCCGTCGCGGTCCTCGCCGGAGCGTTCATCGTCCAGAACCGCCAGATCGTCGGCATCGAACTGCTGGCCTTCACGTTCCAGGCTCCCCTCTGGATCACGTTGAGCGGCGTGTTCCTCGCCGGGGTTGCGACATGCTGGCTGATCAGCCGCCGGCGCGGGTAACCGGCCGGCGGCCGCCGCTGGGCATCCGCATCCATGCGGAGGGCGAGGTGGGCGCCGACCTGACGGCGGAGCTGGGCGGGCTGGTTGCCACCCCCCTGCCGGACGGCACGCTCCTTCAGGGCACGGTGATGGACACCGCCGAACTGTGGGGGGTGCTGCACCGCCTCCGCCGGGCCGGGCTGCGGCTGCGATCGGTGGAGAGACCCTGCGCCGCACCTGTGCCGGACCCCGCCGACCCGGAGGGCGAGGCGCCCCGCGAGGCACTCCTGGCGCGTGTCGAGGTGGACGGCCACGCGGCGGGCATCGTGTCCGTGATCCTCCGCGCTGCGGACGTCTATCAGAACCCGCCGTCGACCACCCTGGTCTTCCGGCTCGGCAGCGAAGACGCGCTCTTCGAGGTTCTCGACACCCTCGAAGACCTGGCCCTGAACCTCCGCGGAATCCACGTCGACGGCTGAGGCTGTGGTCGCTCCTGCTACATGGCGTCGTTTAGGATGACGCCACAGGCCACCAGTGACAGGAACGAGGCCAGCGTGCGTGCAGGTCAGGAGATCCGTCCCTTCAGCGAGACGCGGTTTCGCGTGCCGGTCCGCTCGGAACGGTTCATCCGCCGTCCCCGCATCACGGCCCTTCTCGACTCCCACCTGTCCCACCCGGTCACCCTCGTCACCGGCCCTGCCGGGACGGGTAAGACCCTGGCCGTGGCGGACTGGACGCTCGTCGGCCACCCGCCCGGCGTCGTCGCGTGGTTGTCGCTCGATCGGGGCGACGCCGGCCTCACGCGGTTCTGGGCATCGGTGCTGTCGGCGCTGGTCGCGGCCGCGCCCGGGGCGCTGAGCGGCCTCGAGATCCCCGACGCGCCGGACGCGGACTTCCTGGAGTCGGTGGCCGGGAACGCCGGCGGCCTCGTGCTGGTGCTCGACGACGTGCAGGAGCTCGACGGGGGCACCGCGCTGGACTGGATCGACCGGGTGCTGCGCTGGCCGCCTGCCGGAGTGCGGTTCGTCCTGGTGGCGCGCCACGACCCCCCGGTCTCGCTGCAGCGGCTGCGTCTGGAGGGCAGAGTTGGCGAGCTGCGCCTGGCAGACCTGGCCTTCACCCCCGCCGAGTCCGAGGAGCTGATGGCCGAGTCCGGCGTGACGCTGACCCCCGTCGCGCTGGAAAGGCTCATGGAGTCCACAGCCGGGTGGGCGGCGGCGCTCAGGATGGCCGCGCTGACGCTGCAGGTGGCCGAGGATCCAACGCTCGCCATCGAGCGGTTCGGCGGGGTCACGTTCCTGGTCTCGGAGTACCTGTGGGACGAGGTCCTCCAACTCCTTCCCCCCGCCTACAGCGAGTTCCTCCTCAGGACCTCCGTCACCGGACGGCTGTGCACACCGCTCGCGGTGGCGCTCACCGACGAACCACGGGCCGACGAGATGCTGCGGACGCTGGCCAGGGAGCAGCTTCTCGCCCACGAGGTGGAGGGCACCGGCTGGTACCGGACGCACTCGCTGCTCACCGAGGTGCTGCGCGCACGCCTGATGTCCACCAGCCCCGAGCTGGCACAGGACCTCCATCGCCGGGCCGCGCTCTGGTTCGAGGACAACGGTGCGTGGACGAAGGCCCTCGCCCATGCCACGGCCTCCGGGGACTGGGACTTCGCCGGCCGGATGGCGATGCGCTCGGGCGCGGTGGCCCTGTTCACCACGGACCGGCAGCCCTACGTCGAGGCGATGTCGCGGGTCCCGGCCGCGGTGACGGTGGACCACCCGGAGCTGGCCGTCGCGCACGCGGTGGCGGCCTACTGCCGCGGGGACCGCGGCGCCGTCGAGGGGCTCCTGGCCAGGGCGGACATCTCGGCGCTGCCCGAGCGGCGCAGGGGCCTGGCCACCATCACGATCGAGTCACTGCGGGCCGCCCAGGCCCATCGCGACGGCGACGCCCTGGTCATGCGGGAGGCCTCCACCCGGGCCGACGAGTTGCTCGCCGGGATCAGCGCCGCGGAGGCCCCCGGCTGGGCGGCCTACGGCGGCTTCTCCCATGCCCTCCGCGGCGTGGCCGAGCTGTGGGCCGGACGCCCGGACCTGGCGGCACGGTTGCTGGCGCAGGCCGTGGAGTCCTATCCCGCCGGCCCGCTCAACGCCTACGGCGAGGTGTACTACGGCGGGATCCTGGCCCTGGCTCAGGCCGGGAGCGGGCGGCTGTCGTTGGCGCGCGGCACAGCCGAGGACGCTCTGGAAGTAGCTCGGCGGCATGGCCGCTCGCGCTCCTACGAGAGCCAATGGGCGTGGCTCGCCCTGGCCACCACCCTGCTGTACGCCGGAGACACCGACGGCGCGGCCTCAGCGCGCAGCCAGTGCGCCGACGCCGGTGGGGAGTCGATCAACCCCTTCGTCGCGGCGACGCTGCAGATCATCACCGCACGTCAGGCGCTCGGCACCGGGGACCTCGCCGGTGCGAGACGCGGGGCTGCCGCCGCCCGGGCCGCGGTCGCGAGGCGCCCCGGCATGCTGACGCCCATGGCCCTGCTCACCTCCCTCCGCGTCGACCTCGCGCTCGCGGAGGGCGACACCGAGGCGGCCCGCATCGCCCTGGCCGAGTACGACGCCTCACCCATCGGGCGAGGCGAGGCGCCCGCCCCCAGGCCCGATGCGGTCTCCAACTGCCGTGCCCGGTTCCTCCTGGCCACCGGCAGGCCGGAGCGCGTGCGGGCCACCGTCGCCCACCTGCTCGATGTCGTGGGCGGCGAGGCGGTCCAGGCGTGGCTCTCCGTCGCGGCGGCCGAGGACCGCCTCCGGCATGACTCGCTCGCCATCGAGGCGATGGGACGCGCGCTGGACCTCGCCGCGAGCGAGGGCGCGGAGTTGTTCCTCCTGCGCCAGTCGCGCCAGCTCGCCGCCGCGCTGCGCCGCCATCGCGACGTGGTGGGCAGCCATCTCGGCCTGGTGGATCGCGCATTGGGGATCGCCGACGGCTCAGCGCCCTCGCCCGGTCGCCGGGCCCTCGTGCCGCTGACGGAACGGGAGCGGGCGGTGCTGTCCTACCTCCCCACGATGGGGTCCAACGCCGAGATCGCGGCGGCCCTCAGCGTGTCGGAGAACACCGTCAAGCAGCACCTCAAGTCCATCTACCGGAAGCTGACGGTCAACAGCCGCCGGGAGGCCGTGCGCGTGGCCCGCGACGCCGGGCTGCTGGACGGGCTGACGCGCACGATCGCCACGTGACCCGCCCCGCCGGGGCTCAGGCGATTCCGTGGCGGGGCTCGGCGAGGGCGGGTGCGGCCTCGGCGCGCGACTGCAGCAGATCCAGCCCCAGTCCCCTGGCGAGGTGGCGCGCCACCAGCTGGCCCTTGACGCTGTTGCCGGCCTCGTCGAGCGGCGGGGCGAACGTGGCAAGGCCGCCCTTACCGGGGGAGATGGTGACGATCCCGCCGCCGATGCCGCTCTTGCCCGGAAGGCCCACCTCGTAGAGCCAGTCCCCCGAGGTCTCGTAGAGCCCTGCCGTCAGCATCACCGCCAGGACCGGGTGGCAGAGCTCCTCGTCGATCACCCGTACCCCCGTGACCGGGTTGACCCCGCCGTCGGCCAGCGTGGCTCCCATGGTGGCGAGGTCTCTGGCGGTGACCCGCAGGCAGCTCTGGCGGGTGTACAGGTCGAGGGCGAGGTCCGGGTCCGCGCCCAGGACCCCCCGGCTGTGCAGCAGGTTCACCGCCGCCCGGTTGACGTGATTGGTGGCCGACGCGGACGCGTAGGTCTCCTCGTCCACCTCGAGAACCCGGCCGGCGAACGCCGACAACCCGTCGAGAATGGCGGTCCACTTGGCCTCGCCGTCGCCGGGCACCAGGCTGGTGGCGGTGATGGCCCCGGGGTTGACCATCGGGTTGGTCCGGCCGTCCGGTGAGCGCTCGACGGCGGCGGCCGAGTTGAACGGCAGGCCGGTGGCGTTGGCGCCCACGCTCCGGCGGGCCCCCGCGGCCCCCAGAGCGCGGCACACGAGCGCGAAGACGAAGGGCTTGGCCACGCTCATGATGGTGAACGGGTGGTCCGCGTCACCCGCCGCGAAGACGGCGCCGTTGACGCCCACCACGCAGACCCCGAACAGGCCGGGGTCCGCTGCGGCGAGCGCCGGATACACCTGCGAGGGCCGCCCCTCGGCGGTGTCGCGGTACCGCTCGTGCGCCTGGGTGACCAGGGCCGAGACGGTGGACGCACCCGGGAGGCTTCCCGTCGAGACATGGGAGGGAATGCGGGACGCCTCCCGGGTGCGGGTCATGGGACGCGCCTGTCAGGCCTTGAAGTTCAGCGCGAAGTCGATGAGCAGGCGGGTGCCGAAGCCGGTCGTGCCCTTGTTCCGCCACTTGCTGGCCGACCACGACTGCGCCGTGCCCGCGATGTCGATGTGGACCCACGGCTTGCCGTCGACGAACTCCTCGAGGAACAGCGCTGCCGTGATGGTGC
This sequence comes from Tessaracoccus yangjingae, assembly GCF_054483935.1. The sequence goes on along the minus strand of NZ_CM137014.1, from coordinate 880,328 downwards.
CGGCGTTCGCGCCGCCCATGTTGCGCAGGTCCGCGAGCTCCGAGTTCAGCTCGGGGCGGTAGCGGCGGGCCAGCGGAAGCTCCCACACGGGCTCGTCGACGCGCTCGGCCGCGGCCTTCACCTGATCCATCAGGCCCTCGTCGTTGCCGAGCACGGCCGCGATCTCGGTGCCGAGCGTGCGCATCGCGGCGCCGGTGAGGGTGGCGATGTCGACGATGGCGTCCACGGGCTCCTCGGTGGCCAGCACCAGGGCGTCGCCCATCACCATGCGGCCCTCGGCATCGGTGTTGATCACCTCGACGGTCTTGCCGCCGCGCATGACGACGATGTCGCCCAGGCGCAGCGCCGAACCCGACGGCATGTTGTCGGTGCACATGAGGTAGCCGGTGACCTGTGCGGTGCAGCCGAGGTCGCGCAGCACGGTCATGGCGGCGAGGATGGCCCCGGCGCCACCCATGTCGTTCTTCATCACGGCGTGCACCTCGTCGCCCGGCTTGAGCGCGAGTCCGCCGGCGTCGTACATGATGCCCTTGCCCACCAGGGCCAGCTTGCCGGTGGGCTCGCCGTCGGGGCGGTAGACCAGCTTGATCATGGCCGGCGGCTCCACGCTGCCGAGGTTGATGCCGAGCAGTCCGCCGCAGCCGAGTTCGACGAGTTCCTCCTCGCCGAAGACCTGAACCTCGAGGCCGGCGTCGGGACCCAGCTCGAGGGCGAGTTCGCCGAGCTTGGTGGCCGTCAGCATGCCGCCCGGGGTGCCGGTGAGGTCGCGGGCGAGCTTGGTTGCCTGCACCAGCAGGAGGGCGCGCGCCACGGCCGCCTCGACCGCCGGCACGTAGCCCTCGTCGCACACCAGCGCGAGGGCCGTGAGCTTCGCGTCCGGCCCCTCCTGACCGATGCGGTAGACATAGCGCGCCAGCGCTGCGCCCTCGACGGCGGCGATCACCGTGTCGGTGACGCTCGCCGGGCCCTCCGGCAGCACGATGCCGAGCCGGTCCTGCCCCGGCACCGCCCGGGCGAAGTGCGAGACGACGTCGCGCAGCACCGTGGCGTTGGCGTCGTCGCGGGCGCCACCGCCCACCAGCACCGTCAGGGGACCGTCGGCCCCCACGAGCACCAGGGTCTTGCCCACTGAGGCGTCGAAGCCGAGGGCGGAGGCGCGCTCGACCGTGATGCCGCTCGGCGCCGGGGGCCGCTCGCCCGCGAAGACGATGTGGGCCACGGCGTCGATGCCGTCGGGGAGCTCACCCACCGTGACCGTCAGCTCACGGGCGGGAAGGGAGAACGGGGGGTACGGGGCTGCGTGGGTCATGGGTTTCCTTCGGTGTCGCGATTGATGGGCGGTGGGCGCGCCGTCAGGCGCGGGTGAACTGGACGGCGATGGCGTCGTCCGCGGTGCGCATCTCGAGCGTGTCGCCCTCGATGCTGAACGTGGAGGCACTCTCCAGGGCGGCCACGATGGCGGCCTCCTGATCCATGAGGCCCTCGGGCGCCATGCAGGCCATCTGGGTGGTGGCAATGGTGCCGAACGAGATCTCGCCGTCGCCCGCGGTATAGGAGCCGATGATGCGGTTGCAGCCGCCCGTGCCGGACAGGGTGCCGTCGTCGGCGAAGGTCAGGTCAGCCTCCGTGCCCTCCAGCAGGCTGACCTCGGCGGAGCCGTCGTTGTAGGAGGTCAGGCTCCAGGCGGTGCCGGCCAACTCCTGCGCCTGCGCGGCGAAGGTGCCGAGCGCCGCGCCCCCCTCGTCGTTGAGGGTGAGGGTCTCACCGTCGACGGCGAACCCTCGGGCATCGGTCAGCGCCGTGAAGAAGGAGGCCTCGAGAGCCATCACGTCGTCCGCGCAGGCCATCATGGTGGAGGGGAGGGCGTCACCGACCGTGAGGGTGGCGCCGTCGATCTCGTAGGTTCCCGCGAAGCGGTTGCAGCCGCCGGAGCCGAAGAGGGCGCCGTCGTCGGCGAAGTGGACGGTGACCGGGGAACCGTCGGCCGGCGCCTCGCCCGCAAGATCCTCGAGCAGCCAGGTGACCCCCGCGAGGTCCCCCTCGGACGGTGGGGAGGCCGGGGTCGCGGCTGCGCACGAGGCGAGCAGCAGCGAGGCCGCCACCACCGCCGTCGTCCAGAGTGCCTTCGCCATTGATGTTCTCCTTCGTGGTCGGCCAAGCCATCGTTTCCCCCGATCCCGCCCTGGACATCACCCGAACTGGGTAGTCCGCGCACCACACCCATGTGGCTACGCTGCATGCGCGGGTCGGCCCGCCACGCACGTGAGAGGACCCACATGGAGCAGAACATCCCCCTGGCCATCGCGCTGACCGTGGTCACGACGGTGTTCTTCGCTCTCGCGGCAACCGTCCAGCACACGGTGGTGGGCGAGCAGTCGGACGGCGGCGGCCACGACACGAGCCTGAGCGGCGGGCAGCTGTGGGCGCTGGTGCGCTCCCCGCGCTGGTGGCTCGGCATGGTGCTCAACGGCGTGGGCGCGATCATCTCGGTGGTGGCGCTGCTGATGGCGCCGGTCAGCGTCGTGCAGCCCCTGGCGATCCTGGCGGTGCCCTGGACGGTGCTGCTGGCCAGCCGCATCCACGGCCACACGCTCCCGCTGAAGCTGTGGGGCGCCGTGGGCCTGGCGGTGGCCGGCACCATCTGGTTCGCGGTGGTGGCGGTGCGGCACGCCGTCGAGGAGGACGTGTTCGACGACACCTACCTCGTCGTCGGCGCCCTCGCCGGTTTCGCGGTCGCCGGTGGGCTCGCCCTGGCGGGCTGGCGGGGCCCGCAGGCCTGGCGATGCTTCGCATGGGCCTCGGCCAGCGCCACGATCTTCGGTCTGGAGGCCGGCCTGATGAAGGCGGTCGGGGAGATCGTCACCGACGGGGGCTGGGCGCAGTCACCGACCTTCTGGACGGTCGCCGTGATGATGGTGGTGGGCTCGCTGGCCGCGACGGCCTTCATGCAGCAGGGCTACGCCAACGGCCCCGCCGAGACTGTGGTGGGCGCCATGAACGCCGTCGGACCCATCGCGGCGGTGCTGTTCGGTTTCGCGGTCCTCGGCGAGGGGGCGGAGATGACGCCGTCGGCGGCCGTGATGATGGTGATCGCGGCAGGCGTGGCGGTGTCCGGCGTGGTGTTGCTGTCGCGGTTCCACCCGGCCACGGCGTCGGCGAAGCTCGCGGACTGAGGAAGCTGGCGCGCGTAGGCTTGGCTGCACCTGGAAGGACGGGCGATGAAGGCCGTTGTTGTCTACGAATCACTGTGGGGAAACACCGCCGCGGTGGCGCGAGCCGTGGCCGAGGGGATCGGGGAGGGCGCCGTCGCACTGCCCACCAAGGAGGCGGGCACCGACGAACTCGCCGGCGCGGATCTGATCGTGGCAGGCGGGCCGGTGTTCGCGTTCCACCTCTCCTCGGAGCGGACGCGGCAGGACATCGCGGATCACCCGGAGCCGGGCGCACCAGAACCTGACCTCAGCGGGCCGTCGATCCGCGCGTGGCTGGACGCGCTGCCCGTGGGCTCGGCCGCGTTCGCCTCCTTCGACACCGAGGTCCGCGGACCCTTCGGCAAGGGTGCGCCGACCATCGCGAAGGAACTCGAAGGGAAGGGCTACCGCAGCGTGGCCAAGCCGGAAGGGTTCATCGTGCAGGGCAAGTACGGCCCGCTGAAGGACGGCGAGCTGGACCGGGCCCGACGGTGGGGCGCGTCCCTGCGCGCGGCGCTGTAGCCCCTCCCCCCGGTCAGGACCGGGCAGACTGTCGCCATGAACGCCCTCGACATCCTGCTCGACGCCGCCTCCCGCCCCCTCGAGTCCCTTGATGCGCTCGGCCCGCGCCTCACCGACGAGGTCCTCAACGCGCACCCCGCCGGCCACCCCAACTCTGTGGCCTGGTTGCTCTGGCACACCGGGCGCGAGATCGACCTCCAGCTGGCCCACCTCACCGGCCTCGACGAGATCTGGACCCGAGCCGGGTTCCGGGAGCTCTTCGCCCTCGGCGAGGTGGGTGACGGGATCGGCTACGGCCACACCGCCGACGAGGCCCGCGCCGTCGTCGTGGTGGATCCGCAGCTGCTGGTCGACTACGTGACGGCCGCGGTCGACGCGTTGATCGACTACATCCGCACCCTGGACGAGTCCGCCCTCGACGACATCGTCGACCACCGCTGGAACCCCCCGGTGAGCCGGAGCGTGCGGTTGGTGAGCATCATCGACGACGCGGCCCAGCACATCGCCCAGGCCGCCTACATCTGCGGCATGCCCCGCACCGCCGCCGGCTGACCGGCGAGGGGATGTCCGATGGCGCCCAGCTCTAAATGTCATGCTCAAGGTCGAGTACGACCTCAGACGTGACATTGAGGGAACCACTGATCAATCACTGTCGGGGGCGCGTGATGGCGCGAACGGTGCGGGTGTTGTCCATCATCGACGGGGTGTTGTCCGCATCGTCTCCCGGCCTTGCGCGCGTCGCCCGAACTGGCAACCTCGGACTGGTGCAGCCCAGGCAGTTCCTCAACCCCGGTCTCGAGGCCCTCATCCGTGCACAATCGGGGGTGATCGCCACTGACCAGCTCATCGGCGGTGGCCTGACAGCCACCGTCGTCCGGCGGATGTCCACCAACTGGGAGCAGCCATCGCCGGGGATCTTTCTGACCACCGCCCCGACGTGGCTGGCCGCGGCCTGGGCCGGGCTTCTGCGCGGCGGACCGACGGCGGCACTGGGCGCCGAGGCTGCTGCCTACCTGCACAAGGTGGTCCGCGACGAACCCCCGGCCCTCGCGGTCTGGGCACCATCCAGGAGGCGTGACTTCACAGTCGGCACCTGGATGGTGGAATTTCGACGGGGGCACCCCACTTCCATGGGTACCCCACCGCGCACCACCGTCGAGCGATCACTGATCGACCTGGCGGGGCAGGCGACGGAGGACGCGGCAGTCGCGGCGGTCGCTCGGGCGCTCGCCCAGAGCAAGACCACTCCCGAGCGTGTTCTCTCGGAGCTGCGATCCCGCGAACGCACCCGCCATTCCGCCGTCCTGACGGAGCTGTGCACCCAGGCTGGGCAGGGGATCGAGAGCGCCCTGGAGTGGCGGTTCAGCCGCCAAGTCCTTGCGAGACATCGACTCCCACCCGGAGAGCGACAGGTGGTGGACGCGTCGACGCGCATGGACGTGCGCTACGTGGCGCAGCAGCTCGTGATCGAGCTCGACGGAGCGCGCGATCACACCGACTGGTCGAAGGACATGCTGCGCGACAACAAGCGACTCCTCGACGACGGCGCACTCACCCTCCGCTACGGCTGGAATGCAGTGGTGGGACAGACCTGTGCCGTGGCTGCGCAGGTGGCCACGGCTCTGTCGTCGCGGGGGTGGGAGGGGCGGGTCCGACGGTGCCGGCGCTGCCCGAAGGACTAGACACCACTCTCGGAAGACTTCGTTGATCAGTACTTCCCTCTATCTGTCACGCTGAGGGTCGAGTACGACCCTCAGCGTGACAGATAGCTGATCGGACGCGCGAGGATGCGTCGGGCCGGCCGGGTCAGGTCTGCGGGATGGGGCGGCCGGGGAAGAGCTCACGGAACTGGCGCTCGAACTGCCGCTTCCCGACCAGGCGGTACATGAACCTGATCGGCATCGGCAGCTCGTCGAACATCTGCCGCGACTCCCCAGGCGATGCGGCCAGCATCATGCCCAGCTGCACGAGGAGCCGTGACTTCGGGATGGCGTCCATCGAATGGTCGCCGAGGTGCTTCCACTCTTCGGCCGTGATCACCTTCTCCGCCACGGGCACCACCTCGACGACCTCGCGGCGGAGGTGGACCTTGAGCACGCGGAGCAGCTCGTCGTAGGCGTCGGCGAGCTCCGCACCGAGCTTGGGATCGGCGCTCATTCGCCATGCGGTGAGCAGCGGCGCGGCCTTCGCGAGCAGCCGCGACACCTCCGCATGGTGCGCCCGCATCTGCCCCACGTGCAGCGCGCAGCCCGGGGCCCGTTGCTCGAGCCGGTCCCACAGGAGTTCGTCCTCGGACTCGTGATGCGTGTGCAGCGTGGCGTCGATCTCCGCAAGGTAGTGGCCCACGAACTCGGAGCGTCGCGAATCCCATGCGGGGGTGGAGCGGATCAGCGCAGGAGCGTCGGTGTAGCCGTACAGGAACGCGTTGTGCACCACGCGCATGTCCGCGGTCCCGTTGCAGAGCTGTGGCCCGCCGGGGATCGGCGGCGCGCTCTCGCCCGGGGCGGCAACGTAGAAGTCGGTCATGGTTCCCCTTCGTCTCCGGGCGCTACGGCACCCCTGCGGGCCATTGTGGGAACGACGGGGTGGGCTGGCAATGGGCGGCGGGATCGCGCTGTTCGCGCGCGCGGCGGTTGTCCGGGCGGAGGGTGCGCGAGGCTACAAAGGCGCCTTCACACGAGTCCTCCAACCCGAGTCCTCGAACCGGGCGCCCGGGGTTCCGACGCAGCAGCGGGCGCTCCGCGCCCGGGGTTCCGACGCAGCAGCGGGCGCTCCGCGCCCGCGGCTGGCTCAACCACCGGGAAGGGACCGGCCACCACAACCAGCGAGACGGCACCGGCCAGCACAGGCCGGCCGCAGCAGCGGAGGCGCCGGGGTCAGCCGATGTCGTGGACCGCCGCCTGGAACCACGTCCGGTACTCGATCGACGTCCCGTAGATCGCCGTCGGATCGAAGGTCAGCTCGTCGCCGCCGGAGAGGGCGAACTGATGCGAGTACCAGCGTTGGAGGCCGTCGGGGATGGAGTCGTCGTCGTTGGCCTCCTTGACCATGATGTGGGCCAGCGCCTTCTCTCCGGTGATCCCGCGGATGGCCAGGGTGTCCATGATCTCGCGCTCGCCGTCGGGCATCAGCGTGTCCGACGCCGGTTCGAGGAGGCGCTGGATCCGGTACTTGACGAAGTCGTTGGCCGCAGCGGACGGGGGGTAGGCGAAGACCTTCGCGGGGTCGTTCGGGAGCCTCACGAGGAGCGGGTGGGCCGGCACCTGCGGGCCGTACTGCCGGTGGTGCCGGCCGATGATGTAGATCTTCACGCCCCGCTTGAGCAGCCCCGGGATGACGTCCTTCCCCACGGCCGGCGGTGGCCCCACCCGCTCCGGCTTGGGAGCCGTCTCCCCCTCGGCCGCGTTGCCGCCGTCGACCTTCTTCTTGGGCCGGTAGTCGTTCTGCACGCTGTTGAGGTTCTGCGGCTCGACGGCGACGATGGCCTTGAGGTGCTCACCCAGCTCCTTGCCCACGTTCCACAGGTCGTAGCCGGACTCGCTGAAGCCGGAGTAGACCAGCTTGTCGCGGGTCAGGAGGGTGTCGCCGCCGTGGAGGGTGAGGGCGGTGTTGGTCTGGATGAGGGCGAGGACGGCGTCGGAGGTGCGCCGCACGTGCGCGGTGACGGCCGCGCCGTACCAGCCGGAGGCCGACGACGACGCCAGCCCGGTCCGCTGCGGCACCAGGAGGAACTGCGCCGGCCTCACGTCCCCGCGCTGCTCGAACGCCCGCTGCAATCCTGCAGGGATGGACCACTGCATGGGCGTGACCTGTCCCGTGCGGACTCCGGATCCGATGCGCAGAATGCACAGCACGTTGCGCCAGAAGGTGACGGTGGGGAACCGGGAGAGCAGGCCCGCCACGGCGGTGTCCGGCACCGGCGGCATGAGGTACTTCATCAGCGCCCTGCCGTCTCCCTTGAAGTACTCGCCGTTCCCGGTGAGGTACTTCTCGTCGTCGGGCAGGTTCTGGCCCTCGCGGTTGTCCGAGGGCTGGAGGAAGATGTGCGGCGACACCGATGTCGCGGCCACCAGGTGCTTCGGGAAGACCGCGTGCCAGATCAACGGAACTCCCGCGGTGTGCGCCAGGACGCGCATCGCCAGCGGCGCGTCGCGGGTGACCGCCTTGTACAGCTCGTAGACGGGGTTGTCCGCGTGGAGCGCCCACCAGCCGTCGGTGATGTCCAGCATGAGCGTGTTGACCTCCACGCGCCCGGCCGCGACACCTCCAGCCCCCACCAACGGGTGCACCAGCAGGTTGCTGATCCGCAGCCTCCCGAGGGCGTCCACCCAGCCTCCCGGCGCGAACCGGTACCCCGGCGGATCGCCCTCGGCGGGCGCCGACGCGATCAGCCGCTGCACGATCCGCAGCGCGGTGAACCGCGTGCCGCCCAACGTCACGGGAACGGTGTAGGTGAGGTCCACGAAGGTGGCGACGACGCCCGGCGGGAAGTCGCCGGGCTGCAGCTCGACGACGAACGTCCCGGGCCCGGGTCCCCTCACCCCCGCGAAGGAGCGCGACGACCCGTCCGCGAACCCCACCTTCGCCTCCAGCTCCGCGCCCGCCAGCAGGAAGTGGGTGCGGTTGTCCGCGACGAGCCCCCCGTGCCGCTGCGGAGCCACCGTGATCTTCACGCGCTCACCCGGCGATCGGGATCTGCCTGCCGGTGATGGGGTCGTAGGCCACTTCCACGGGCACGATCTGGTCCGTGGGGAGCACCTCGGTCCACTGCGCCATGATCTGGAAGTTGGTGCTGCCGCCCTCCTCCGGCGACGTCGTCGGCGTGGCCTTGAAGGACCGCTCGAGCGGATAGAAGCCGTGCTCGTACACCTTGTCGATGGGGGTGGCCCACACCTTGTCCCCGTCGTCGATGCCGCTGCGGTCGGGGAACAGGGCGACGGTGCGGCCCTCGACGTGCTTCTCGCCGACGCGCTTGCACAGGTAGCGGATGGCGTCGCCGACCGTCGGTGGATCCTGCGCCGGCTCCGCGGTGCCGGCCAGTCCGTCGATGATCTCGTCGGCCTCCTCTGCGCTGCCCGCGTAGGTGAAGCCGAGCCCTTCCGTGCCCTCGACGTCGGCCTTCGTCAGCCAGTTCATCGCGGCCTCCTCCTTGCCCGGCCGCACCGGCATGACGGCGCGCACCCAGGAGGCGTTGAGGAAGCGGTTGCGCTGGTCGTCGCCGTCGAGCTGCAGCAGCCAGCCCAGCGAGCTGCCCAGCCGGGCGGGCTCGGACTTGCCGGTGATGAGGTAGTTGTCCTCGCGGGCCTGCCCGCTCCAGGCCACCACCTTGTCGGGGCCGAACTCGTAGGTGCCGTCTCCGACCACCAGGCCGGAGCGGGCCCGCGGCTTCCACCATTCGGGCGCCACGAAGTACAGCATGCGGTCGATGTCGAAGATGGCGTTCAGCACGGTGGCGTAGGTGTGGCGCTGCTGGTCGCTCGCGCGCTCATACCAATGGTTCGGGTTGGAGCCCGAGCCCGCCATCAGGTCGGCGATGAGCCGACGGTAGACGACGGTGCGCTCCTCCTCGCGGAGATCCTCGAACCGCCGCTTCCTCAGCGACGCCGCCAGCTCGATCCGCTCCTGGGCCGCCGCGTAGAACGCGGCCTCCGTGGCCTTCGACTTCGCCGCCTGCACGTCCAGGTCCACCTTGGTGCGCGCCGACTTGTTGGCGTCGGCGATGTGCTGCAGGAACGCCGGTGTCGGGGCGAGCGACACGGAGCCGCGCAGGTCGATCTCCTGCGGCTCGTCCCAGTCCAGCCCGCCCTGGCCCCAGCCCAGGATCACCTCGATGTCGGCGCCGCCGAGGTACTTGGCGAGGTACTGGTAGGAGTTGAACTGCCCCTCGCCGCGCGCGGACAGGCACTGCAGTTGGAACACGTCTCCCGGCTTGAGTTCGAAGGCATACCCGTCTGGCACGTCGACCGTGATCTTGCGGTGCCCGAGCAGGATGCCCTCGGGGCGGTTGGCGGGGTGGCCCTTGTGCCCCACGCGGTTGTCCTCGCCGGCCCAGGCCACCTTCAGGTCGAACGGGATGCCCGGCTTGCGCTCCGGGGTGGGCAGGTCCGTGGGGTAGGGCGGCGGGGTGACGTCGGGCTGCTTGGCGATGTGCACGAGGCTGGCCAGGCCGAGCTCGCGGGCGGGATCGTCGACGAACGTCTCCCAGCAGAGGTAGGTGCCGATGTCCTGCACCTGCACCCCCACCCGGCGCATCTTGCGGCGCAGCTCGTAGTTCTGCAGCTTGAGCCCGGGGTTGCTGATGACGTAGCGCTTGCTGGACACGTCGGTGGTCTCGGTGACGGTCTTGAACGTCGACTTGTAGCTGGACCGGATCTCCGTGCTGAGCTTCTCGGACTGCTCGCGCATCCGCTTGTAGGTGGTGTCGCGGGCCTCGGACTGCGTGTTGTCCAGGTTGAACGTGCCGGTGGCGGTGGCGTCGCCGGTGGGCCACGACTGGTTGACGGTGGTGGAGAAGCCCAGCTTCGAGTCCGACTTGTTCTCCTCCTTGACCGCCTGGCTGACGTCCTCCTGCCGCTTGTCCTCGATCTCCCGCTTGGTCGTGGAGGACTGCTCGGTCTCCACCGTCTGCTCAACCAGGGTGCGGCGGGTGCTGGACTCGATCAGCTCCACCGTCGTCCCCGGCGTCAGCCACACGTGCCCGACGGCGGGGCCGAGGAACGTGTCCAGCTCGAAGAAGAACTGGCGGAAGTAGTGCACGATGCCCAGCGGGGACACCCCGACGCCGGTGAGGCCGTCGCGTGGGTCGAAGTTGAGGAACGGGTCGTTGAGGCGGTCCTGCAGCGCCTTGAACTGGGCGAAGACCGCCTCAGGGTCGGGCGCGGGGGCGAACAGCAGCGAGCTGAGCACCTCCACCGCGCCGGCGTTGGCCAGGTCGATGAGCGCCGCGCCGAGGCGGGACTCGCGGTCGATGACCGCGTACATGAGGTCGAAGACGCGTTGGGAGTGCTGCCCCGCCGACTCCCCCGGCCGCTGCGGGTTCAGCTGCCAGAGCTCGTTGGCCCACTCGGACCACGCGCGGATCGTCGCCCTGTCGGAGTTGCCGTAGGCCTCGCGGACGGTCTCGTCGTTGACCAACTCGCGCCATCGATCGGGATCGGTCGGGACGGGGTTGCCGCCGAGGCGCTCGAGGATGATGCGCTGCAGCTCGGGGATGATGAAGGTGCCCGAGTCGGCGGGCACCACCCGGGGCTTGGCCGACGAGGCGAGGCGGCCGAGATCGAAGCCCTCGACGTGCCGGTCCTCCGGCGGGCCCCCGTAGGTGTTGCCCGTGACGTACTTGGCGAGGATCTCCTTCATGAGCGGCGAGAGGGAGCCGCCGAGGTCTCGGGTGATGCGGTCGGTCTTGCGCTTCGAGGCCCACCCGATCATCGGGCGGTAGGTGCCGAACAGCTCGCTGGCATAGGGCAGGCGGCCGACGGCGAACTCGAGCGACTCTCTGGGCATGGCAACCTCCGACGCTGCGGTGGACCGGATGCCCCCGCTTCCTGGGCCGATTATGTGTGGGGAGGGGGTGGTTGGACAGGGCGGCGGACCCGCGCCGCCGTCGGGCATGGATCTGACGCTGGGGCGGGGGTGTGTGGCCCTGGCCAGGAGTGTCGCGGCAGGACAAAATGCCCTGTTCGCGCCGGCTCCCGCTTCGACCACGGCGGTACCATCGGGGACGAGACATCCGAGACCAGCAGGGGGCCTTATGACGGAGCACGCCGGCTTCGTCGTCGCGGACCGCTACGCGCTGAACGACGAGGCGCCCAAACGCGGCGGGATGGCCCACGTGTACACCGGCGTGGACCGCCGCGACGGCGACATGGTGGCGGTCAAGTTCCCCACCGGCGCCATGAGCGTCGACGGCGCCTTCCGGGCCAGGCTGAACCGGGAGCGCGCGCTGCTCTCGCGCATCGAGCACCCCAACGTGGTGCGAGTCCGCGACGCCGGGACGGGCCCCGCGCCGTGGGCCGGGCCCCACGAGGACCACCCCTATATCGTCATGGACCACGTCCGGGGCGAGACCATCCAGGAGATGCTGAGGAACACCCGCCGGTTCACCGCGGAGGCGGTGGTGGGCATCACGCTGCAGATCCTGGCCGGCCTGCAGGCCATGCACTCGGACGCGGACGTGATCCTCCACCGCGACATCAAGCCCAGCAACGTGATGATCGACGGCGACGGACGGGTCACCGTCATCGACCTCGGCATCGCCAAGTCCTCCTCGGACGCGCCGGTCACGCTCACCGGCCTGCAGCCCGGCAGCCCCCAGTACGCGTCTCCGGAGCAGCTGCTGGGCCAGCCGCTGGACCCGCGCTCGGACATCTACTCCGTCGGCTGCCTCATGTACCGGATGCTCACCGGCTCCCTGCCGTTCGGCGCGCTGGAGGCGTCCACGGGCGCGCGGCCCGCCGTCGTCCTGCCGAGCGTCCGCGCCGACGATCCCGGCCTGGAGTTCCTCGACGCCGTGGTGGTAAAGGCGCTGCAGCCCCGGCGGGAGGACCGCTTCGCCACCGCCGACGAGATGGCCGAGGCGATCACGGCGGCCCAGGTGGCGCGGGAGGAGATCACCGTCGTCGACGGCGGCGCCACCACCCCGGCGCTGCGCGGAGACACCCGCATCGATCCGGCGCGCGTGGTGCCCGGGCAGGTGCCGGCCGAGATGCCCGCCGCCCACGTCGTGGTCGCGGAGCAGGCCAGGCGCGCCCTGCGCTCCGGCGCGCACCGCCCCCAGGCCGCCTACCAGGAGGTGGTGATGGCGTCGGTGGCCTCCACGGTGAGGGAGCGCGTCACGCGCGCGCTCCTCGTCGGGGTGGCGATCGGGGCCGGTGCCGCGACACTCGCGGGCATGATGGGGATCCTGGCGGTGCTGGGCCAGTGATAGATCGGCTGACCGCGTATCTCATGGGCCTCGTCACGCCCTTCGAGCTCACCCGCGACGAGCTCGGCGCGCTCACCGGGCGCACGGGCCGGCGCTCGGATCAGGTGACCGCACGCCTGTCGACCTACCTCGACGACGTGGACCGGCAGGTGCACCGGATCTCCACGCTGGTCACCGTCCTGAGCGCGGTGCTGACCTTCCTGGTCCTGCTGCTCGTCTTCTGGCTGTGGGGGATGGTGAGCTGATGGGGAGGCCGTGCCCGCTGTGCAGCGCCGAGCAGGGCGACTGGCTGGTGCTGGAGATCAGCAGCCGGCCCGACGGCGGCTCGTACCGCCTGCGCCACCGCGACATCGCGCAGGGCACGCTCCGCCCGGACGAACCGATCACGGACAGCTGGGAGATCTGCCGCTACGGCCACATGCGCCGGGTGACGCAGCCCGCGGCGCCCCCGCCGAACCTCGCGATGCGCCTGATCAGGGCCGTCGTCGGATCAACCACCCGCGACGAGCCGGGCCCCGAGGCCGCCGACGACCCCACCGTCGTCCAGATCCTGGGGTCCACCGGCGGCGGCAAGTCCCAGATCGTGCGCGGGCTGTGGCAGGAGGTGCTGCCGCCGTCGCACCTGGGCGCGCCCGAGATCCTGCCCGGCCAGGAGCGCCGGGTGCGGCGCCTGCTGACCCCGGAGATGGGTCAGCGGTTCACCACCGGGAGCATCGAGCCCACGGCGGACTACCGCGAGACGGCGCGCCAACGGCTCACCACCTACCTGGGCGCGATCAGCGACGATGTCGCGGCCGGGGACCGGCTGGAGTACGTCCTGCGGCAGGCGCTGCTGCTGGAGAACCCGGACCCCACCACCATCGACTACCGCGCACGCATCTGGGGCAACACCCGGGCGCCGTACCTGTTCCGCAGCTCGCACGGCGGGCGGCAGGTCACCACGGCGCTGGTGGACCTGCCCGGCGAGATCATCGACCGGCTGACCCAGCTGGGCGACGGCGGGGCGAAGCTCGGCCGCACGGAGAAGGCCCAGCTGAACTACTCGCACCACTTCCTGGGCGTCCTCGACGCGCTGTCGCTGTCGTCGGTCTACCACCAGCTGACCGATCCGGAGCGGCTGGCGTGCTCGCGGGTGCGGGGCGGCGAGCCCGGCCGCGTGTTCGCCTCCACGCGCCAACAGGCGCACGAGCTGCTGCGCTCGGTGCTGTTGATGAGCGACGGCGACCTCACGGCCATGGGCCACGCGAGGCTGTCCATCGCGCTGTCCAAGGGCGACGCCATCCACCGGGCGCTGGTCAGGAACCCGGTCGCGGCCGGCGAGCCGGATGCGCTGAGGCGCTGGGCGTGGGCCTTCCGCCGCCCCGAGGCCGCGAAGGACTTCCAGGGCGCCGCGGCAGACTCGGTGCTGGCCGCGCTGGATCACTTCGACCCCGGGTACATGTCGGCCTCCGCGCGGCAGCTGCTCGGTGGGCTCGTCGACGAGCCGGACCGGCACGAGCGCGCGCGGCTGGCCGGCGAGGTGGCGCTGGCCGTCCTGGAGCACTTCGGGGATCCGGCGAACTTCTGGGGGCTGGTGGCGACGGACTCGTTCGCGCCGCTGAGCGTGGGCGGGCGCGAGGTGGCCGTCGAGACCTCCGAGCGGTACTGGTTCGCGGGGGCCGACGGCTCGGTCCTGCAGGCCCGCGACATTGTGAGCGCCGTCCTCGCCTCGGCCCTGCTCGGTGCGGACTTCGGCAGGAACCTCATCTCGACCCTCAACGGCACCGCGGCGGTGCGCTTCGTGCTCACCTGCACCCGCGAGTTCGTCACCCCCGACGGCCGGGTCCGCCAGGTGGGGGATCCCGACGCCGTGATCCCCTCCAACGCCGGGCTGCTGCACCTCATGGCGGTCCTGTTCCAGGAGCCCGGGCTATGACCCAGGACTGGCTGGTCTCGACGCGCTCGGACCGCGGCGGCGGGTTCCGCCCGGACCCCGAGCGCAGCTCTCCCTCGCTCCCTCCCCAGGTCGCGGCGGAGTTCGCGGCCCTGGAGCCGCTGTACCCCCAGCTCGCCGTCGGCGGCTCCACGGAGGCCGAGGGCATCGCCGTCGCCACGTACCGCTACTCGCCCCGGCTGCGCTCGTGGGTGGTGGTCGTCCAGGGGTCGTCGGGTCAGTACGGCCCGGCGGGCGCCATCCAGTTGGCCGTCCTGGCCGGCGGCGGCACGCTGCTCGACTGCCTGACCGGATCACTGCCGGTGGTCCGACGCGACGGCTGGCTGGCGCCCGGCGAGACGGCCAGACCCCGCGTGACGCTTCGGGCCCCTGGCGCGGAGGTGGAGCGGGCGTTGGCGGGCCTGCTGTCCCTCGACGCGTCGAACCGGGTGCTCCTGCTGCCGGGCGGGCAGGGCGAGGTGGATCAGCTCCTCGGCTGGCTCTGCCGGATCCTGCCCGAGGGGGTGGCGCAGGGCTACACCTGGTCCACGTCGCTGGCCGCCAGCCGCATCGAGGCCGGCGAGACCGTGATCTCCGGCGGGTGGCCCGAGGCCCTGCGGGCCCGGCACGCGGACATCTTCCGGGCGTTCTCGGCCCGCGCGCAGGAGGCCCGCTCCGGCGGTCCGCGACTCCCCGAGGGCCTGGCGTGGGCGCTCGGCGAGGCGGCGGAGCGGCGCTACCCCGGCCGGAGGTCGCAGGCGGCGGACCTTGCGGAGTGGCTCGAGGAGTTGGAGGGGCGACGCCCGCTCACCGCGGGGGAGGCGCTGCAGCTGGTGCGCGGGCGCGTCGAGGGTCCGCAGGCCCGACGGTGGGCCGACGGCGACCTGTCCCGGCGGCTGCTCACGGCAGACCTGGAGCAGCTCGAGCGGCTGCTGACCCACCCGTCGGAGGTGGTGTCGCGGGGGGCCGTCGACTGCCTGGACGCGCCAGGGGTGTGGGGCCACCTGGTGCGGCTCGAGCGCAGGCGGGCGCGGAAGGGCTTGGCGCCGATGCTGCCGCCCGGCCTGCTGGAGACCGACGCGCTGGTGCTGCTGGCCGAGGACGTGACCAGCGGCTGGGACGTGTCGCTGCTCAAGGAGGCGCGGCCTTGGCTGGACGGCCTCGGCCTCACCGCGGAGACGGCGCCCGGGTTGGTGGTGCTGACCGCGGCCGAGCAGGCGCAGGCGCTGCAGCGCGACCCGCGGCGGATCCGTCGGCTCGTCTCCAGCGGGCAGGCCGCGGAGCTGGGGTCCGGATACCTCGCCGAGCTGGTCAGGCACGAGCCCAGGCTGCTGGCCCCGCTCGCCGTCGAGATGGCTCGCTCCGGGAGCGGCCTGGAGGACGACGTGGCCTCACTGCTGGCCACGGTCCCGTCGGCCGTGGCGGGCGGCCGGGCCGCGACGTCTTTCCTGCAGGAGTGCTCCCGGCACCTGCCCACCGGCCTCATGCCGCGGGACGCCCGGGCGCTGCGGTGGAGGATCGCCGACGCGGCGGCCACGGTCGCCGCGGCTCACCGCGCCGGACGCGCCGTGGTCGACGACGCCACCGACGCGGCCATCCTCCGCTTCGCCGTCGAGGGCGGGCAGGACCCGGGGGCCGACCCGGCCGACCGTCTCGGCCGCGGGCTGCGGTGGCTCGTGCTGGGCGTCGTCGCCCTCATGGCGGTGGCGCTGATCGTGGTCCTGATCCTGACGCTGGCGCTGTAGCCCCCGGCCCCGGGGTGGGGGGTGGTTTGAGCCGATGGATGGGTTCGACGAGTTACCCACGCTCAGTTCACGCGGGGGCCCCACGTCGAACCCATCCATCGGCTCAACACCCAGGCCGGGAGGGAGCCGTCAGACGAGTGCGACGGACCGCTCCCAGAGCTCCCTCGCCAGGCGCGCGTCCTTCGCCTGCGGGTGCAGCTTGGCCACCCTCCGCGACTCGTAGTACGCCCCCGGCTCGAACGTGATCCCGGGCCGGCCCTCGGCGAGCCAGACGAGCTGGTCCGCGCCCTTCTCGTTGCTGACGGTGAACAGCCGCTTGAGCGGCCCGTGGTAGAAGATCCGCGTGGGGTGGTTGGTCTCGGCAGCGAAGTTGCTGCCCACCACGCCGGGGTGGAACGCCACCGCCGCGACACCCTCGCCCCCGTACCGGCGCTGCAGCTCCGTCGTGAAGAGGATGTTGGCCAGCTTCCCGTTGCCGTACGCCCTCGTCGGCGAGTAGCGGCGGGAGTTCTGGAGGTCGTCCAGGTCGATCCGGCCGAAGGCGCGGGCCGCTCCGCTGGACGTCTGGACGACGGTGGCCTTGGCCGCCACCAACGCGGGCATGAGCAGCGTGGTCAGCAGGAACGGGGCCAGGTGGTTGACCTGGAAGGTCTTCTCGTTGCCGTCGACGGTGAGGGTCCGCTCCCCCATGATGGCGCCGGCGTTGTTGGCGAGCACGTCGATGCGGGGGTGGACGGCCAGCAGGTCCGCCGCCAGGGTCCTCACCTGCGAGAGATCCGCGAAGTCGGCCACATGGAACGGCGCGCCCAGCTCGTCGGCGACGGCCCTGGTCTTCGACGGGGAGCGCCCCACGACGACGACGGCGTGGCCCGAGCGGCTCAGCTCCCGTGCGGCGGCGGCCCCGATCCCGTCGCTGGCTCCGGTGATGACGATGGTCTTCTGCATGGTCCCCATTGTGTCCGGGCCGGCCGGGGGGGTTTGAGCCGATGGATGGGTTCGACGGGGTGCCCGCGCTCAGCTCACGCGGAGGCCCTTCGTCGAACCCATCCATCGGCTCAAACCACCCAGGGCGGCAGGGAGCCGTCAAGCCAGCACGATGGACCGCTCCTGCATCTAGGCGGACACGCCAGAGGCGGATCTGGTGGCGACTACGCCATCAGATCCGCCTCTGTGTCGGTATCGGGGGTCGGAGCGTCAGCGACGCGCGAGACCCTCCTCCGCGTCGGGCGTGGCGTCCGCGGCGCGCTCGGTGCCGTCGACCAGCGGGTCACTGGTGGTACCGGCGGTCGCGACGGCGGCCGTCTCGACGCCCACCGCGGCCTTGGCCGGGGCATCGTAACGGGGCTGCCCGTCGACGAGCCCGGGGTCACGCTTGTCCAGCGCCCACTTGAGGACGAACAGCCCCGCCACCATCGCGTAGGCGATGAGGAAGTTGGTGGGCCGCTCCCCGCCGAGCACCGGCCTGGCCTCGTGGATGATCCCGAAGAAGGCCAGCGCGCCACCCACACCGGCGCTGATGGCGGCCGCGATCGTGCGGTTACGGATGGCGAAGATCGCGATGCAGCCCCAGATCAGGGACGTCAGCGGCGCGCCGTTGCCCAGCGCGTAGAGGCCCGTGTAGTTGGTCCCGGTGGCTTCGAGCGCCGGGAACCCGACCGCTCCGGCGTTGGTCTCGACGGCGCGCAGCACGTTGCCGGCCAGGGTGAGGCCCCAGTTGGCGATCCACGGGAACAGGGCGATGAAGATCACCGGCACCTCGATGCGCGGCGTCTCCCGCACCGCCTGGTTGGCGGTCACGACGCCGATGAAGATGAGGATCGGCGCGATGGCCGCGAGCGGGATGATCGACAGCAGCAGGCTGCCGAGGCTGAACAGGCCTACCACCAGCATGGCCAGGCCGTTGAGCAGCGTGTAGCCCACGCCGGCGCCCATGGTCTTGTAGGCCGAGTGGCCCACGTAGACGGTGACCGGGAACGGACTGCCGAAGAAGTTGCCGACGAGGCCGGCGCCCGCGTCGGCCAGGATCACCGGCCGGGTGGGGTAGGGGTCGCCCTCGGTGTGCGCGGACTCGATGTTCTCGATGTCGAACACGAAGTTCGCCAGAGCCAGCGGGACGGCCGACGCGATGTACGGCAGCGCGACGCCGAAGTACTCCCAGATCTCGTTGACGTGCACCTGCGGCGGGGTGAACCCGGCGCCGGCGAGCGCCTCGCGGATGGCTTCGGGCGACATGAGGCCGAAGGCCCAGCCCAGGGCGGTGCCGACGACGAGCAGGATCAGGCCGGTGGGGATGTTCTTGAAGATCGGTGACTTGCCGAACCAGTTGATGAAGATCAGGGCCAGCACCACGAACGCGACGACGGGGGTGGCGAAGGACTGCAGCATCGGGTTCATGGCCAGGAGCAGCAGGCCCAGTCCGCCGAGGCAGGCCAGCAGCACGGTCCGCGGGACGGCGCGGCGGAGGGAGTCGCCGAGGAACGCGCCCACGAAGAGGATCGAGTTCTCGATGAAGCCCCACACCAACGCGATGCCGATCGCGAGGTTCGCGTCGCCGGTGGTGGTGTAGACCGGCAGGAGGACCAGGAAGGTGATCGTGAAGATCGCCGGCGCGGCCGGGCCCGACGGGAGGGCCGTGATGTCGGTGCGGCCGAGCTTGCGGGCCAGTCTGTTGGCGAAGAACACGTAGGAGCACGACGCCACGAACACACCGAGGCCGAACGCCGGGACGATGCGCCCGAAGACGATCTCGTGCGGTAGCCCCACCACGAACGTCAGCAGCGCGATGACCGTGAGCAGGTTGGTGAGGTTGTTGGTGAAGAGGGCGAAGAAGGCGGCGAGGTCGCCCTTCTGCCAGAGCGGGAGGGCCATCCGGCCCGCAGCGCGGGGGGAGGCGGTGGTGGTGGTCACTGCGAGAACCTTTCGGCGAGGGCCAGCGTTGCCCGGTGGAAGGCTTCGGCCGGCGGATGGGTGAGCCCCGCGCCGATCATGCCGATGCCGGCCTCCTTGTGCGCGATGGCGGTGTTGATGATCGGCAGGATGCCGGTCTCCTCGACCTTGCGGACGTCGATGCCCGTGGCGGTGCCACGGAAGCCGAGGATGGGGATGGTGAGGGCTGGGTTGAAGCCCTCGGTGATCTCGGACATGGTCCGGGAGTATTCGATGGCCTCGGAGACGGTGCCGCCCACGAGAGGGACGATCGCCGGGGCGCACGCCATGGCGAAGCCGCCGATGCCGTAGGTCTCGGTGATGGCCGAATCCCCGATGTCGAGGCCGCGGTCGTCGACGGTGAAGCCGGCGAACAGCGGACCCTCCACCACCTGCGCGGGCCCGGTGAACCAGGTGCCCTCGCCGGTGCCGGCCACGCGGATGCCGAACTCGACGCCGTTGCGGGCCATCGTCGTGACGATGGTGGAGTCGGCGATGTTCTGCGCCGAGTCCATGGCTGCCTTGGAGGCGGCCATCCACGTCGGCCCGGAGAAGTAGTCCGAGGAGGCGACGAAGTTGAAGACATCCTGCTTGTCCTTGGTCGAGAAGCCCGACTCAAGGATGTGCGGGGCGAGCGCCTGGATCAGCAGGGTGGTGCCGGCGTTGTTGCGGTTGTGCGCCTCGTCGCCCATGTGGAGCGCCTGGGCGAGCATCATGCGCAGGTCGATCTCCTTGGCCGAGACCATGGCGTCGCGGAGGATGGGGCCGAACACGTCGCGCATCCAGTTGAGCCGGTCGATGACCGACTGGTCGTTGGCGCCCATCCGCAGGATCTTCGCCAGCTGCTCGGACAGGTTGGTGTAGGCGTAGTTGCCGTGCGGACGGTTCTCGACCACGTGCATGAACATCGACGCCGAGGTGACGCCCGCCATGGAGCCCACGGCCTGGTGCTCGTGGCACGGAGAGAAGGTGATCTCTCCTGAGCCGGCCAGCTCGTAGGCCTCGTCGAGGTCCTTCGCGAGGCCCTCGAACACGAGCGCTCCGGTGACGGCGCCCTTCATGGCGCCCGCCATCCGCTCCCACTCGATGGGCGGGCCGGCGTGCAGGATGGTGGTCTTCGTCATGCCGGGGACCACGTCGAGGGCCTGGCCGAAGCCCACGAGGATGGGCTGGGAGGTGACGATCCGCTCCAGCGCGACGGCGTTGGCGGCGTTGATCCGCTCGGCGATGTCGCTGCGGGAAAGGACGTTGAGCGCCTCCATCACGTCAGGGCGGCCACCGCCCGGGGGCGTCCAGTCGAGGTGTGTGACGTGCGCGCCCTGGGCCTTGATGTCCTCGGCGAACATGGCGGCGCCGACGTTGACGACGTTCAGAGGTGTGCCGAGGAGTCCGGCGATGCTGCTCATCAGTTGTTGTCCTTCCAGACGAATTCGCGGGCCAGCAGGCCGGTGTTGGTCGACGACGACGCCCAGGTGCAGCCGGCGTCGACGAGCTTGGCCACCTGCTCCTGCATGTTCTGGGGGTCCTCGTCGGTGCCGAGCACGTAGACCAGGATCTCGAGGTGGCGGCCCTCGGCGGCAGCCTTTGCCTTGGCCTCCCTGATGGCCGGGAGCATGACGCCGGCCGGGTCCGGGTTGGCGCCGTAGCCGAGCACCACGTCCATGACGATGACACCCACCTCGGGGTCGGCCGCCTCCTCGACGAACCGCGCGATGCGGTTGGAGGGGTCGATCATGGGGTGCGGCTTGCCGTTGGTGAACTCGTCCTCGCCGAAGTCGAGGAACGTGTGCGCCTTCGATCGCTCGGTGCCCGACAGCTTGTACTCGGCCTCCTTGCGGATGTTGGAGTACACGTCGGTGTACTTCTCCATGGCGAGGAACATGGCCTCGTCGCAGATGGTGCCGCCGCAGTAGAGGGCGCGGATGTACTTCTGCTCGGGGGTGAGCTTGGCGCGCACCTCCTCGATGAGCGGCCAGTTGAGCGAGTGCAGGTCGAGGTCCTCCTCCTTGGCGCCGCCGGCGAGCACGGCCGCCAGCGCGGCGGGCTTGGTGCGGTTGAACAGCTCGATGCCCTTGGCCTTCGCCGAGGCGATCAGCTCCTCAGAGGCGCCGAGGAAGCAGACGACGACGGGCTTGGCGCTGCGGGCCAGCCGGTCGAGGACCTTCTCGGCCACCTCGGCCGCCGGGGGCTTCGAGACGACGACGATGACGTCGGTGCCCGGATCAGCCTCGAGGGCGTCGATGCCGTCGAGCATCATGATGCCGCCCACCTGGGTGGAGAGGTCGCGGCCGCCGGTGCCGAGCAGGTGGGAGATGCCGCCGGTGAAGTCGTGGATGCGCACGCTCATCTCCTGGCTGCCGGTGCCCGAGGCGCCGACGATGCCGATCCGGCCGCGGCGCACGTTGTTGGCGAAGCAGAGCGAGACGCCGTTGATGATCGCGGTGCCGCAGTCGGGGCCCATCATGAGCAGGCCCTTGTCGTGGGCCTTCTTCTTGAGCTCGATCTCGTCCTCGATGGCCACGTTGTCGGAGAACAGCATGACGTGGAGGCCCGCGTCGAGGGCGGCGTGGGCCTCGCGGGCGGCGAAGGCGCCGTTGACGGAGATCACCGCGACATTCGCGTCGGGACGTCCGGAGGCCGCGGAGGCGACGGTGCGGAAGGTGACGTCGCCGTCGTCGTCCTGGGGCTTGCGCTCGAGCAGCTCCTGGATGCCGGCCATGGCGCCGTCGGCGTTGTCGTCGTTGTCGGCGACGGCGATGAGGATGAGGTCGCCGGGGGTCAGGGCCGCCATCTCGTCGGTGAGGAGGCCCTGGTTGGTGAGGATCTCCTTGTTCATCGCGGTGGCCATGGCCGCGACGGCGTTGGTCACGCCCGGAAGGGCGTTCGCCTTCGTGGACAGCGACATGAGCGACACCGAATCGACGTAGGTGCCTCTCTTGATCAGGGTGCGGGTGGTCATTGCGCTCCTTGCGGGTGGGTGGTGAGGTGGGCCGCCGAGAGCAGCCCGAGTGCCATGTCGGTGCCCGACGAGTGCCCGACGTCGGCGAGCGCGGCCAGCGCCTCGTCGATGCCGGGCCCCGGCGGGCGGGTGAGTGCCGCCAGGAGGCGGTGCAGGGGGTCGATGGCATGCCCCTGCAGGGCGTTGCGGAGGATGCTCAGCGACACGTCGACGGTGGCGCCCGGGCGGGCGGCGCCGTCGACGGCAGCGGTGGCCGTGCCGAGCGTCTCCGGCGCGTGGTGGGCGGCCAGCACGAAGCCGGCCAGCCAGTCGTCGCCCGAGGGGGTGAGCCCCTGGCCGAGGCCGAGCAGCCGGGCCGCCGCACCGCGGGCGTCGGCGAGGTGGTGCCGGGCGACGGCGTCGTCGAATTCGCGGGTGCGGGCGTCGAGCTCGGCCGCGACCGCCTCCTCGAACGGCGTGGGCCCGGCGCTCCGGCCGGCCGGGCCGTCGCCGAGGCGGACGCCGTCGAGCCGGGCGGCCAACTCGTCGACCGCGGCCGGGAGGATCGGGCCGTCGAGCGGGACGGGCTGCCAGGTGGCGGCCCGGGTGAGGTCGAACTCGTGGTCCCCCAGCCGTAGCCGGGCGGGGGTGAGCTCGCCCTGGTTTCCGGGGCGGAGGGCGAGGCCGTCGAGGGTGGGGAGGTCGACGACGACGGTGCGGGGGCCAGCCGGCCGCGACCCCGCGACGACGGTGACGAGGCCCGCCGAAGTGGACAGGTTGGCCGCCGTCGCGAAGACGGAGTGGATGCTCACCGCTCCGGTGGCGGACGGGAACACCTCCCTGTCCACGGTGATGGCGATGCCTGTGCGCGTCATTGCGTCTGCCCCGACCCTGTCGTGCCGGCCGTCAGGCGAGCGCCGCGCGGAGGATGTCGGCGATCCCGGTGAACCCGAGACGCTCGGCGTGCGCCAGCGGCGTGACGCCCAGCTCGTCGACCATCGCCGGGTCCGCGCCGTTGCCGACGAGGAGCAGGACGATCTCCTGCTGCACCGGGCCGCCGTCGCGCAGGAGGATCGCCTCGAGGAGGGCGGTCCAGCCGCAGAGGTTGGTGTGGTTGAGGTTGATGTCGGTCTGCTCGGTGAGGTAGCGGACCACCTCGAGGTGCCCCTTCTCGGACGCGGGATGGATGCCCTTGCCGTAGAAGCGGGTGGTGCGCTCGAGGTCTGCGCCGGCCTCGACCATGGTGCGCACGAGCTCCGCGTTGCCGGAGATGCAGCCCCACAGGAAGGGGTTGAGGCAGATCTGGTCCTGGCGGTCGATGTCCGCGCCGGCCGCGATGAGGTGGCGGACGGCGTCGAGGCGTCCGGCCTTCGCGGCGATCAGGATCGCGGTGCGTCCGACGGTGTCGGTGGCGTCGACGTCGGCGCCCGAGGCGAGGGTTGCGTCGATCTGCTCGAGGGTCGCGGTGGAGGCGAGGGTGGGCCACTCGTCGGATCGCTGGGGGGGAGTCCTCATCGTTGTTCTCTCTCGCGGGATTGAAGAGTTACTACAAACTGTAGGTTGGCATATGGTATACCAGAGATATGCGCATCGTACTAGCCCTTGGCGGCAACGCCCTCACCGGGGTCAATGAATCCGTCAGAGTCGACCACCAGATCGCCGCCGTCGAGGCCGCGTCCGCCCAGGTCGCCCAACTCGTCGCCCAGGGGCATCAGCTGCTGCTCTCCCACGGCAACGGCCCCCAGGTGGGCAACATCCTCGCGAAGAACGACATCGCGGCGTACTTCCTCTCCCCCGTCCCGCTCGACTGGTGCGTGGCCAACACCCAGGGCTCGATCGGCTTCATCCTGCTCAACGCGCTGAGCGGCGCGCTGCAGGAGCAGGGGTTGGAGATCGCGCCCACCGTGGTGGTGTCGCGGACGGTCGTGGACCCGTCGGACCCCGCGTTCAGCAACCCCACCAAGCCCATCGGCCGCCACGTCGACGGCGAGACGGCCGAGCGGCTGATCAAGCTCGGCCAGACGTGGGTGGACCACGGCGACATCGGCTGGCGGCGCGTGGTGCCGAGCCCGCGTCCGCTGCGGATCATCGAGGCGCCCGCCATCTCGGCGCTGCTCGACGCCGGCTTCCTGGTGGTGGGCGGCGGCGGCGGGGGCATCCCCGTCGTGGAGAAGTCACCCGGCCACTTCGCCGGGGTGGAGGCCGTCATCGACAAGGACCTCAACTCGGTGCTGCTCGCCGATCAGATCTCCGCCGACACGCTGGTGCTGGCTACCAACGTCGACAACGCCTGGCTCGACTGGGGCACCGACCATGCCCGCCCCATCGGCGAGATCGACGTGGCCACCATGCGGAATCACCTCGCCGACGGGCAGTTCCCGCCCGGCTCGATGGGCCCGAAGGTGGACGCGGTGTGCTCGTTCGTGGAGGCGACGGGGGGTCGCGGCATCATCACGCGGCTGGAGAAGATCACCGACGCGGTGGCCGGGCAGGCCGGGACCGTCGTCGTCCCGTAGCGGGCCCGGGGCTCAGGCGTTCGCGGCGTCCTGGCGGTCCGGGAACAGTACCGCCAGCGCCAACTGCTTGCTGGTGGCCACGTGGCTGGTGGCGACGGCGCGGGCCCGGTCCACGTCGCCCGACGCGATGGCCTCGAGGATGTCGCGGTGCTCCTGGCAGACGAGGGTGACGTCGTCGTTCTGGCGCAGGATCCAGTTGAGCCGGTTCTTCAGCGGCCGGAGAACCCCGGCGAGGGTGTCGTTGTGGGAGGCCTCGACGAGGATCTCGTGGAAGCGGGCATTGGCGGAGTTGACGGCCTCGGCGTCGCCGGCGCGGGCGGCCAGCTCAGCGGCCTCGACGCTCTCGCGCATCCGCTCGATCTCGGCCTGGGAGGCGCGGCTCGCCGCCAGTGCGCACTCCTGCACCTCGAGGGCCTCGCGGACCTCGAAGATCTCGTCGAGGATCGCCGGCTGCATCTCGGTGACCACCGCGCCCCGGCGCGGGACGAGGGTGACGAAGCCTTCGGACGCGAGCGCCCGGATGGCCTCGCGGATGGGGATGCGGGAGATGCCCGTCTCCTCGGAGAGATCTCGCTCCTTGAGCCGGTGGCCGGGCGGGAAGTCGCCGCTGGCGATACCCGTGCGGATGTAGTCCAGAGCGACATCCACCAGGGACGGCACACTGTCCGCCAGGTGCCGCGTCCCGTTCACGGTCATCGTGCCCCCTCCTCGACGTCTGAGGGAAGAGTAGCCCCACCCGGCCAAACCCCCTGAGGTAGCACGACACGCCGTCGCACCCGGCCCCCACACGCACAGAGGGCGACGGGGGCCCCCGAAGCCGGACATTCGTGCCACCCGACCCCCGCGCCTACAGCGGGCACGACACGCCGTCGCACCCTACCCCCACGCACACAGAGGGCGACGGGGACCCCCCGAGCCGGACATTCGTGCCACCCGACCCCCGCCCCTCCGCGACACTGGACACCATGGACGCCATCGACATCCTCCTCGACGCCGCCTCGCGCCCCCTCGACGCGCTGGAGAACCTCCGCCCGCACCTCACGGCGGAAGTGCTGAACCGTCACCCCGCCGGGCACGACAACTCAGTGGCCTGGCTGCTCTGGCACACCGGCCGCGAGATCGACGTGCAGCTCGCCCACCTGTCCGGGGACAAGGAAGTGTGGACCACGCAGGGATTCCGCGGCCGCCTCGCCCTGGGCGCCGTCGCTGACAAGGTGGGATACGGCCACACCCCCGAGCAGGCGCGGGCGATCGTGGTCGCGGATGCCGCGCCGCTGGTGGCCTACGTGAGCGCCGCCGTGGAGGCGCTGAAGGGCTACATCGGAGGGTTGGAGGATGCGGACCTCGACGACGTGGTCGATCGTCGCTGGGATCCTCCAGTCACCCGCGGGGTGCGGTTGGTGAGCATCATCGACGACGCCGCCCAGCACCTCGCGCAGGCGGCCTACGTGTGCGGGATGCCGGGGCACCCACCCGCTGGCTGAGGCGCGAGGAGCGAAGCGACGAGCCTCGAAGCCCAAGCAACTCTCCTTGTCAGCTTACGTTTCCCGGACCACGACCCCGCGTGGCGACCCACTCGAGGAGACGCCCGAGAGAACCGCGACGATCTCCCACTGGCGGATCAGGAACGACTCCTCGTCGAGCTTCTTCCTCCGCATCCAGCCCGTGACCTCGCTGTTGCACTTGCTCGCATTGCACGCGCGGCAGGCGGGCACGACGTTGTCGACGGTGTAGCGGCCACCGCGCGAGATGGGCAGGACGCAGTCCTTCTGCAGGGCCACATCGACGGCGCCGCAGTAGGCGCACCCGGCCCAGGCGTCGCAGAGCTCACCCCACTGCGTCGACGTGAGGTCCTGCACCTTGGCGCTCAGCCGACGCTTCCGTCGTCGCGCCGCGCGCACCCTCATCGTCGTCGCTCGCCCGGCCATGCCCGCAGGCTACGCCCGAGCCCCGGTTCATCCCGCCGCGCCACGCACGACACGCCACCTCGACGGCGCACCGGCTCGTCCCCTGGGCTGCCGATGCTGAGCGGCGGATCTGAGCGCGACTACGCCGCCAGAACTGCCACCTAGCCGGTCGCCCAGCGGTTTCAGGCCCGTTCTCGCCGCGGCGGCTCGAGCAGCTCCGGCGTCGACTCGCCGCCTGACTCGCCCATCAGCGGCGCCTGCGGCGCTGACCGCCGGCTCCTCCGGCGTTTCGTGCGCAGCCGACGAGTGTCACCCCGGTGCGCGATGATCGAACCCACCGACGTCGATGGGGGCAACGATGGGGCTACAACTTCCCGGTACGGGGCCGCAGGTGATCACGGACGCGTTCGACGTGCACCGGCTCGTCGCCTATCTCCGCTCAGAGGCACGGACCCGGCCGGTGGTCGTGCTGACGGTGGCGCGCGGCCGCCACGACACCTACGTCGCCCCCACGGACTTCACCGCCGACGGGCGCGCGGACGTGGTCACGCTCACCCATGATCAGGTGACGTACGCGCTGTCCGATCAGGTCGGCAAGGAATCCTCGGTGTTCGGCGGCGCGTGCCGCGTCTACCCTCCGGGCACGGGCTGGGAGACCGACCCCCACACGGTGCCGCTGTTCCTGGCCCGCGACGCCGACGAGATCAAGGACCTCAAGAGCCGCCTCCTCGGCGCGCTCCAGCGGGCGCTCGCCCCGCAGCCTCCTGTGGATACCGGCAACCGGAGACCCTCCACCACTCCGTCGACCCCCCGCCCGTCCGCGACCACGGTGCCGCCGGCCGTCCGCACCCGCGACGATGCTCACGCCCTCGGCGCCTTCCTCCGCAACCCGGCGCGGCAGCGGCCGGTGGTGGTGGTGTCGCGTGCAACAGGCGCCCCCGAGGCATACGCGGATGTCGACAACCTCCACACCACGTTGCACGGGATCGCCGACGTCGTCGAGATCGAGACGGCCGAGGCGAGCTGGGCGTTCAGCGAAGCCGTCCCGCCGATGTGCCAGGTGTACGGCGGCGCATCCCGGGCGTACCCCATCGGGTCCGGTTGGGAGACGGACCCCTACGAGTCGCCGCTGCGGTTCGCCTACGGACGCACGGACCGCGTCCGCATCACCCGCGAGCTGGTATCCGACGCCATGAGCATGTCGTCTGCGGGCGGGTTCGTTGCCGACGCCACCGGTCAGACCGCGGTCAACGTCGAGGGCACCGTCTCGGGGGTCGCGGGCGGGCGCGCGCTGGTGGACGCCGGGGCGGGCATGCCGTGCACGATCTGGCCGGAACTCGTGGAGCCAGGCGTGGAGGCGGGTCGGCTCCTCCGCAAGGGCATGACCGTACGGGGGGAGCTCGATCCGGAGAGTCGGCGCCTGGACGTCCGCGGGATGCGACTGCGCGCCGAGGACGCCGTCGCCGCGTACGCCCCGGGCGACACGGTGCTGACCAGGGTCGCGGCAGTCGGGCCCGAAGGTTGCACCGTCGAACTGTTCCCCGGACTCGCGAGCGTCATCCCCTCCGACCTCCTCGTCGACGACGACCACGATCTCCGGCTGCTGCTCACCGACGGCGACGTGGTGCCGGTGTGGATCGTGGAACGGGATGAGGCCACCGGCGAGTGGCTCCTGTCGTTGCTCGACGCAGCCGCCCCAGAGGCGGCCGTACCCGCCCCCAGCATCCTCGACGGCGGCCCGCCATGGCTGGTCGCCGAACAGATCACCGAGCCCGCCGTCTCCTTGGAGGAGGTGGCTGCGGAGGCCGAGGGTGAGGCTGTCGAGGAGCCGGCGGCCGTGCCACCGCCAGAGGTGACGGCGGACGTCGTCGACGGGTTGCTGAGAGAGCAGCGGCAGCTGGTGGAGGAACTTCGCCGGGCGAGGGCAGCGCTCGGCGCACTGCATGAGGAGACCAGGGAGTTGCGGCAGCAGCTGCGTGAGGAGGTTCGGAGGAAGAAGTCGCGGGCGCGGCCGTCGGTCGTCGACGACGTGCTGTTCACCACGGAGGCCGAGCAGCTGGACTTCGAGATCAGGCAACTCTGGGCCTACACCGTCCCCGCCGGGGAGAAGGACCGCTACCCGCTGGCACCATGGCGTTACGGGGCAGGGTTCTTCGAGACGCTGAACACCGTGCAGGGAGTGTCGCGGGCGAAGGTGGTGGAGGTGATGGTGCAGGTGCTCACCGGGCGCGACGCGGAACTGGCCTCGCGCGAACTCCACCAGTTGCGCAGCGGCAGGGGCGGCGACGACCCGCCGGTGACGCGCAGCGGGGGCGAGACGTGCTGGCGGGTGTCGCTGCAGAGCAACACGCCCAGCGCGCGACGCCTGCACTACTG
The DNA here is from genome assembly GCF_054483935.1 of Tessaracoccus yangjingae. The sequence goes on along the minus strand of NZ_CM137014.1, from coordinate 851,373 downwards.
GAAGTGCGCGGACGCGACCATCGAGTTCTCGAGCGTGCGACTCCACGACGACGTCCGCCCGTAGCCGGGTCCACGCCACCGCAGGCGGATGGTCACCGGGGCCCAGGTGGGCGCTCGCTGCGGGTTGGTTCACCCACCCCGCTGGGAGCAACCCGCTGTCAGAGCCAAGCGCTAAGCTCGCCAAGGTCCCGACGAGAGCGCCCACCACACGATGGAGCCTCCCGCAGATCCCACCGATGAGGTCACAACCCTTGCCTGATTCCTCCCGCTACGTCGACAAGGCCGTGCGGCTCTTCACTTTCCTCGCGAAGGCGCAGCAGCTCAGACAGGCCCCCGTCAGCGACATCGACGCCTACCGCCGCGACGGCTCCGTGCACTGGCTCGGCGATCTCCCCGACGCCGATGCCGTCCGCTGGGTCACCGAGCCGGGGCAGGCCTGGGACCAGGGCCCCCTCATCAGCATCGACAGGCTCGTCCCCGCGGACCCGCCCCGGGTCCCGGCATCGCTGTCCGGATGGATAACCGGCGACATCCTGAACGCCGCCGAGCGACCCCGGCTCGCCGAGTGGCGCGCCTCCCCCGACGGGGCGCGCGAGCGCTCGGAGGACCACCCCGCCGTCGAGACCGCGTTCCATACATGGGCCGCAAGGTGGGATCAGTGGGCGGAGGTGTTCCTCCGCGAGCAGCCCGTCCGCGACTCCTACGCCGAGCTGTTCAAGCTCTACGTGCAGACCACCCAGAAGAGCGAGGAGCTTGAACTCATCCTCGGCGTCGGGCTCCTCGCCTGGGCCCCCGAGGGGCATGAGCGAATGCGGCGGCACTTGTTCACCGTCCCGGTCATCCCGAAGCTGGAGGAGTCGAACGGGCGCCTCGACTTCTTCCTCGACGAAGGATCGGTGGGCATGCACGTCGAGCTGGACATGCTCGACCCCAGCCTCATCCCCGATCAGTCGCTCGTCGGACAGCTCGAGACCCGAGGCCACGACTTTTCGGGCAACCCCCTCGACCCGACGGACGTCGAGCAGCTGGGCCGGACCGTGGCCCTCCAGCTGCACGCCCAGGGGCGCTGGGACCACGCCGCGACACTTCCTGACCTCCATCCCTACCCGACGGTGGCGTGGGCCCCGGCGCTGGTGCTCCGCCCCCGCAACCGCACCGGCCTGGTGCAGGCGTTCCAGGAGATCGCCGCCCAGATAGCCGCCGCCGGCGAGGTCCCGGCCGGCCTTCTGCCGCTGATCGACCCGGACCGCCTCCCCCCGGTCACCGAGGTCTCCACGCCTGGCGCCATCCTCACCTTCGACGACGAGGTGGTGGCGCCCCTCCCCCTCAACGATGTGCAGCGGCGAATTCTCGAGCGGGTGGACCGCCACGCGCAGACCCTCGTCCAGGGCCCTCCCGGGACGGGCAAGACGCACACCGCCGCGGCCTTGCTGACGCACCTGCTGGCCCAGGGGCAGCGCGTGCTTGTCACCGCCCACACGGACCGCGCGCTGCGCGAGGTCCGCACCAAGCTGCCCGCGCAGATCAAGCCGCTGGCCGTGTCCGTCATCGGGGCTAGCCGCGACGACCTCGCTGACCTCCGCACCGCCGTCGACCACATCTCCCGACGGGCCGGCGATCACGACGAGCACGCCGCCACCCTCAAGATCCAGCAGTTCTCCGAGCAGGCGGCGCAGCTGGACAAGCGGCGGCGGGCACTCAGCCGCGACCTCGTCAGCGCCCGCTCGCACGAGGTGGCCGAGCTCAGCCACGGACCCTATTCCGGCACGCTCGCCGCCATCGCGCAGCGCTACCAGTCCGAGGCGGCGCAGTACCAGTGGGCCTCGGAACTCGTGGCCTTCACCCCCCAGTCCACGCCCCCACTGTCCGACGACGAGGCCCTCGAATGGCTGGCCCTCCTCCGGGACCGCTCGCTGGGCGAGGACGCGGTGGAGAGCAGCCGTCGCCGGCTCCCCAGCCGCGCCGTCCCAGAGGCCGAGGCCTTCGCCGCCCAGGTGCGCTCGGAGTCCGAGGCGAAGGCGGCGGCCGCCTCCCTGGTCGACGGCCCCCAGCACGGGAGCAGGGCAGCGCTGCGGGCGCTCAGCGTCGAGCAGCGGCTCGCGCTCAGGACGCGCCTCACCGAATACGTCACCACGGCGGGGGATCTGTCGCGGCTGCCGCTCCAGTGGATCGACGATGCGCTGGCGGCCGTGCGCGGCGGTACCGGCGACGTGTGGGCGGCCCGCGCCTCGGCGCTGGAGGCCGGGATCGCGCAGGTCGACGGCGTCCTCGAGCGGCTGCCCGCCGGCGTCCGCGTCGAGCTCCCCGGAGACATGGACCGCATGCGCGCCATGGCCGCCGCCCTGGAGCGCCACCTCCGCACGGGCGGCGCCCTCAAGTCCCGCGCCGACGGGACGGTGAAGATCGGGGCCTTCGCCCCCGGGGTGGTCAAGGAGTGCCGCGAACTCCTGGACCAGGCCAGGGTCGACGGACTGCCGCCCACCACGGTCGCGGCGCTCACCGTCCTCATGGCGCACCGCGACGCGTCGGGCCTGCTGGACGAGGTGGACCGGGCCTGGCCGGCATCGGTGGACGTCCCGGACGAGGACACCCCGCGTGAACGTGTGGAGTGGCACCGGAGCCAGCTGAGCTACCTCGTGCGTGTGGTGGAGCTCGGTGAGCGCATCCGCGCCGAGGAGGACTTCCTCCGGTCGCGCGGGATCGTGCCGCCGGCGTGGGGGGACGCGGCCGCCGTCGAGCGCCTCGCCCGCTCCATCGACGCCATCGAGGCGGCGGACGCGGTCGCGGCCGCCCGCGAGCCGCTGAACGCCCTGGGGGAAGAGATCTCCACGGTCGCGGGCTGGTCCGACGCCGCCGAGCCGGTCCACATGCTCAGCGATGCCGTCGACAACCGGGATCACGAGAGCTACGCCCGCGCCCTGTCATGGCTGGTGCGGCTCGAACAGGTGGCCGAGGCGATCGCCCGCCGCGACACCCTCACTGACCGCGCCCGCGCCGCCACTCCTGCTCTCGCCGAGGCGGTCCTGACAAGCCCGGACGATGATGCCTGGGACGCCAGGCTGGAGTACCTCGAGGCGGCCGTCGCCTGGGGCGCCGTCGGGGCGTGGGTGCTGGCACAGGACCAGGTGGACGCCAACAGCATCCAGGCGCAGATCTCGGTGGCGGACCAGAAGCTCCGCGCCGTGGCCGAGAACATCGCCGCCGAACGCGCCTGGGGCCACGCCGTCGGCAGCGAACGCCTCACGCCGGGCCGCCGCGCCGATCTACGCAGCTATTCACAACAGGTCAGCCGCCTCGGCAAGGGCACCGGCAAGTACGCCGCGCAGCAGCGGGCGGAGATCCGCCGCGCGATGGAACGCTGCAGGCCGGCCGTCCCGGTCTGGATCATGCCGCTGTACCGGGTTGCGGAGCAGTTCCACATGCAGGAGAACATGTTCGACGTCGTCGTGGTCGACGAGGCGTCGCAGGCCGGCCTGGAGGCCACGTTCCTGCAGTACCTGGCCCCGAAGATCGTCGTCATCGGCGACGACAAGCAGGTCTCCCCCGCCGCGGTGGGCGTCGACCAGCAGCAGCTCAGGGACCTGGCCGCGCAGTACCTGCACGACGACCGCTACAAGGACACCTGGCAGGACCCGCAGCGCTCCCTGTTCGACGAGGCCGCCATGCGCTACGGCGGCCAGCTCACCCTCGTGGAGCACCGGCGCTGCGTGCCCGAGATCATCGGCTTCTCCAACCGCATCGCCTACGAACCCAACGGCATCCGGCTCATCCCGGTGCGGCAGTTCGGGTCGGACCGGCTGGCCCCGTTCGTCGTCCGGCATGTGCCCGACGGCGTCGAGGAGGGCACGACGGGCAAGATCAACCGCGCCGAGGCGCGCGCCCTCGTCGACGACCTCAAGGCCTGCCTCGACGACCCGGCCTACGAGAGCGCGAGCCTGGCCGTCATCTCGCTCGTCGGGGAGCGGCAGGCCAAGTACATCGAGTCGCTGCTGCTGGCTGAGATCCCCGCCGAGGAGTGGGCGCGGCGGAGCCTCCGGGTGGGAACCGCACCGGACTTCCAGGGCTCGGAGCGCGACGTGGTGTTCCTGTCCATGGTGTCGGCCGCCGAGCCGGGGCGCCGGCTGGGCGCGCTGACCCGGGAGATGTACGTGCAGCGGTTCAACGTCGCGGTGAGCCGCGCGAAGGATCAGGTGCGGCTCTTCCACTCGATCGCGCTCAACGAACTGCCCAACGGCGAGGATCTGCGCTTCCAGCTGCTCGACTACGCCTACGGGGTGGCTGGCCGCGGCGCGTCGGGGACCGAGCTGACCTCGTCGGTGGTGCCGGAGGACGAGCGCGTGGAGCCGTTCGACTCCCTCTTCGAGCAGCGGATCCACAACCGGATCGCGGACCGCGGGTACACGGTGGTTCCCCAGATGGAGGCGCTCGGGTACCGGCTGGACCTCGTGGTGGTGGGGGCCCGCGCGCGGCTGGCCGTGGAGTGCGACGGCGACACCTGGCACGGGCCCGACGCCTACGAGCGTGACCTCGCCCGGCAGCGGGAGCTCGAGCGATGCGGCTGGCGGTTCTTCCGGGTGCGGGAGTCGAGCTTCTACGTCGACCCGGCCGCCGCGCTGGCCCCGCTTTGGACGCTGCTCGACAAGATGGACATCCACCCCTCCGACTGGATCGATGCCGGCGTCGAGATCGAGGGGGAGGACGCGGCGCAGGAGTTCGAGCTCGAGCTGCCGACGGAGATCGTCGACGAGCCGACAGACGACGACCCCGACGCCGGGCTTGCCTCCGAGGAGACCGACCCGGTGGCGGACGGGGAGGAGAACGTGGTGGCGTCAGCCGAGCCCGGCGTCGTCACGCCCGTGCTCCCAGGCCCGGAGGCCCCACCCGCGTACCCCGAACTGGGCGCCACCCTGCACCTGGCGCTGGGGCGCACGGATCGCGGCTCACGCGCCCCGGCGCGTCGAGCAGCCTTGGGAGTGGAGTGGGACCCGATGTCGCAGGTGAACGGAGCGGTGGACACGATCTTCCTCCGCCCCTTGACGCTGGACCCCTACCGAGCGTTCGACGGGTCGGCCAGCCCGGTGGGTGAAGGCACCGCCGAGGAGATTCTGGAGGGGATTCTGCGGATCGTCGCGGTGGAGGGCCCGGTGCGCGGGAACCGTCTCCGCACGGCGTATGTGCGGGCATCGGGCGGTTCACGCGTCGGGAAGGCGATCGCCCAGATCCTCGACTCTGCGGTCACCCGTGCCGTGAGGCGGGGCGATCTGGTGGCTGACAATCCGCTGGGCACGTCCGGTGTCCACAGCCGCACCTACCGTCTCCCCGGGCAGGAGGAGTTCCGGCTCCGTGAGCTCGGGCCCCGCGTGCTCGACGAGGTGCCGCCCCGGGAGCTGCTCGAGCTCATGCGACGGATCTCCGACGCCAACCCACCGTCGTCCGAGGAGCAGCTCCTCCGCGAGACCCTGCGCCTGTACGACCGCGTGTCGCTGACGCAGGCGGCCCGCAGCGTCCTCCTGCCTGTGCTCACCCTGATGAGACGAGACGGCGCGGGGAGTTGACCGCGACACCGGCTGGCGTGCCGCAGGCGGCAGGGCCGCCCTGGCTCCGCGTTAGGCGGCGGATCTGGTGTCGTAGTCGGCACCAGATCCGCCGGCCAACCCGCCAGCGGCCTTCGTCGCCGCGTTGAGGACACGGAGCTCAGGGATGTTCAAGGCATCCGCGGTGGCGGGGCGCCAGTGCGAGGGGTCACGCTCAAGAGGTGGACCAGAGGGTGCCACTGCGGGCGCGTTTCCGCGCTGTGAGGTTCGTGAGGTGTCTTCCTCGGACTTGCCGGTATCGGGGCCAACCGATGGGGAGAAACGTCCTCCTCGCGGGGGTAGGCGGCGCCGGGTCGACATGCCAGACTCGGGTCATGCATCCCCTCGCCAAGCACGTCGGCCACTGGGACGGTGTCTGCGCCTTTCGCATGATGCCCACCGACGAGTTCGCCTCAGGCCCCTCATCCGCCACGTCTTCCGCCGAGGCCGAAGGCTTCGGCTGGTCGCTGCGCTACGAGTGGACCCACCCCACCGATGGCGCGCAGGCGGCCACGCTCCTCGTCGGCTCCCCTGACGACGACGGCGCAATCAATGCCGCGTGGATCGACGCCTGGCACCAAAAGCCGCATCTCGGCGTTCTGACCGGGTCGATCATCGACGGCGGGGTCAACCTTGCGATGGAGTACAGCGGCTGGGGGTGGACCATCGACCTCTCAGGCGACGGCGACAACCTCCGCATGGTGATGAACAACGTCATCCCCGACGGCGTCGAGGGGGCAGAACCTGGACCCTACGTGGTGATGGACGCGCAGTGGAGGCGTCGACGGTGAGGACCCCCACAGCTGACTCTCCCCGGCCGAACGGGGCTCAGCGGTAGACGTCTCGCCGGTGGTCGATGCGCACCACCACGACTTCGTTGACGCGATCATTGGTCCGGTACAGCACCCGGTAGGTGCCCCGCCGGGCAGACCAGATTCCCTGCAACTCGCGGCGGAGCATCTTTCCGACCCGCCGCGGGTTCTCGACCAACGGTCCGGTCATGAACTCGATCACCGCGGCAGCAACCGCCTCTGGCAGTTCTGTCTGGACCGCGCGGACAGCGGGCGGGGTGAGGACCAGCTCGTAGCCCCCCTCAGGGCTCACCGGCGAAGGCTCCGGATCGCGTCACTCCCCCGCACGACGTCGCCAGAGGCATACGCAGCGTCCGCCTCCCGGATGTCGGCCAGCGCGTCGGGATCCGACAGAACGTCGAGCGTCTCCTCCAACTCGGCAAGGTCAGCAGGGCTGATCAACACCGCGACGGGACGACCATTGCGCGTGACGGTGACGCGCTCGTGATGGTGCTCGACGCGGTCCACGACCTCACTGAAATGGTCGCGGACCTCACGCAGGGATTCGGCTGTCATGACCACAATTGTGGCGCTTCAGGGGCGAGAATCAAGGTGAGCCTCGCTGGGGGCGCGGCCGTGGCGCGGTCGCTGCACCCGGGCTGGTAGTCGGCCGGTCAGCCGCGGCCGACTCCTCAAGTGCCCCACCAGGCGGGCAACTTAGCGCAACCCCTCGGCCCGGGCCGAGCCGGCCGCTTAGGGTCGAAGCGACCCCAAATTCCACAGAAGGATGCCCATGAACGACCGACTCAAGACCCTCAGCGACGCAGGCGTCTCCATCTGGCTCGACGACCTCTCCCGCGAGCGACTCACCTCCGGCAACCTCGCCGACCTGATCGAGACCAGGTCCGTGGTCGGCGTGACCACCAACCCCACCATCTTCGCCGCCGCCCTCAGCGACGGTGACTCCTACGCCGCGCAGCTCCAGGGCCTCACCGACGTCGACGCGGCAATCGAGCTGGCCACCACCACCGACGTCCGCGACGCCGCGGACCTCCTCAAGCCCATCTACGACCGCACCGGCGGATTCGACGGCCGCGTCTCGATCGAGGTCTCGCCGGAGCTCGCGCACGACACCGACGCCACCGTCGCGGAGGCCCAGAAGCTCTACGACATCGTGGGCCGCGAGAACCTCCTGGTGAAGATCCCCGCCACCAAGGCGGGCATCCCCGCGATCGCCGAGGTCATCGGCCGCGGCATCTCCGTCAACGTCACCCTCATCTTCAACGAGGACCGCTACCGCGAGGTGATGGACGCCTACCTGACCGGCCTGGAGACCGCCGACGTCGCCGGCCGCGACCTCAGCACCATCCACTCCGTCGCCTCGTTCTTCATCTCGCGAGTCGACTCCGAGATCGACGCCCGCCTCACGACGCTGGGCAGGGAGGACCTCAAGGGCAAGGCGGCCATCGCCAACGCGCAGGTCGCGCTCGGCGCGTTCGACGAGGTGTTCGGTTCGGAGCGGTTCGCCGCGCTCAAGGCCAAGGGCGCCAACCCGCAGCGCCCCCTCTGGGCGTCCACCGGCACCAAGGACCCCTCCTACCCCGACACCCTCTACGTCTCGGATCTGGTGGCCCGCAACATCGTCAACACCATGCCCGAGAAGACCCTCAACGCATTCGCCGACCACGGCGCGGTGGGCACCCCCATGGAGGGCACCGCGGACCAGGGTCGCGCCGTCCTGGCGGAGATCGCGGAGGCGGGCGTCGACCTCGACGACGCGTTCCAGGTCCTCGAGGACGAGGGCGTGGAGAAGTTCATCGTGAGCTGGAAGGAACTCCAGGAGACGGTGCGGCGCGCCCTCAGCTGAGGCGCCCCGTCAGGCGTCTCGCACCACCTCAACGTGACGACGGCGTGGCCCCGGCCTGTCGAGGCCGCGGGTCACGTCACGCCCGCTCGTCGCTCCCCGAGAGCTCGACGGCGATCTGCTCTGCCCAGCCTTCGATCTCCTCCCAATCGCGGAAGTCGCCCTGGGGCAGGAGGCCTTCAGCGGCAGGCATGGCGCGCGTGATCCGCTCGCCGAGCCCGATCGGCTTCTCGGTGGGGTCGAACGCACCGAAGAAGACCCGCTCGCCCCTGGGCGACAAGGAATCGGTCAGCTCGTCGAACTCGCGGGGGCGGGAGCTGGTGAGCACGTCCTTGCCGTCGGCGTCCACCTGGTCGGTGCCCAGCGGTCCGCTGCTGAACAGCCACACCGGCCGTGCGGCCAGTGCCTCCCGGTGGCGCCGCGCATACTGCAGCGCGGGCTTCAGCCAGTGGAACATGTACGCGGCCCCGCCGAGCACGACCGCGTCGTAGCCGCCGGGCGGGCCCGCCTCCTCGACCGGTGTCGCCACCGCGGTGTGGCCTTCCCGCGTGAGCACCTCGGCGATCCGCTCGGCGATGCCTGCGGTGGATCCGTGCCGGGTCGCATATGCCACGAGCACGTTCATGGTTACCCTCCTCGTCGCGTTGAGGTGAGGATGATGCCCTCACCTCAGGCTACGCCTGCCGTCCGCAGCCAGTGGGCCTCCGACTCAGCGACCTCCGCCGTCGGCTTACCAACGGTTGTGGACGTCCTCGGCCCAGCCGACGACGTCGGCGATCCGGATCCAGGCACCCGTCTCGTCGCGGACGCGTCCCGCCCAGTGGCCGAAGCACTGGTGGGTGATCCCAGCGAACACCTTGAGGTCGATGACCGACTCCTTGAGGTGGAAGGGTGTGAACGTGAGGTCGACGTCGGTCCCGGTGACCCGCCACGGCTCCAGCCAGTCGGTGGTGCTGTACTCCCAGACCAGCTCCTCGCTGATCTTGGTCAGCCGCCCGTCCACCACCAGCGCGTTCTCCACGGCGCCGGTGCCGTCGGTCCACCGGCCCCCCACCTGGATGCCGACCACCCTCCCGTCGGTGCGGCCCGAACCGGCGCCCCAGTTCCAGCGCATGTCGTAGGGCCAGCGGCCGCGACCATGGTCCAGCGCGGCCCACGACTCGCCGTCGGGCACCACGTGGGTGACGCCGTCGACGGTGATGCTGCCGCTCGCTGGGCGCGCCACGTCCTTGACCGTGTACTGGAACAGCGTCTCCGACCACGGCACGACGACGCCCAGGCTCTCGTGGCCGTCGGGGCGGTGCGCGTAGATGTCGAAGGAGACGCGGTCCCCGCGGGCGCGCAGCCGAGTGCCGCCGGCGTCTTCGTCGACGGCAATCTTCACTGCCTTGGTCGAGGTGCGCACCGGGCCCGCGCCCAGGGTTCCGGGGAGCGTGACGCTGCCGCCGAGCACCCCGATGGCGTCGTGGGAGATGACCGCACCGGTGGCGCGGTCGAGGAACCAGATGCCGTGGACAGCGGCGTAGTCGATGTCCGAGGTGACCAGCGCGACGATGTGGCTGGGCGTGGTGACCGCCCAGTACTCCCAGCGCTTGTTGCGGCCCCGGCCCACCCGGCCGCGACCCACGCCGTCGGTGGTGATCATCGGCGTGCGCGTCCAGCCGACGGCGTCCGGGTTGAGGCGGCCGTCCGCCAGCGTCAGCGACACGGGCCCGGTGATCTCGCGTTCGTGCACCCACACCGGGCGCGCGGCCGCGACACCGGCGGCCCGGTCGTGGCGCTCGCGGAGGCGGAGGTTGGAGCTGCGGACCTGGTCGGCGTCCACCTTGAGCACGCGCCGGTCGTAGGTCATCAGCCCGTTGGTCTCCTGCTCCACGTCGGCGAGCTGCGTGTAGACGAAGGCGGCGAGGCCGTCGTCGACGGCGGGGCCCACCTCGGCGTGCTGCAGCCGGAGGAACGCCCGCTCGAAAGCGGTGCGGTCGGAGAAGCTCTTGTACCCGAACTCGGCGTCGGTCCAGGTGTGGCCGGGCACGCGCAGCGAGTAGCCGCCGAATTCGGACAGCACCGCGGCGCGCGGCTCCTCGGCATCCCTCCGGGACAGCGCGAAGCGGCGGAAGTAGACGTGCCGGCTGGCCAGGTCTCCTCCGCCCTGGTCGTACCAGCCGGAGGCGTGGTCGACGAGCCGGGTGGGGTCCAGTGCGCGGATGCGCTCCGTGGCGGCCACGGAGTCGAACTGCCCCCAGCCCTCGTTGAACGGCACCCACACCGCGACACTCGGGACCGACCGCAGCAGCTCGACGGTGGCGTCCAGCTCCGCCAGGAACTCCTCCCTGCCCTCGGCGTCCGCGCGCCTGAGGGCCGCGTGCCAGCGGTCGCTCAGCCAGAACTGCGGCACCTTCACCGGCGCGTGGATGACCACCTTGCTGTACGGCCGGCCGCCGTTGACCATGTCCTGCCAGACGATCATGCCCAGCCGGTCGCAGTGGTGGTACCAGCGCAGCGGCTCGATCTTGATGTGCTTGCGCAGCATCGTGAACCCGAGGTCCTTCGCGGTCTGGATGTCGTGGATGAGGGCCTCGTCCGACGGCGCGGTGTAGAGGCCGTCGGGCCAGTAGCCCTGGTCCAGCAGGCCGGCGTGCAGGTAGGGCTCGCCGTTGAGGAGGAGCCGGGTCCTGCCCTCGGCATCCGGCCCCATGGAGTAGGAGCGCATCCCGATGTAGCTGGTGACCACGTCGTCGCCGAGGCGGACCTCTACGTCGTGGAGGAAGGGGTCCTCCGGGCTCCAGCGCCGGACGTCGTCGCCCAGGTGGATCCGGGTCGGGGTGCCGGTGCGCACCTCCGCCCGCGCCAGCTCGCGGCCCTCGGCCTTGACCGTCACCTCTGCGGTCCCGGGAAGACCCGACCCGTCGACGACGGTGACTTCCAACCCGCCCGTGGCCAGATCCGGGGTGAGGACGAGCCGCTCCACCCACCGCGCGGGCACCGATTCCACCCAGACGCTCTGCCAGATGCCCGACTGCGGCGAGTACCAGATGCCCTCGGAGCCCCCCAGCGTCTGCTTGCCCTTGGCGCGCCAGGAGGTGTCGGTGACGTCGCGGACGCGGACGGCCAGCTCGTGCGGGCCGCCGTCGGCCAGGGCGTCGGTGACGTCGACGGTGAAGGGCAGGTAGCCGCCCCGGTGGCCGCCGACGCGCACGCCGTCGATGAGCACGTCGCAGTCCTGGTCCACGGCGCCGAAGTGGAGGAGCACGCGGTCGCGGGTGAAGCCGTCGGGGAGGGTGAGGTCGCGGCGGTACCAGAGGTGCTCGTCCGGCTGCAGCACGCGGCCCACGCCCGACAGCGGCGCCTCGGGCGAGAACGGCACGACGATATCCCCGTCCCAGCGCGACGGGACGGCGGGCGCCTCCGCGGGCCCGGGCGGGACTGGCGTGAACGCGTACTCCCAGCGGCCGTTCAGGTTGAGGTACGAGTCGCGCACGAGCTGCGGGCGCGGGTACTCCGGCAGGACGTGGTCTGGATCGAGGGCCTCGCCCCAGGGCGTGATCACGCGGAGACCTCCTCTCGGGCCCTGGCCTCGGCGCGGCGCAGGACGTAGACGGGGACGACGATGAGGACGGCCACCAGCGCGGCCGCCGGAAAGATCCAGGGGGTGGGGACCTGCTTGGTGACGCCCAGGTCCACGAACGTCTCGTCGGCGCCGGAGATGACGGCGGCGCCGATGAACGGGCCGATCACCATCGGCAAGAGCACGGCGGCGATCATCCGCAGACCCTGGACCTCGCCGGCCCGCGCGGGTGGGGTGAGGTTGCGCACGGTGGCGGAGATGGCGGCGACGCCCAGCATGAACCCGGACATCATGACGATGCCGGCGCCGATCACCGGCAGCATGCCCCGAACCGGGAACATCGCGAGGAGGCCGAGGACGTAGATGCCCATGATGGGCAGGATCCCGCGCGAGGGTTCCACCCGGTCCAGCACCCGGCCGCCGAGGGCGCTGGCGACGGCCGCGGTGAGCAGCACGGATCCGAGGACAATGGCGTAGCCGTCGATCCGCAGGTACCGCTGAACGTAGATGATGAGGTACGGCAGGAACACCTGCGTGCTGGTGCCGAGGACCGCCCACGCGGCCAGCGCCGCGTAGAGCCGCGGGTTGGCGCGGATGGTGCTGGGCCGCAGGCCGTGGATCACCGTCGAGAGATAGCTGCCGCCCGGCCGGGGGCGGGCAGGCTGGCGGAGCCCGAACCACGCGATCACGCCGACCAGCGCAGTCACGCCGCCGATGATCGAGAAGAACGCCATCCAGTGCCCGCCCCGGGTGAGCGGGTCGAGCGCGCCGAAGACGACGAGCATCGCGAGCAGCGGGAAGGTGGCGAGCACGCCGTCGACCTTGCCGCGGTTGTGCTTCGTCGTGGAGTCGGTCACCCAGGCGCTGAAGGCGGCGTCGTTGGCGGTGGCGCCGAGGACGCTCATGAGGCAGTCGAGGGCGATGATGCCGACGACGGCCACCACCACCGCGTCGACGGCGGGCACCATCGCGGCGGCCGTCTCGACGTCGACCAACCCGAACGCCGCCGTCGTGGCACCCCACAGCACATAGCCGGCGGCGATGAACTCTCGACGGCGCCCGCTGCGGTCCGACCAGGCACCGGCGAGCAGCGTCGCGACGGTGGCCGCGACCGCGCTGGCCGCCACGAGGGTGGCCAGTACCGCGGGGTTGTCGGTGATCGTGTCGTAGACGAACACGTTGAGGTACATGTTCTCGATGGTCCAGGCGAGCTGGCCCGTCAGCCCGAGCACGATCACCCAGAACCAGAGGCGTCGCCCCACCCGGCCGTCAGACATGCCGTCACCCTAGCGGCTGGCGATGCACTTCTGTATCGGAATGCAGAGCAGGAGGGCATCGTGACGTGGCGCGGCAACTCCAAGCGCGACCCGCGAGCCACCTGGGCACTGGGTCAGCTGTAACACCTACTGCAACATCGGTGTTGCAGTAGGTGTTACAGCTGTTCACCTCCCTGGGTTTCACCAGGCGTGCGCCAGCACCTCACCGAGGAGGTCGTCGCCGTCGACCGGCAGCCCCGCGCGGCTGAACCAGGCGGCCATGTTGGTGCAGTCGCGGTGGAGGAAGTCGAAGGCGTAGGGGTTCGACGCCAGGTCCACCAGCTGTGGCACGTCGATGATCACCAGGCGCGGCTCGTCGTCGTCGATCCCGGACACCAGCGTGTTATACGGGCTGAGGTCTCCGTGGACGAGGCCGAGGCGCGCCATGGTCTGCATCGCGTCCCGCAACTGCGTGAACAGGTGGTCCAGCTGTGCGGGCGACGGGCGGGTCTGGTGGAGGCGCGGGGCCGCGGCGTCGCCGTCGGAGATGAACTCCATGAGGATCTCCGTGCCGTCGATCTGCACGGGGTACGGCACGGGCACGCCGGCCGTGTAGAGGGTGACGAGCGCGTTCCACTCGGCGCGCGCCCACAGGCCCGATTCGACGGCGCGGCCGTAGGTGGACTTCCGCGCGACCGCGCGGGTGTCGCGGCTGTTGCGGATGCGGCGACCCTCCGTGTAGCCGGTGTCGCGGCGGAAGAGACGCCGGTCGGTGGACCGGTAGCGCTTGGCGGCCATGACGACGGAGCGCGTCGGGTGGTCGGGCACGGCGCGTTCGAGCAGGGAGACGTCGGCCTCCTTGCCGGACTTGAGGAGGCCGAGGTCGGTGTCGACGGCGGCCGCGGCGGTCACCAGCCAGTCCGGCCAGGGCTCGGGTCCGCGGCAGAGCCGCTCGATGGAGTCCCAGGTGGACCAGCGTTGGTTGTCGGCGAGAGTGTCGCGGTAGGTGGTGGTGGTGGATGCGTCGCTCCAGCTGAACGACGAAAGAAGGTTGGGCAAGGGTGGTTCTCCTGAGGGAGGAGGCACCCGGCGAACAATGTCAGGCGGCGGGGGCCTCAAGTGAAGTGGGGATTGAGTAGGCGTGCACAGCAATGGGTGACATCTCTGTCCCTCCCTTCACGAGGCTCCGGAGCGCGGTTCGCGCCCCATCAGGGTAACCCGGCAGCAGTTGCAGAGCTAGAGGGAGCAGGCGACGATCCGCAGGAATAGCATGGAAGTAGCCCGCTTGGGCAGTGAATCCGGGGAGGGGCCATGCTCGTCTCACTCGTGGGTGTCGCGCTCGCCATCATCATCGTCGGGGTGATCGTCGCCATCGACCGCAGAAGACCGGTTGACCCCGGCCCCGCTCCGCGCCACACGCTCCCGGCCTGGTCCTCCTTCGGTTTCGGCCTGGTCTCGCTCGTGGCGGTGGCCTGGCCCCTGCTGATGAGCCGCGCCGCGCCGTCGGGTGATGAGGGCGACGTGACGGTGTCCAACTCGCAGCTGCTGCCCATGGCGTCGATCTCCTTCTCGCTGGTCGGACTCGCGCTGGGCGTGTACGCCCTCAAGCGCGGTGATCGGCACTGGTCGGTGTGGGTGGGACTCGTTGCGAGCGGTCTGACAGTCGCGTTCTGGCTGTACTTCCTGATCGGGAACATCGTCTCCCCGGCCTGAGCCAGCCTGTCCTGGATGCACCCACCGACGGCCGCTGTCGGTCACGCGTTGACCAGCAGCACGCCTCCAGCCGCCAGCACCGGCGACGCCTGCCGGAACGCACCCGGGCCCGTCACGTCGACGCGGTCCCCCGCGAGACCTGCGCAATCCGTCACCGACACGCTGAACGGCACACCCGTCTCGGTCGCGCCGTCAAGCGTGTAGCCGGCCACGCCCGTGACGGTCGCGACGCGACACTGCCCGCCGTCGATCCGCACGCGGCCGACGGTGAGACCACTGAGCTCAGCAGTGGTCAGCTTCGCGGAGTGGGCGACGCCACCGTCGGTCCACTCGCGACTCAGCACCACGCCGCCGACGACGCCCTTCTTCACCGTCCGTGCCGACAGCGCGATGGCCCCCGTCCCGCCGTCGGGCCATCCCACGGATCCTGACACGACGGCGCTTCGCCGCGTCGCCGGGTTGTAGATCGTCAGGCTCCCGTAGCCGGTGCCGGCCGCGTTACCCGAGACGGTCTCGGCCGCGACGGTGTAGACGTCGAGCGGCAGGTCCACCGCCGTCGCCACGCAGATATGGGTGGCCCGGTTCCCGGCGGTGGTGGCCTCACAGTCGAGGGTCGCGGAAGCGCCGGAGGAGACACCGGTGAACTGGACGCGCAGGGTCGCGTCGTTGGGGACCCCCGCGGCCGTCTCGGTGGTCACCAGGACCTCGACCCCGCCGGTGTAATTCCCATCGCCGGCCCACTCGACGGCGGGAACCGCCCCCACCGACACCGTGAGCGCGGCGGCCCTCACCTCCCACTGCCCGGAGACCGCAGTCACGTCGAAGTTGGTCGCCTTCTCCCCGCCGAACGCCATCAGCGGCGCGACGACGCCGGAGCCGACCGCCGGCCCCGCCGTCGACGGATCGTTGACGCAGGTCAGGGAGCCGACGTAGTCGCCCGAGACCACGCACGCCGCCAGCGGGTGCGCCTCGCCGTCGAACTCGCCGCTGTAGTCGCCGGCCGACATGGTGACCGGGGCCCTGTCGATCGCGAACGTCCGCGACCCGCTGCTGCCCAGGTGGTTGGCGTCGCCCGCCCACGTGGCGGAGGCGCCGGCCGTGCCCGCGTCGACGTTGCCCGTGTAGGCGACGGCGACCGGCACGGTCGACCCACCGACCCTCATGGCCACGGCCGTGCACGGCGTCTTGGCGGCGCCGTCGTACACGTGCGGTCCGGCCGTGCAGGTCACCGTCGTGGCCGAAGGGGCCTTGGCGATCTGGAAGATCGCCGAACCGTTGGAGCCGCTGAGGTTGGCCGACCCCGGCCACGACGCCGATGCGGTGGCCGTCCCGGCGTTCACGTTGGCGGAGTAGGTGACGGTCAGGGGCAGGTCAGTCATGCCCGGCCCGGTGGCCTTCGCCGTGCAGGGCATCTGCGCCGACCCCGTGTAGGTCAGCGGCGACGACGGGCAGGTCACGGCCACCGTCGAGGCCGCCTTGGTGATCACGAAGGTGCCGGTGCCGCTGCTGCCCGTGTGATTCACATCGCCGGCCCAGGACGCCGATGCGGTCGCCGTGCCGACGTTGACGTTGCCGGTGTAGGAGGGCGTCCGGGACACCGCCGCCATGCCGACGCCCGTCGCCGAGGCGGAGCACGGGGTCATCGGAAGGCCGGTGTACGCGGCCGACGCGGGGCAGGCCACCGTCGTCGTCGACGGGGCCTTGGCGATGGCGAACTGGGCCGAGCCGCTCAACCCGACGAACGACGCGGAGGCGGTCGCGGTGCCCGCGTTGAGGTTGTCCGTGTAGGTGACGGGCACGTCGCGGGGCGCCAGCTGCCACGACCCGGTGGCTCTCGCGGTGCACGGCGTCAGCGCGCTGCCGGTGTACACGAACGGGCCCGGGCCGCAGTCGACCGTCACCGCCGTCGGCATCTCGATCGCGAAGGTCCCGGACGCCATGCTCCCGTCGTGGTTGGCATCGCCCGGGAAGTAGCCGGTGGCGGTGGCGGTCCCCACGGCGACGTTGTTGGCGTACTCGACGGCGACCGACTCGTAGTACAGGGTTCCGCCGACGACGGTCGCCGTGCAGGGCGTGACCGGCTCACCGGTGTACATCGAGGGGCTCGCGCAGAAGACGGTGACCGCCGTGGAGGACTTGATGATGGTGTAGGGCGCGGCCAGCGTCGTGACGCCGTCGGAGGCCGTGATGGTGTGCGCGCCGGCGGGCGTCGTGACCACGCCGATCACGCAGTCGCCGGTGGCCGGGCAGGTCGTTTCGTAGCTGCCGTCCAGAGACACCGTCACCGGACCCCGGAAGTACGCCACCGTCACCCTGACCGCGACGTTGGAGCCGTAGACGCTGCTCGACCGGCTCAACCACATCCGCGGCGTCTGGTCAACCGGCATGGCGAGGATGTCGCTGGTTCCGCCGTTCATCCAGCCGTATGGCGTGACGTACGTGGCGCGGAAGTACACCTGTCCGGCCGGGGCGATCGGAACCTCGACGTTCGCCGTCACCGTTCCGCTGCTGGAGATCGGGACCGTGGAGTACTTCTCGAAGGTGACGCCGTCGGTGGATCGGTAGAACTCGACGCTGCTCGCCGGCGCCGGCCTCCCGTCCAGCATCGCGGTCGCGGTGATCGGCACCGTACTGCCGGTGCGGGCGAGCGTGGCCGTCGACGACAGCGTCACGACCACCACGCTCGGGTCCGTCTCGGCCCTCGCCCCCGGGGCCACCGACACCGCGAGCGACAGCGTCAGCAGGATCACCGCCCACAGACGCGCGAGGCGGACGTGGGTTCGCGATCGAGGCTCGCTCTGCCCGACTCTGATCATCTCCGGTCCTCCTTCACGACGGAGCCCGCCCAGCACTGGCGAGACCCGTCACCACGATGTCGGAGCGACGGCGAGCGGACCATGGACCTAGGTCGCCTATCTTCCGAGGCCCGCCCGGCAATAGGGTTGTCGGCGACTGAGAGGGCGACGGTGGGCAGGCAGCGGGAATCGAGACCACAGCTGGTCGACTCGCTGCGTGCCGCCCTCACCGCCTGCCTCGTCGCCGGGGCGGCGGCGGCCCTGCTCGAGGCGGCACTGCTGTGGGCGGTGCCCGGCTTCCACCCCCTCACCCTGGTCTATCCGGCGGTGTCGCTCGTCTACGCGGGCGCGGGGGCGCTGGCGTGGTGGCGCCGGCCGGGTTCCCTCATGGGGGCGCTGATCATGCTGGGCGGGCTCGCGCTCCTGGTGGCCGGCGTCGGCAACACGGAGCTGCGGGGCCTCGACGTGCTTGGCCTGGTGGCGGCCACCTGGATCCTCGCCGTCATCGTCCATCTGTTGCTGGCCTTCCCGGGAGGGCGGCTCCGGCGCTGGGTGCCGCGCGTGATCGCGGGCACCGCCTATCTCAACTCGGTGGTGCTGCAGATCCCACGCGCGCTCCTCCCACCCGGGCAGGGGCAGCAGTGGGCGTTGGTCCAGTCGGTGATCGGTACCGTCGTCATGGTGGCGCTCGCCGGGGTGCTGCTGTACCGCCTGCTGCTCGCTTCGCCCGCCAAGCGGTGGACCCTCATCCCCCTGTACTGCTACGGCATGGCCGTCGCGGCGCTCATCCCGACGTCCTCCCTCATCCTGCGGGGGTATCTCGGACTCGACCCCGTCCAGGTGTGGGGCGTGCAGATGGCCGCGATCGCCGGCGTGCCGCTGACCTTCCTCGCCGCGTCCCTGCTGGGCAGCTTCGCTCCGACGGCGGAGGCCGAGGCCCTCGCCGCCTGGCTGAGCTCCGGCCCCGACCGGCCCGCCGTCCGCGACGCGCTCGCCCGCTCCCTCGGCGACACCTCGGTCCGGCTCGCCTACTGGGTACCTGAGCGGCAGGAGTTCGTCGACGCCACCGGCGAACGCGTCGACGTTCCCGCCCCGGGATCGCCGGGCCCCGACGCCGTCCACGTCCGCTCCGGTGGCGACCTCGTCGGCGCCATCGTCTACGACCCCCGCACCACGACGGCGCGCGCGGTGCAGGAGGCGGCAGGCGTCGTCGCCCTGGCGATCGACGGCGAGCGGCTCACCGCCGCGCTCCGCGCCAGCCGGGCGGCGCTGATGCGGTCGCGGTCCCGCCTGGTCGAGGCGGCCGACGCGGTGCGGACCAGCATCGCCCGCGACCTCCACGACGGGCTCCAGGTGCGCCTCGTGCTGCTGGGCGTCGAAGCCCAGCGCCTGGCGAATGCTGCCGCCGCCGGGGCAGGGCCCGACGAGCTGGAATCGGGCGCCACGGCGCTGCGGCAGGGGATCGACGCTGCCGCCACCGACCTGCGGCGCCTGGCGCGGCAGATCATGCCGTCCGCGCTGGAGGAGCGCGGACTGGCCCTCGCCGTCGAGGACCTCACCGACCGGATGCCGCTGCGGACGCGCTTCGACGCCTCGTCCGTGCCCGTGGACCTGCCGCCCGCCGTCGCGCTGACGGCCTACTACGCCGTCGCCGAGGGGCTCACCAACGCGGTGAAGCACGGGCGCGCCTCCGAGGCGTCGGTGACGATCGAACGCGTCGACAGTGACCTCGTCGTCTCCGTCGCCGACGACGGGGCGGGCGGCGCCACCCCGCGGCCGGGTTCGGGCATCGGGGGCCTCCGGGACCGGGTTGAGGCGGTGGGAGGTCGGTTGGATGTTGACAGCCCGCCCGGCCGGGGCACCCGGCTGCGGATGGAGGTGCCATGCGGGTCGTGATCGCCGAGGACGAGGCCCTGCTCAGGCAGGGTCTCACCCTGGTGCTGGAGGATGGCGGCATCGAGGTGGCGGCGAGCGTCGGCGACGCTGATGCCCTCCTGGACGCCGTCGTCGACCAGCGGCCGGATCTGGTCATCACCGACATCCGGATGCCGCCGACGTTCACCGACGAGGGGCTGCGGGCGGCGCGGCGGGTCCGGCAGCGGGGGGTCGCGGTGGTGGTGCTGTCCCAGTACGTCCAGCGCCGCTATGCCATCGAGCTGCTCGACGGCGACGGTGCGGGGGTCGGGTACCTGCTCAAGCAGCGGATCGCCGACATCGCGACCTTCCTCGCCGACCTCCACCGCGTCGCCGACGGCGGCACGGTCCTGGACCCCGAGGTGGTGGACCTCATGCTGAGCCGCGCGGAACACACGGACGGCCCGGTGCGGCGGCTCACGAGGCGCCAGCGCGAGGTGCTGGCGCTCATGGCGGAGGGCCGGTCGAACGCCGGCATCGCCGCTGAACTGGTGCTCACGGAGAAGGCCGTCGTGCAGCACACCTCGCACATCTACGACGCGCTGAACCTCCCGCTGACCGCCGACGACCATCGGCGCGTGCTCGCCGTCATCCGTTACCTGGAGGGGTCGACGGCATAGGGCACGGCTCGGCGGGTGGGGCCGGCAATGGGGAAGTCACAGTGCAGTCTCAATTACCTGGATTGTCCGACGGAAACCCGAAACAGCCTGGTGGCACCGGGGAATGTCTCGTCACGTGATTGACGGCGCAGCTGACGCACGCATTCAATTCCTTCATGTCAATCGACACAACCCCGCCGGGAAAAGCCCGGGAAGAGGACGCGACCGGCGGCGACGGCGGCGCTCTCCCTCCCCAACAGCCTGAACCCTCGCAGCCCGCCGGCGAGGCCCCGCACATTCGCGTCGCTCTCGGCCGGGATCTGGTGGCGCTGGGATTCGTCATCGTCCTGGCTTCGCTGTCTCTGGCCCTGCTGTTCCTCCCCACCGCCACCGAGGTCGCGGCGGCCATCGCGCCGGTGACCACGATGGTGGGGACCTTGATCGGCACGGTGTTCGGCGTCCAGGCGGCCAACCAGGCACAGTCCGCGAAGGCGACCGCCTCCGAGGATTCACGGGGTCGAGCGGCCGCCACAGCACTTCGAGAAGGAGACCTGACGCCGGAGGAACGCCAACAGGTGATCCGCGGCCTGGGCAAGGCCGGCGATTCCACCGGTAACGGCAACCCATCGATTGAGTTCTTCTGATGTCGCGCGCAGATCACACCCAGTACTCGGGCCTATCCGAGCTCCTCAAGAATGGTCGGCTGCATTGGTGGTACCTGGCCACTGTCGCGGGCATCGTCGTGGTCGTCGCCATTGCCGGCATCGTCGGGGGCCGAATCCCCTCCCCCGACGCTCCCGCATCACCCACACCCTCCGCTTCAGCGGAGCCGGCGACGTCAGCCTCCGCGACTTCGACGGAACCCACCGACGAGACTCCGGCGCCGGGAGAGACCCCCGAGCCGTCCGCGACGACCACCGGCTAGCGAGGCAGGCGGACTCTGACCCTCGCGCCGTCTGCCCATAGGCCGACGACCGGTCACCGGCTGCGGCAAGTGGTGCGGCTTCACTTTGGGCGACCTCGGCGATCAGCTTGGAGCGCAGGTATTCCAGGAGCGAGCGACTAGTCAGAGATGCGATCTCAACTCGCGGCGGGCGGCTTCCGTCAGCTTGACGGCCGAGATCCCACAGCCCCTATGGCTGGTACAGCGAGGCGTCCGAGTCGAAGCGAGCCTTGATGGTGTGCAGCAGCACCTCATCCACCTCCAGCTCAGCCACGCGAGGGCCGTCGCTGGTCTCGAACCAGGCTCGCGCGGCATCGATGATGCGCTGCGCGGCCTCTTCCTCCGACACCTCGGAGGTGTCGACGACCAGGTCGTAGCTCTCCTCAGCGGCCCAGTCCTCGCCGTAGTAGCGGCGAACGAAGCGCTTCTTCGTATCTGCGTCGCGCTCCACCATGTCCTGGGCGACCCCCTTGGAGACCTTGTTGTCCTCCATCACCCGCTTGACCCGAACGTCCTCGGGGGCGGTCACCAGCACGTTGAACACATCCGAGTACCCCTTCAGGGCGGCGAACCCGCCCCGTCCCAGGATCACGATGTCGTACTTCGCGGCCAGGGTCTCCACGGTCTTGTTCATCCATCTGATGGTCATCGCGGTGTTCTCGTTGAAGAGGTCGAGAAGTTTCGGTGGCTTGTCGTAGAGATCCCGCAACTCGATCAATCCGTACTCGCTGATCACGGCGTCGACGAAGAATCGATCAGCGAACCTCCAGCCCAACTCCTGGGCGACCCGCTCCGCGATTCTGCCGCCGTACGATCCAAGCTTGCGGGAGACAGTAATTGCACTCATGACGATCCTTCCTCAAGGCCAGCGTGGTTAACGTCAGGATCAACACCACACTACCCCCGCGGCGGGTTTCTCGACGCCGTTTGCCCGCCCGGGCCGACTCCCCCGAACTCTTGCCATGCCGTCCCCTGGAACGACGGCACTGCGAAAAGAGCTCATGCCCGCGACGCCCGGTCTGGCTTGCTGGCGGGATCCGCTCGTTGCCCGGGCCCAACGCCATCACCAGCGCCAGACCAGTCCTGAGCGTCATTGCCCTTCCCATCCGTGCCCCACCCCCGGCTACCCGCGCCGCGGACTCTCGCCGCCGGCAGCGCGGTTCTCCTGGCACAGTACTTCAGCCGGTCATGTTGAGGAGGGTGGGTGGAGTCAACCACCCCCGGACGAGGTACTGGCTGAGCCGCGCACAGCCCCCACCGGACCTGGGCGGGCGCTCGGCTCACTGGGCCGCAGCACCAGCGATCAGCCCGACGAGTTGAGGCACCGGCACGGGCAACGCAGGGGATCCCCGATGCCGGGCTCCCGCAACCGGCTACGCTGGCTGCCCCTCCAGGACGTCCGCGATGACGAAGGCGCTCGCCGCAGCCCAGGCCTGTGGGCGGCAACTCGCGGGGTACGGCATGGGCTGGGCCACCTCGTCGGCACTCCAGCCGCCGAAGAGCTCCGGCAGCCGGTAGTCGAAGGCCTCGGCGGCGCGCAGCAACTGCCGGGCGACGGCGACGGCCTCGGCGTGGAAGCCGGCGCGTGCCATGCCGCCGACGATCCAGGCGGTGTCGTGCGTCCAGACCGACCCGACGTGGTAGCGCATGGGCCAGTACGCGCCGTTGGTGGTGGACATGGTGCGGATGCCGAAACCGCTGGCCATGGTGGGCGACACCAGCCGCGCGACGACGGCGCGTTCCTCGTCGGGGGTCAGGACGCCCAGGCCCAGCAGGTGGCCCATGTTGGACGACACCCCCGTCACCGGCCGCTTGTCCTTGTCGAGCGCGATCGCCAGGTAGCGACCCTCCTCGTCCTCGAGCCAGAACCGTTCGCGGATGCGGGCGGCCATCGCCTCGGCATAGGACTCCCACTCGCCAGAGGAGGCGCGTTCCTCGTCGCTGCGGCCGAAGCGCGCCAGGAGCCGCGCGCCTGCCTGGGCGGCGGCGGCCGCGTATCCCTGGACCTCCACCAGCACGATGGGGCCCTCGGCGATGCGCCCGTCGGCGAACCTGATGGAGTCGCCCGAGTCCTTCCATCCCTGGTTGGCCAACCCGTGGCCGGACTCGTCGAAGTACTCGAGGAAGCCGTCGGAATCGGCGTCGGCATGGTCACGCAGCCAGCCGAGGGCGGCGACGACGTGGTCCATCAGGGCGGAGACCTCGGCCCCACGCCCCAGCTCCACGAGCCTGTCGGCGAGCATGAGCCAGAGCGGCGTGGCGTCGATGGTGCCGTAGTACTCGGGGGGCAGGACCGTGGCGTCGTCATGCAGGTCCAGCGCCACCCGTCGCACCTCGTGCAGGATCTTGCCGGGCTGCTCGGCTGTGTTGACATCCGTCTTCACGCCCTGCCGGGCGGCCAAGGTGCGCAGCGTGGCGAGGGCCAGCTCGGGAGCCACCTGGGCTGCCATCAGTGCCGCGATCAGCGAATCGCGGCCGAACAGGGTGAAGAACCATGGGGCGCCGGCGGCCACAAAGTACCGCGACGGGTCGTCGCGCTCGGCGAGCGCGAGGCCGTTGAGGTCCGCCGCGCTGGCGGCCAGCAACCGCCGCAGCGAGGCGTCGCTGACGTCAGGGAGCGCGAACTCCACGTCCGCCGCCACAAACTTGGCGTCGACGTCCGAGAGCTCAAGCCGCCACTCCACCGCGACGATCTCCCCAGGCTCCACCGCGACAGCCCAGCTGAGCGTCACCTCATCCGAAGCGGTCAGGATGCTCGCCGTGTCCGACCCGAGCCGTGCGCGGGTGGACTCATCGCGCCAGTGCCACACACACCCGCCGTCGGAGGCCGACGGCGGCTCAGCCGAAGCCACGGGGCCGAGGCCCACCTTGACCGACTCCATCACAGTGGCGTCCAGCACCAGCGACACGCTGAACTCGACGCGCTGCGGCCGGCCGGCCGCCGAGGCCACCTCGATCCGCTCGGACACGGCCTCGCCTCGCGTCTGCCGGTGACGGGTGAGGGTCAGCACCGGATCGGCTCCCTCCGCTGGCGTGCGCAGCACCGTGGTGAACCGGCCCCGCGACCCTTCGACGGCATGGCCGATGGGTTCGGCGTCGTGAGACGTCACCGCCAGGGTCAGGCCGGAGATCACCCGGTCGTCGCCGCAGTAGATGCCCTCCACGCCGCCGCCGGCCTCACCGTCGGGCGTGGACCACCACTGGAGCGGTGCCTTGGGAAGGCAGACCAGCCGGTGCAGAAAGGGTTGGTTCATGGGCCGATTCCTCATGGTTGCAGTTTGATCACGGATTCCTACGGCTCTTGACACCTGCGGATCCCCTGGGCACTATTGCATCAGGGTTTATCGATAAACTCAAGAGGAAACTTCGACCAGCACGAGGAGGTGCGTGATGAAGAAGCCGACGCTGGACACGCTCGCCGCCGAGCTCGGCGTGTCGCGCCAGACGGTGTCCAACGTGCTCAACAACCGGGCCAAGGTCTCCGAACAGACCCGGATCCGCGTGCTGGACGCCATCGAGAAGGCGGGCTACCGGCCGTCCGTTGCGGCCCGCGCGCTGCGGACGCAGCAGACCTACAACCTGGGCATGCGGCTCAGGAACGCGGGCGACGGCATCAACGGCGCCGTGATGGACGGCTTCCTGCACGCCCTCACCAGCATCGCCGGCGCTCGCGGCTACCGCATCGTCCTGTTCACGGCCGACGACGATGCCGCTGAGATCGAGACGGTGCGCGAGTTCCGGGACTCCCATGCCGTCGACGGCGTGATCCTGGCCGACACCCACGTCGGGGACGAGCGTCCCGACGCGATCGTCGACCTCGGCCTGCCCGTCGTCGCCTTCGGCCGCCCCTGGGGCCGCGACTCCAGGCACTCCTGGGTCGATGTCGACGGGCGCGCCGGGGTCGCGGAGGCCACCACCCACCTGTTCGGCATGGGCCACCGTCTCGTGGGCTTCATCGGCTGGCCCAACAGCAGCGGCGTCGGTCAGGACCGGCAGGCCGGCTGGATCGAGGCCACGGGCTTCGGCCCTGACGAGCAGGAGCGCTACAGCGCGCACCGCGAGGACTCACTCGACTCGGGCGCGGATGCCATGGCGGCGCTGCACGCCGAGGGCGTCACCGCCGTCGTGTGCGCCTCGGACTCCCTGGCGCTCGGCGCCGGGCGATACCTGGACAGCCACCGGATCGCCGGGGATGTCGTCGGCTTCGACGACACGCCGGTGGCACGCATGGTCGGCCTCAGCAGCCTCCGTCAGCCCGTCGAGGACGTCGCCCAGGCCGTCATCGACCTCCTCATCGACCGCATCGCCGACCCGGCAGGTCCCGCTCAACAGATTCTTCTCCCTCCCCGCCTGCAGTGGCGCACTGCCGGCTCACCCTCCTGAAAGGAAACAACCATGTCCACACGACGTATCGTCGCCCTCGGCGCATCGCTGGCTGCCGCGGCCCTGACCCTGAGCGCCTGCGGTGGCGGCTTCGAGGAGCCCACCACCGCCCCCGGCGAGAGCAGCGTCGCCGGTGAGTCGCCGGCCGCCAACGAGAACGAGGTCTCGGTCCTCATCGGCTCCTCCGGCGACGCGGAGACCGCGGCCGTGAAGTCGGCCGTGGCGGCGTGGTCCGCCGAGAGCGGCGTCCCGGCCGAGGTCATCGTCGCCTCAGACCTGGTCCAGCAGGCGTCGCAGGGCTTCGCCGCGGGCACCCCCGCCGACGTGCTCTACGTCTCCACCGACGCCTTCACCGGCTGGGCCAAGAACGGCTCACTCCTGGCCTACGGGGACGAGCTGTCCAACAAGGACGACTTCTACCAGGGCCTGCGCGATGCCTTCACCTTCGAGGATCAGTTCTACTGCGCACCGAAGGACTTCTCCACGCTCGCGCTGATCATCAACGAGACCCTGTGGGCCGACGCCGGGCTCACCGGCGACGACATCCCCACCACCTGGGACGAACTGGCCGACGTCGCCGCGAAACTCACCACCGATGGCAGGGTGGGCCTCGCCTTCGGCCCGGAGATCCAGCGCGTGGGCGTGTTCATGGCGCAGGCCGGGGGCGGCCTGGTGACCGACGGCGCCGCTACCGCCAACTCGGAGGCCAACGTCGCGGCCCTCACCTACGTCAAGGAGCAGATGGCGGCCGGCAGCTTCGCCTTCTCCTCCGACATCGGCGCGGGGTGGGGTGGCGAGGCCTTCGGCAAGCAGATGGCCGCCATGGTCATCGAGGGCAACTGGATCACCGGCGCGATGCAGAACGACTTCGCCGACGTGAAGTACCGCGTCGTCGAGCTGCCGGCCGGCGAGCAGCCCGGAACCCTGCAGTACACGAACTGCTGGGGCATCTCCGCCGATGGCGACAACATCGAGGGAGCCAAGTCGCTCGTCGAGTTCCTGACCACCAAGGACCAGCAGCTGGCCTTCTCGGAGGCGTTCGGCCCCATGCCGTCGATCGAGTCGGCCAAGGAGGACTGGGTGGCCGCGAACCCGACCATGGAGGCCTTCGTGACCGGCGCCGAGTACGCCCAGAACCTGCCCGCCCAGCCCGGCGCCTCAGACGTGATCTCCGAGTTCAACTCGCAGCTCTCGCAGCTCAAGAGCACCGACCCCAAGGCCATGCTGGACTCCATCCAGCCGCTGCTCGAGCCCGTCGTCGCAGGCTGATCCGGGGATCAGACCTTCTCATGGCAACCCTCAAGCGAGTCCGGTCAGGCCCTGGCATCAACAACCAGAGCCTGGCCGGCTGGGCCTTCGTGACCCCCACAGTGGTCATCCTCGGCGTGTTCCTGTTCATCCCGGTGGTGATGGCGCTGTGGGTGAGCGTGTCGGACTGGTCGGGCCGGCTGTCGCCGTTCGGCGCGAACGTGAACTTCATCGGCGCTCAGAACTACGTCGAGGTGCTGGGCGGCAAGGGTCTGCCTGGGAAGGACTTCGGCACGGCCATCCGCAACAACATGTTCTACGTGTTGCTGGTGGTCCCGCTGCAGACCATCCTGTCGCTGTTCCTGGCCGTCATGGTGACCAGGAAGAACATCAAGGGCAAGAGCTTCTTCCGCACCGCGTTCTACTTCCCGTCGGTGACATCGTCGGTGGCGATCACGGTGCTGTGGCTGTTCCTGTTCAACATCTCAGGCGTGGTCAACAAGGTGCTGTCGTGGCTGTCGATCCAGGGGCCGAACTGGTTCGCCGACCCGCGTGGCGTGATCCACATCATCCTGGGTGCGATGGGCGTCGAGCCGTCGGAGGGCATGCGGCAGCCGGCCCTGTTCGGGGTCTCCGGCTGGGAGTGGATCGCGGGACCCTCCGTCGCCATGTCGGCCTTCATCGTGATGGCCGTGTTCACCACCTCGGGCACGTTCATGTTGCTGTTCATCGCCGCGCTGCAGAACATCGGTGAGGAGACGGCCGAGGCGGCAATGGTCGACGGCGCCAGCGCCTGGCAGCGCTTCTGGCACATCACTCTGCCCATGCTCAAGCCCACGCTGTTCACCGTCATCACCCTGGGCCTGATCGGCACCTGGCAGGTGTTCGATCAGATCTACACCGGCACCCAGGGCGGACCCGCGAAGACCACCATGACTCCGGCGTACCTCAGCTACACGTCGGCCTTCCAGGATCAGGCGTGGGGCCGGGGCGCCGCGATCGCGTTCGTCCTGTTCGCCATCGTGGTCACCATGACGCTGCTGCAGCGGCTGATCCTGGGCGACTCCGACTTCACCAAGCCCACTCGGGCACAACTGCGTGCCGACAGGGCCGCCGCGGCGATGGCCGCCACGAAACAGGTCAAGAAGGAGGGAACGGTATGAGTACATCGGTCCACCCCGCCACGTCGTTGATCCAGGCCAAGCGGGAGATGTCCCCGCTGGCCTTCATCGCCACCGTCGCGGGCTACGCCGTCCTCGTCGGCATAGCCCTGGGATACATCTTCCCGTTCGTGATCCAGGTGGCCACCTCGTTCAAGACCGACGGCGATGCGGCCTCCAACCCCATGTCGCTGATCCCCAACCCGTTCACCACAGCCGCCTACACCCGGCTGTTCGCGAACTCGGACTTCCCCGCGTGGGGCGTCAACTCATTCCTCGTCACCTTCTTCGTGACCATCGGACGGGTGTTCTTCAACTCGCTGGCCGGCTACGCGCTCGCCCGCCTGAAGTTCCCCGGCCGGAAGGTGATCTTCGCGATGCTGATCGCCGTCATGGCCGTCCCGGGCGTCGTCCTGCTGATCCCCAAGTTCCTGGTGATCAAGCAACTGGGCATCTACGACAGCTACGCGGGCATGGTCCTGCCCCTGCTCGTCGACGCCGCAGGCGTGTTCATCATGAAGAACTTCTTCGAGTCCATCCCGCCCTCGGTGGAGGAGGCCGCCCGGATCGACGGGGCCAACACGTTCCAGACCTTCTGGCACGTCGTGCTCCCCATGGCCAGGCCCGCGTTGATGACCATCATCATCCTCAGCTTCCAGGGCTCGTGGAACGAGCTGACCCACTTCATCATCTCCACCCAGAACCCCGAGCTGACCACCCTCACCAAGGGCGTGGCCCAGTTGGCCAGCGGGCAGCTCAGTCAGGGAACCCAGTACCCCCTCAAGCTCGCTGCCGCGGCGCTGATGACAATCCCGGTCGCGATCGTGTTCTTCATCTTCCAACGCCAGATCATGAACACCGCCTCGGGAGCCGTCAAGGAGTGACCCGGGGGGCGATCGACAACCGGGCGCCGATTCTCGCCGTTCTGCTCGCCGATCTTCTGCTTACCGAGACGATGCCGTGCCATTCGGGCCACCACGACCTCGCCGCCCTACGGGGCACCAGCCGCAGCGACACGGCCCCGCGCACTCACCGCCACCTGGTATCGCGACATCAGACCCGGCAGGACGTGCGTCCAGCTGTAGTTGGCCTCGACGTGGCGGCGTGCTGCCTCGCCCATGGCGTCCGGGTCCCGCGCATACAACTCCTCGACGGCGGCGGCCAGGCTGACCGCCGCCATGACCGGATGGCCCTGCGGTTCGGCCAGCAGCCCGGTGTTCTCGGCGATCAGCTCGGGCAGGGCACCGGCGCGCATCGCCACCACCGGTCGTCCGCAGGCCATGGCCTCCAGCACGACGAGGCCGAATGTCTCGTACGTGCCCGCGTGCAGGAGGGCATCGGCCGAGGCGAAGTAGGTCGCGAGCTGCCGGTTGTCTCGGCGATAGGGGATCCGGGTGACGTTGCCGTCGCGGCGGGTCTCGTCGCCACCCACCATCAGCAGGTGATACCGATCGCCGAGCTTGCGCAGCGCCTCGGTGAGCACGTCGATGTTCTTCTCGGCGGAGAATCGGCCGGCGAACGCCAGTAGCCGGGTGCCGCGCGCCAGGCCCAACTCCTCCCGCAGGTCGCGGCGACGTCGCACCGGATTGAAGGTGTCGATGTCCACGCCCAACGGCTGGGAGGTGACGTTGCCCACGCCGAAGCTGCGCAGGTAGTCGCAGGTGTCGCGGCTGGGCGCCAGCACCAGGGCGCACGGTTCGTAGGTGTGCCTCACGTACGACTCGATGATCCTGCGCACGCTTGTGCCGAGACGGCGACCCACGAGTTGCGGAAGGTTCGAGTGATAGAAGGCGACGACCGGGACATCCCGGCGCCTGGCCACTCGGGACGCGGCCCAGGCGGCCTGGAACGCGTCGCCGACCTCGATGAGATCCGGCTCCAGTGCCTCGATGGCACGTATCCAGCTCAGTGGGTTCAGAGGCAGCCGATAGTTGAGCACGCCGGGAACCCGGGTTCCGCGCACCATCGAGATGCCACCGGGCGCGTGCGTGTTAGTTTCGCCAGGCACCACCAGGCTGTGGCGCCAGTCGGTGTGCGCCCGCATCCACTCGTGCTTGGCCAGCATGTACCGCCTCACGCCGCCGCTGGTCGGGGAGTAGAAGACGGTGGCATCGACAACGTGCATCTTCGCTTCCTCCTGGGCGTACTTCACCACGCTTCGCTCCATGTGGCCAGCAGTCAGCGGACCGACTCCCCACACATCGCCCGCCGGCTGTCCTGAGGTTGCCCGCCGAGTATCCCGACGACCCGCGTCAGCCGATCGAGGGCATCGGCCTGCAGTCCACAACTCCATCACCCAGGTGATGGCCAGCGGCACCGCGCTGGAGGCGCGCAACGGTGTGGACGGGTGCCGGAGCGCACAGCATCCGGACGTGATCAGCCACGGCGGCGTCGACACTGAACAGGACACAGCTGGATGGGCCGCCGGAGTCCGTTCGCGCAACCGGGGAGGGCAGCCAGTGGACGCCCAGGTTGGCCGAGGCTGCCAGCTGGGGAACCTCCCAGCTCAGACCCTTCGATCCGACAGGCAGCGCGTCGTGGACGAGCCCACTGGCGACCACCGCCGCCACTGCGGCCACGGTGACCTGGTCGGGGTGACCGATGTGGATCCCGTCGCGCGGCGCGGAGAGGGGCAGTCCGGCACACAGGACGAGGTCGCCGTCGACGGCGCCGCCCGGCTTCGTCGTGGCGGACTCCGCGAGCCGCCCCAGGACGGTCACCCCGATGCCGGTGGCAGCGGTGGGGACGTTCTCCTCCGTGCTGCCGGTGACGGCTTCCGGAGGCAGCCCGACCGCCGCTGCGAGCCGGTGGATCTCGGCGATCATCTGACGCCCCGTCGGTTCGAGTTCGACGCACAGGTCGTCGATCACGAGGATCGGCGTCGCGCCGGCGCAGATCACCTCGAGCAGGGGAACACGCAGGGCGAAGTGGGCGACGGTGGCCGCATCGGCGTACACGGTGTCGGCGGGCTTCGGCCCGATGCCACCGGTCGAGTCGGTGGCGACGACCAGGTCGTCAATGATCACCAGGTCCCTGATCCGCCTCACAACACTCCCGATCCGTATCCGAAACGAAGCACCAGGATCCCGCACAGCACGCCCAGCACCACAGCCGTCACCACGAGATCGACGGGACGCAACCGCAGGACACGCATCCCGGTCATGGCGCTGTTGGCGCCGAAGCCGCGGTTGGTCATGGCCACCGCGAGGTTCTCCGCCATCAGGATCGAGTTGGTGATCAGCGGCACCATGATCGGGACGAGGGAGACGAGCCGGCCGAGCGGCCCCGAATCTGCGACGCGCGCCCCCCGGGCCCGCTGCGCCTCGACGATCATGTCCTTCTTGCGTGCCATGGTCGGGACGAATGAGATCGAGGTGGTCACCAGGATCGACAACCAGGAGGGGGCGTGGGCTCGGCTGAGCACCTCGAGCAGGTCATCGACGGGCGTGCTGATGGTGAACGCGTAGGTGGCCACGACCATCAGCAGGATCCGCGCGACGAAGTTCAGCCCCACCAACAGGCCGCCGAGTGTCGCGGACAGGCCCCACACCGAGAACACCTCTGCGTGCAGCCCGGGCCGGGTGAACTGGGTGCTGGTGACCATGGTCACCGCGACGATCAGTACCAGCACGGGCAGCAGGGGCTGCAGCATCGTCCAGAGTCCGCGCACGGGGGTCCGGGTGGCGGTCACGGCCGCGAGCACCAGCACCAGCAGGCAGGCGGTGGCAAGTGGATCGGAGAACACGAACATGCCGACCATCACCGCGACGAAGGCGAGGATCTTCACCCTGACGTCCAGCCGTTGCAGCATCATCGCAGGCACCTGCTGCGGACGAGCTCGTCGGCCAGGTGCCGGCCGAGCTCGGCCTCGTCAAGGATCGGCGACGCCTGCGGCCACAGCCGCAGCGACAGCTCGACGGGCTGGGTGGTGACGACCGCGGCCGAGGCGAGTACGTCGGTGCGCGCCAGAACCTCCGCGGTGGGGCCGTCGGCAGCGATCCTTCCGTCGTTCATCACGATCACCCGCCGGGCGTGGTGGGCGACGACGTCCATGTCGTGGGTGACCATCACGACGGTGGTTCCTGCCTGGTTGAGCCGGCCGATGAGGGTCATCATGCTCTGCACGCCCGCCCAGTCCTGCCCGGTCGTCGGCTCGTCGACCACGAGGATCCCCGGACGGAGGGCGAGGATCGACGCGACCGCGATGCGCTGGCGTTCACCCTTGCCGAGCGAGAACGGATGCTCGTGTCGCCGCGCCGTCAATCCGACGACATCGAGCGCCTCGGCGACGCGTGTGTCGATCTCCGCCTCGGACAGTCCGGCCAATCGCAACCCGTACCCGACCTCGTCGCCCACTGTCGCGCTGAAGATCTGGTGATCGGGGTTCTGGAAGACGTAGCCGACGTGGCGCGCCAGTTCCCACGGTGTGAGGGTGGCGGTGTCGATGCCGTTGACCAGCGCCGTGCCGGACGTCGGGGCCAGGAGGCGGTTGAGGTGCCTGACCAGCGTCGTCTTCCCGGCGCCGTTGCGTCCGACGATGGCCACGTAGTCGCCGCGGCCGATGCTCAGGTCGACACCGGCGAGCCCGCGATGGCCGCCGGGATAGGTGTGCACCAGCTGCCGCAGCTCGACGACCGGGCTGCCCGCCCCGCGTGCGGCAGGCCGGGCCGACGGCGGGGCGGCCGGCAGGGAGCCGGCGGCGAGGCGGCGAACGAGCGCTTCCGCAGCGTCCACGGACAGAGGGATGTCACCGGGCTCGATCAGCCCTGCGATGGCCAGTCCGGCGCCGACGACCGCGATCGGCAGCGGCTTGACCTGGTTGCCGGTGACCAGGTCGAGGTCTCGGAAGAAATCGCTCGGCGGTCCCTGCCAGCTGACCCGGCCGTCCTTGACGACGACCAGGTGGTCGGCGCGTGCGACGATGTCGCCGCTGGCGTGCTCGACGGCGACGATCGTCACCTCACCGGAGCGGCGGAGCGCATCCACGGTGGCATAGATCTCGTCGCGGCCCTGCGGGTCGAGCTCCGAGGTGGGTTCATCCAGGCAGATCACCTCCGGCCGCAGCGCAAGGATGCCGGCGATGGCCAGCCGCTGCTTCTGGCCGCCGGACAGCTGCGCGGTCTCCCGTCCTCCGAAGCCGTCCAGCTGCACCTGGTGCAGGCTCTCCTGGACGCGGACGCGGATCTCGTCACGGGGTACGAGGTGATTGCGGGGCCCGAAGGCCACATCCTCGGCGACGCTGCGTCCCAGGATCTGGCTCTCCGGATCCTGAAGGACCAGCCCGACGTACCTGGTGATGGTCTGGACTCGGAAGCCGCGCAGATCCGTCCCATCCATCATCACCTTCCCCCGTAGGGTCCCCTCCTTGAGGTGCGGGATCACACCGTTGAGGGTCATCAGCAGCGTCGACTTCCCGGACCCGGCCTGCCCCATCACCACGGTGAAGCTGCCGGCCGGGAAACTCAGGTCGATCCCGTGGAGGACGTCGGCGTCGGCCTTCGGGTAGCGATAGCTGACGCCGACGACGTCCAACGAGTTCTTCATCAGGTCAGTTCAGAAGCGTGCTGTTGCGCACCGCGTAGTAGGCGATCGCCGCGATCACCAGGTTCATCACCGCGGCCACCAGCAGGAACGGGACGGTTGCCACATACATGCCCCAGCCGCCGATCGGCAGCACCATCAGACCGAGCGCGAAGCTGTTCAGGATCGCGGCGACGACGACCGCCACGACCAGCCACACCGGTCCGCCACGGCGCCCCAGCCACCGGAACACGATGGCGCACACCCCCATGCCGAGTGCGATCACGAGATGCATGGGCAGCGTCAGCGGGAAGCCGACGATGGCGGCCGCAAGCAGGTGACCGACGGCGATGACGATGAAGCCCGTCCAGCCGCCGAATGCCACGGCCGCGAAGAACCCCGGCGCCGAGTCGAGCCCGATCGACCCCAGCGGGCTCGGGATCTTGATCAGGGAAGCAACCGCGCTGAGGGCGATGAAGATCGCCATGATGGCGAGTTGGCGGGCCGAGACCGGTGACTTCTTCACCTGGTCCGGTGCCTGTTCGGTAATCGACATTCTGTCTCCTTCGTTGTTGTGGATAGACATCTGGCCAGCCCGTCCCTGTCGGGCCCACTGCGGCTCAGGCTGGTGCAGGAAGCGGCCGCAGCCGCATGGGAAGACGCGCACAAGGGTCTCCCCTGACCGCCGCGGCCCCATCAGGCGACGCGGCGGGAGGAATGCACAGATCAGGGGGTCGCGGAAAGGCGGTCGTCAGGGGCTGCGCCCCAGCGCTCCCGATGCACGGCAAGCTCCAGCGGCCGTCGCTCGCGCCACCCGCACCGCTCGAGCTCGGGCTTCGGGTGCAGGTGGCTGACGGGTCCCACGCAGAGCCATGCCACGGGCCGGACCCCGTCGGGAATACCGAGCAGCTCCTGGAGGAAGGTCTCGCGGTAGAACGAGACCCACCCGACACCCACGTCCTCCGCCGTCGCGGCGAGCCAGAAGTTCTGGATGGCTGTGACCACCGAATACAGTCCGGCGTCGTCGATCGCATGACGCCCCAGGACGGCGGGGCCACCGCGGCCGGGGTCGTACGTGACGACGATCCCGAGGGTCGATTCGAGAATTCCCTCGATCTTGATCCGGTCGAAGAGGCGCCGACGTTCCTCATCCAGGCACGCCCCGTAGACGTCCCGCTCCGTCGCGACGTGTTCCTGGAAGGCGCGACGCGTCTCGATGTCGCGGACGAGGATGAAGTCCCAGGGCTGGCTCAGACCCACGCTCGGCGCGGCATGCGCCGCACCCAGCAGGCGGTTCAGGACGTCGTCCCCGATGGGGGCGCCCGTGAACTCCGCGCGGACGTCGCGCCGACGCCCGATCAGTTCGTAGAGGTCGGTTGTGGGCGGGCATGTGGGCATGGCAAGGCTCCGTAGGTCGGGCCATCCCGGGAACGGGATGGCAATCGTCGCGAGGCCGGTCTTCGGACTTCCCTTCAACACGCCCGACCACCTTCCCGGACCGTTGTCCAGTGGTTGCGTTGCTACGCATGGTCGGCCGCTCGGGTTCACCGCAGCGGGCCCTGTGCCGGAGTCACACCGGCTTCCCGATTCTCCCGGCCGCCATTCGACGGACACGGACACCTCGCGGGTTTGTTGCCGCCGCCATGCTAGCCCAGCCGGCGCGACCCTCGCAGGGTGGGGCGCTCCAAAGCCTCACCCCTGGGAGTGGTCGCTCGAACCAACCCGTTCGTCTCCACCGGGTCCCAGTGCCGCAGGCCCTTGCTCGAGTCCCCAGGCACGCGGCTAGACTCCGAGGCCCGGCCGCATCGGCCCGCCGAACCCAGGAAGTTGGTGCCTTCACCATGGCGACAGTCAGGGCATCGACTCCGGGCGCCCGCTTCGGTGCAGTGCCAGTGGCCGGCCGGCCATGACCCCGACAGACTCGCTCGCCACCCGCATCGCCGTTCTGCTCAGGCGCATCCGCGGCACCGTCGGCAGCATCACCGTCGAGACGGGGCCGTACTTCTACCAGCTCGCCTCCTACGACATGGCCGGCCAACTCCTCATCGAGACCGTCTCCAACGAGTTCCTCGACGAGGATGCCAAGCTCGACCCCGGTGCCCAGGACCGCCTCGCGAAGCTGGGGCTGAGTCCACCCGACGACGTCTCCCCTAACTGGTCGATCCGCCTCGAGCGGGCCACCGACGGCCAGATCGAGGACGTCGCCCGCGCTGTCGCCACAGCACTCATCGAGGTGTACGGCGTTGCCCCGTTCCGGGTAGCGGCCCCGCTGCGACACCTCCGCGAAGGCCGGGACAGCAGCTTCCACCTCGACGTCCGCCTCCGCGACGACGGCGCCATCGAGTTCGAGGCCCAGGACCTCGGCCCGGTCACCGCCCTGGTCAGCGACGACGGCGAGTACGAGTACTGGCGGGTGATCGACGCGGAGCACGTCCCGGACCTGCTCGAACTCCTGGGCGCCGGGCCGGGCGACGACGTCGTCGACCTGTTGGCCCGCGACTGGTCCGGTCCCGCTTCCTTCGATCTCGAGGCGCTTCTGCGGGACGCCCCCTTCCCGGTGAAGCTCACCACCTGGTAGGCGTGACGGTTCCGGGCGCCATGGCAGTTGTCTCCAGCGGACGGCGATTGAGGCGGCGCCCACGAACGTCCGCAGCCAGGGTGGCCCTCGCCGAGTCGGGTCAGTCGTAGGTGTTCGGGGCATCAGCGACCGGGCCAGGCTCGCACAGGTCGACGGGGGAAGCCCGTGGACTCCCTGCAGGCGGGCCAGCAGAGGTCTCGCTGGTGAGGATGTCGATGTAGTCGGTGAACCCGGCGAACTGCGGGTTCTGCTCCATGATCACGTTGTCCATCAGGGAGTACCCGACGACCATCACGATGGGGATGACCA
Organism: Tessaracoccus yangjingae; assembly: GCF_054483935.1. Next base: position 815,162 of record NZ_CM137014.1, on the reverse strand, counting down.
TCAGGACGAGCAGGAGAACCAGGGTGGGCGACAGGTAGGCGAAGGGGGTGAGCCCCCCTCGAGGCGGCGACGCCTCGCACCGGGGGTCTTCTGTGAGGGGGTGGGGGTCACCGTCGACACCCCCGCGTCGCCCCTCCTGAACGACGGTGGCGCCACGTCCGGAGCCGGTACTCTGTCGTCGGCCGGGCGACTGGGCTGGCCGGAGTTGACGTGGGGACCAAGATGTCAGTTGCTCGTAGGCTCGTCGCTCGTGTGATGGCTGTCGTGGTCGCCGGCACCGCAATGACGATCGGGTCGGTCATCGATCCGCCGCTCGCCACTGCGGCGGGCCACCACCGGACGCTCAACGATACGCGTGCGATCGGCGCCGCCCCGGTCACGCCCGGCCATGCGATCGACTACTTCGGGCTGGTCGCCGACCTCGACAGGCCGAACGGAAGTCTGACGGGTCAGGGCGCGAGTCCGTATGGAGAGGCCCGGTTCCTGGTGGATGCCCACTGGACGGCCTGGCAGTTGCTCGATATGGACGGCGCTCAGGCGGAGGGCCAGTTCACCGGATCCCTGATCGCGGTAGATCACGCCACCGCGTACCAGGTTCGCAACCTGCCCAAGGGCGCCCACAACTGGCGCGCGGCGGCCATCAACACCACCGACGGTCCCGTCGAGGCCGTCCCCGCGCAGGCAATAAGCGAGGCGCATGCCGCGGCAGCATGCCGATCGCGGGCAGACTGGGGCGCCGACGAGTCGGTCACCGGGTGGGCAAAGGGCGATGAACGCGATTTCACCCCGGTCCAGGTGCTGACCGTCCACCACACAGCAACCTCAAACAGCCCGAAGCAGGACTACTCGGCGACGATGCGGGCCATCCTCAACTACCACGTGACATCCAACGGTTGGTCCGACATCGGCTACCACTACCTCATCGACCGGAACGGCATCGTCTACGAAGGACGAAGCGCCGGGGGCAGCGCTTCCTGCCTGACCGACGGCGGCAACGGCTCGGACTTCGCGCACCAGGCAGGCACCGATGACATTGTCACTGGCGCCCACGTCGCGACCTACAACAGCGGCAACATCGGGATCGCGCTTCTGGGCTGCTTCAACACCACCGGAGGATGTACGGGCGACATGACGGTGCCCGCCGGCACTGTGGGTGGCCTGGAGACGCTGCTCGCCACACTCGCCGTTCGGCACTCCTTGCCCCCGCTGGGGTCCGTCACCTATGTCAATCCGGTCACCGGGCTCACCGCGACCATGCCCACGATCGCGACGCACAGGGACTGGCCGGCGACGTCCACGGCCTGCCCCGGCGACAACCTCTACGCCCAACTCCCCACGATCCGTGAGAGCGTCTCCCGGTTGGCTGCACCCCCGGCGACGACGGTGCCCGCAGCCCCCTCCTCCATGACCGCCTCCGCGATCACGAAAAGCCAGATCAAGCTCACCTGGATAGACAACGCAAGCAACGAGGACCGGTATCTCATCGAACGCTGCAAGGGCGCTGCATGCACGAACTTCGCGCAGATCACGTCGATCGTCCCCGCCACGTCCTTCACCGACGGCGGCCTGGCGGCTAGGACGACCTACCGGTATCGGGTTCGCGCGTCCAACGCGGCCGGCGGGTCGACCTACTCCAACACCGCCGAGGCCACGACTCCGAGGAAGTGACACGAAGGGTGGCTCCTCCCCGCCACGCCGTCGTCGCTGAGATGTCGCCCTTGGGCCGAGAACGCGACCCTCGGCAGCCTCACGGCGCTGCGGTCCGGAACCCTTCGAGCTTCTTGTCAAACCGGGTCGATAGACTCGCGCCAGGCCAGGTCAGTCGAGCCACGACACTACCCTTGAATTGGTGTCGGTTGCCCATGGGACGAGGGCGTCCCAGGTCAGCGCTCGTAACTGGCTGGCGCCCTGGCCCACTTGGCGCCTCGCACTCACGGAAGTTGGGGACCTCCACCATGGCACCAGATCTCAAGAAGCTCGTCGTTCCGTTCGTCTGGGTCGGCGTTGTGTTGGTCGCGCTCATGGCCTCCGCCAGCGTCCTGCTGGGCATGTTGGATCGCGGCAACGAGTCCGACCTGACGGACTCACGCGTTGTCCAGTCAATCAAGCGCGAGGAGCAGGTGGTGCTGCTCAGCCTTGGCATTCAAGGCATCTCGGAGAAGTCCGAGAAGAGCACGTTCCTCGGCCTTGAGGTGCCGGGCAGCGACCGCGCGACCTTCATGCAGTACTCCTTCAACGCCAAGCTGGGCATCGACGGGCGCGACGTCCGGATAGTCCCGGTCGGCGAGAAGAGGTACCGCATCTCGATCCCCGAGTTCATCTTCATCGGCCACAGTAACGAGGAGTTCCGGCTCGTCGCAGAGAACAACGGCGCGCTGAGCTTCCTCACGCCCGAGAACGATCCGGTGGAGATGATCAACAGCATCCTCAGCGACGACGCACAGGCGGAGTACATCGCCAGCAACAAGGACATCCTGCGCGAGCAGGCCATCTTCTTCTACTCCAGCATCATCATGGGCATCGACCCGGAGATCGACATCACCTACGACTTCAGCCAGTGATCGCAGGCCAGACTTGACCCGACAGACGCCCTCCTCCCCGACGCGCCCGTCACAATGAGGCTCACGACCTGCTCGCAGACTCGGGCCCGGTCGCTTCGTCGGGGTCCGATCAAGCCAGTTCCTTGCGTTGAGGGTGCGTCCGTCGAAGGTTGAGGGCGGATCCATACATGGATGGCCCGGATCGATCCGACGGGCTCGGGCGCTCCGCTCCGGGTGCCCGGTACCTCATGAGGCATGGGGCAGCACGTCGCGCAGCCGGGCGAAGGTGAGGCCGCCGTCGAGCAGCCGGGGCAGCGCCTCGGCCATGCCGTCGGCCGTGCCCGAATCTGGTCGGTTGAAGTGGCCGATGCAGATCGACCCCGCCCTGGCCGCACCCATCGACCGCCGCACCTGCTCGGGCGTGAAGGTGGCGCCGGCGTCGGCGTTGACGTCGAAGTTGACCACCCGCTGGCCGAGCTCGCCGACGATCTCCACCGCCACGTCGTCGACGTGGGCCGTCCCCGAGCGGAACCACAACGGCAGCTCCCCCGTCAGCTCCGACAGCCGGGCGTGCCCGCCCATCACCTCGTCGTAGACCTCGCCCACCGACGCCGTTCCGGGGATCCCGTACGCCTCCGCCCCGTTCACCGACAGCGGCCGGTGCGCGGTGCCGTGGTTGGCGAGCTCGAACAGCGGATCGGCGGCGAGTTCGAGGGCGATGCCCGGGTTGGCGTCGATCCAGCGCAGATTGAGGAACAGCGTTGCCGGAACTTGGAGCCGACGGAACACCTCGATCAGCGCCTCGTCGTACCCGGATCCGTTGCGCCCGCCGCAGGCGTCAAGCGTGACGACGATGGGCTTGGCCTCGCTGCGCAACACGGCGCCGTCGACCTCCAACCCCCACTGGCTGGGAGTCCGGCCGTCGTAGCGGGCGACGATGTCGTCGCGGCTGGGCAGTGAGGCCGGGCCCGACGGGGTGGGGCTGGCGGGCTCCGGGGCACTGGGCGACGGGGACAGGCTCGGTTCGGCCGCGGACGCTGACGGCGTGGCCGTTCCCACACCGGCCGGCGACTCGGGAGCGTGGGGCGCGCCCGCGCAGCCGGCGAGTCCGGCCAGGCCCAGCCCGAGCACCCCTCGTCGCGCGATCCGCATGCGAGATTCTCCCACGCCGCAAGACAGGGTCCTGCGCGAGCCAGCACCCGGCAGGCCCCGACTGCGGACCAGTCCCCTCCCGTCGAGGGGGCGGGCGCGGCTCCGTTGAGCAAATGGCAGGGGTCGCGGATGGCCCCCCGCGGGAACTGAGCGTGACCCCGTTCGCGAACCGTGCCATTTGCTCAACAGCCCCCCAGCCCGACGGTCTATCTTCCCGAATCCGACACCCGAGTGGCCCTCACCCCCGGCCGCTGAAGCGTCGCCGTTCGGCCTCTTCACAGCGGGCCCCAAGCCCGCAATAATCGCGGCAACAAGGGGGTACGCCATGCGCCTTGCACGACCCACCGAACCGGCCGTTCTCGCGTCGGCCAAGGAGCGACTCAACGAGGAAACCGCCCACGCCTGGCGGCAGAAGCGGTCCCGCGGCCCTGAGCCCGACGTGATCCTCCACAACCCCGCGATCCTCGATTCGTTGCTCGGCATGACGAACGGCACCTGCGCCTACTGCGAGCGCCCCCTCGAGGCGCAGGGCTCGGACTCCGCCGTCGTCACCCACCATCGCCCCACCTGGGGGGCCGTCGGCATCGACGGCGAGATCGCCCTCCAGGCCTACTCGTGGCTCACCTACGAGTGGGACAATCTCTACCCCGCCTGCGCCGACTGCGTCCGCTCGCGCGGAACCCGATTCCCCGTAGTAGGCGAGCGGGCCGCCTCGCCCGACGGGATCAACGCCGAGCAGCCCCTCCTCCTCGACCCCCTCGCCGACGACCCCGACGAGCACCTCCGCTACCAGCCGGACGGCACCGTCACGGCCCTCACCGAGCGCGGCCGCGTCACCGCCGACACCCTGGCCCTCAACCGCGACTTCCTCGTCAAGGCCAGGCTCGCTGCCCTCCGCACTGCTCCCGACAACTCCTTCCCCACGCTCCATCGCCAGCTCGGCGGCTACGCCGAGTCCGCGCCGGAGGAAGCCGCTCCCCCACCGCCCCCGCCGCGACCCTCCGGCCCCGACCTCCCACCCACCTCCGGCGCCGAACCAGGCCAGGCCTCCTACGACCTCAACGCCTCCATGGGCGGCGCGGACCGCCAGCACTACTACCAGGCCGCCCAGTGGATCGAGCGGGTGGTGATCAGGAACTTCCGCCCCATCCGGGACCTCGAGATCGACCTGGCAAAGTCCACCAGCGACCGCGGCCCCTGGACCGTCCTCCTCGGGGAGAACGGCTGCGGCAAGAGCTCCGTCCTGCACGCCATCGCGCTCACCATGATGGGCGGCGAGCAGCGCCGGGCGCTGGGCATCGACGCCCGGAGGTTCCTCCGCGACGGCGCGCGCAAGGGCCTCGTCGAGGTCTACCTTCAGGGCCGCACCGAACCGCTCCGGCTTGAGTGGAAGAAGGGCGACCAGGACTTCACCGGCCCCGAACCCGTTGCGGCGCTGATGCTCGGCTACGGCGCCATCCGCCTGCTGCCACGCACGCCGTCGCCCCAGGACGACGAGCGGGCGGTGCGGGTCGACAACCTGTTCGACCCCGTGGCCCCGCTCACCGATCCCACCTCGTGGCTGCTCTCCCTCGACGACGACACCTTCGACGACGTGGCCGGCGGCATCCACGAGATGCTCGCCCTGGACCAGGACGCCGAGCTGCTCCGCGACGACGACCAGGTGCTGCTCCGGCAGGGCAGGTCCCGCTCGGACATCGTCACGTTGAGCGACGGTTACCAGTCGATGATCGTCATGGCCTGCGACATCCTCCGCTCCACCATGCGGCTGTGGACGCAGGCGGCGCTGGCCGAGGGGATCGTGCTGATCGACGAGATCGGCGCCCACCTCCATCCGCGGTGGCGGCTGCGGATCGTCACCGCGATGCGTAACCTCATGCCGCGCATCCAGTTCATCGTCACCACCCACGACCCGCTGTGCCTGCGCGGCATCGTCGACGGCGAGGTGGTGGTGATGCGCCGCAACAGCCAGGGCGACGTCATCTCGCTCTCCGACCTGCCGCCCGTGACCGGGATGCGCATCGAGCAGCTGCTCACCTCCGAACACTTCGGGCTCGGCTCCACCGACGACCCCGAGGTCGCGGAGCTGTGGGAGAGCTACTACCGGCTCATGGCCCTGCACCACCCCTCCGCCGACCAGACGGAACGCCTCGCGCGGGTTCGGGCGCGGCTCGACGAGCTGGAACAGTTCGGCACCACGGAGCGCGAACGCCTGCTGCTCACCTCCGCCGCCGACTACATCGCGCAGCGCCGCGAGACCGGCGACGCCGTCGCCCCCAGCAGCAAGGAGATGACCGCCAAGCTCTCCGAGCTGTGGGGCAGGTACCTGCCCGGGAGCTCGTGATGCGACGCGTCCCGCGCCCCCAGGAGCCGCCCAGCCTGGCGGAGGAGAAGACGCTGAAGGAGCGGCAGGACGCCCTCGACTTCTACGCCGCCTGGGATGGCCAGGCCAAGTACGACGGCTACAAGGCCTACAAGAATCCCGACATCCGCGCGGCGCTCGAGGAGGCGTTCGGCGGCAAGTGCGCCTACTGCGAGACCTACTACGCCGCGACACAACCCGTTGCCATCGAGCACTACCGCCCCAAGGGCGAGGTGACCATCGACGGCAAGCGCGTCCCGCCCGGCTACTACTGGCTCGCGAGCGAGTGGACCAACCTGCTGCCGTCGTGCACCGACTGCAACAGTCCGCGCAGGCAGGACCTCCCCGAGGAGTCGCGCACCGCGGGGAAGGCGAACGCGTTCCCGTTGGCCCCTGGGTCCCCCCGCGCCGCCTCCCCCGGCGACGAGAAGAGCGAGAAGCGCCTGCTCCTCCACCCGTACCTCGACTTCCCCGAGAAGCACCTGGAGTTCGTGTGGGGCACCGGCACCGTCGACGACGGCTGGGTCCGGCCGAAGGGCGGCAGCGCGAAGGGGGCCGCGACCATCGCGACCTGCGCCCTCCAGCGTCGCGGCGTGCGGGCCAACCGGCGGGACAGGCTGCTGGACCTGATCGCGCACCTGGAGTCGGTGGTGGAGGCGCGCAACAACGCCGCCAGGCATCCGAACGACCCGGATCTGCTGGCGCAGTACGAGCGACGGCTCGTCGAGGTCAGCCGGTTCGTCGCCGACCACGCCCCCTACAGCACCATGTGCCGCCAGGTGGTGGCGGCCTACCATGCCCGACTCTTCCCTCAGGAGTGACCATGACCACAGCAGCACCCACCAGCCCGTTCGCCGCACCGTCGCTGCGCTGCGACATCGTCATGAAGGGCGGCATCACCAGCGGCGTGATCTACCCCCGCGCCGTCTCCGAGCTGGCGAAGACCTACACGCTGACCAACGTGGGCGGCGCCTCCGCCGGGGCCATCGCCGCCGCCGCCGCGGCCGCCGCGGAGCTGGGGCGACACTCCGGCGGGTTCGAGGGGCTCGACACCATGCCCGACGAGCTGGCCTCCGTCGGCCCCGGCGGCCAGTCGAAGCTCGCCTCCTTCTTCCAGCCGACGGCGACCGCGGCGCCGCTCTTCCGCCTGCTGATGTCCGTGGCCGCGAAGAAGGACGGCAAGGGGGGCGCCCTGGTGGGTGGCCTGCTGCGGGCGTTCTGGAAGGAGGCGCTGGTCGGGGCGCTGCTGGGGCTGGTGCTGGTGGTGGTGAGCGCGCTGGGCGACGGGATCGCGTCGGCGGCGGGCATCGTCGGCGGCCTGCTCCTGTTGCTGCTCGGGGCGGCGGCGGGCCTGCTGGTGGGGGCTCTGCGGACGTTCGGACGTGTCGCCGAGGACGGGTTCGGCATGTGCACGGGCATGGAGGGCGTGGGCGCGGGCGGCGCCACGCCTCTCACCCCGTGGTTGTACGAGAAGATCCAGTCGCTGGCCGGCCGCGCCCCCGGGGCGGAGCCGCTGACGTTCGGCGACCTGCGTCGCGGCGGGGTGACGTTGCGCGTGATGACGACCAACCTCACCCGCCACCAGCCCATGGCGATGCCGTGGAGCACGCAGGAGTTCTACTTCGACCCCGACGAGATGCGCGAGCTGTTCCCCGCCGACGTGGTGGACTGGATGGTGGCCCATCCGCCCGGCCGTCGCCCGCGTCCGGCGCAGAGCGCCCCGTCAGGGCCCTCGGCTGAGTCCGTGGGCGGCAACGACCCGCAGGCCGACGGCGAGTCCCTCGAGAACCAGACGCGCCGGTTCGAGGGCCGCACGCTCCACCCCTGGCCCGCCCCGGACGACCTACCGGTGATCGTGCCCACGCGCATGTCGCTGAGCTTCCCCGTGCTGATCTCGGCCGTCCGGTTGTGGGCCGTCGACTACACCCTGCCGGAGAACCAACGTGCCGATTCGGCGACCGCCTCCGGCGAGGTGACGTTCTCCAGCGTGTGGTTCACCGACGGCGGCCTCTGCGCCAACCTGCCGGTGCACTTCTTCGACTCCCCGCTGCCGAAGCACCCCACGTTCGCGTTCAACCTGGGCGGGTTCCCCCCAGGGAGGGCGAAGTCCGAGGACCAGTCCGAGAACAGCTACCTGCCCACCAGCAACTCCGCCGGCCTCCAGCGCCCGTGGTTCGCGTTGCCGACGAAGGGGGTGGGGTCGTGGGTGTCGTTCGTGCTGATCATGGTCCACACCGCGCGCGAGTGGGTGGACGGCGCTCAGCTGGTGATGCCCGGGTACCGCGACCGCATCGTCACCGTGCATCACGACCACTCCGAGGGCGGCATGAACCTGTCCATGCCGCCGAAGGTGGTCACGGACCTCGCGGAGCGCGGGCGGCTGGGCGCGGTGAAGCTGGTCAACGCCTTCGCCGGTGATCGCCCGGGGGAGGTGCCCACGTGGGGATGGGACAACCACCGCTGGATCCGCTTCCGCACCGCGACGGCGGGGCTGGCCGGATGGCTCAACGGCTTCCACGGCAGCTATCAGGACACCACCTCCGGCGGCACCCCTTACGGCGACCTCGCCGGCCCCGGCGCCGACGCTCCCCTGCCTTCGTACCCGCTCTCCGGTGTGAAGCGCGAGGCGTTGAACGAGCGGACCGGTGAGCTGGTCGACCTGGCTGGGGCCTGGGGCGGGGCGACGATCCCCCCGGCCCCCAAGCCGGCCCCGCGGCTGCGCCTGGTGCCCGACGACGGCACCGCCGCCGGCCTGGACGCCCAGGACTGAGGCGCCGCTCCGGGGCTCCGAGGAGTCACGCCGACACGACGATGACCGCGGCGGAGTCCTCACCCCGTCGTCGCGGGGCGAGGGCGCTCACCGGCGGATCTGGTGCCGACTACGCCACCAGATCCGCCGACCAGCAGGCCGAACCCATTGCCGCGACACCCCACCCGGGTTACCGTGGCTGCCTGTCCACATCGAAGGAGATGGAACATGGCGACGCCCAAGAACACGATCTGCCTGTGGTTCGACAAGGACGCCGAGGCGGCGGCCGAGTTCTACGCCTCGTTGTTCCCCGACAGCCGGGTGGAGGCCGTGCACCGCGCCCCCGGCGACTTCCCCGGAGGCAAGGAGGGCGACGTCCTGACGGTCCACTTCACCGTCTGCGGGATCCCCTGCATGGGCCTCAACGGCGGCCCCAACTTCCCCCAGAGCGAGGCGTTCTCCTTCCAGATCGCCACCGACGACCAGGCCGAGACTGACCGCTACTGGGACGCGATCGTCGGCAACGGCGGGCAGGAGAGCGCCTGCGGGTGGTGCAAGGACCGGTGGGGGATGTCGTGGCAGATCACGCCTCGCGTGCTCACCGAGGCCATGGAGTCCGAGGACCCGGGCGTGTCGGAGCGGGCCTTCGCGGCGATGATGACGATGCAGAAGATCGACGTGGCGGAGATCGAACGCGCGGTCGCCGGAGACTGACGCCCCCCCGAGCGCGACCAGGGCGTGGATCGGGTCGCGGGGCAACGAACCGGTCGGCGCGCCGCGGTGCGCGGGAGGTCCGCGCCTTGTCGGGCCGCGGTGTCGCCCAGATACTGAGGCGCAGGGAGGCGACATGGCACCGCGGACCGCGTCACGGGCTGGACGACGCTCTGGGGGCGCGGCCGTCCGGTGGGCGATGGCGCCGGTCGTCGCGGCCCTGCTGTGGGGAAGCATCTCGCCGCTCGCCGTCGCCGCCCCGGAGCCGGCGTGGGCCTCCGCGGAGGACCTGGACGCCTTCCTCCGCGAGCGCATGGAGGAGATGCGGCTGCCCGGCCTGGCGGTGGTGGTCGTGGTCGACGGCGAGGTGCACTTCGAGGGCACGTACGGCGAGGCGCGGCCGGGTGTCGCGGTCACGGTGGACACGCCCTTCCTCCTGGGGTCCACGTCGAAGCAGTTGACCGGCCTGGCCGTCCAGCAGCTGATCGCCGACGGTGAGCTGGGCCTCGACACCCCCGTCGGCGACATCCTCACGGCCTTCGCGGACGTCGGGCCGCCGCACTCGGAGATCACCGTTGCGCAGCTGCTGGCGCACCGCTCGGGGCTGGCCGAGGTCGGCCTGGAGTGGTCGCCGTGGCCCGTGTCCGCGAGCCTCCAGGAGGAGGCGCGCCACCTCGCGGGGGTGCCGTTGGCGACGGCGCCCGGTGACACCTACGCCTACGTCAACGCGGGCTACACCGTCCTGGGCGCCGTCGTCGAGCAGGTGACGGGGATGCCGTTCGAGGGTGCGCTGCAGTCCCTGGTCGCGGAGCCGCTCGGGCTCACCGCCACGACGGGTGACCTCGCGGCGGCCGGGGAGAAGGGTCTGGCGGCGCCGTACTATACGTGGTTCCGACGGGTGAACGCGCCGACCCCCAGCCCCGCGGCACCGTACGCGGCCCCGTCGGCACTCCTCACCTCCACCGCGCGCGACCTCACCACCCTGCTCCGCGCGCACCTCGGCACCCCAACCGCCATGGACCCAGAGGTGCTGAGCGCCGCGCGCGAACCCCTCGGCGCGGCCGACGAGCACTCGGACTACGCCAGCGGGTGGCTGGTGCGCGGGCTGTGGGAGCTCACCGACGACGACGTGGGCTGGGACTCCCCGGACCGTCCCACCTTGTGGGAGCACGAAGGCAGCATCCCGCGGGCGCTGAGCTCGCTGTCCCTCGCCCCGGAGCTGGGGCTCGGGGTGGTGGCGCTCACCAACACGGGCGCGGGCACGGACCAGCCGGGTTGGTGGCGGTTCCGCTACGACCTGCATCACGCGATCCTGGGCACCCGCGGCCTCCCCGCACAGCCGGATCCGCTGGTGAGCGCGGCGCCGCTCCTCATGCTGGGGCTGCCGGTGGCGCAGGCCGGCACGTTGATCTGGTGGGCGGTCACGCGCCGCCGTCGACCCATGGGGAGGATCGCTTTCGGTGCGGCCGGGGTCGCGGTCGCGCTCGCGCTCGTCTTCGCGCTGGTTCTCGTGCCACCGCGCACGGGCATGCCGCTGCTCGACCATCGATGGATGTCCACGGTGCCTGACCTGGCGGTGTCGGTGGCGGCGATGCTGGTGCTGTCGGCGGTGTTCGTCGTGGCCGCGGTGGGCGGGGCGGTCCGTGGCCGAAGGCGGCCTCGACGCTGACGCTCCTCGCGGCCGGGCTCAAACAACGGACAGAGGGCGACCCCGCTCCCCGTAGGGGCAGGGTGACCCGGCTCCCCGTAAGGGCAGGATGAACCGGCCCGCCGGCGTACAATGGGAGCCCCGGTGGCTCCTCGAGCAGCCCCGACGCCCGCACCGTCCGCGCCCGCCGCGACTTTCCTCCTGACACCACCGGCCACGGTTCGGAGGATCACATGAGAAGGCTCATCACCGTCGTCCTCGCGGCGCTGCTCGCCGTCGTCGCCTTCCCCGCGACACCCGCGTCGGCCGCCCCCGCCTCACTGTGGCGCTCGGTGTGGGTGGACGCGTTCAACCCGGGCCTGTCGTCGGCTCAGCAGATCACCCAGGTGGTCGCCGACGCGAAGGCCGCCAACTACAACACCCTCCTCGTGCAGACCGCGCGCCGGTTCGACTGCTTCTGCAACGAGTCCACCTACCCGCGCAGCTCGACGATCGGCACGCCCGCCCCCTTCGACCCGCTCGCCGAGGTGATCCGCCAGGCCCACGCCGCCGGGCTGCGCGTGCACGCCTGGTTCAACGTGGGCACCCTGTGGAACAGCGCGACGGCGCCCGCCGACCCCGCCCACGCGTACAACGCCTACGGCCCGTCCGCCTCGGGCGGCAACCGCTGGCTGGACAAGCGGTACGACGGCGTGGAGATCGTCGGCGCCAACTCCTACGTGGACCTGGGCAACCCGGCGGCCGTGGACTACATCGTCGCGGGCGTGAGGTCGATCGTCGACAACTACGACGTCGACGGCGTCAACCTCGACTACATCCGCTACCCGGACCGCAGCGGCACCATCGCCGGCAACGACTGGGGCTACTCCGCGACCTCGCTGCAGCGCTTCGCCGCCGCGACCGGGCGCTCAGACAAGCCCCTGCCGTCGGACCAGCAGTTCGCGCAGTGGCGCCGCGACCAGGTGACCGCCGTCGTCCGCCGCGCCGGCCAGACGGTGGCCGCCGCGGACCCGTCGGTGGTGTTCACGGTCAACGCCGTCTCCTACGGCTACGGGCCCTCCGCCACCCGCACCTGGCAGCAGACCGAGCCCTACGTCAGCGTCCTGCAGGACTGGTACGGCTGGGCGCGCGCGAAGCTGGTCGACGCCGTCGTCGTGATGAACTACAAGCGCCAGCACGACACCGCCCAGGCCGCGATGTTCACGTCCTGGAACCAGTTCCTGGTGCGCGTGAAGAGCGAAACGGGCCGGCACATGGTCTCCGGCGTCGCGCTCTACCTCAACACCATCCCGAACTCGGTGGCCCAGGCGCGGGCCGTCACGTCGGCCGGGCTCGGCTGGTCCGGCTACTCGTACGCCAACGCCAGCCAGGCGGCGGCCGCCTCCACGTCCACGACGGTGAAGGCCGACGAGCGGCGCGCCCTGGCCTCCGCGCTGAAGGCGAGCGTGTTCCTCAGCCCGTCGTCGGTGCCGGAGATGACGTGGAAGCCGGACGTGGACGTCTACTCCACCCCCGGCTACCACCAGGTCAACGGCCGCGAGTGGCGCACCACGTGCGAGCCGTACTCGCAGACGGTGCGGTGCCGCACCGAGATCTGGGCCACGACGGTGACCTACACGGGCGGCCGGTACGTCAAGACCACCGCATGGGTGTTCAACAATCTCACGTACCTGCCGTACATGACCCGCGAGCAGTGGGGGGACAACCCGCTGGCCAACGACTCCGGCGGCCGGGTGTTCATCTCCGGCGGCCGGCAGTGGAAGACGGAGTGCGACACGGCCGTCACGGGTCGCGGCGGGTGTCGCAGCTACATCCTGTCGCTGGGGGTGGTGCAGGCCGCGCAGAGGGCCGACGGCACCTGGTACTACTTCCGCGCCGACCAGTGGGTGTTCAACAACATGGTGCGGTTCGAGCAGTAGCTGCGAGGTTCCGTCCAGGCGGCAATCCGCTGCAGGAGCGGGGGCTGGGGGGGAGGGGTTTGAGCCGATGGATGGGTTCGCGCGCGGCCCCCCGCGTGAGCTGAGCGTGGGCCGCGTCGCGAACCCATCCATCGGCTCAAACCCGTGGCACCATGGCCGCGTGAGCAGCGCAACCAGATTCGACGTCGCCGTGGTGGGGCTGGGGCCGGCCGGGCGGGCGCTGGCGTCGCGGTGCGCGGCGCTGGGGCTGCGGGTGCTCGCCGTCGACCCTCGCCCAGGCGCGGCGTGGATCCCCACCTACGGCATCTGGGGCGACGAGCTGGGGTCGCTGCCCGAGTCGGTGGTGAGGTCGCGGGTGGCGGGGCCCGTGCTCCGGGCGCACGGGGAGTACCGGCTCCCCCGCGACTACCTGGTTCTCGACAACGCCGCCCTCCAGGCCGCTCTCCCCCTCGACGGGGTGGAGGTCCGACGGGGGCGCCTCACCGACGACGAGGTCTCGGACCTGCGCGGCGAGGCGCGGGTGGTGGTCGACGCGCGGGGGGCGCGGCCGGGCGGCCTGGTGGCGGATGATCCCTCTCCCGCGCAGACGGCGTACGGGATCGTGGTCTCGGCCGACGACGCGGCCCCGGCCCTTCAAGGCGCCCCAGCCCTGTTGATGGACTGGCGCACGGACTGGTCCGCGGACGCCGAGCCGACGGGGACGCCGTCGTTCCTCTACGCCATCCCCTTGGGACAAGGGCGGATGCTGCTCGAGGAGACATGCCTCGCGGCGGCGCCGGGCCTGCCGATCGACGAGTTGAAGGCGCGGCTACGGCGGCGTCTGGTGTCGCGGGGGGTGGCGGAGGGCGTCGTCGACGCGCCGTTGGAGCGCGAGGTGGTGCGGATCCCCATGCGCGGTCGCGGGGCGCCAGCGGTGCCGGGGACGTTGGCGGTGGGGACGGCGGGTCGCGGCGGGAACCTTGTGACCGGGTACTCGGTGGCGCACTCGTTGGCGCGGGCGGGGAGTCTGGCTGGTGAGGTCGCGGCGAGGGTCGCGGGCGGTCACTCGGGCGAGAAGGCGGGGCACCTGGGGGGCGAGGTCGCGGGAGGTGAGGGTCGCGGCTGGGGTGACTTCTCTGTCGGCGGGTCGGAGCGAGTTGGCGCGGGGGCTCGGGCCGGGGCGGCGGCTCAGGCCCGGGCGGCGGGTCGGGCCGGAGCGGCCGACCCCTTCGGACCTGCGGACCTGTTCCGGGAGATGGGGCTGCGTGCGCTGCTGCGTCTGGACGTCGCGGGCACGTTGGGACTGTTCGACGCCTTCGGCCGCCTGCCGGCGTCCGCCCAGCGCGACTTCATGTCCCGCGACTCCACCGCCCCCGGGCTCGCCAAGGCCATGTGGGGAATGTTCGCCCGGATGCCGGTGCGCGACAAGGGTCGGCTCATCGCCGCGACCCTCGGCCCCCCGTCGCTCGGCTCCTCACGCCTTCCGCGTCGCGGACCACGGTCCTGAGGTTGGCCGACGGCGCGTCCCGCCGCCAAGTGGACCACTCACCGCCGGGCAGTCCGAGTCCTGCCTGCCCGCTCGCCCGTCGACCAGTCCGCCCGCCCGGGCTGGAGGCGCCTGCCTCATCGTTCCGCGCCTGCGCTCCAGGACAGGCGCCTACATGCAAGCCAGGCGCTTCCGAGGCGCCTGCACTGGAGCGCAGGCGTCCGCACTTAAGCCAGGCTCGCGGACTCAAGGCAGGCGCGCGGACATAGGGCTCGCACGGGGACCGGACGACGCCCAAGCCGCTGGGGGCCGCGAGCCGCACGCTGCGGTTCCTGTTCTTCCAGACCGATCCCCGGGGCCCCATCGGCATCGAGGGGCAGCCTGGAGGAACAGAAACCGCAGAAGTCGGCCAGCACACAGCGGGCCAGGCACGGCGGACACCCGCTCGACGCCCTCATCGGTGACGCCCGCAGCCTCGCAGCAGGGTCACCGGCGACGCGGCCGCCTCCCGCGCGCGGGCGGGCGCATCGTCTTCCCCGGCGCGGTCGCCTTCCGCGCCTTCTCCGCGGGCTTGGCCTCATCCCCGCGCTCGCGGGCCGACCGGGAGCTGTTCACCGTCCGGCCACGCACCACGCCGATGAACTCCTCGATCCACTCGCTGTCGTTGTCAGCGCGCCAAGCCAGCGCCACCGTCGTGGGCGGGGCGTCGACGACGGGGCGGTAGACCATGTCGCGGCGGCTGCCCGAGCGGGCCACGGACATCGGCACCCTCAGCACCGCCGCCGAGTAGCTCGCCAGCTCGATGCTCTCGGGCTCCGCGTCGTCGATCACGCGGACGTCGGCCAGGTCCTCCGCCGTCAGTTCGTCCAGGACCGTCAGCTCGTGGTCCTTCGACATCCAGGCCACCGGCACCTCGTCGTACAGCGGGATCGCGTGCAGGCCCTCGGTGGAGACGGGGAGCCGGACGAAGCACATGTCGACGGCGTCGTCGACGAGCGCCCGCCGCTGCTCCGGGACCGTCAGCTCCAGCACCTCCAGCGGCACCCGCGGGAACCGCTCCTCCCAGATCCGCCGCCACTTGGTCAGCGTCACCCCGGGCACGAAGCCGATGCGCAGGCCGGAGGAGGGGTTCGACGGTGTGTCCACCCGCGCAGGCTACCCCGCGACAAGCCGCGGCCCGGACGCAACGCCCCGGATCGCCAGCACCCGCCGTCGGCGCGCACTAGCGTGGACGCACGGAGGCCACACCATGGACACCACAGACTCCACCCCCGGCCCGGTCGCGACCGAGGCCCCGCTGCTCCCCGGCTCGATCGAGCAGTACGTCATCGCCGACGTGCCCACCTGCCACCCCGGCGACACCGTCGCAGACATCCGGGCGACGCTCGCCGGACGGGCATACGAGTCGGTCGACGAGGTGGTGGTCATCTCCGCGCCCGACGCCCACCTCCTCGGGCTCATCCCCATCGCCGCGCTGCTCGCCGCCCCCGGCCACCTCACCGCCGCCGACGTCATGGACGCGGATCCCCCCGTCATCCACGGCGGGTTCAACGAGGAGCAGGCCGCGTGGAAGGCGGTGCGGCACGGCGAGTCGAGCCTCGCCGTCGTCGACGATGACGGCCGGTTCCGCGGCCTGGTCCCCCCGACGCGCCTCATCGGCGCCCTCCTCCGCGACCACGACGCCGACTTCGCCCGCCTTGGCGGTTACCTGAGGTCGACGGCGTCCGCCCGGCGGGCCTTCGAGGAGCCGCTGAAGCGGCGACTGTGGCATCGCCTCCCGTGGCTGCTGGCCGGCCTGGTGGGGGCGGCGCTGTCGGCGTGGATGATGGGCGGGTACAAGGAGGCCATCGAGTCCGACATCCGGCTCGCGTTCTTCGTGCCCGGCGTGGTGTACCTCGCCGACGCCGTCGGAACCCAGACGGAGGCGCTGATCATCCGGGGCCTGTCGGTGAACGCCCACGTGCGGCGGGCGTTCCGTCTCGAAGCGCTCACCGGATTGGCGATGGGTCTCCTGCTCGCCGGGCTGGCGTTCCCGGCGGTGTGGCTCGCGTTCGGCTCGGTCAACCTTGCCCTGGCGCTCGCTTTGGCGCTGCTGGCTGCCTGCTCCCTGGCCACCGTCGTCGCGATGCTCCTGCCCTGGGCGATGGCGAGGGCCGGCCGCGACCCCGCCTTCGGCAGCGGCCCGCTGGCCACCGTCATCCAGGACCTGCTCTCCCTCCTGGCGTTCTTCCTCATCGCCGTCCCCCTCGTGGGGTGAGCGCCTGGGCATCGCCACCTCCCCGAGACGACGGCGCACGGCTAGGCTCACGGCATGAGCCAAACCATGAAGCCGCTCACCGCGGCCGCCAAGCTGGGCATCTACCTGCCCGCGGCGCCGGAGGAGTTCCAGACCACGCCGATCAGCCGCGACGAGCTGGACGCCCTCCGCGACAACCCGCCGTCGTGGCTCGTCGAGCTCCGCCGCAACGGTCCGTTCCCGCGCGACGTGGTCGCCCAGAAGCTGGGCGTCTCCCGCTCCGGTCTCGCCCGGGGCGGCATCACCGAGGCGTTGACCGCGGACCAGATCGGCGCCCTGATCGCCGACCCGCCAGGATGGCTGACCGACGAGCGCGAGACGCACAAGAAGGTGTTGAAGGAGGAGCAGGTACGCCAGCCCAAGTCCGGATCCTGGTAGGTAGCCGCCCCCGTCGGTGGTGTGGTTTGAGCCGATGGATGGGTTCGCGTATCGGCGCGCGCTCAGCCTGAGCGTGGGGCGCGCCACGAACCCATCCATCGGCTCAAACCACACCCACCCACCCACCCGCCCGCCCCGCCCACGCGGGGCGATCGGGCTACATGGCGCGGGTCACTGACCGGTGGAGTCCGGGTCCGCCAGGGCGCGCCGCAGGGCCGCGACCCAGGACGCTGTGAACGCCTTCATCGACGGCGCCGGCACCATGTCCATGCCGTGCGGCATTCCCGGCACCACCTCGAGCTGGACCGCCACGCCCGCCTCCTCGAGCCGCCGCGCGTACTCGAGGTCCTCGTCGTGGAACAGGTCCAGGTCACCCACGCCGATCCACGCGGGCGGCAGGCCGGTGAGGTCGCGGCGGCGGGCCGCGGACGCGCAGGGACGGTCCTCCTCCTCGCGCACCGGATGCCCGAGGAACCACTCCCAGGCGTGCCGGTTGTGCGACGGCGTCCAGAGGATCTGGCCGCGGTGACCGGGGTCGCGGTGGACCGTGCGGTCGTCGAGCATGGGGTAGATCAGGACCTGGAACGCGACGGGGACGCCTTCGTCGAGGGCGCGTTGCGTGACCATCGCGGCCAGGCCGCCGCCGGCGCTCTCCCCGCCCACCGCGATCCGTGATGGGTCGATCCCCAGGCGTTCGGCGTTGTCGTGCAGCCATCGGAGCGCGGCCATGCAGTCGTCGAGCGCGGCCGGGAAGGGGTGCTCGGGAGCGAGGCGGTAGTCCACCGTCGCGACGAGGATCCCCAACTCCCGCGACACCCGCATCCCCACCCCGTGGTTGATCGCCGCCATGCCCGTGATCATTCCGCCGCCGTGGATCCACAGCACGGCCCCCGACGGCCGGGCGCGCCCCGGCGGGTCGTACAGGAACCCGGCGCTCGAGTTGTCGAAGCGCTGCGGCACGGCGCCGCCGCGGACAATGGCGCGGTTGGCGAACTCCTCGACCTTCGGGCGGCGACGCGGACGCCGCCCCGAGTGCTCCTCGGGCAGCAGGTACAGCCACGGGGCGCGGAGATCCGGGGCCACCGCGTCGACGGCGGGGCGCCGCCGCTCAACGCGTCGCCGCAGGGCCACCGCCCCGGCTATGGCCGCCCCCGCTCCCAGGGCCGCGATCAGTCGTGCGCGCATCGGGTGCCTCCTCTTTCTCTACTCAAACCGCGGGCAGCCTTGCCGGCTTCAGGGGGCAACCAGGCGTGCCCGAGAGGCTAATTGTCACGCTGAGTGCCGTACTCGACCCTCAGCGTGACATTCAGGTCAGCCGGCGGGGGGCGGGGTGGCGTCCCCGTCGGTCGCCGGGGCTGGGGCGGCGGCGGGGGGCACCGACGCCGGTGCCGCGGGCGCGGCGGCCCTGGCGCGACGACGCCGGATCCACGCCCGGACGGGGAAGAACAGGATCAGCGCGGTCAGCCACAGCGGCGACGAGGCGATCAGCACCGTCAGCGTCACCGTCAGCACCTGGGCCGCGCCGCGGATGCCGCTCGTGATGGCGTCGACGAAGCCCCAGGACCCGCCGTCGGGCCTGACCACAGCCTGCGGCTCGGTGAGCTCCACCGACACCGTCGCCATCGCCGCCTGCCGCTCCAGCCAGGTGACCTGGGCGTCGAGCGACTCGATCTCGCCGCGGACGCGCCCCAGCTCAGTCTCGATGGCCAGCATCTCGGTGACGTTCTTGGCGGCCTCGAAGAACTCCCTCAGCCGCACCTCCTGGGCGCGCATGTTCTCCAGGCGGGCGGACAGGTCCACGTGTTCCTGGGTCACGTCGTCGGTGGCCTCGGACTGGTAGGTGACCTTCCCGATCTTGGCCACGTCCGCGATGAAATCCTCGTAGGCATCGGTGGGGACGCGGACGGTCACCCAGCCGCGCAGGGCGGTGCCGTCGCCGACGAGGTTGCCGCGCTCGTCGTAGTGGTACAGCCATTCGCCGTTGTCCGTGGCCACCTGCATGTTGACGACGGTGCCCTCGTACGTGCGCGCGAGGTCCTGGATGCCGGTCACGGCCTCCGCCGTGCTGGTGACTTCGAGCCGCATGGTCTTGTTGCGGATGATGAGGCGGTCCCCGTCGCCGCTGGTGTCCTCGTCGCCACCCTTCTCCGGCATCGCGACCCCACCGTCCTGCGCGGGCGCCGGCTCGACGGCGGGCATCTCCTCGCTGCTGGACCCGGCCCCGGAACACCCCGCAACCAGGACGGTCATGAGGATCGCGGCCACCACCGCCAGCACCCTCCGCAGCCACGTATTCAGCTTCATCGTGCCTCCTCGCAGGACTTCCGCCGGGCCGGAGGCCGGGCCGTCTCGACGGTGTCGCGGGCCGGATCTTCGGTGCATCGAGCCTACACCCGGCCCTGACCGGGACCCGTTGCCGGACGGCTCCTTACTCGCGTCCACTCAGACCTGGGCGCCAGTCCCTCGCCCACAGTGGGGCACTGGACCCCCGCTCGGGCGCCCACCCTGCGGTTCCTGTTCCTCCAGGCCGCCCGTCGTCGCCCCCATGGCGCCCGGGCATCCGTCTGGAGGAACACGAACCGCACGATGTCGCCGGCACCTCCGGCTCGGCTCTCTCCCTCGCGGGTTCCCCGGCCCGATCTCACCCTCCATGGGTGAGCTGCGGAGCGACGCGCCGGCCCTAGTATCCCGAGCAGACCACCCAAGGAGGCGTCCATGACCGAGCCGGCCCCCACCACCGCCCGGAGCCAGCCGTGACCTGGGACGGGTCGACGATCACCGCGATCCTCACCGTCCTGCTCGTCGCCTACTGGATCGTGGTGGCGATCGTCCTGATCACCGACGACCGCGACCCCACCACCACCCTCGCCTGGCTCCTCGTGCTGCTGGCGTTTCCCCTCGTCGGCCTGGTCTTCTATGTGATGTTCGGCCGCAACTGGAAGAAACGGGCCGCGCGGGACCCGAGGGTCGCCGCACGCGCGGCCGCCGCCGCGCCGACGCTCGCCCGGATCCGGGACCAGTACCGGGACGTGCACGAGGGCGCCGTGACGGCGGCCGAGGAGACGGGCCACGACAAGCTGATCCGCCTCATCGAGCGCACCGACGGCGCCACCGTCCTGCCCGCCCACAACGTGGAGATCCTTGTCAACGGGCAGGTCAAGTTCGACGCCCTCAAGGCGGACCTCGCCGCGGCCACCGACACGATCAACATCCAGTACTTCATCTGGGAGCGGGACCAGCTCACCGCCGAGCTCACCGAGATCCTGCTCGACAGGCTGGCCGCCGGGGTCGAGGTGCGCATGCTCAACGACTGGGCCGGCAACATCATGTACAAGAAGGACGAGATCAAGCGGCTGCAGCAGGCCGGCATGCGGTTCCACTACGACGTCACGGACCCACGGCAGCTCAACTACCGCAACCACCGCAAGATGGTGATCATCGACGCCACCCGCGGCTACACCGGCGGCATCAACGTCGGCCAGGAGTACATCGACGGGGGCAAGCGCTACCCCTACTGGCGCGACACGCACGTCCGCTTCGACGGCCCCGCCGTCGCGGAGCTGCAGAAGCTGTTCGCCCGGCGCTGGATGGACGTCGACGGCGAGGACCTCCACACCGAGCGGTTCTTCCCCTCGTCTTACCCCGGGACGGGTCCCGGCGTCCTCACCCAGACGGTGGCCACGGGCGTCGACGTGGCGTGGGACCCCGCCAGCCGGGCCCACGTCGTCGCCATGGCCAACGCGCACTCCCGCGTGTGGATCCAGTCCCCGTACCTGGTGCCCACGCCCGACATCCAGTCCACCATGATCGACGCGGCGCTGTCGGGCGTCGACGTGCGGTTCATGATGACGGGGATGCCGGACAAGAAGATCGCCTGGTGGGCGGCCGAGACGTTCTTCGAGCAACTGGCCACCGCCGGCGTGCGCGTCTTCCGCTACACCAGGGGCTTCTTCCACGCCAAGACCATCACCATCGACGGCGAGGTGAGCGCCATCGGCACCCTCAACTTCGACGTCCGCTCTCTGGTGCTCCACAAGGAGCTGATGACGTGGTTCTACGACCCGGCCATCGCCGTGCAGCAGGAGGAGCTGTTCGAGGCCGACATGGCCGACTGCGAGGAGATCACCATCGACATGATCCGCGGCTGGACCCCCGCCAGGCGGCTGCGCAACGCCACGATGCGCCTCACCTCCAACCTCCTCTGACTCCCGACGCCGACCCGCCCCTATCGCTGGCTGAGGTGCCGCGACCCTCTGACTCCCGACGTCGATCCTCCCCTATCGCTGGCTGAGGTGCCGCGAAGCGGCCTCGAAGCCTAAGAAACGCAAGCTGACAAGTATCTATTCAGGGGCTACGAAGCGGCCGCTGACACCGAGCGCCTCAGCCAGCGGCCAGGGGGTCAAGCGGTGGTCAGGGCACCCAGCCCGTCCCACAGCGTAAGGAGGGCGCCGGTGAGGGCCAGGGTCCAGGTCACGGCCGCGGCGGCCCGGGTGGGCACCCGCCGCGACACCAGGTCACCCACGACGATGCCCACCAGCAGGACCACGGCACCCACCCCCCACTCGGGAAGCGAGAGGCGGGGCCACGTCGTCGGGTCCGCCCACACCCTCGCCGCGACCGTGGCGGCAGACAGCGTCACCAGGTACGGCTGCAGCGTGGCGAGGAAGGAGCGCTGCTCCCAGCCGGTGAGGTCGCGGGTGGCGGTGAGCGCCACTCCCCCGACGCCGGCGAGGCTGGTCATGGCCCCCGCCACGGCGCCGGTGCCCACCAGCAGTGGGGCGCTGCGCGCGACGGCGCGGGACCTGCCCACCACCGTCGAGCCGACGAGCGCCACCAGCATGACGCCGGCCGCGACCACCTGCGCCTCGGCCCTGGCCACTACCGTCGACACCCCTGCCCCGACGGCGATGCCGACGAGGCTGGGCGGGACGAGGAGGCGGTAGGCGCGCCAGTCGGCGTCGCGGAGGACCCGGGCGAGGACGAGCAGTGCCGACGTGGCCCCGAAGAGCTGCACCAGCGTGATCCCCTCCCCCGGACCGACGGCGAGGATGACGAAGGGGGCCACCACGATCGCGAACCCGATGCCCGAGGTGCGCTGGAGCACCGCGCCGACGAAAACCGACGCGAAGACCAGCGGCATCACGGGCGGGACCCGTCGACCGTGGTGGCCCCTGCGATCACTTGACGCTGCGGATCAGGAGGAAGCAGCAGATCGCCAGCCCCGCCGCGACGGCCGCCGCGACGAAGACCATGTGGTAGCCGAAGCCGGTGATGACGGCCGCCGCCAGCAGCGGGCCCGCGATCTGGCCGCCCGTGTTGGACAGGTTGAGGATGCCGAGATCCTTGGCGGCGGTCTCCGGGTTGGGCAGCACCGAGATGTTGAGGGCCTGGTCGACGGCGTTGAACGCGCCGAAGCCGATGCCGGCGAGGACGGCGTAGGCGATGATCATCGTCGGCGAGGCGGACAGGAACGGCATGAACACGCCTGCCCCGATGAGCGCGGCGGAGAGGACGACGGGCAGCTTGAGGCGGCCCAGCTTGTCCGCGACCGGACCGGCCACGAACGCCATGCCGATGCCGGCCACCATGATGATGGTCGCGGTGAGGCCGATGTAGCGGGCGGTGTCGGCCTTCTCGAGCAGCATGTAGTCGGTGAGGATGTAGAGCAGGTAGCCCTGGATGGAGAACTTGGCCACCATGATGAGGAACTTGCCGGCCAGCGCCAGGTAGTAGTCGCGGCAGTTGCGGGTGGCGAAGACGAAGTTCTCCAGCACCATCGTCTTGTCGAAGGCCTTCTTCGGCATCGCGATGCTGGAGGCCTCGCGGAAGAAGATCGACGCCAGCGGCCCGGCGAGCGCGGTGAGGACCGCGAGGACCATGAACCCCGTCGAGGTGTTGCCGAGGAACTGGGCGCCGATGACCTGGCCGAGGCCGGTGCCCACGCCGATGCCGAGCGCGTAGGCCGACGCGGCGCTGCCGCGGTGCTGCGGGGCGATGCGGTCGGAGATGGTGGCCAGCAGCGGCGCGATGATGGCGTTGAGGAACACCTGGTAGACGGCCCAGGTGAGCACCAGCGCCGTCGCCGTCTGCACCTGGCCGAGCACCATCAGCGCCACGAGGGACCCGACGGAGCCCACCCAGATCCACGGGGTGCGGCGGCCGAAGCGCGTGCGCGACAGGTCCGAGAACGCGCCGATCATGATGTTGGCCAGCGTGGCCACCACCATCGAGACGGTCGAGTTCAGGGCCACGATGGCGGCCTTGTTCTCGCTGTCGATCTCGGCGATGCGCGCCGGGAGCAGGACGCCGACGGCGCCGAGGTAGGCGACGATCCAGCAGAAGGCGCCGAACGCCAGGCCGACGGCGAGGCGCCACGGGAACCGCGGCTGCTCCTCGTCGGCGGTGCGGGCGCTCCACACGGGCGCCTCGTCGATGACGATGCTTCGTTGCATTGGTGTTCTTACCTTTCAGAGGGTGATGGTGGTGGACGCGCTGCGGGGGTCTCCCCAGTGGCGCGAGACTTCGATGTGGACTTCGCCCGCGGGCAGGTCGAAGGCCTTGTCGGCGGCGTTCCAGCGGGCGAGAGGCTGGAGGCTGACGGGGATGGTGAGGGTCGCGGTGGCGCCGGCGGCCAGCTCGGCGACGGTGAAGCCGATGAGCTCCCGCTCGCCTGCGCGGTCGCCGTCGAGACGGGTGGCGTAGACCTGGGCGACGAACCGGCCGGCGCGGCCGCCGTCGCGCGTGACCTGCGCGGTGACCCGCCCCTCCATGCCGAGCAGCTCGACGCCGACGGGGCCGGCGAGCTCGTGCGAGGCGTAGGAGAGGCCGAAGCCCAGCGGGTAGGCGGCCTCGCGGCCCTGCTTGGCGAGGCGGCGCTGGCCGTACCAGCGGTCGTACTCGATGGCGGTGGCGTCGACGTCGAACTCGGGCAGGTCGTCGGCCGAGCGCACCATGGCGAACGGCAGGCGGCCGCTGAAGTCGACGGCGCCGGTGAGCAGGTCGGCCAGGGCGTGGCCGCCCTCCATGCCGCCGTACCAGCCGAGCACGATCGCGGCGGGCTCGTCGTCCCAGGCGCTGGTGATCACGCCGCCGGCGGTCTGCAGCACGACGACGGTGCGCGGGTTGGCGGCGGCGACGGCGTGGATCAGCTCTTCGTCGTGGGGCAGGAGGCGGAGGTCGCGGCGGTCGCCGCCCGCCTCCGGCCGACCCTTGGCGGCCTCGAGGCGCTCGAACATCGTCGCCAGGACGGCGCGGTCCTCGTCGGTGCGCGGCTCGGGGTAGAGGGCCATGAGGTCGTCGCGGGCGTAGACGCGGCCGTTGACCCACTCGCCCTCCTCGGCGGCGGTGTAGCCGACGACGAGCACGACGGTGTCCGCGGCGGCGGCGGTCGCGGCGGCCTGGGCGAGGTCGCGGCCGTCGTCGTGCACGACGGCGGTCCGCCTGAACCGGGCCCAGAGGCCCTCCAGCGCGGTGACGGCGTGAGGCGGGGTGACGTTGGAGGAGCCGCGGTCGCCGAGGTTGACGGTGTCGGCCAGCGCGCCGATGACCGCGACGGTGTGGCCGGCGGCGTCCGCGAGGGGCAGGAGGGGCGCGTCGGCGGTGCCGTTCTTGAGCAGCACCATCGACTGCTGCGCGGCGCGGCGGGCCAGCGCCGCATGGTCGGGGCCGGCGATGAGTGCGGGGCTGGGGGCGTGAGTGTCGCGGCGGGCGTAGTGGGCGAGCTGCGCGGCGACGATCCGGCGGGCCGACGTGCGCACCGTCTCCCAGGACGTGAGCCCGGCCTCGATCTCGGCGGGGAGGCGCTCGGCGCGGAGCTGCGCGAAGGGGGCCTCGAGGTCGAGGCCGGCCTCGAGGGAGCCGGCGGCGTCGCGGATGGCCCAGATGAAGTCACTCAGCACGAAGCCGTCGAAGCCCCACTCGTCGCGCAGCACGTCGGTGAGCAGGTGCTCGTTGGCGCTGGCCCAGTGGCCGTTGACGGAGTTGTAGGCGCACATCACGGACTCGGCGCCGTCGGCCAGCGCGCGCTCGAAGTGCGGGAGGTAGTCCTCGTGGAGGGTTTCCTCGTCGCAGGTGACGTCGACGTCGAAGCGTGCGTTCTCCATGGAGTTGAGCGCGTAGTGCTTGACGCAGGCCATCGCGTTGGGGCGGACGCCGCGGACCAGCGCGGCGCCCATCTCGCCGAGGAGGAGCGGCTGGTCGGAGTAGGTCTCCTGCGCGCGCCCCCAGGCGGGGTGGCGCAGCAGGTTGATGCAGACGCCGCCGAACAGGTTGCCGCCGGTGGCGCGGACCTCGAGGCCGATGGCGAGGCCGATGGCCTCCTCGAGGTCGCGGTCCCAGGACGCGCCGCGGGCCAGCGACACGGGGAACGCGGTGGCGTCGCCGACGACGACGCCGCGGGGGCCGTCGATGAAGCTGATCCCGGGGATCCCGAGTCGCGGCAGGGCGCCCATGACGAAGGGCACGTGGCTGTAGCCGTGCTCCATGATCCGGCCGCGTCCGGGCCAGAACTCGACGTCGCCGTGCAGGATCGCCAGCTGCTCGTCGGGGGTCATGGCGTCGACGAGGGCGGCGGCCGCGGCGGAGGCGGACCACCCGGCGCGGACGTCGCGGACGAGCTGGTCGAACGTCGAGGCGCCGGTGAGTGTCGCGGCGAGCGTGGCGTCGTCAACCTGGGTCATGCGTTCCTCCACATTGAGTTGCTTTGTACTTAACGGGTATTAAGTTAACACGAGCTTGAGGCCCCTGAACAGGGGGGTCCGTTATTGATACCTCTGGTTGAGCCGCGCCACCGCCCCGCCTTGCTGGCTGAGGTGCGAGGAGCGAGAGGCGAGCCCCCACTACCCGCTGGCTGAGGTGCGAGGAGCGCAGCGACGGGCCTCGAAGCCTAGAAAACGTACGTTGTCAGCTCACGTTTCCTCGGCTTCGAGGCCGCTACGCGGCACCTCAGCCAGCGGTGGGGACGCCGGTTCGCAGCCAGCGGTGGGGACGACGCTCTTGCGCGGCACCTCGGCCGCCGTGTGGGGAGGGTCGAGTACCGTGGAGCGACCCCCTCGACGAAAGGCACCCCACGTGGCAGCTCGCGGTTCCAGCGGCCGCACCCGCCTGGCGGGCGCCGAGCGGCGGACGCAGATCATCGAGGTGGCCACCGAGCTCATCTCCACCAGCGGCTACTGGGCCGTGTCCCTCCACGACATCGGGGTCCGCTGCGGCGTCACCAACGCGGCCGTCCTTCACCACTTCGGCTCCAAGGAGAAGCTCCTCATGGCCGTCCTCGCCCACCGCGACGAGACGGACCGCCTCGCGCTCGCCGCCCAGCTCGGGGTTGACCGCGGGGACCTGTACGCCGTCATCCCCACGATCAGCCTCACCGCCATCTGCGCCGCCATGGTGCGGCGCAACGCGCAGCAGCCCGAGATCGTGCGCCTGTACGCCCTGCTCAGCGCGGAATCGCTGGAGCCGGACCACCCGGCGCACACGTACTTCAACGAGCGGGAGGCCACCGCCATCCGCACGTTCGCCTCCGCGCAGGTGCCCGGGGGCAACTCCCCCGAGCTGGCGCGGCTGGTGCTGGCCGCGATGGACGGGGTGCAGCTGCGCTGGCTGCGCGACCCCGGCCTCGACCTCACCGCCGACTGGGAGCGCGCCGCCGCACGCATCATCCCGGCCTAGCCGGTGCGCGACGATCCTCGACGATGGGTACTGGGCCGGCCACGCCGGGTGATCAGCGCGAGCCCGCAGACCGACGGACGCACAAAGCCCACGAGCCCGCGGCCTAGCCGGACGGCAGCAGGTCCTCGACGTCGGTGCTGATCGGCTCGAGCACCGCGTCAAGGCCCACGAGCCCGCGGCCTAGCCGGACGGGAGCAGATCCTCGACGTCGGTGCTGATCGGCTCGAGCACCGCGTCGGGGAAGTTACGGCGGATCGTCGTGACCTGCCACTTGCCCGACAGCAGGGCCAGGAACGCCCCGTCCTGCCGACGCTCCACGCCCTCGGCGCCCATGATGGAGTTGATGCCCAGCAGGTCCTCGGCGCGGGTCCGCAGCGCGACGGTGTAGGGCAGCTGGTCGAACAGCACGGGCGCGTTGAACTCGTTCTCCATGCGGTGCGCGGCCACCTCGAACTGCATCGGGCCGACGGCGGCGAGGATGGGGTTCTGGCGGGAGCGCGACTCCGCGTCGAGCACCTGGATCACGCCCTCCTGGTCCAGCTGCTCGATCCCTCGCTGGAACTGCTTGTGCTTCGACGGGTCGGCGGCGCGGACCACGCGGAAGTGCTCGGGCGCGAACGACGGGATGGGCGGGAAGTCCACGGGGTCCTCGCCGTACAGCGTGTCCCCCGCGCGCGTGGTGCCGGCGTTGACCAGCCCGATGATGTCGCCGGGGAACGCCTCCTCCAGGGTCTCGCGGTCGCGGCCGAAGACGCTGCTCACGTACTTGGTGGTGAACGCCTTGCCCGTGCCGCCGTGGGTGATGACGTCGCCGCGGTGGAAGACGCCCGAGCAGACCCGCGCGAACGCGAGGCGGTCGCGGTGGGCGCGATCCATGCCCGCCTGCACCTTGAACACCTGCGCGCTGAAGGCCGCCTCCACCGGCCGCGACACCCCGTCGCGGTCCCGCCTGGGCGTGGCGGCGGGGGCCATGTCGGCCACCACGTCGAGGAGGTGCCCGACGCCGAAGTTGGACACGGCGGCGGTGAACAGCACCGGCGTGGTGCCCTGCGCGAGGAACAGCTCCTGGTCGTGCACGTAGCCGTCGCCGGCCAGGAGGTCGAGCTCCTCGCGGGCCGCGTCGTAGTCGGCCAGGTCCCGCTCGGGGATGGCGCCCGCGTCGAACCGCTCCTCGATGGCCTTGGTGCTGCCGCCGGGCGTGCGGGTGAACCGGACGAACTCGTCGCTCCACTGCTCGATCACGCCGTGGAAGTCTCCCGCGATCCCCACCGGCCAGGTCCACGGCGTGGGCACCATACCGGTGCGCTTCTCGATCTCGTCGAGCAGCGCCAGCGCCTCGTGGCCGGGGCGGTCCCACTTGTTGATGACGGTGATGATCGGGATGCGCCGCGAGCGGCACACCTCGAACAGCTTCATGGTCTGCGCCTCCATGCCCTTCGCGGCGTCGAGGAGCATGATCGCGCTGTCGACGGCGGTGAGCACCCGGTAGGTGTCCTCCGAGAAGTCGGCGTGGCCCGGGGTGTCGACGAGGTTGATGACGCAGTCGCGGTAGGGGAACTGCAGGGCCGAGGAACTGATCGAGATGCCGCGGTCCTTCTCCATGTCCATCCAGTCGGACACGGTGCCCTGGCGGCCCGCCTTGCCGTGCACCGCGCCGGCCTGCCCGATGGCCCGGGCGTGCAGCAGCAGGGCCTCGGTGAGCGTCGACTTGCCCGCGTCGGGGTGGCTGATGACGGCGATGGTCCGACGGCGGGCGGCCTGGGCCGAGACCTCGGCGGGGCTCACCACGAGGCACCTCCGCGGGCGATTCGCGGGGCGAGGCGGGGCAGGCGGGCGCGCGCGCGGGCGCTCAGGGTGGAAAACATCTCGGTCGAGGGTACCCGGCCGCGACGGCGGTGCCGACATCGGCGTGGCCCGCCGGCGCGGGCGGCGGGCCGGGTCCGGCGGATATTCCCGTGTTCAGCAGTCAGCGAAAGATGAGCGCCCCCCACGCTCAGCGCCCGTCTCACCGCGGGCGAGAGCGTTGACTGCGCCTGTGGGCGCGCCTAATTTCAGCCTAACCCGCTCACCAGGAGACCCCATGGCCCACCGCAGCACCCGGCTGTCGCGGCGGACGGCAGCCGCCGTCGGCCTGATGACGCTCCTCGGGATGCTGAGCGGGTGCGCGAACACGGCGGCGATCGACGACGTGGTCACCATCGGCTACTTCGCCAACGTCACCCACGCCCCGGCGCTGGTCGCCGACGGCATCGGCCTCTTCGACGAGCGGCTCACCGAGGCGGGCGCCACCGTCACCACCCAGTCCTTCCGCGCGGGGCCGGAGGCGCTGCAGGCGGTGCTCGCCGGCTCCGTCGACGTGGCCTACATCGGCCCCAATCCCACGGTGACCGCGTACCTGCAGTCCGGCGGCGAGGCCGCCCGCGTGATCTCCGGCTCCACCTCCGGCGGGGCCGCGCTGGTGGTCCGGGAGGGCATCGAGTCCGCCGAGGATCTGCGCGGCGCCAGCCTGGCCAGCCCGCAGCTGGGCAACACGCAGGACATCGCGCTCAGGCACTGGCTCGGCACGCAGGGCCTCACGGCCACCGACGACGGCGGCGGGGACGTGCACGTGCTCCCCCAGCCCAACTCCGCGGCGCTGCAGTCGTTCCGGGCCGGCGAGATCGACGGCGCCTGGGTGCCGGAGCCCTTCGTCGCCCGTCTCGTGGAGGCGGGTGGCGTCGTGCTGGTCGACGAGCGCGACCTGTGGCCGGACGGCCTGTTCGTCACCACCAACGTGATCGCGAGCACGCAGTTCGTCGAGGAGCGTCCGGACCTGGTGCGCGCGGTCCTGGATGCCCACCTCGACGCGCTGGCCCTGATCGAGGGGGACCCGGCGGCCGCCCGCGCCGCCGTCGCCGCCCAGATCAAGGCGCTCACAGAGCAGGACATGGACCCCGCGACGCTCGAGACCGCCTGGCAGAGCCTCGAGTTCACCGCAGACCCGCTCGCCGACTCCCTCCGCGAGTCCGCGGCCCACGCGGACGCCGTCGGCCTGCTGCC
This sequence comes from Tessaracoccus yangjingae, assembly GCF_054483935.1. The sequence continues at coordinate 785,234 of NZ_CM137014.1, read as the reverse complement.
GGACAAGCCCAACGACGACTTCGCCCGCCTCTGGGACCTGGACGTCCTCAACGAGGCCCTCGTGGCCCGCGGCTCGGCGGAGGTGGCTTCATGACGACGACGGAGACCAGGACCGGGGGGCTCCGGCTGCGGGGCGTGACCAAGTCGTTCGGGGAGGGTGAGCAGCAGGTCACCGCCCTCGGCGGCCTCGACCTCGACGTGGCGCCCGGCGAGTTCGTCGCCCTCGTCGGCGGCTCCGGGTGCGGGAAGTCGACGATGCTCACGCTCGCCGCCGGGCTTGAGACGCCCACCTCCGGCACCATCGAGGCGGGCGGCAAGGTGGCCCTGATGTTCCAGGAGAGCACCCTGCTGCCGTGGCTCACCGCCGCCGGCAACGTCGAGTTGGCGCTGCAGCTGCGGGGGGTCGAGAAGGCCGAGCGACGCACGCTGGCCCGCCAACTCCTGGCGAAGGTGCGCCTGGGGCGGCACGTCGACAAGCGCCCCCACGAGATGAGCGGCGGCATGCGGCAGCGCGTGGCGCTGGCCCGCGTGCTGGCGCAGGACGCCGCCGTCGTCCTCATGGACGAGCCGCTCGGCGCGCTCGACGCCATGACCCGCGACCAGATGCACGACCTCATCGAGGACGTGTGGCTCGACGCCGGGTTCAGCGTGGTGTTCGTCACCCACAACGTGCGCGAGGCGGTCCGGCTGTCGGACCGCACCATCCTGATGGGGTCGCGGCCGGGCCGGATCATCCACGAGCAGGAGATCCACCTGCCCCGCCCCCGGGCCATGGAGTCGGCCGCGTGCGTCGCGCTCGCCGCCGACCTCACCCAACGCCTGCGAGAGGAGGTGGCACGCCATGACGAGACCGACTACTTCGAGATCTGAGACCGACGTCACGGATCCCCTGGAGGTGGCCGACGACGCCGCCGTCGAGTCCCCTGCCGAACGCGCCGGGACCCCCCGCTGGCGTCGCGCCCTCCCCATCCTGCTCGCCACCGGCATCTTCCTCACACTGTGGCAGGTGGTGGTGTGGACCGGCTGGAAGCCCGACTACCTGCTCCCCGGCCCCGTCGCGGTCCTCGGAGAGCTGGGCCGCCTAGCCTCCGAAGGGTCGTTCTGGGAGGCGCTCGGCCGCACGCTCACCCGCGCGGTGGCGGGGTTCGCGCTGGCGCTGATCATCGGAACGGCCATCGGCTTGGCGACGGCGCGGTCGCGGCTGCTGCGCTCGGCCATCGGCTCGCTCGTCACCGGCCTGCAGACCATGCCGTCGGTGGTGTGGTTCCCGCTGGCCATCCTGCTGATGGGCCTCGGCGAGCAGGCGATCATGTTCGTCGTCGTGCTCGGGGCCGCGCCCAGCATCGCCAACGGGGTGCTGACCGGCGTGGACCAGGTGCCGCCCGCCTACCACAAGCTCGGCGACGTGCTCGGCGCCCACGGCTGGACGCTGTACCGGCACATCATCGTCCCGGCCGCACTGCCGTCGTATGTCGCGGGCCTGAGCCAGGGCTGGGCGTTCGCGTGGCGCTCGCTGATGGCGGGCGAGCTGCTGGTGGTGATCCCCGGCGCGATCGCGCTCGGTAACCGGCTGTCCTACGCGCAGGAGTTCGGCGACGCGACGGGGCTGATGGCGTACATGATCGTCATCCTCATCGTCGGCATGCTCGCCGACACGGGGTTCAGCGCCCTGGCGCGGCGGATCCGCCGTCGCCGCGGGCTGGCAACCCCGGCCGAGTCCCACGGCTGAGCGCCCCCTCAGCCAGCGGCATGGGGGCGGCCCGGGCGCGGGCGGGCCTGTGCGTTGAGCCGATGGATGGGTTCGCGGCGGAGCCCCCGCGTGAACTGAGCGTGACCCGCTCCGCGAACCCATCCATCGGCTCAACTGCTCCCCGCCCACGGCGCCCGTGCCGCTGCTGGTACCCCAGGGGGTATATGCTGGGGTCACCTAGCGAAGGAGCCCACCCATGATCGAGTTCATGTCTTCCACCGCCGGCCGGATCACGCGCGCAGCCGTCGGGGCGGTGCTGCTGATCGTCGCGTTCGTGGTCGGCGGGGTGTGGGGCTGGGTCCTCGGCATCCTGGGCGCGGTGTTCGTGACGGTGGGTGTCGCGGACGTGTGCCTGCTCGCTCCGCTCTTCGGGAAGCCGTTCAAGGGCGCCGACGTCCGCGCCTCCCTGCGCTGACCCTCACGCCCCACCGCGGAGGAGGGGCCCAAGTTCAGGGCCCCACGCTCAGGCAGGGCACCAGAGGGTGCCACTACGGGCACGATTCCGCGCCGCCGCCCACGCGACCCTGCAGCGGCAGGGTGCCCTCTCCGCGGAAACGTGCCGGCAGCGAGGGTCACCCTCCCCTCGCCTGAGCGTAGAGGGCTGCACTGGCGTCCCGCCTCCGCGCGGTGGGTCATTCTGACGGGCCGGAGATAGTCGCCGCCTCCCCCACGGCGGCCGTGGTGCTGCGCGACCTCAGTCAGCGGCGACGCCGAACTCCTCCTGGATGCGGGTCAGCATCCGACGGTTGATGTTGTCGGCGTCCTCGTGCCAGCCGAAGACGCACACCGAGATCACGCCGTCGAAGGCGATGTCGTGCAGCGTCGAGAAGACCCGGTCGAAGGGCACCTCGCCCTTGCCGATCTCCGCGTGCTGGTGGACGCGGGCGTCGACGCCCGGCGGGTTGACGATGTAGCGGTTGCCGTCGTTGGCCCGGTGGTTGAGCGCGTCCGCGACGTGCACCTCCCGCAGCTTCGGCGCCGCGTCGCGGATCATCCGCTCCACGTCGCCCGCCCCGTCGGACAGGTGGAAGGCGTGCGGGCAGCAGAACTCGTAGCCGATCCACGGCAGGTTCACGCCCCTGATCAGGCTCATGGCGTCGTCGTGCAGCTCGGCGAAGTCGTACGGGTGCGCCTCCATGTTGAGCCGGATGCCGTACTGCTCGAACACCGGGGCCAGCTCCTCGACGGAGCGGTACCACTGCGCCTCGCACTCGCGGTAGGTGTTGGGGTTGCCGGAGAACTCGGAGGTGATCTCGCGCACGTCGATCTGGTCGGCGAGCTCCAGCAGCCGGCGCCAGTTGCGCACCTGCGCCCGGCGTTCGGTCTCGTCGGTGCTGGACCAGTTGAACACCGGGTTCAGCGTGCGCACCTTCACGCCGGTCTCCGCCTGGGCCTTGTTGAGGCCCGCGACGAAGTCGTCGTCGGCCTTCGGGTAGCGGTGCCAGAAGTGGAACTCGGTGTTGGGCGAGAGCTCCACGTACCGGAAGCCGAGCTCCGCGGCCTTGCGGAGGGTGTCGGCGGTGGACATGGACGCGTAGTACATGTTGGGGTCAAGGGCGATGTCGACCATCGGGGTGTCTTCCTTCTCAGAGTCTCAGGAGTAGAAGCCGGGCTTGGGGATCATCTCGACGGCGACCTCCCCGCCGCCGTTGTCCAGCGAGGCGAGCGCCGCCTCCACCACCGCGACAGCCGCGTAGCCGTCCCACGCGGTGGAGCCCGTGTGCTCGCCGCGCTCCACGGCGCGGATCCACTGCTGGACCTCGGCGTTGAAGGCGTCGTGGAAGCGGTCGATGTGGCTGCGGCAGATGGGGTTGCGGTTGCCGGCGCCGTCGCGGATGTGGGTCTGCTCCTGGTCGCCGAGGCGGATGGTGCCGGTCTCCATCACCACCTCGCACTCGATTGAGTAGCCCCACTGCAGGTTGACGTTGACCTCGTCGTCGATCCGCACACCGGACTCGGTGTAGGCGACGAGCACCAGCGGGTCCTGCAGGTGGGGGAAGCGGTGGCTGGTGGCGCGCGGGGTGTCGATCCGGATCCGGACGATCTCCTCGCCCAGCAGGTAGCGGCAGATGTCGATCTCGTGCGAGGCGGTGTCGTCGATCATGTTCCGCGTGGTGTAGTTCTCCGGCACGCTCGGGTTGCGGTGCCGGCAGTGCACGAGCGTGGGATAGCCCCAGTCGCCCGCCTCGACGGCGGCGCGCATCTGCTGGTAGCCCTTGTCGAAGCGGCGCATGTAGCCCACCGTGACCAGCTTCCTGCCCGCGGCCTGCTCCGCCTCCAGCACGCGCAGGGCGTCGGCCGTGGTGGTGACCATCGGCTTCTCGCACAGCACCGGCTTGCCCGCGGCGATCGCCGCCAGCAGGTCCGGCGCGTGCACCTTGCCGAACGTGGCGATCAGGATCGCGTCCACCTCCGGGTCGGCGATGAGCTCGGCCCCCGTCGCGTAGGCCGTGGCCCCGAGCGGCCCGGCGACGGCGCGCGCCCCCTCGAGGTTCACGTCAGCCACCGCGACGACGCGGCCGCCCGCCAGCTCCTGCTCGATCCGCTCGACGTGGGCGCGGCCCATCCCGCCGGCCCCGATGAGGCCGATCCGTACCGTCATGACAGTCCTTTCGAGAAAGTTGACGGGGCGGGGCCGCCCCCTCCGACAGCCCCGCCCCTGAAGGAGAGAGCTACTTCTTCTTGCTGAAGACGACGTCCACCGCGACCGCGAGGATCAGGATGGCGCCGTTGAACATGCCCTGGTAGTAGGGGTTGACGCCCATCAGCACCAGGCCGCTCTGCAGCGCGGCGAGGATCAGCACACCGACGATGGTGCGCGGGATCGAGCCGAAGCCGCCGCTGAGCTTGGTGCCGCCGATGACGACGGCGGCGATGGACTGCAGCTCCGCGCCGGGGAGCGCCACCGGGGAGGCGGTGCCGAGGCGGGAGGTCAGCAGGACGCCCGCGAAGCCGCCCACCACAGCCGCGACCACGTAGGCCGAGGCCAGCACGTTCTTGGACTTGATGCCGGCCAGGCGCGCGGCCTCCTCGTTGCCGCCGACGGCGTAGATGTGGCCGCCCCAGCGGGTGTAGGCCAGCGCCACGTGCGTGATGACGGCGATGCCGGCGAACCACCAGATGATGCCCGGAAGCCCGAACCACTGCCACTGCACGAGGCCGATCAGCCACTCGGGCAGGTTGATCACGGAGCCGCCGTCGTTGAGCAGCAGCGCCACCGACGTGAGGATCGTGTACATGCCCAGCGTCACCACGAACGGGTTCACCTTGGCGCGGGAGATGAGGACGCCGTTGACCAGGCCGATCAGGGCCGTGGCCGCCATGGCGAGCACCAGGGCGATCGGGCCCAGATGCGCGGTCAGGGCCACCACCATGCCGGCGACGACGGCGGTCTTGGCGATGCCGATGTCGAAGCCGCCGGTGAGCATGACCACCGTCTGCCCCAGCGCCAGGACGCCGATGACGGAGGCGCTGAGCAGGATGTTGCGGATGTTGGCCTGGCTCATGAACTCCGGCCGGGAGATGGTGAACACCACCAGGAGGATCGCGAAGAAGAACAGGAGGCCGTTGCGGCGGAGGACCGGGCCCACCCAGGCCCAGCGGTCCGGCGAGGCGGACTTCGCGGCCGGCGCCGGCGCCGGTGAGGTGGACGTCGGCGTTGACGTGTGTGTGCTCATGATGCTGCCTTGTCGTTGTCGGTACGGATGCGGGCGTGGAGGACGGCTTCCTCGGTGGCGTCCTTGCCGTCCATCTCGGCGACCACCTCGCCGTCGGCGAAGACCATGACGCGGTGGCTCATGCCCTGCAGCTCCGCGTGGTCGGCGGAGACCAGCAGCACCGCCATGCCGGTCTCGGCGAGGGCGACGATCTGGTCGTAGATCTCCCGGCGGGCGCCGACGTCGACGCCGAGCGTCGGCTCGTCCAGGATGAGGAGCTTCGGCGTGACGGCGGCCCAGCGGGCCAGGAGCGCCTTCTGCTGGTTGCCGCCCGACAGCTCCCCGATCACCTTGTTGGGCGACGAGGTGCGCACGTCGAACTGCTTGATCAGCTCGAGGCCCACCTTGCGCTCGCGGGCCGGGATGAGGATGCCGGCCTTGGCGAGCTCGTCGGACTTCACGACGGTGGCGTTGCGCCACACGGGGAGGATCGGGAAGAGGCCGTCGGTCTTGCGGTCGCCGCTGACGTACCCGATGCCTGCCTTCACCGCCCGGTCCGGGTGGCCGAGCGTCAGGGCCCGGCCCCGGATCTCGACGCGGCCGGTGCCGGTGTCGGCGCCGAACACGATGCGTGCGAAGTTGCGCTGGCCTGCCCCGATGGCGCCGGTGAGGCCGACGACCTCGCCGGCCCGCACGGTCATGGACACGTTCCTGGCCAGCTTGCCGGTGACGTTCTCGGCCTTGAGGACCACCTCGTCGGTGACGGTGGGCAGGGCCGGGAACAGGTCGCCCATCTGGCGGCCGACGAGCAGCGGGATGATCTTGGCCGGCACCGAGTCCTCGTGGTTGAGGCCGCCGACGTTCTTCCCGTCGCGCAGCACCTCCACGCGGTCGCAGATGCGGGGGATCTCGTCGAGGCGGTGGCTGACGTACAGCACGGGGATCCCGGTGGCCTTGAGGGTGGCGATGAGCTCGAACAGCTCGTCCACCTCGTCGGGGTTGAGCGCCGCCGTCGGCTCGTCGAGGATGATCAGGGTGTCGGCCTCGGCGGCCGCCCTGACGATCTCGACGCGCTGCTTCTGCGCGACGCTCAGGTCCTGGACCAGGGTGGTGAGCGGCAGTTCGATGCCGAAACGCGCGGTCACCTCCCTGGCCTTGGCGAGGATGGCCTTCTGGCGGATCCAGAAGGGGAGCCAGGACACGCCCGGCTCGCGGCCCATCATGAGGTTCTGGGCGACGGTGAGGTTGTCGGCGAGCGAGCTGTGCTGGTGCACCGTCGCGATGCCGCGGCTCAGGGCGTCGATCGGCTCGGAGAACCTCACCTGCTCGCCCCGGACCCGGATCTCGCCGCCGTCGGGGATGTAGACGCCGGCGAGCACCTTGATGAGGGTGGACTTGCCTGCGCCGTTCTCCCCGAGGAGACCGACGACCTCCCCCGCGTGCAGCGTGAGGTCCACACCGTCGAGTGCCCGGAACCCGGCAAAGATCTTGGTAATCCCGCGCGCTTCGATGCGGGGAAGGTCGACGGTCATCAGATCACCAGTCCCCGGGGTTGTCGGCGGCGTTGTCCTTGGTGATGATGAGCGCCTCGACGATGACGGTCGGGCGGTCGCCCGAGTCGTCGACGGGGATCTCCTCACCGCGGACCAGCGCGGCCAGGGTGCGCACGGAGGTGGCGCCGTCGTCGTTGCCGGAGACCTTCACGGTGCCGAACATCTTGCCGGAGGCAACCGCCTCGGTGCCCTCGAGGGAGCCGCCGATGCCGATGACGCCGATCTTGGTGTCCAGGCCCTGCTCCTTGAGCACGGTGGCCGCGGCCAGCGCCTCGGGGTCGGTCTGGGCGAGGATGAAGTTGAGGTTCGAGTCCTTCTGCAGCATCGTCTGGGTGACGTCGGCGGCCTTGACCGGGTCGAAGTCGTTGGTCTCCTCCATCACGATCTCGATGTTGGCCTGGTCGGCGATCTTGTCCTTGAGGCCGGCGGAGCGGTTCACCTGCGGGGTGGCGCCCAGGGTGCCCACCTGCAGCGCCACGCGGCACGGGTCGATGCCCTCGCAGGCCTGGATGAGCAGGTCGCCCTGGAAGCCGCCCATCTGGTAGTCGTTGAAGCCGGTGTGCACGATCGGGTTGGCCCCGTCGACGCCGCCGTACTCCATGTCCAGGGTGCGGTTGGAGGTGATCATGATGATGCCGGCGTCGTTGGCCGCCTGCACCGTCGGCTGGTTGGCCGTCGGGTCGACGGAGGCGACGGCGAGGCCCTGGATGCCGCTGACGATCATGGTGTTGACCTGGTCGTTCATGGTCTGGGCGTCGTTCTTGGCGTCGGTGATGGTGAGCTCGACGCCGAGCTTCTCGGCCTCGGCCTCGGCGCCCTTGATCCATCCGGTCCAGAACAGCTGGTTGCCGGCGGGGAGCGCGATGCCGAGCTTGATGGTGTCGCCGTTGCCGCCGTCGCCCGTGGCGGAGCCGGAGGTCGCGGGGTCTGCCGTGCCGCTGCAGGCGGCCAGCGCGAGCACGCTGAGAGCGGCGATCGTGGTGGTCAATGTCTTGCGCATGGAGGATCTCCTTCGTTGGGGATGTGCGCGGAGGGGGGAGGTCCCGCCGGGGGCGGGTCCCACACGCCCGCCGGGGATGTCCCCGACGGACCGTGGGTGGGTAGGGGTCCTCACTCACCCTCGAGTGAGGACCGATCGACTGACGGGAGGGGTCACTCGCCCTTGAAGGCGGCCCAGGCGTCGAGCAGGACCTTCGAGGCCACCTCGAGGCCCTCGATGCGGCCGAGCTCGGTGTCTTCGTGCTCGATGTTGAGGCACATGTCGGGGTCCACCTCGTACAGCGCACGGATGAACTCGGTCCAGTAGGCGGTGTCGTGGCCCTTGCCGAGAGCGACGAAGTCCCACGAGGAGTCCTTCGGCCACTCGTTGGCCCACTCGTCGCCACCGAGGTTGACGCGGGCCTCGTCGGCGCCCATGCGGCGGAAGCCGTTGTCCAGCACGCCGTTGAGCTTGGCGTTCTCGGTGTTGATGCGGATGTCCTTGGCCGCGGCGTGGAAGATCAGCGGGCCGAGCTCACGCACCACGGCTACCGGATCGGCCTGCTGCCAGAACAGGTGCGAGGCGTCCATCTCGACGCCGACGTGCGTGGCGCCGGTCAGGTCGACGAGCTTGCGGATGTCGCGGGCGTTGAACACGATGTTCTGCGGGTGCAGCTCGAGGGCCACCTTGACGCCGTGGTCCTTGGCCAGCTGGTCGATGTCGCTCCAGAACGCGGCGGCGATCTCCCACTGGTAGTCCAGGACGTCGAGGGCGGCGGAGTTCCAGGCGTTGACCACCCAGTTGGGGTACTTCGCGCCGGGCTCGCCGCCGGGCAGGCCCGACATGGTGACCACGCGGTTCTGCCCCAGCGCCGCGGCGGCGCGGATGGAGCGGCGGATGTCCTCGGCGTGCTTCTCGCCGATCACCGGGTTGGGGTGCAGCGGGTTGCCGTTGCAGTTGAGGCCGGCGATCTCGACGCCGGTGCCCTCGAAGCGGGCCAGGTACGCCTTGGCGGCCGCGGGGCTGGCGACGATCTCGTCGATCTCCTGGATGTGGGTGGGGGGCAGGAAGCCGCCCGAGTTGATCTCGATGCCGTTGAGGCCGAGACCACCGATCACCTTGAGCGCCTCCTCGAGGGGGCGGTCGTGGAGGACCGCGTTGTAGACACCGAGCTTCACAGGTTCACCGTCTTTCCGTTGTTGGCAGCCGACTCAGCGACGGCGGCGAGGATTTCCATGTTGTGGACGCCTTCGTCGAACGAGGCGTTGCGGGGGAGGGACTCGGACTCGGGGATGCCGGCCACCTCTTCGAGGAAGGCGCGGGCCTGGAAGGCGAAGCCCTCGTTCTGGCCGAAGCCCACGCCCGAGACGTCGATGGCCATGCCGCCGGCGACGTAGGGGTGGTCGGAGCCGAGGTTGACGGTGCGGTAGCCGTTCTTGCCGGGCTCGTCGTCGTGGAGGTAGAGGCGCACCTGCGACGGGGTGTCCTGGTGGAAGCTGGCGGCGCCGTTCTCGCAGAACACCTCGAAGTTGAGGCCGTTGGGGTAGCCGGCCGCCACGCGGGAGACCTCGAGGCTGCCGCGGACCTCGCCGAAGAGGGCGGTGTAGGTGGCGTAGTCGTCGTTCTCGACGGGCTCCATCACGTCGGAGACCGCGGCCAGGCCGTGGCCGACGACGGCGCCCAGCGGAACGGGGCGCTCCTTCACGGCGGTGACGAAGGCGCCGCCCGCGACGGAGCGGATGTCGTCGCCGACGAGGAACTCGGACAGGTAGGTGAGGTGGCTGCCGACGTCGGCGAGCGCGCCGGAGCCCATGGGGCCCTTGTAGCGCCAGCTGATCGGGCCGTTGGGGTTGCAGCCGTAGTCGCACCAGTAGCGGCCGGAGTAGTGCAGGACCTTGCCGAGGGTCCCGTCCTCGATCCAGTTCTTGATGGCCGCGATGCCGGGCTGGCGGCGGAAGGTGAGGCCGATGCGGGCGAGCGACGACGCCTCGCGGGCCAGGCGGGCCATCTCGCGGGCGGACTCGAGGGTGTCGGCGAGGGGCTTCTCGCACAGCACGTGCTTGCCGGCCTCGAGCAGGCCCTTGACCACCTCGAGGTGGAGGCTGTTGGCGATGACGACGCTGACCACCTGGATGTCGGGGTCTTCGGCGATCGCGCGCCAGTCGGTGTCGCTGCGCTCGTAGCCGTAGCGGCGTGCGGTGGCCTCGCCGACGGCGGCGTTGACGTCGCCGATGGAGACGTAACGCAGTTCGGGCAGCGTGGGCTGGTAGAGAGTGGGGGCCACGCGATAGGCGGCGGCATGGGACTTGCCCGCCATACCCGCCCCGATCACGGCGATGCCGATGGTCATTCATCCTCCTTGATGTATGCTTGGAGCGTTCCAAGTAGGATCACTGTAGGCGCATGAAAAATGTTCTGTCAATAGGGATCTTGGATAAGCTGTCCGGACACGGAAGGAGACACCGGTGACCCCCGCCCCACGCACGTCACGGCCGACGATCTACGACGTCGCCCGTGAGGCCGGCGTGTCCAAGTCACTGGTCTCCCTGGTTCTCAACGACTCCGAACTGGTGGCCGCCGCCAAGCGCACGGCCGTGCTGGAGGCCATCGACAAGCTCGGATACCGCCGCAGCCGCGCCGCCGCCAACCTCGCGAGCCAGCGCACGAAGACTGTCGGGCTGATCATCGACGACTTCCAGAACCCGTGGTTCGTCGAGGTCCTGCGCGGGCTGAGGGCTGCGCTCGGGCCTGAGGGGATGCACGTCGCCATCCGGGAGCAGTTCACGGTGGGCGGCGTCCTGGTCAGCGCCATCGACGGCTTCCTGGACAATCAGGTGGACGCGCTGGTGATCGCGGCGGAGCCCGGCCGCGACCTGCCTGATCTCGGCATCCCGACAGTGGTCGAAGGGACCCGCCTGCACGACGTGGCCGGGGCGGACCACGTGGCCAGCGACCAGGAGCTGGGGGTGCGGCTCCTCATGCAGCACCTGCATTCACTAGGGCATACGCGCATCGGGCACGTCACCGGCGAGGGTGGCGCGGCGGCGAAGCGCCGCGACGCGTACCTCGAGTTCATGGCCTCGATCGGGCAGGAGCCGTGTGTCGCGGGCCAGCGCAACACCACCAACGAGGACGGTGGCTACGCCGGCACCGTCGAGTTGCTGCGCCGATTCCCGGACATCACGGCCGTCTTCGCCGCCAACGACACCATGGCGCTCGGCGCCCGCGCCGCCCTCCGCGAGGTCGGCCGCGAGGTGCCCGCCGACGCGGCGTTGATCGGCTACGACAACTCGCAGTTCGCGCGCAGCCGCTTCCTGGACCTCACGACGGTGGACAACCGCGGCTTCGACGTCGGTGTCGCGTGCGGCGAGGCGATCATCCGCCGCCTGGCGGACCCGACGGCGCCGCCCACGTCCGTGGTGATCCCGAGCCGCCTGGTGGTCCGCTCCTCCTCCGCCGCCGTCCCCCGCCCCCAGCCGCCGGAAAACGCCGTCTAACGAGCCCTTCCGCTGGGTGAGCCGGTCGGGCGCGCGTCGCTCCGCTCCTTGCGGCCCGGGTGGGATTCCGCTGGTTGAGCCGCGCCGAGCCGCCTGCGGCTCAGCGCGTGTCGACTTGGGTTGAGCCAGGCAAAGCCGCGAAGCGGCGCAGCCCGCGCCGAAACCACCCACCCGCATCCGGTTCGAGGACCTGGCCCAGGTCCGAGCGGTCCGTCACATTGGTTTCGACACGGGCGCGCGTCGCTTCGCTCCTTCGGCCCGGCTCAACCAGCGGGAGAGGGGCGGCCAGCTCACGTCGGAAAAGACGAGTCCGCTCAAGCCAGCGGAGATCGTCCGAGCCGAACTCTTCTTCGACCTGTCAAACCCCAGCCCTTGCAACTTGGAGCGCTCCATATTACCCTGGACATTGTTATGACACCTAGCTTCACCGGAGAGGCGGACGGCATGAGCGTCGCACCACGACAGGTCCTCCACGCCGAGGCCCAGCGGGTCCCCGTCACGCTGGACCGCGAGAGCCCCATCCCGCTCTACCACCAGCTCTACGAGCAGCTCGCCGCCGCCATCCTCGACGGCACCCTCAGCCCGGGCGAGCGCTTCGAACAGGAGCTCTCCCTCGCCGACCGGCTCGGCCTGTCCCGCCTGACCATCCGGCGCACGATGGGGGAACTCGTCAACCACGGGCTCCTGGTTCGCGGTCGAGGGGTCGGCACCGTCGTCGCACACCGCTCCATGGAACAGCGCCACGGGCTGGGCAGCCTCCACGACGACCTCGCGGCGGCCGGCCACAACCCGTCGACGCGTCTCCTGTCGATGGTGTACCCCAGCCACGACGTCCGCGTGACCACCCTGCTGAAGGTGGGCACGAAGACCCCGCTGCTCGCCGTCGAGCGGCTCCGCCTGGCCGACGGCGCCCCGCTGGCCATCCTGCGCAACTGGCTCCCCCCGTCGGCATCGGCTGTCCGGTTCACCGACCTGGAGCAGCACGGCCTCTACGCCACCATGCGCCGCCACGGGATCCACCCGCAGCTGGCCACGCAGAGCATCGGCTCGCGGCGGGCCACCCCACAGGAGCGCGAGGCGCTGGAGATCGGCCGGTTCGACCCGGTGCTCACCCTGACGCGACTCTCCTTCAACGAGGTTGGCCAGCCGGTGGAGTACGCCGAGCACACCTTCCGCGGGGACCGCTACGAGCTCGACCTGACCGTCCGCGCCGGGTCCCCCGTCGACCCCTCGTAGCCGCCGGACACGGTGCGGCCCATCTCGACGAGGTGGGCCAGCCGTCGGAGCTCGACCTCGCCGTCCGCGCCGGATCCCCCGTCGACACCGAATAGTTGCCGGACACGCGGATGCGGCGGCCCTCAGGCCGCCGCATGCGCTCCACTTCAGTAGGTCAGGACTTCGGGACCTTCACGTGGCCCCTGGTGGTGTCGCTGGAGCCGATGCCGCTGGTGGTCACCTTCGCGGTGGTGCCGGTGGAGGCGATCGGGCCGAGAGCCGTGGCCACGACGGGCCTGTACCCGCTTGAGTGGCCGGTGGCGTTGGGGTGGAACGACTCGTAGGACTTGAACAGCGAGGCGTTGAGGATCCACGGCGAGCGGTCGCACACGGCGTGGCCGACGAACGGGGTCCGGACGTCGGCGAAGGTCACCCCGGCGTCGCCTGCCGCATTCGAGATGGCCGTGGCGAGCACGTCGGCACCCTTGTTGAGCTGCGTCATCTCCGTGCTGGTGAAGCTGGTCAGGATGCTGCAGTCCTTGCCGTTGAACAGCCGTGGGTAGGACGTGGCCACGACCTTCGCCCCCGGCGCCTCCGCCTTCACTGCGCTGAACAGGGTCGCCAGCTGGGCGCGGAAGGCAGTGGAGCCCGCCTTTGAGGTCGCGGTGGCGACGGCGTTGAGGCAGGCGGTGGTGTTGGTGCCGAGGCAGGTCGACACCACCGAGGAGAAGCCGATGTCGTTGCCGCCGATGGTGATGGTGACGTAGGCGGCGCCTCCGAGATTGCCCATCTGCTTGGTGGTGACGTCGTTGATGGTGGCGCCCGAACACGCCTCCAAGACGAGTTGGAGGCCGGAGGCGGTCGCGATCAGCCCCGGGTAGCTCTTGAGCGAGCGATAGCACCCAGCGTTGGCCGTACCGGTCAGGTAGCTGCCGGCTCCGTTGCCGGAGGCGTAGCTGTCGCCCAGCGCGACGTACTTGGGCTGGGCAGCTTCAGCGGTCACGCTGAAGGAGAGGAAGACGACGAGCGTCGCCAACGCGGCCCCGATGCCGCGGATGCCCCTGCGGTTCATGTCGTCAAGCTATACCCGCGCGGGTGCCCCGGCAATGGGCGTTTGCCGTCGTTCTCGGGTCGTCCTCACCGCAGTCGCGCCGACCCCGCGCACGAAACACCGTCGCGAATCCACCTCGACGCCCGTGGTGACGTCGGGCACCGACTCAGACGGCGTGTCGTGCCCAGGAGGGGCGGTCGGGACGGGGTTTCGCGGGCGACACCTCCGAGGCGGGCGCGCACGAAACACCGTCCCGAATCCACCTCGACGCCCGTGGTGACGTCGGGCACCGACTCAGACGGCGTGTCGTGCCCGGGAGGGGCGGTCGGGACAGGGTTGCGCGGGCAGCACCTCCAAGGCGGGCGGGCACGAAACACCGTCGCGAATCCACCTCGACGCCCGTGGTGACGTCGGGCACCGACTCCGGCGGCGTGTCGTGCACGGGAGGGGTCAGCGGTGGGTCGGGACAGCGGTGGGTCGGGAGGGGTCAGCGGTGGGTCGGGAGGCGGTCAGAAGGGGGTCCGGGCGGCCTCGACGGCCGGGCGGAGCTCTGCCGCGACACCGTCGAACAGCCCCGCCGCGACACTCCTGCCCGACAGGTGGCGCATGAACTCCACCGCCGGCAGGACCACCTCGGACGGGGTATCGTCCGCCCGCGCCGGCACCGAGCCCGCCCCGGCGTCGGGGCCGAGGAGCCACGCGCCGCCCGCCGGCCCCGTGAGGCGCAGCACGACGGCGGGGCCGGTCCAGGCGAGGCCGAGGTCGCGGATCACCTGCTCCACCACCTCCGCGTCCGTGGGGTCCGACGCCGGCTCGCGGCCCACCGCCCGCGCGATGTCCTGGCGGTGCAGCCAGGTGTCCCTGGTCAGGATGGTGTCCACGAACGACCCGATCGTCGTGTATGACGGCAGCGCCGCGTCGTTGGTGAGCCGACGGCGCATCCAGCCGGGGGTGTCGCGGCCCGACATCGCCCGCCGTCGGATCCGCTCCAGCAGCTCGTCGGTGGAGAGCGCTCGATGCCGGTCGATGCCCACCTCGTTGGCCGCGTCCAGAGAGCTGCGCCCCCGGTAGCGGAACCGGCCGATCTGCGCGTCGACGACGTACAGCAGCGGGTTGCCCGGGAAGCGGGCCGCCGAGGCCACGTGGCCCACCATGTCGCGGACGGTCCACGCGGGGCACTCGGTGACGGTTGCCCACTGCTCGGGGGCGAGGCCGCGCACCTCGTCGATGAGCCGCAGGTGCTGCGCCCGGCCCACGCGGAGGCCCTCGCCCGGCCCGGGGAGGGGGATGTCGACGGCCCGCACGAGCAGGCCCGTCGCATCGTCATCGCCGCGGGGGGCGCTGCCGGATTCGGTCATGGTCTCGTCCTTCGTCGCGCCGTGGCCAGGGAGGGAGGTGTCAGTCGCTCGCATGGGAGGTCCTTTCGGGGAGGTGGGCGAGCATCAGCGCCCGGATGAGCGCCGGGAAGTGCCGTGAGGCAGTGCCCTCGTCGTACGCGACGCCGGGCTCGTTCGCCAGTTGGCGGACGATCACGCCGGTGGCCGCGCTGGCCAGGTTCTGCGTCAGCTCGTCGACGTCGACGTCCGCGTCCAGCAGCCCGTGATCGCGCAGGCCCACCACCTCGGCAGCGAGGGCGGCGAACAGTGCCATCGACGGCTCGAACGCCTCAGGGCTGGGCTGCCACGCGGGCACGGGACGGGTCAGCATGAGTTGGCTCAGCTCCGGATTGGCCAGCGCCCAGCGCACGAACGTCGCGTTCGTCTCGACCGCGCGCCCGACGGCGTCCGAGGCAGGCGTGACGGGACCGAGCCGGTCCCGATGCGAGAGGACGGCGTCGCGGCAGGCCTGCCATCCCCGTCGGAACAGCTCGTCGTAGAGGGCGTTCTTCGAGGCGACGTACGTGTACAGCGACGGCGTCCGCACCCCCAGGCGGCGCGCGACCTCGCCCAGCGACAGCCCGGCCACCCCCTGCTCCGCCATGATCTCGACGGCGAAGGCGAGGATCTCCTCGCGGGTCTCGTCGTGGCGTCGTCGCCGACGCGGTGTCGTGGTGTCCATCGCTTCTCCTGACGCCACAAGGTAATCCTAATGATATAAGGAGTCAAGAGGTGCAGAGGTGCGAATCGCTTACCGCGATCTCGGGGTCCGGGCGTCCCGACCCCATCCCATGTAGGCAAGGCAGAGGCTTGCCACTGCCGGTATGACAACCTGGACGGCGTTGACCCTCGGGGTGATCGTGACCCCGCACAGCTTGAGGGGCAGGACTCCGCTGGCGGCCAACGACGCGTGCGTGACGGCCTCCCACGCGGTGACTCCGGCGAAGAATTTTGCGGTTTCCCTGGTCATGTTCCATGGTCCCACCGGACCATCGGCCCCACCCCCCATGCCGCGACACTCAGGCGTACTGTGGAGACCGGAGGGTCACCATGGCCACACCCACATCACCGCTCACCGGCGCCAGGGGCGCAGCGCGGTTCGTCTTCCTCGTCGCGGTCAGCCACGTCGTCACCTACCTCGTCGCCGGGGTGATCGCCTCGCGGGTCCTCGACTACCCCGCGATCTTCCAGGAGCCCGTCATCCGGGACTACTACCTTCCCTACGCCTCGCCCGACGTGGCGCTCTCGTGGGGGCTGCAGGTGGTCCGCGGCGCGCTCTTCGGGTTGGTGCTGCTCCCGTTCCGACGGCCCCTCGCCGCGACCCGGTTCGGCTGGCTGTGGCTGCTCTTCGTGGTCATCGGCATCCTCGGCACGCCCGCGGCGGCGCCCGCCTCACTCGAGGGCGTCATCTACACCCAGATCCCGTTGTGGTTCCACGCCGTCGGCATGCCGGAGATCCTCCTGCAGACCCTGGCGTTCAGCTTCCTCGTGCACCGCACGCTCCGCTCGGCCGAGCACCCGCTGCCCGGGTGGGCTCGGACGCTGCTCAGCGCCGTGTCCGTGGCGTGCATCTCGTTCCTGGGCTACACCGCCGTCTCGCTCGCGTTCGCGTTCTCGGCGGGCGTCGGCCTGGAGGCCGGATCCGATCTCAGCGTGCTGGGCCAGTTCGTCGCGCCGCTCGTCCTGACGATCGCGGCCGTGCTGGTCACCGTCGAGCGGTGGTGGCTGCCGAAGCACGCCGTGCTCTACGTCGCGTCTGCCGCCGCCCTCGCGCTGTACCAGGCCGTCGTGCTCGGCTCGGCGGGATGGACCTACGCCCTCCTGGCGCCCATCCTGCCGGTCCTCATCTCGCTCGCCATGACCCGCCCCGAGAAGCGCCCGCCGGAGCCCGCCCCCACCACCGCGACACCCTTACCCCGCGATGTCGAGTCCTAACCCGGCCGTGACCACCACGAAGGGCCTCATCGCCCCAGCTCACCTGGTCGCGGTGGCGTGGGTGGTGGTGCTGGGCGCCTCGCTCCTCCCCCGGGTCGTCGTCCAGGAGGT
The DNA here is from genome assembly GCF_054483935.1 of Tessaracoccus yangjingae. Next base: position 768,111 of record NZ_CM137014.1, on the reverse strand, counting down.
ACTCCGCCGAGACTTCACCGACGACGCCCGCCTGCTCGTCTCGGCCTCGGTGATCGCGACGGCGCTCGTCGCGACGGCGGTGTGGGCGCGGCTCCGCCCCCTGGTGCCGTTCCTGGTTGCGCTTGCCGTGCTGGTGGGCGCGGAGGCGCTGGTGTACCGGGTGATCGACCAGGCACCCGCCTACCGTGCGTGGCTGGCGGACCCGTCGTTCCCGGTCTACATGCTGGCCGAGCAGTCGCTCCGGTTGATGGTCACCGCCCTCATGATCGCCGCCCTGATGGTCCTGCGACGGCGGCCGTCGCGCTTCTTCCTCACCGTCGGCGACCTGCACGCCCCCATGCGCCGGATCCCATGGCTGGGCGTGAAGGACGGCACCAGGTGGAGCCGGTTCGGCCCCCTGGCCGCGGCCGGGCTGAGCGCCGGCACCCTCACGTTCGTCCTCCTCGCGGGCGCCCCCGCCCCGGACGTTCTCGCCCGGGCCCTGCCGCTGGTCCCCGTCATCCTCCTCGCCGCGACACTCAACGCCTTCAGCGACGAGGTGGCCTGGAAGGCCTCGCTGCTCTCCGTCCTCGAGGGGCCGGTGGGCCCGCGGCAGGCCGTGCTGATGGTGGCCGCCTACTTCGGGATGGGCCACTACTACGGCATCCCCTACGGGGTGATCGGCGTCTCGATGGCGTTCGCGCTGGGGTGGCTGCTGGCCAGGTCGATGGTGGAGACGAGGGGGCTGTTCTGGGCCTGGTTCATCCACTTCTGCCAGGACGTCATCATCTTCTCGTTCCTGGCGATCGGCTCGATCACCCCCGGCGGCGCCTGACCTGGCGGACAATCGAAGCTCACACCGCACTCCCCAGGGGGCAGACATGCAGGTTGATCCACACACCCTCGACGACGCCGTCGCCAAGCACGCGTTCACCGGCGTCATCACCGTCGACGTGGGAGACGAACGCGTCCTCGAGCGCTGCGAGGGGTTCATGCACCGCGCCTTCGGCGTGCCGATGGTGCCCCGGGCCAGGATCGCCGTCGCCAGCGGGAGCAAGACGTTCACCGCCCTGGCGGTCCTGCGGCTCGTCGAGGAGGGCCGGCTGCGGCTCGACCAGCCCGTACGCGAGATTCTGGGCCAGGACCTCCCGCTCGTCGACGACGCCGTCACGATCGAGCACCTCCTCACCCACACCTCCGGCATCGGCGACTACCTCGACGAGGACGGCGACTGGGAGGTCGCGGACCACGTCCTCACCGTGCCGGTGCACACCCTCACCTCGGCCGAGGCGTTCCTGCCGCTGCTCGAGGGGCACGAGCCGAAGTTCAACCCCGGCGAGCGGTTCGCGTACTGCAACGGCGGCTACATGGTGCTCGGTCTCGTGCTCGAGCGGGTGACGGGCGAGGTGTACCACGACGTGATCCGGCGGCTGGTCATCGAGCCCGCCGGCCTCGAGAGCACCGGCTTCCTCCCCCTCAACGAGCTCCCCTCCGACGCGGCGCTGGGCTACATCCACGACGACGGCGACCTGGTCAACACGCTGCACCTTCCCGTCCTCGGCAACGGCGACGGCGGCGCGTTCACCACCGCCGACGACCTGCACCGCTTCTGGCGCGCCCTGCTGGAGGGCCGCATCGTCTCCCGCGCCACCGTCGAGGCGATGACCCGTCCCCGCAACGACGTGCCGGACGAGGACATGCGCTACGGCATGGGGCTCTGGCTGCACCGCACGGGCCCGGCGCTGGTCCTGGAGGGCTACGACGCGGGCGCCTCGTTCCGCTCGACCCACATCCCCGCCACGCGGACCACCGCGACCGTCCTCGGCAACAGCTCCGAGGGCGCCTGGCCGGTCATCGGGGTCCTCGCGGAGGCGATCGACGCCGAGCTCGCCTGAGGCCCCCTGAACGCACGAAGCCCCCGCCCGATCCGGGCGGGGGCTTCGTATCCTCGGCGGGGCCGGATCATCCGGTCCCACCAGGGGAGTGTGTCAGGCGAGGGCCTTGGCCTTGAGCTGATCGTACTCGGCGGGGCTGATCGCACCGCTGTCCAGCAGCGACTTCGCGCGCGCGATCTGCGCGCTGGGATCGGCGTCGGCGGCCACGGAGCGGATGTAGCTGTCCGTCGCCTCGCGAGCCTCGGCGGCGCCTGCCTGCTGCCGCTGCGCCATGCCGCGGCCCCGGGCCAGCAGGTAGACCAGTGCCGTCAACGGGGGCGCGATGAACAGCGCCACCACCCACAGCGCACGGGTCACGCCCCTGAGCCCCGGATCCCGGAAGATGTCGACGATCACCTGGAAGAGCACCATCAGGTAGCTGATGAAGATGAAGCCCCACACCATCAGCCAGAAGAAGTCCCAGAAGTTCATTTGTCGTCCTCGTTACTCGTGTCGGAGCCGTGCGGCGCACGGCTCACAGAACTGGCGCAGACGCACCAGCCGAACAGATCATCCGGCCCGTCCGTCCTCCCGGCATCACCCACTGCGGGTGATTCCGCGACGACCGACGGCCCGTTCAGCCGCCGGCGCGGGCCCTCGCCTTCCTGCTCGCCTCGACCAGCCGCCAGATCAGCGGGGTGAAGATCAGCTGCATGGCCAGGTGCATCTTCCCGCCGGGCACGACGATGCTGTTGGCCCGCGACATGAACGAGCCGTCGATCATCGACAGCAGATAGGGGAAGTCGATGCCGCGCGGGTCCGCGAAGCGGATCACCACCATCGACTCGTCCAGCGTGGGGATCCATCCGGCGATGAACGGGTTGGAGGTGTCCACCACGGGCACCCGCTGGAAGTTGATGTGGGTGTTGGAGAACTGCGGGCAGATGTAGTGCACGTAGTCCGGCATGCGGCGCAGGATCGTGTCGGTGACCGCCTCCGTCGAGTAGCCGCGCGTGTTCCGGTCGCGGTGCAGCTTCTGGATCCACTCGAGGTTGATGATCGGCACCACCCCGATCCGCAGGTCCACGTGCCGGGCCACGTCGACGGTGTCGGTGCGCACCGCGCCGTGCAGGCCCTCGTAGTACAGGAGGTCGGTGCCGCCGGGCAGGTCCTGCCACGGCGTGAAGGTGCCCGGTGGGCGGCCGTAGGCCCGGGCCTCCTCGTCGTCGTGGACGTACTGGCGCACCCGTCCCGTGCCGGTGCGGCCGTACTCGGCGAACAGCTGCTCGAGTTCGGCGAAGAGGTTCGCCTCCGGCCCGAAGTGGCTGGGCGCGGTCTCGCCGGTGTCGAGGGCAGCGGCGTAGACCGCCTTCATCTCCTCCCGGTCGTAGCGGTGGAAGGAGTCGCCGTGGACCACCGACGACGTGATGGACTCCCGGGCGAAGATCTGCGCGAACGTCTGGGTGACGGTGGTGGTGCCCGCCCCCGAGGAGCCGGTGATGGCGACGACTGGATGCTGATCGGACATGGCTCTCCGTCTTCCTATGGCTCGATGAACAGGGTGCGGCTGTGGAACAGGGGATACGACGAGCCCTCGTCGAGCCCCTGCTCGTGCTCCACGAAGTAGCGCTCGACGCGCGCCACCTCGTCGGCCGCTCCGAAGTGGATGGGCAGGCGCTGGGTGAGCGAGGTGGGAACCACGTCGAGGACGCGCTGGACGCCGGTGGTGGCCGCGCCGCCCGCCTGCTCCGCCAGGAGCGCCAGCGGCCCGGCGTTGTGCATGAGCGGCACCCCCCAGAGGGCTCCGCGACGGCCGGTGTCGGGCGCCATGAACATGCCGCCGTGGACCAGGATGCGGAACGCCCCGATGACGGCCGAGGCGTTCCAGCGCATCTTGAAGTCACGCCCGCGCGGTCCCTCCTTCCCGCGGAGGCACTCGTCGACGTACCGCTTCGTGGGCGCCGGCCAGTGCATAGCCTCCGACGGGTTGATGGCGAAGCTGTCGGATCGGCTCGGGATGGTCATCCCCCGGTCGGTCAGCACGAAGTTGCCGACGTCGCGGTCCAGGGTGAAGCCGTCCACCCCACGCCCCGTCGTGAGCACCAGCAGCGTGCTCGGCCCGTACAGCCCGAGCCCGGCACACACCTGCCTGGAGCCCGGTTGCAGGAAGTCGGCCTCCGTGCAGGGCGCATCGACCTCCGCGCGCTCCAGGATGGAGAACGCCAGCCCCGCCGTCTGGTTCTCGCACAGGTTGACCGACCCGTGCAGCGCCTCGAAGACCAGCAGGTACCGGGCGCGCGGCGAGCGGGAGACCGGGTGGATGCTCGGGTCCCCGGCCACCGACACGGCGGCCAGCTGCTCGATGCCGGCGGCCTGCTGGAGCAGGATCCGGGTGGCGAGCCGGCGCAGCCCCCGATGGAGCTGGGCGTGATCCCCCTGGCCCTCGTGGGCGACGTCGCCGAGTGACAGGGGGCCGCGGCTCACCATGGCCGCGGTGAGCTTCACCGACACCGCGACTGCGCTCAGGATGTGGGCGTAGTCGTGGGACGGGGAGTCGTCGCGCTCGTCGTGGAGGTCCAGGAGGTACTGGGTCAAGGTCCGCGGCGCCATGACAGTCCCCCTCAGGGGGTGGCGACGGAGGGGGCCGGTCCACCGGAGACGCCCAGAGCCTGGCGCCATCCCGGGTAGAGGAGGTCCGCGTCGGCGGGGAACGACTCGAAGGCCCGCGCGAACTCGCGATGCTCCTTGGCCCACTCGACGGGATCGGCGCCGGCCGCCCAGCACTGGTGCGCCTGCCGGAGCGACCTGCCTCCCGCGGCGGCGCCGTCGAGGTGGCCGTACGCGCCGCCGCCCGCGGTGTTGATGACGTTGGCGTGGCCGAGGTTGGCGAAGAAGCCCGGCAACCGCAGCGCGTTCATGCCGCCGGAGACGATCGGGGTGGTGGGGCGCATCCCGAACCACTCCTGGAAGAACGCCGGGCCTTGGTACTCGTCGCGTTCGCAGATGTAGGCGATGGCGCGGTCGTCGCGGGCGCCTTCCATCTTCCCGTAGCCCATGGTGCCGACGTGGATGCCCGAGGCACCCTGAAGCCGAGCCATCTTGGCCAGCACGTAGGCGGTGTAGCCGCGCTTGGAGCTGGGCGAGGTGACCGCGCCGTGGCCGGCGCGGTGGTAGTGGAGGTACTGCCGGGAGAAGTAGCGGCGGGCGGTCGTCACGGCGCTCGGGCCGCCCACGTAGCCGTCGACGAGGAAGGCCACCTTGTCCGCGTCCGGCCCGAAGGCCTCGAGGATGAACTCGCCGCGCGCGATCATCTCGGAGTGGTCGTCGGCGGTGATGTTGGCGCTGAACAGCTTCGCCTCGCCGGTGACGTCCATCGCCCGCTTCATCGCGTCGTAGACCAGCGGGATGGTTGTGCGCATGGGCGAGAACACCTGGTTGCCCTGCGGCTCGTCGTTCTTGATGAAGTCCCCGCCCAGCCAGAACTCGTAGGCGGCCTGTGCGAAGGGCTCGGGGCGCAGCCCCAGCTTCGGCTTGATGATGGTGCCGGCGATGTAGCCGCCGTCGGTGACCGGACGGCCGAGGATCCGCCACAGGTCCGAGATGCCCATGGCCGGCCCGTCGAACAGGTTGATCGCCGCGCGCGGCACGTAGAAGTCGTACATCTTCGCATAGGCGATGTCGCCCATGCCCTGGTTGTTGCCGATGGTCAGGGTGAGGAACGAGACCATCATCATCCTGCCGTCGATGATGTTGCGGTCGAACAGGTCGAGCGGATAGGCGATCCGCATCTCCTCGTTCGCCTCGTCGACGTGATAGACGATCGCGTCGACGCCCTTGGTGAAGTCGTCGGTGGTGGACACCTCCACGTTGGTGCCCGTCGAGGACTCGGCGGCGAAGTGCGCGGCGGCCTCCAGGTAGGAGCCGGACTTCGGCTTCATGGTGTAGGCGCACAGGATGTGCTGTCCTCCCGCGATGAGGTCGTCCTCGCGGAGGCTGAGATCGGCGTAACGGGCAGTTTGGTCCACGATGACTCCTCGAAGGAACGGGTCGAGCTTCGGTGCTTCCGCCTGCGGTGACCCTCAGGGTAGGCCACTACAACGCGTAGTACCTCGCGCGGATCGCGTTGGTGCGCGCCGGCGAGGCACGCCTGCACAGATGGGCAGGGACCCCGAGGGTCGCGGCGGTGCCCAGCCCCCAGAGGGCGTGGTCACCGGCCTCTGGTCACCGGATGGGTGTTCTGGGACGATGACCTGAACGGGAGGAGACTCCGGTGTCGCCGCCAGCCCGAGGTCCGCAGTGGGACGCCCTCGTGGGCGCGCTCCTCGCATGCCTGGCCGCCGTCGTGTTCGTGGGGTTCCGGCTCGTGATCCCCGCCGAATGCGCGTGGCTCACCCCCCAGGCGGCCGCGTTCAGCGCCGACGGCGTGCTCCCCCAGGTGCACCCCGACTGCCCCCTGCCCGACGGCAGCCTGGTCAGCGGGGCCCGGGTGGCCGACGGGCGTGCCGACCTGACGGTGCAGCCCGGGTCGACGGTTGTGCCGCTGGATCTCGTGGCCCAGGCGAGTCCGCTGGCGCTCCAGGGCTGGCGGGCGGGCGGCACCCTGCTGTTCGTCACCGCGCTCTTCGCGCTCGCCGGCTTCGCGCTCAGCCGGCGGCAGCAGGACCCGGCGGCCGGCTCCAACCTGGTCTTCGGGGCGGCCCTCTTCGGCAGCACCGTCGTCACGGTGGCGGGGCTGCCGCCGTCGTGGGCCTTCGAGGGGAACCTGCGTTGGCTGTTCGTCGCGAACGTCGGCTTCTTCTACACCTTGGCGTGGAGTTCGATGCTGGCGTGGGCGCTCCAGTTCCCCACCCCCCTGACGCCCTGGCTGCGCGGGCTCCGGTCCAGGGTCCTGATCACCTGGGTGCCGCCGCTGCTCTGGGCGGCGCTGGCGACCATCGTGGGCGCAGGCGCGGCCTTCCCCGCCTGGATGGCGCGGGCGGTTCCCCTCCAGACCGCCTTCACCCTCGTCGGGCTGTGCGGCTCGCTGGGGGTGCTGGTCCTGCGGCTGTCGCGCGCCCGCCGCCTGGGCGTGGACCCCGTCCACCGGCAACAGCTGGCGTGGCTGGGCGGCTCCGGGATCGTCGCGGGGCTCCTGGCGCTGGCGTTCTGGATGGTGCCGTCGCTCCTCATCGGGGCGTCGCTGCTGCCCGACGAGCTGATCGGCCTGCCCGGCCTGTTCTACGTGGCGGGGATGAGCATCGCGATGCTGCGCTACCGCCTGTTCGACCTCGACGTCGTCCTCGGGCGGACGCTGGTCTACGCCGCGCTCACTGTGGTCGCGGTGAGCGTGTACCTCCTCACGGTGGCGGTGCTGACCACCCTGGTGGCCGGCCAACCCACCGGTGTCGCGGTGGCGGGCGCGGTGGCCGTGGCGATCCTGGTCAATCCCGTCCGGGTGTGGTTGGAGCGATTGGTCAGCCGGGGCCTCTACGGCGACCGCGACGATCCCTACGTGGCGCTGGCCCGGCTGGCGGGCCTGCTCGGGGCGCGCGAGGTGTCGTGGCTCGAGGTGGCCGCCGACCTCCGCCGGGCGCTGCGCGTGCCCTACGTGTCGGTGACGACGGAGCAGGGCCCGCTCGCCGAGGCCGGAATCCGGCCGGACGACGAGGCCCGGCTTCGCGTCACCCCCCTCGTGCACGCCGACGTCACGCTGGGCAGCCTCGTCGTGGCCACCCGCGGCCGTGGTGGCGGCTTCGCCCCGGCCGAGCGCCGGCTGCTCCAGGACCTCGGCAACCAGGTTGCCTCGGCGCTCCACGAGGAGGGACTCGACCGGGAGGTCCGCGCCTCCCGGCAGCGCCTGATCCTGGCCCGCGAGGACGAGCGGCGGATGCTCCGCCGCACCCTGCACGACGACGTGGGCCCCACCATCGCGTCCATCCCCCTGCGCGCCGAGACCGTCCGCCGGCTGATGGCGTCGCGCGGGGCGAGCGCGGAGGTGGCAGGGATCCTGGACCGGATCGAGCAGGATGCGGGCCGTGCCGCGGACGCGGTGCGGCACCTCGCCTACGACCTCCGTCCGCCCGTACTCGACGACCTGGGCCTGGCCTCGGCGCTCGAGGAGCTGGCCCTCGGCCTGGCGCCGCTGGCCGTGCACCTCGACCCCGGCGGCCTCGGATCGCCCGGCGCCCCGCTTCCGCCCGCCGTCGAGGTGGCGACCTACCGCATCGTGTCCTCCGCCCTGGCCAACGCGTCCCGGCACGCCCAGGCGCAGTCGTGCTGGGTGACGCTCCGCCGCGTCGACGCGGCGCTGGAGATCGAGGTGGCCGACGACGGTGTCGGCCCACCCGCAGACCTCCACGCGGGGGTGGGGATCACCGCGATGCGGGAGCGGGCGGCCGAGCTGGGCGGGACCTGCACCATCGAGGCCCGGCCCTCCGGCGGCACCGTGCTGCGCGCCGTGCTACCGATGGAGGAACCATGAGCCCCACCGCCTTCCGCGTCCTCGTCGTCGACGACCACCCGCTCTACCGCGAGGGCCTCGTGGGCCTCCTCGGCACCACGGACGACCTGTCGGTCGTCGGCCAGGCGGCCGACGGCATCGAGGCGGTCAGGCTCGCGTCCGAGCTCTCGCCCGACGTCGTGGTGATGGACGTCACCATGCCCGGACTCGACGGGATCGAGGCGACGAGGCAGATCGTCGCGGCCGCGCCCGACGTGCGGGTCCTCATCCTGAGCATGCTCGACGACGCGAGCGTCGCGGATGCCGTGGCGGCCGGGGCGCGCGGGTACGTGGTGAAGTCGGCCACCCCCGGCGCGACGCTGGCCGCGATCCGGTCGGTGGCGCAGGGCGACATCATCTTCTCGGCGGCCCTGGCGTCGCGGCTCACCGCGATGGTGGCGGGCGGCGGCGGGCGCGCGCCGTTCGTCGAGCTGACGACGAGGGAGCGGGAGGCCCTGGCGCTCATCGCCAAGGGCTGGGACAACCCCCGCATCGCACGGCACCTCGGGATCGCGGACAAGACCGTCAGGAACCTGGTCTCGCTCATCCTGGTCAAGCTGCAGGTGGCCGACCGCGCCTCAGCGATCGAGAAGGCCCGGCGGGCCGGGCTCGGCTGACCGCCTACTCCGGGTGGTTCCCGTGCTCGCCGCCCACAACGTAGGGACTCCGGTAGCCCTCGTAGGCGAGGTGGGTCATCAGCCCCTCCCGCGCGTGCGGGAGGTTGTGGCAGTGGTCCATCCAGATGCCCGGGTTGTCGGCGACCATCTCCAGCTCATAGGTCTCGCCCGGCTCGACGTTCAGCGAGTCGACGAGCCACGGCGATCCGGTGGCCAGGACGCCGTCGCGGGCGAGCACCAGGAGGTGGTGGCCGTGCAGGTGCATCGGGTGCACCTCGCCGCTCTCGTTCGACACCAGGAAGCGCACGCGCTCCCCGGTGCGCACCACGAACATCGGCACGTCGGGGTACAGGCCGCCGTTGATCGTCCACCACGAGCCCGGCCGGCCGTCGAGGAGCCCGATCCCCCGCCCGATCCGGTACTCGAAGGTGCGGTCCGGCTGCCCCATGCTCCCGACGGTCGGGTCCGGGGCGCCGTAGCCGAGGAGGTCCACCAGCGCCCGGGGGGCGGGCGAGTGCGGCGCCCCGGTGCCGCCCAGCGACACGGACGCCCCAGCGAACTCCACCCGCGCTCCGCCGGGAGGCACCATGACCTCCAGGTCCGCGCGCCCGCCCGCGGTGACCACCAGCGCTTTCCCCTCCATGGGATCGGGACGGTTCACCGTGCGGCCGTCGACCGCGACCACCCGGTAGGAAGCCCCTGACACCCACACCGGCATCGGACCCGCGTCGGTGTTGATCACCCGCACCCTGGCGGTGTCACCGGGGCGTGCGGGGTGCGCGAACCCGCCCGGCGTCCCGTTGACGGTGCGGGTCCCGGCATAGGCGTGCACGAGCGCGATGACGTCCACCACGCCCGGATCCGGCGCTGCGGGGTCCACCACCAGCGCGCCCAGCAGCCCGCCGCTGACCTGCGGATGGGACACCTGGTGCGAGTGGTACCAGTAGGTGCCCTCCTCTGCGACGAAGCGGTAGACGTACCGCTCCCCGGGCGCGATCGCGTCCTGCGTCACGCCCGCGACGCCGTCCATCGCGTTGGGCAGGTCGACGCCGTGCCAATGGAGCGTCATCCCGTCCGCCACGCTCTCATTGGTGACCTGGACCTCGACCAGTTCCCCGGACCGGGCCCGGATGGTGGGCCCAGGGGTCGTTCCGTTCAGGGTGAAGCCGTCGAAGGGCGGGACCCTTGGCAGCGTGACCCGCTCGGCCCTCGCCACGAGATCCATCCGGACGTCCGGCGCCCGATCGGGATCGGGCACCAGGGAGCCGATGTCCACCCCGTCCTGGGCGTGACCGTGCGAGCCCGCGGCGGCGGGCGGCTGTGGCCCGCCGCCGTAGTCCGGGTACCCCATCGAGGTCATGGAGTAGGTGTCCGGGAGCAGGCTGGCCGCCCACACCCAGGCGGAGGATCCGAGCGCCAGCACCAGGACCCCGGCGCCGACGACCCGCCGCGACACCCACGACGCCCTGGTGCTCACGTCACACCGCCACCGATCCCCGGGCGGTCGTCGGCGCCGCGACGTCAGGTGCCGCGACCGGCCTCCGCGCGTTGCGCAGGGCGGACACGGCCGCCAGGAGCAGCAGGAGGGCGTTGAGGCCGTGGAAGATGGCCAGCACCGCCATGCCGTGCGCGGCGTACCCGAGGGTCATCTGAAGCGCGACGAGCCCGAGCACGATCGCGGCCCACATGAGGGCGCGCGGGACCCGGGTGAAGAAGGACACCACCAGCAGAGCCAGGGCGACGGCGGGGATGATGATGCCGCCGTTCAGGCCGTGGATCAGGATGCCGAGGACCTCCGGGAAGGGCAGCGGACCTCCCGTGTCCTCCATCATCGACTTGTCCACCACCGCGCCGCCCATGATGTAGGCGCCGAGGCCGGCGGAGGCCCAGGCGTGGGAGGCGGCCTGCACGCCCACCAGGGCGGCGACAGTGCCCGCGAGAACGCGGTAGACGGTGATCATCGGTTACTCCTTCCGTTGCGCGGACGCTCATGCGTCCGGCTGGTCATGGGTGTCGGCGTCCGGGGCGGGCCGCAGGTGGCGGCCGAGGAGGACGAACCAAAGGGGCCAGGCGAGCCAGAGCGCGCCGCCGAGCACGACCCCGGGGTACAGCAGCGTCTTCGCGGCGGCCGAGCCCCAGGGGAACAGGAACGAGGCGCCGGTCAGGGCGAGCCCGGCGGCCAGCCCGTACCCGACGGCGGCGCCCGTCCTCCAGACGACGCGGGGCATCCGGGGGTCCCGTGACCACGCCGTGTTCAGCCAGGCCATCCAGGCCGCCTGCAGCGTGATGGCCACTATGGAGATCGCCGTCGACGGCTCGAAGGGCAGGACCTGGGCGACCAGGAGCACACCGGAGGCCGCCGCGACCAGGCAGGTGCCGGCGATCAGCCGGACGAAGCCCCGTTCTGGCGCCGTGCGGGCGGCGCCACGGCTGATCCGCGGCACCAGGCTGGCCAGGAGCACGTTCGCCGCCGCGCTCAGGAGGTCATTGATCGGTCCCCAGGGCGAGGCGCTGCCACCCCGGGCGAGCGAGACGAACATGACGATGAGGAAGGCGCCCGAGGCAAGCATCACCACGCCGAGCGCCACGAGCCTGGCCGAGTCGCTCTGGTCGGGCTCCGGCGCGACGAACACGACGGCGACCCTCGGCTCGTTACCGAGCCGGTCCTGCCCCGTGGCAGGTGCTGGGGTGCTGGACATCTGCTGCTCCTTCTCGGGTGCGTTCAGAAGTCCAGTCTTCGGCGCGCTTGTCCCGGGCGTCACGGGACAACCGTCCCGACGGTCCGGGATTCCTGACGGCTGCGATGTCCCTGAGAGGTCCCCGCGCGGCTCCTCCGACGCTCCGGTCGCGCCGTCCACCCTTGTCGCGGATCGCTTGCCGGTCCCGAGTCGCCGAGGCGCCGTGTCGTCACGTACCGTGCGTTCCGCACCCAGTGGATTGCCAGGAGGAACCCCGTGACCCGTCCCACACGAAGGCTCGTCCTGGTCGTGCGCGCCGACCCCGTGATCTGCGGCCACTCCGGCGAGGCGCGCAACCTGGCGGAGGCCGCCCTGGATCAGGGATTCGACGACGTCCGCATCGTCACGTGGCCGCTGGAGCGGCTGATCGAGTCCGAGCTGCCGCTCAAGCCGCTCGACTCCATCACCCCTTATCGCGACGGGATCACGGTCGAGCGCCCCGAGCCCGTCGGCAACTACAAGATCCTCGACGGCCGCTACCTCGCCGGGCTGACCGGCCGGCTCTTCGAGCTGTTCACCGACGGCGTCCCCACCGTCTGCATGTCCCTGTACCTCACCCCCCACGCGGTGGCGGTCGACGATGCCCTGCGCGCGGCGCACCGCTCGGGGCTCCCGGTGCGGGTGGTCACGATCGCCGAGGCCGTCGGGTCCGACATCACCAACGTGGTCCGCAACTGCATCGAGTCTGGGCGCTACGGCGCGGCCGCCCACCTGCTCACCACCTACCTCGCCAACGACCTGTGCGTGGCGGTCTCGGAGTACACGCGCGACCTGATCGTCGCCGAGGCTGCCCTGCTGGACGCCGACCACGGCACCGACTTCGCCGAGCAGTGTCGTCGCAGGGTCCAGATCTCCTACCCGGCCATCAACGCCGCCCAGTTCACCGACCTGGACCCGGAGGTCACCGACGCCGCCCTCGCGGCGCGCGGCCTGTCGCGGCGGGGCTACGTCCTCTTCCTCTCGCGGCTCAGCCTGGCCAAGGGCGTCGACGATCTCATCGAGGGCTTCGGGCGCAGCGCGGCGAGCGAACGCGTCCGGCTCGTCGTCGCCGGCAACGGCCCCGAGGCGGCCGGGCTCCGGGAGCTGGCCGCCGGGTCACCCGTCGCCGACCGCATCACGTTCCTCGACGACGTGAGCGACGACGAGAAGCCCCACCTCATGGCCGGGAGCGCGGCGTTCGTGCTGCCCAGCAAGCCCATCCCGGAGTTCGTCGAGACGTTCGGCATCGCCCTGGCCGAGAGCATGCTCGCCGGCGGTGGACCGGTCATCACGACGACGACGGGGGGAATCGGCGAGGCGGTCGGCGACACCGCGCTCCTCGTCGCCGTCGAGGATCCCGACGGCATCGCCGCCGCGCTGGACCGGGCGGTGGTGGAGATGACCGACGACGAACGCCGCGAGCTGGCAGGGCGCGCCCTCGCGCACGCCCTGCAGTTCGACCGCACCGCCGTCTACCGGCGTCTGCTCGCGAGGGTGCCGTCCCCCTGAGCCCAGCCATGAGCCCAGCCCACCCGGGGCCGGAATCCCCCCGTGGGGGTGATGACCGCCGGATCGGCCTCCGCCAGGATGAGCCGTCGGCCAACGGTGGCGGCACACACGAACTCACGGACATCTCGCGCAGCCGATCCTGCACTGGGGGTGTCGCGGTGATTCGCCCGGCTGAGGGAGCCACCTGAATCGAGGGTGATGTGGCAAAGGGTCGAGTGAGCAGTGTCGAGGCGTTGACCCCCGCGCGGCGGAAGGGCTCCACGGCGAAGTCCGCGACGTTCACGGCGAGTCGGGCGAGGGGGCGGGAGGCGAGGGAGGAGGTTCCCCTCGAGGATCACGCGGTCTTCAGCCCCACGTCGCTCCGGCCGGATCCGCTGGAGCTTCTCGAGCGCCAAGGGGCCGACCGCGTGCCCGAGCTCCTGCCGATCAGGTACGGGCGCATGGTGTCCTCGCCGTTCGCCTTCTACCGCGGCGGCGCGCTGCTGATGGCGGCAGACCTGGCCTCGACGACCAACTCCGGCCTCCGGGTGCAGCTCTGCGGGGACGCGCATGTCAGCAACTTCGGGTTCTACGCCTCACCGGAGCGCAACCTGGTCTTCGACCTGAACGACTTCGACGAGACGTTGCCGGGGCCGTTCGAGTGGGACGTGAAGCGGCTGGCCGCCAGCCTGGAGATCGCCGCCCGGAGCCAGTCGTTCAGCGACCGCGATGCGAGGTCGATCGTGCTGAGCGCGGTGCGTGGCTACCGGGAGGCGATGATCGAGTTCGCGGCGATGCCCACCCAGGCGGTCTGGTATTCGCGGCTCGACGCGAAGCACCTGCTGGCCGAGCTACGCGGCAACACCAGCCCGCAGCGGCTGCGGAAGACCCAGACGCTGCTGGAGAAGGCGCCCACCCGGGACAGCGTGCAAGCGTTCAGCAAGTTCACGAAGATCGTGGACGGGCAGCCCAGGATCATCTCCGTGCCCCCTCTGATCATGACGCTGGAGGACCTGCTCCCCGCAGAGGTCGCGGAGGCCCTGCTCGCGCAGATGGGCGAGTTGCTCGCGGCGTATCGGCGCAGCCTGTCCTCCGACCGGCAGCACCTGTTCGACCAGTACCGTTTCGTGCATATGGCCCGCAAGGTGGTGGGCGTCGGCAGCGTCGGGACCAGGGCGTGGATCCTCCTCCTCGAAGGAGCGGGCGCGGGTGACCCGCTTGTCCTCCAGGCCAAGGAGGCGCAGTCGTCGGTGCTTGAGCAGTTCCTGGGAGTGAGCGAGTACACCAACCACGGCGAGCGGGTGGTCGCCGGTCAACGCCTCCTCCAGGCCGCCAGCGACATCTTCCTCGGCTGGCAGCGGACCAACGGCATCGACGGGGTCGACCGCGACTACTACGTGCGTCAGCTGCGTGACTGGAAGGCGTCCGCAGAGGTTGAAGGAGCCAGCCCCGGCGGATCGCGGGTCTACGCGCGGATCTGCGGCTGGACGCTCGCCCGCGCCCACGCGCGCTCGGGCGAGCGGGTGGCGATCGCGTCCTACCTGGGCAAGCGCGACACGTTCGACGAGGCCGTCGCGGCGTTCGCCGTCGCCTACGCCGACCAGAACGACAAGGACCACGCCGCGCTCCGCGCGGCCATAGACGACGGACGGATCCAGGCCCAGGAGGGCGTCTAGCGCGAGGACTGACCCGGCCGGGGAGGAGACGACGCAAAGCGGCGGATCCGGTGGCGTAGTCGGCACCAGATCCGCCGAATAGCCTGGCGTCCCTTGGCGCGCCAACCAGGTGCTCCACACCGACCCAACTCCGACTCACTGTCGAGAGGAAAAACAAAACCCCTAGTCACCTAGGGGTTCTATCGGTGGGCCTAACTGGACTTGAACCAGTGACCTCTGCCTTATCAGGGCAGCGCTCTAACCGTCTGAGCTATAGGCCCGTTCACCGACGCGTAACTCTAGCGCACCGCTTCACGGGACGGCAAACCGGCCTCCCACATCGACGGATCAGTCCTCGGCGAGGGTGATCTCGAGGCCACCCATCACCGTCGCGGCCAGGTTGTAGAGGAACGCGAACAGCGTGGCCACCGCCGTGATGATCACCACGTCCACCGCCGCGACCACCGTCGCGAAGCCCAGCACACGGGAGGCGCTGAGGAAGTCTCCGATGTTGAACGCCGTGTCCTGGTCGCCGATGAGGGTGTTGATGAAGGTGTTGGCGGACTCCAGCGCGCCGGACCCGGCGAGCACGGACCACAGCACGAAGGCCGCGACCACCATCATCACGCCGAACGCGATGGAGAACAGGAAGGTGGTCTTCATCACCGACCACGGGTCGATCCGCGACAGCCTCAGCCGCGCCTTGCGGGTGCGACGACCCGTCCTGGCCGGGCGGGCCACCTCGGACGCCCCGCCCTCCACGGGCACGAACGTGGCGGCGCGCGACGGCGTGGTCACCACGCCGGGCACCACGGGTGAAGCGGCCTCACCGGACGCAGCGACCGCGGGGTCCTCGCCCGGTGCGGCTGCGGGGCGCGCGACGGCTCCCGCCACCGCGACCTTCGCCTTGGTGGCCCACTCCTGCGCCACCCTGGACGCCCGCCCCGCGACGGCGGGGATGGTGCGGGTCTGATCCTTTGCGTCGTCGTCGCTCACCGCCGGCTGGCCGGCTGGGGCGGCAGGACGTGACTCGAACGAGGGGCCGGAGGGGAGCACCGGGGCCGACGAGCCCCTGGCGTCCCAGTCCGACGGCGAGGCGTCGCCGCTGGGCGTGGGGCTCCACTCCGACGCGCTGCCGTTCGCAGAAGCGTGCGCGGCACCGTCGTCCGGCTTCCGCTGGGGGGAGAAGTCGAGGCCGGGGGCCCCGGAGGCTGATGGCCAGCGCGGCGAGTTGTCACTCATCTGCGCCCTCCTCGCTGTTCGGCTCCTGCTCCGCCAGGGTGGCGTCGCTGTCCTCTACCGTACCCTCTGAGTGACCTGTCGCCTCGTCCTCGCCGCTGGGATCCTCGGCCTCGCCGGCCTCTGACTCCGGGTAGAGCGCGATGGCGCCCACCGAGTCGTCGCCCTTGACGCCCACGAACTTCACGCCCATGGTGTCGCGCCCCTTGACGGGCACGTCCGCGACGGCGGAGCGGGTGACCTGGCCGGAGACCTTGATGGCCAGCACCTCGTCGGCCTCGCCGACGATGAGCCCGCCCACCAGGGAGCCGCGGTCCTCGTTGAGGCGCATGGCCTTGATGCCCAGCCCGCCGCGACCCTGGACGCGGTAGTCCTCGACGGCGGTGCGCTTGGCGAACCCGCCGTCGGTGACCGTGAACACGAACTGGCCCTCCAGGTCCTCGTCAGCCCGGAGCACGGCCATGGACAGCAACTCGTCGCCGCGGCGGAACTTCATGCCCGTCACGCCGGAGGTGGCGCGGCCCATGGGGCGCAGCTGCGAGTCGTCGGCCTTGAACCGGATGGCCTGCCCCTTGCGGGAGATGAGGAGCACGTCGTCGTCGGAGCTCACCAGCGAGGCGCCGATCAACTCGTCGGACTCCTCGCGGAAGTTGACCGCGATGACGCCCGCCTGCCGCGGCGAGTCGTACGCCTTGAGCTCGGTCTTCTTCACCAGGCCGTGCTTGGTGGCCAGGAGCAGGTACTCGGCGTCCTCGTAGCTGCGGATGGCGAGCACCTGCGCGATCCGCTCGTCCGGCAGGAAGCTCAGCAGCCCGGCGACGTGGCCGCCCTTGGCGTCGCGGCCGGCCTCCGGCAGCTGCCACGCCTTGGCGCGGTAGACCCGCCCGAAGTTGGTGAAGAACAGCAGCCACTGGTGGTTGGTGGTCATGAAGAGGTGCTGCACCTCGTCGTCGGCGCGCAGCGTGGCGCCGCGCACGCCCTTGCCGCCGCGCTTCTGCACCCGGTACTGGTCCGCGCGGGTGCGCTTGGCGTAGCCGCCGTGCGTGATGGTGACCACCACGTCCTCGTCGGGGATGAAGTCCTCGTCCGAGAAGTCCCCGTCGGCCGCGACGATCCGGGTCCGCCGGTCGTCGCCGTACTTGTCGACGATCTCCTGCAGCTCGGTGGCGATGATGCTGCGCTGCCGCTCCTCGCTGGCCAGGATGTCCTTGAGGTCCTGGATCTTCGCCTCGAGCGTCAGCAGGTGGTCGATGATCTTCTGCCGCTCGAGGGCCGCGAGGCGCCGCAGCTGCATGTCGAGGATCGCGGTGGCCTGCACCTGGTCGATGTCGAGCAGGTCCATCAGACCCTCGCGGGCCTCGTCGGTCGACGGCGAGCGCCGGATGAGCGCGATCACCTCGTCGAGCGCGTCGAGCGCCTTCACCAGCCCGCGGTAGATGTGGGCCTGCTTCTCGGCGTCGTCGAGCTGGAACTGGGTGCGGCGGCGGATGACCTCGAGCTGGTGCTTGATCCACAGGGAGATGAACTGGTCCAGCCTCAGGGTGCGGGGCACCTCGTCGACGATGGCGAGCATGTTGCAGCCGAACGTGTCCTGCAGGGCGGTGTGCTTGTACAGGTTGTTCATCACCACGCGCGGCTGGGCGTCGCGCTTGAGCACGATGACCAAGCGCTGCCCGGTGCGGGCGGAGGTGTCGTCGCGGACGTCGGCGATGCCGGTGAGCTTGCCCGCGTTGACCAGGTCCGCGATGCGCTGCGCGAGCGCGTCCGGATTGCACATGTAGGGCAGCTCGGTGACGACGAGGAGCTGGCGGCCCTTCGGGTCCTCCTCCATGTCGATGACGGCGCGCATGGTGACCGAGCCGCGCCCGGTGCGGTACGCCTCCTCGATGCCGGAGCGGCCGACGATGAGGCCGCCGCCGGGGAAGTCGGGGCCCTGGATGCGGTGCATGGCCGCGTCGAGGAGTTCCTCGCGGGTGGCCTCGGGGTGGGCCAGCGCCCACTGGACGGCGTCGTTGACCTCGCGCAGGTTGTGCGTGGGGATGTTGGTGGCCATGCCGACGGCGATGCCGGTGGAGCCGTTGACGAGCAGGTTCGGGAAGCGCGCCGGGAGGACGACGGGCTCCTCCTCGCGGTTGTCGTAGTTGGGCTTGAAGTCGACGGTGTTCTGCTCGATCTCGCGCACCATCTCGACGGCGAGCGGCGCCATCTTGCACTCGGTGTACCTCATGGCGGCGGCCTTGTCGTTGCCCTGGCTGCCGAAGTTGCCCTGGCCGGTCACCAGCGGGTGCCGCATGGCCCACGGCTGCGCGAGACGCACGAGGGTGTCGTAGATGGCGGTGTCGCCGTGGGGGTGGTAGAGGCCCATGACCTCACCGACGACGCGGGAGCACTTGTTCCATCCGCGGTCCGGGCGGTACCCGCCGTCCCACATGGCGTAGAGGACGCGACGGTGGACCGGCTTGAGCCCGTCGCGCACGTCCGGCAGGGCGCGCCCGACGATGACGCTCATCGCGTAGTCGAGGTAGGAGCGCTGGATCTCCACCTGCAGGTCGATGGGGTCGACCCGGCCCAGCGAGGGCGGGATCAGGGTGCCGTCGTCAGCCATGCGTAGTGAACCTTCCGGGTGGAATCGTGATCGGGCTCAGGCGCCCCGAAAGGAGCCTGATTCCTGGCCATTCAGTTGTGCGACCAAAACAACCCCCGAAACCTGGAGAGGCTGTCCCGCTCGCGAAGCGCCCAGCAAACGCCCGAAGGGGTCTGATTGCTAGCCATTCAGTTGTGCGACCAGAACCAACCCCCAAACGTGGAGAGGCTGTCCCGCTCGCGAAGCGAGCCCAGGAGACGCTCCGAAGGAGCCTGTCTCCTGGCCTATGAAGTTGTGCGAGCGAAGCGAGCTCCGCGGGGGCCTGGGGGCATCGCCCCCAGTGGGGGGTCTGGGGGCTTCGCCCCCAGTGGGGGGCCTGGGGGGCGAAGCCCCCCAGTGTTAGATGTCAAGGAACCGCACATCGCGCGCGTTGCGCTGGATGAACGTGCGGCGCTGCTCCACGTCTTCGCCCATGAGGATGGAGAACATCTGGTCCGCCATGGCGGCGTCGTCGATGGTGACCTGGAGCAGGATCCGGTTGTCCGGGTCCATCGTGGTGTCCCACAGGTCGTCGGCGTTCATCTCGCCGAGTCCCTTGTAGCGCTGGATGGGGTTGACCTGCGGCAGCTTCTTGCCCTCGGCCAGCCCCTTGTCACGCAGGGCGTCGCGCTCCGCGTCGCCGTAGGCGAGTTCGTGGGCCGCGTTGCTCCAGCGGAGCCTGAACAGCGGCGGCTGGGCGAGGTACACGTGGCCGGCCTCGATCAGCGGCCGCATGAACCGGAACAGCAGCGTGAGCAGCAGGGTGCGGATGTGGGCGCCGTCGACGTCCGCGTCGGCCATGAGGACCAGCTTGTGGTAGCGCAGCTTGTCCAGGTCGAAGTCCTCCTGCATGCCGGCGCCGAGGGCGTTGATGATCGCCTCGACCTCCTTGTTGGCGAGGATGCGGTCGATGCGCGCCTTCTCGACGTTGAGGATCTTGCCGCGGATGGGGAGGATAGCCTGCGTGCGGGGATCGCGGGCGGAGCGGGCGGAGCCGCCTGCGGAGTCGCCCTCGACGATGAACAGCTCGCATTCGCTGGGGTCCGTGGACTGGCAGTCCACCAGCTTGCCGGGGAGTCCGGAGCCGCCGAGGAGGCCCTTGCGGGAGCGGGCCATGTCGCGGGCCTTGCGGGCGGCGATCCGCGCGGCGGCCGCGGACTGCGACTTGCGGACGATGTCCTTGCCCTCGGCAGGGTTGCGCTCGAACCAGTCCCCCAGGCGGTCGTTGAGGACCCGCTGCACGAAGGACTTGGCCTCGGTGTTGCCGAGCTTGGTCTTCGTCTGGCCCTCGAACTGCGGCTCGGACACCTTGATGGAGACGATGGCGGTGAGGCCCTCGCGGATGTCGTCGCCGGAGACGCGGTCCTCGCGCTTCTTGATCAGACCCCAGGACTCGCCCCATCGGTTGACGGTGTTGGTGAGCGCCGCCCGGAAGCCCTCTTCGTGGGTGCCGCCCTCATGAGTGTTGATGGTGTTGGCGAAGGTGTAGACGCTGTTGGTGTACGACGTGTTCCACTGCATCGCGATCTCCACCCCCATGCCCTGTTCGGGCGCGTGTGCCTCGACGGCGATGACGGTGGGGTGGATGGCGTCCTTGCCGGAGGAGAGGTACTTGACGTAGTCGATGAGGCCGTCCATGTACTGGAACTCGTCGTAGGGGGTGTCGGTCTCCCCCTCGTCGCCGGTGGCCACCTGGCGGTCTTCGCGGAGGTCGATCAGCGAGATCCGCAGGCCCTTGTTGAGGAACGCCATCTCGCGGAAGCGGGTGGCGAGGGTGTCGTAGTTGTAGTGCGTGGTCTCGAAGATCTCGTTCGACGGGTAGAACGTGATGGTGGTGCCGGTCTGGTCCGTCTCCTCCATCTGCTGGAGCTCGGTCACGGGGGTGCCGAGGTGGAACGTCTGCTGCCAGCGGTAGCCGTCACGCGAGACGTCGACGATGAGCTTGTCCGACAGCGCGTTGACCACCGAGGAGCCGACGCCGTGCAGGCCGCCGGAGACCTTGTAGCCGCCGTCGCCGAACTTTCCGCCGGCGTGCAGCACCGTCAGCACCAGCGTGACGGTGGGGATATTCTCGATGGGGTGTTCCTTGACCGGGATGCCGCGGCCGTTGTCCTTGACCCGCACGCCCCCGCCGTCGAGGAGCTCCACCTCGATGGAATCGCAGTAGCCGGCCAGGGCCTCGTCGACGGAGTTGTCCACGATCTCGTAGACCAGGTGGTGGAGGCCGCGCTCGCCGGTGGAGCCGATGTACATGCCGGGGCGCTTCCGGACGGCCTCGAGGCCCTCGAGGACGGAGATCTGGTCCGCGTCGTAGCTGCCGGTGACCGTGTTGTCTGCTGAGTCCTGCAGGCCCTCCATGCGCTCACTCGGGGCGTAGTCCTCGTCCACCTGCACGTCGTCCGTCACAAAAGCTCCTGTCCACACAAACGGGCGCCGGGCTGGCCGGCGCCGTTGATCGTGCCAATTCTACCGCGTTCGCGCACAAAACCGGACATCGTGGAGGGGTGAAACCGGCCTGGGACGGGCCCAGCGACCCATTGGCGCCGATACTGGGGGCAGATGCATGGTCCCCTATCCCTCCGGAGCCCGCAGCGCGCCAGATCGGCGGCGAGGCGTTGGGCCGAATTCCGGGGTCGACGGGCTTGAAACGCTCAAATCGACGAATCATCGGCTGGTGGCGCGGCGCGGGCTCAAGTGGCAGTCCCTGCACTCGGCGGCCGCGTCCGGCTCACCTGGCTGTCGCGGCATGGCGGGGTGGTCCGTGGCCGTGGCAACAACGCTGCGCGGTTGGGGCGACAGCGGGGCGATCGAGTAGCCTGCCCGCGACAGAGGGAGGCGCCCCGTGGAGTGGACGTGGATCGCGGCGGCCGCTGCCGCGCTGATCATCGGCATCGCGAAGACCAGCTTCGGCGGCCTCGGCTCCCTGGCCGTCGCCCTGCTCGCGCTGGCGCTGCCCACCAAGGAGTCGACGGCGGCCGCGCTGCTGCTCCTCATCACCGGCGACATCATCGGCGTCCTGCGCTACCGCCGCTCAGCCGACTGGTCGCTGCTGAAGGCGCTGCTGCCCTCCGTGGTCCCCGGCATCCTGCTGGGCGCTCTCTTCATCCAGTTCGTCGACGACCTGGTGCTGCGCCGCTCCATCGGCGCCATCCTCCTGGCGTCGGTGCTCATCCAGCTCGTGCTGTCCACCCTGGCGCGACGGCGGGCGCCTGACCCCACCGTCGACATGGGTCCGCCGCACCGTGCCCTGACGGTGGGCGCTGGTGTCGCGGCGGGGTTCACCACCATGGCGGCCAACGCCGCGGGACCGGTGATGGCGGTCTATCTGCAGCTGGCGAAGGTGGAGAAGATGCGCTTCCTCGGCACCTCGGCCTGGTTCTACTTCATCGTCAACGTGGCCAAGACCCCGCTCACGGCGTCGCTCGGCCTGTTCACGCCGCAGGTGATGACGACGGTGGCCTGGGGCATTCCCGTGGTGCTGCTCGGCACCGTCATCGGGGTGGCGCTCATCCACCGGGTGCCTCAGCGCACCTTCGACGTGTTGACCCTGCTCACCTCGGTGATCGCGGCGGGGGCGCTGCTGATCATCTAGCGATGCGCGACGGCCTCAGGGCGTGGCGGACCCGCTGTCGGAGGTGGGCGCCGGCTCGGGCTCCGGCGGTGGTGGCGGAGGAGGCTCGGGCTCGGGCTCAGGCTCCGGTGGCGGGGGCGGTGGGGCCTCAGTCGTCGGATCGGGCGCGGGCGCCTGCGTGGTGGGATCCGGCGCGGGGGCCTGGGTAGTGGGATCCGGCGCCGGGGCCTGGGTGGTCGGCTCAGGCACCGTCGTCGACGGTGGCGGCGAGCTCTCCGGCGCCGTGCTGGAGGGAGCGGAGGACGGTGTGTCGCTGACCGAGGGGTCCGGGCTCGCGGTGGTGGGCGAATCCGAGGGGCTGGGCGACGCCGGGTTGGAGGGGCTGGGGCTGGGGCTGTCGCTCGGGGAGGGGAGGAGCCACGAGCTGTCACTCGCCGACGGGCTCCCGCTGGGTGAAGGACTCGGACTTCCGACCAGGCTGGCGATGAGGCTGTCCCACACGCTCTCGCTGGGCACGGCGGAGGAGCCGTCGCTGGGCGAGGCACCCAGGATCAGGCTGGGGGTAGTGGGCGAGCCGTTCACGTCCAGGAAGGCGATGTCACGCAGGTCCACCCGCGACGCCTGGCCGTTGAGCCACGGCTCCGGATTGGTGAACCGGCCGTTGACGATCACCTCGAAGTGGAGGTGGCAGCCGGTGGAGTAGCCGGTGTTGCCCACGCGCCCCACGCCGTCGAGGGCGTCGACCTGTTGGCCCACCCGCACACCGATGGCGGAGAGGTGGTTGTAGGTGGTGACCACGCGGTACCCGCCGAGCATCCCGTGGTCGATCTTGACCTGCACGCCGTTGCCCCCGGCCCAGCCCGAGGACACGACGCGCCCGGCGGCAGCGGCGCCGACGGGGGTGCCACAGGAGGCGGCGAAGTCGAGGCCGGTGTGCAGCTTCCACACGCGCAGGATCGGGTGGTACCGCATGCCGAACACCGACGTGCGGCGCCCGTTGACGGGCATCGAGAGCAGGTCGTCGCTGCCGGCCTTCCCCACCGACCCGAGGGAGCTCTCCTCAGGGATGCTCTTGGGGGGTGGGGGCGGAGGGGCCTCCGCGGGACGGGGGCCGTCGAGCGGGACGATCTGCGGGGTGGGCGCGCTGAAGGGATCGAACTCGCCCGGCGCCTCGTCGAACGACCAGCCCTCCAGGCGGTAGCCCATGGGCCCCGTCGGCGACGACGTGGAGGTGGGCGCGGCGATGGGGCCAGGCGCCACGAGCATCACCGGGGGAACGGGCACGGCCTCGACCGCCGTCAGCGGGTCCTGCCCATAACTGACGGCTCCTCCCACAAGGGCCGCCGAGATCGCTGCGGCGATCACCGACGATAGCCCTCGAAGCTTCATCCAGTCCCCCGATACCGGTTCGCTCGTGCCCATCCATCGAATCACTTTGGGGGCCGGATTGGAAGGAGTTGCACCACTGGGACTGACGCGGGTTTCGCCTGCCCGCGTCAGGGATGGTTGTGACCCGGATTTCCTCCCAGGAGGAGGCCTGCCAAGTCGCCCTCGGGTGTTTCGCGGAGAGGAGGTGAGTGATCCGTGGTTGGTCAGGCGGCGGTGAACTCCACCGTGAGGCTGACGGAGATCTCCACGTCCTGCGGGTCCAGATCGATCGACGGCGCCGAGTCCATCATCATCTCCCGCGAGGCCTTCCGGGCGAACGCGACCGGCGCGATGCCGCCACCCTGGTCCTGGATGGCCACGGCCTCGACGCCGCCCCGGCGGGCCGCCGTCGAGATCCACTCGGCGCGACGGTGGGCGTCGTCGAACGCGTCCGCCAGGGCGCGTGGCTGCACCTCGGCCATGGTCGACTCACGCAGACGCCAGTCCAGCCAGCCCACCTGGACGCCAGGTGTCGCGGCGAGCTCCCCCAGCAGCTCCCCGAGGGCGGAGAGCTCCAGCACCAGGAACGAGCCGCGGACCTCCGCGGTGTGCTGTGGAGGCTGCGGCTGCCCGCGGGTGTTGAGCGGGGTGGAGGTCCAGGTGCGGAGACTGGTGAGCTTGATGTCGCGGACGGTTCCGGTGGACGCCGCGGCCTCGAGGCGCCCCCTCGTCCGGTCCGTGACGGAGGCGGTGTCGGCGACGACAGAGTCGCGGTCCGGGCCGGTGAAGCCGAGTGTCAGATTGACCGCGACACACTCGGCAGGGAGGCTGATCCGGCTGGTCCCGGTGACGGTGATGCGCATGCGCCCAGCTTAGGAGCCGGGCGAACGCCGCGCGCCGTTCGGTGCCGCCCTGGGGATTCGCCGCGTGCCGGACGCCGTTCCCTGGGTGGGCCGGGTCCCTTCCCCCTGGTTGAGCCGCGCCGAGCCGCCCCTTTCCCGCTGGTTGAGCCGCGCCGAGCCGCCTGCGGCTCAGCGCCTGTCGAAACCAACGTTGGTTTCGTGTGGACTCGACCCCGACGCCGCGTCGGTCAAGTCCCGCTGTCGGTGCCGGGAGCCCTGACACGAGACCCGTGCGGCCCTTGGCCACCGTCCGCTTGTCGACCGCGTGCTCGGCTGTGGTCAGGTAGTCGAGGCCGCCCGGGCCTCGTCCCACGTCTCCCTGCACTGGTGTGCCTGTGGCGTGGTCGGCTCCGGGCGTGTGCCGGCAGGGCGGCCCTGGCTCGAGCCTGCTTCAGGCGGGTTCTTCCGGGTGCCCCTCGGGCTGGGCATCCCTGCGCCCAGCCGCCCTGCCGTCCCCCGCCCTCGCACTCACCTCACGCCCCTCTCGCCTCGAGGCCTGGCCGTTTCCGACAGCTGGTTGAGCCGCGCCGAGCCGTCCCTTTCCGCTGGGTGAGCCGCGCCAAGCCGCCTGCGGCTCAGCGCGTGTCGAAGCCATCCCGCACCAGCCCCTGAACCCGGCCGTCCGCTCTCCTATCCGTAGGTGTCACGCGGGCCGCGACCCTGCACCGCCCGGTTCCCCTTCTTCCAGCTCGGGGCCTTGGGTCCGCGGAACTCGACCCGCAGCACCGTCTGCTCGCCCAGAGCCCGGTTGAGGCGGGCGACGATCTGGGACGAGGCGTACTTCATGGCGGCGGCCCAGGAGGTGGAGTCGCAGTCCACGATGAGCACACCGTCGGCGTAGTTGACCGGCGTCGAGTGCTGCGCGTTGGACTCGCCCACAAGTTCTGGCCAGCGTCGCAGAACGTGCGACAGGCTGATCCGCCGCTGCCATCCCCGGGCCTGGATGACCGAGTTGAGGACGTCGCCGACGAGCTGCGGGTCGCGGTCGTCGGGGCCGGCGCCGGAGCGTTGCTGCTCCAGGGGCCGTTGGCGACGGCGGGGGGTCCTCGGTGCGGACGGTTCCGGGAGCACGACGCCGTAAGCCGCCGATTCGACGGCGGCGCGGGCGATCTCCGAGGCCAGGTCCAGCCCTGTGGGGTCGTGCGCCTCCTCGCTCATGCCGCCGAGACTACTCGCGCGGGACAGGCCCCGAGATCGCGGGTGAACTCGGTAGGGCCGGAGGGCGACGCGCTATTCCCTGGCCAGGGAGGCGCTGCTCGACGAACAGACGTGGGATGCGCAGGAGGGTGGGTGACGGGAGATTGGCTAGGCGTAGGAAGGCACTGTGCGACGAGCCAGACGTGGGATGCGCAGGAGGGTGGGGGCCGGGAGGGCGGCTGGGCGCAGGGATGCCCAGCCCGAGGGGCACCCAGAAGAACCCGCCTGAAGCAGACCCGAGCCAGGGCCGCCCTGCCGGCACCCGCCCGGAATGACCGCGCCACAGGCAGACGAGTGCAGGGAGACGTGGGACGAGGCCCGGGCGGCCTCAACTACCCGACCCGAGACAATCCGGCGGCCATCAGAGCGACGGTGGTCAAGGGCCGCACGGGCCTCGTGTCAGGGCTCCCGGCACCGACGGCGTGACGAGGGCATCCGGATCGCCGACGGGCCAGGTCCATGCGAAGCCAACAGCGTCCACACACCGTGTGCGGGTAGGTTTCGACACGCGCTGAGCCGCAGGCGGCTCGGCGCGGCTCAACCAGCGGGAAAGGGCCCGGCTAATCCGAAAATGGACTGGACGTGACTGGGGACGGGAGCATCACCTAGGCCCCCATTTTCCGCCATGAAAGGGCGCCCCACCAGGGGCGAATTGGACTCAACCAGCGGTCGGAGAGTCTTCCGGCACCTGACAGCGGGGCGCGCTGACAGCGAGAAGGGTCGAAGGTCAGGCGGGGGGTTCGGCAGTGACGGTGCCGGAGTCGACGCGGAAGCGACGCTCTGCGGGGAAGTCGGGGACGTCCGCGCCCACGGCCGCCGTGATCAGCACCTGCTCGGCGGCGGCGATCGCCGCGGCCAGACGTTCCCGCCGCGACACGTCCAGTTCCGCGAACACATCGTCCAGCACCAGCACGGGCTCCACGCCGTCGTCGCGCACCAGGGTGAACCCGCCCAGCCGCAGGGAGAGCGCCAACGACCACGACTCGCCGTGCGACGCGTACCCCTTGGCGGGCAGTGCGCCGATCCCCAGATCCACGTCGTCGCGCTGCGGGCCCACCAACGTCACGCCCCGCGACACCTCGTCCCTGCGCAGCCGTTCCATCGCCGCCAGCAGGCGGTCGCGCAGCGCGGCGCGGACGTCCGCCTCCTCCGCCACGCCGTCGAGGTCGAGCACCGTCTTGTAGGCCGCCGAGATCTGGTTGTTGAGCGGGGCGATGGTCTCGTAGGCGCGTTGCGCATGCGGGACCACGTCCGCCAGCGTGTCGAGGCGCGCGTGGAGCAGCTCCGCGCCGAGGGTGGCGAGCTGGTCGTTCCACACCTCCAGCGTCACGTCCTCGTCGCCGCCGCTGGGCACGAACGACCGGCCCGCCATCGCCTTGAGGAGGGCGTTGCGCTGCTTGAGCACCCTGTCGAAGTCCTGCCTGACCCCCGCCATTCGCGGCCAGCGCGTCACGACGAGCGAGTCCAGCCACGCCCGACGGTCCGACGGGTCCCCGCGCACGATGGCCAGGTCGATGGGCGAGAACACGACGGTGCGCAACGCGCCGATCAACTCCCGCGGCCGGGCCAGCGGCGCCCGGTTGAGCCGCGCCACGTTCGAGCGGCCCGACGCGATCTCCAGCTCCAGCGAGATCACCCGGGGATCCTCACGGCCCGCCTGCACCTTTGCCCGCACCACCGCCGTCTCCGCGCCGGCCCGGATCAGCGGCGCCGTGGCCGCGACCCGGTGCGAGGACATGGTGGACAGATACTCCACCGCCTCCACCAGGTTCGTCTTGCCCTGCCCGTTGGACCCGACGAACACCGTCACGCCCGACGACAGCGCCAGCGACGCCTGCGTGTAGTTGCGGAAGTCGGTCAGTGCGAGCTCGGTGACGAACACCCGGTGTCCTGCGTCAGAAGTGGGTGGATGAAGGGCGGTGTCACAGCAGATGCTTTGCGGGGCCGACGAGCGGGGCAAGCGCGGCGAGCCCCCTGGGCGTCGGGCGCAGCGGACCTCGGCAGGTCACCGAGGATCAGTCCTTCGACGGCGCCACCGCGTGGCCGCCGAACTGGTTGCGCATGGCCGCGACCATCTTCATGGCCGGCGAGTCCTCCTGCCGCGACACGAACCGCGCGAACAGGCTGGCCGCGATCGTCGGCACCGGCACCGCCAGGTCGACGGCGGCGTTGACGGTCCAGCGACCCTCGCCCGAGTCCTCCGCGTACCCCTCAATGCCCTCCAGGTGGGGATCCGAGTCAAGAGCGCGCACCATGAGGTCCAGCAGCCAGGAGCGGATGACGGTGCCCTCGCGCCAGGACTCGAACACCTCGGGCACGTTGGTGACCACGTCCGAGGCCTCGAGCAGCTCCCAGCCCTCGGCGTAGGCCTGCATGAGGCCGTACTCGATGCCGTTGTGCACCATCTTCGCGAAGTGGCCCGCACCGCTCTCCCCCGCGTGGACGAAGCCGAACTCGCCCTCCGGCTTGAGCGCCTCGAAGGCGGGCATGGCCAGCTCGACGGCCTCCTTCGGCCCGCCCACCATGAGCGCGTATCCGTTCTCCAGGCCCCACACGCCACCTGAGGTGCCGACGTCGACGAAGTGGATCCCCTTGTCAGAGAGGTATGCGGCGTGCCGGGCGTCGTGGGTCCACTTGGAGTTCCCGCCGTCGATGATCACGTCGCCCGACGACAGGAGCGGCTTGAGGGTCTCGATGAGGGAGTCGACGGCCTGGATGGGAACCATGAGCCAGACCACGCGGGGACCCTCGCCCAGCTGGGCGACGAGGTCCGCCTCGTCCTTCGCGTCGGAGATCTCAGGATTGTGGTCCAGGCCGACGACCTCCACGCCCCCGCGGCGGAGCCGCTCGCGCATGTTGCCGCCCATCTTGCCGAGACCGATCAGACCGATGCGCATGTGGGCTCCTTCAGTGGCGGGATGGCGGGGGATGGGTCAGCCGGGCAGGCGCATGAGCATGATCACGTGCCGGTAGTCGGTGAGCGGGTCACCGTCGGCCGTGGGCAGGCCCATGATCAGGCAGGGCTTCCCGGGCAGCGTGAACGAGAACTGGGCGTAGGGCGCGTCCAGGGCGGTCAGCGCGTCCAGCAGGTAGTGGGGGTTGAAGCCGGCGTCCGTGATGGACTGCTCGTCCCCCACCACGCTGACCTCGGCCTCGATGGCCTCCGACGCCTGCGCCTGGTCACCCGTGGCGGCCTCGAGCGCGATGTGGTCCTCGTTGATGCGCATCCGCAGCGGCGTGTTGCGCTCGGCAACCAGCGACACGCGCTTCACGGCCGCCAGCAGGTCTGCCGTGTTGACGCGGACGGTGACGGTGGCGTCCACGTCCATGAGGTGGCGCACCTTCGGGAACGCCTGGCTGAGCAGGCGGGTGGTGGCCTCGCGGGAGCCCTTGGAGCTCTGTCCGATGAAGCCGGCCAAGCCCTCGCCCTCGGCCTCGGTGGTGGAGAGGGAGATGGTGACCTTGTCACCCGAGGTCATCGACTTGGCGGTGTCCGCGAGCACCTTGCCGGGCACGAGGACGGCGCCCTCCACCGACGGCGACGACGGGTGCCAGGTGAGCTCCTTGAGCGCCATGCGGTAGCGGTCGGTGGCCAGCAGCGACAGCGACTCCCCGTTGATCTCCACCTTCACGCCGGTGAAGACGTTGAGCAGCTCGTCGCGGCCGGCGGCCACGAACACCTGGCCCACGGCCTTCTCGAACGTGGCCGCGTCGACGTCGCCCGTCTGGGTGGGCATGTCCGGCAGCGTGGGGTACTCCTCCACCGGCAGCGTCTGGAGGGTGAAGCGCGCCTGGCCGCAGGTCAGCTCCACCTTCGAGTGGTCGGCGACGAGGTCCACCGGCTTGTTCGGGAGGGACCGCGCGATCTCGGCGAGCAGGCGGCCGGAGACCAGGACCGTGCCTTCGTCGTTGACCGTGGCCGGCATGACGACCTTGGCGGAGGTGGTCGAGTCGAAGCTGCTGAGCGTCAGGCCGTCGGCGTCCGCCTCCAGCAGCATGCCGGCGAGGATGGGCGCCGTGGGGCGGGTCGGGAGGCTGCGCGCCACCCAGGCGACGGCGTCTGCCAACGCGTCCCGCTCAACTCGAATCTTCACAAAGCACCCCTTCGATTGCTGCCTACCTGCCCTCGACGCCCCCGCTGGCGGCCTGGGAGGGTCACACGATCAATGACGGCATCGTGGACGCCGTCGCCTGCATCATAGCCGGGCGGCTGGCCGCCCATGCCGGCCGGAGCGCTACTCAGTGGCGATCGACTCGAGCACGTTGAGCCGGGACGCGCGACGTGCCGGGCCCACCGCCGCGAGCACCCCGAACAGGGCCGCGACCACGACGAACACCCCGAGCTGCAGCCACGGCACCACGAGCGTGTCGATGCCGTCGTCGCGCAGGAGCGTGACCAGGACGGTGCCGAAGACGCCGCCCAGGACCACGCCGAGGGTGGCGCCCAGGGTGGCCACCATCACCGACTCCAGGGTGACCATGCGGCGCAGCTGCGGCCGGGTCATGCCGACGGCGCGGAGCAGACCCACCTCGCGGGTGCGTTCCATCACCGACAGGCCCAGCGTGTTGATGATGCCGAGCACCGAGATCACGACGGCGAGCGCCAGCAGCGCGTACAGGATGGAGAAGATCTGCTGGAACTGGCCCACCCGCGCCTCCACGAACTCCGCCACGTCGGCGACCACCACGGTGGGCAGCTCGGCGGTGGCGTCCTCGAGGCCCTCGCGCACTGCGGAGAGGTCCGCTCCGGGCTCGGTGAAGATGACGACCCGCTGCACGAGCGAGGGGTCCCCGAGTTGGGCGTAGGTGTCCAGGTCAACGACGAGGTCCCCCAGCGGGGGCGGCCCGCCTCCGCCGTCGTGGAAGCCGGTGACGAGCAGCTCGACGGTGCCGCCGGTGGGGGTGGGCAGCTCGAGGAGCTCCCCGAGGCTGAGGTCCTGCTCGTCGGCGAAGTCCGTGGAGACCACGACGGGGGGAGCGCCGCCGTCGCCGCTCAGCGACCCGGCGACGATCTCCAGGCTGCTGGCACGCTCGAGGCCCTCCTCGCTGGCGCCCGTCAGCTGGACGGGCTCACCGTCGATGACGGCCGCCCCGCGGAAGAACTCGTAGACCGCCTCGACCCCGTCGACCTCCCGCGCGGAGTCGACGACGCCGGCGTCGAACGGTTGGTAGGCCACCGGGCTGATGGTGAAGTCTCCCCGCTGGTCGGCGGTCAGCCGGTCCCGGATGGAGGTGGTGGTGCTTGCGGCGAGGATGGCGACGGTGGCCACCAGGGCCAGCCCGATCATGAGGGTGGCGGCGGTCGCGGCCGTGCGGCGGGGCTGGCGCACCGAGTTGAGGCGGGCCAGCCTGCCCACCTCCCCGAACAGCGCGCGGTAGGCGTGGCCGAAGAGCCAGATCAGCGGTCCGCCCACCACGACGGCGGCGAACACCATGCCGACGAGCAGCAGGACCGCGCCCGCGCCCGCCCACACGAGGGGCTGCGGCACGTCGAGCCAGAGGGCGCAGATGAGGGCCGCGATCCCGATCTCGATCATGCCCACGCCCAGCAGCGGGAGCCCGCCGAGACGCTCGGGGCCGGACTGCTGGGAGGCGGCCATGGCCTCGACGGGTCGGGTCCGCGACGCCTTCCGGGCGGGCAGCAGCGCCGCGACCACGGTGATCAGGATGCCGATGGTGTACGACGCCACCACCGACTGCCAGGTGAAGGTGGGCACCGCGGTGCCCAGGTCGATGCCGAAGATCCGCATCACCACGAGGATCCCCCAGGCGAGCCCGTACCCGACGAAGAGGCCGACGGTGGCGCCGATGACGCCCACCACGAACGCCTCCGTCAGCACCGACGACCGCACCTGGGCGCGGGTGGCGCCGATGGCCCGAAGCAGGGCGAGCTCGCGCGAGCGTTGCGCGACCAGGATGGAGAACGTGTTGAGGATCAGCAGTGTGGCCACCAGCAGCGCGATGCCGGCGAACACCAGCAGGAACGTGTTGACGAAGCCCAGCCCGACGTCGAGCTGCTCCTGGATGGTGTCCGAGAGGGCGTCCCCGGTCTCCGCGACGAAACCGTCCGGCAGGACCTCCTGGACCGCCTCAGCCACGACGGCGGGGTCCGCGTCCGGCTCGGTCTGCACCCACGCCGCGTAGAACCCGGGCCGGCCGTCCTGGATGATCGCCTGGGCCTCCTCCAGCGTGAAGAACAGGTAGCTCGCGCCCGCCGTGGCGCCGGCCCCGTAGGTGCCGAGACCGACGATGGTGTAAGTCCTGATGCCGTCCACAGGGGTGGCGACGTTGAGGCTGTCGCCGACGACGAACCCGCCGCGGGTCGCGGTGGCCGGGTCCAGCATCACCTCGTCCGACGCCTCGGGCACCCGACCCTCGACGAGCCGGGCGCCCACCTGGCCGCCGGCCGCCGGGACGTCGATCCAGTTCATCGCGATCCCCGGTGCACCGGGGAACATGATCAGGCGGTCGTCCTTGTCGAGGGGGAACACCTGGCTGCTGGACACGAGGCCGGCGGCCTCGCGGACGCCGTCGACGGCGCCGATGGCCTCGATCTCCTCCGGAGTGAGCAGGATCTGGGCCAGCCCCGCGGTGGGGTCGAACCCCTCGATGCCGGTGGCCTCGGGCGAGACGTTGACGTCCGCCAGGGCGCCCTTGACCAGCTGGTCGAAGCTGGACGACAACAGGTTGGTGAACAGGAGCGAGCCTGACACGAACGCCACGCCCAGCACGATCGACAGCGCGCTGAGCAGGAGGCGGACCTTACGCGCCCAGAGCGACTTCCAGGTGGCGTGCAGCATCTAGGAGTCCAGGGAGGCGCGGCGCGCGATGGACCGTTCGAGGGTGGACTCCACATCCCCGGCCACGTCCGGGCTCTGGAAGGTGGGGGCCGCGCCACCGTCGCGGTAGACGGCCGCCCCGTCGGCGCCGACACCGTCGACCCCGGCGGGCTCATCCGCCACCGGCTCGGGGGCCCCGTGGGTGGGGGTGTGCCGCGGGTAGATGTGCGACATGGCGCCCAGCAGGTCCTCCTGGGTCGCGCCTCGCATCTCGTGCACGATGTGCCCGTCGGAGAGGAACACCGCTCGGTCCGCGTAGCTGGCGGCGTGCGCGTCGTGGGTGACCATGACCACCGTCTGGCCGAACTCGTCGACGCTGCGGCGCAGGAAGTTGAGCACCTCCGTGGCCGACGTGGAGTCCAGGTTGCCGGTGGGCTCGTCGCCGAACACGATGTGCGGGCGGTTCATCAGCGCTCGTGCGCAGGCCACGCGTTGCTGCTGGCCGCCGGACAGCTCGGATGGCTTGTGCGTAAGCCGATCCCCCAGGGCGAGGACGTCGACGATGCGGTCGAACCACTCCTCGTCCACCTTCTTGCCCGCGATGCGCAGCGGCAGCACGATGTTCTCCCGGGCCGTGAGCGTGGGCACGAGGTTGAAGGCCTGGAAGATGAAGCCGATCCGGTCGCGGCGGAGCTCGGTCAGTGGGGTGTCGGCGAGAGTGGAGACCGCGGTGTCTCCCAGGTACACCTCGCCGGAGGTCGGTGTGTCGAGCGCGGCCATCAGGTGCATGAGCGTGGACTTGCCGGAGCCGGAAGGGCCCATGATGGCGGTGAACTCGCCGTCGATGATGTCGAAGTCCACGTCGTCGAGCGCCGTCACCACGGCAGATCCGGACCCGTAGATCTTGGTCAGGCCCCTGGCCCGCGCTGCGATGCTCACGCCCCCAAAGGTAGCAGCGCCCACCAGCGGCCTCAGGGGCGATTTTCGACGGTTCCCGGCGTTGACCACAGCCCTGACTTTGAGGGGATTCTTGTAATTACTTAACAGCTGTACTCATAGGGGCTGTGGAACCGGTGGATAACCTGCGCCCATGCTTGTCAGCTGTGGTTCCCGGGTGTGGATCAGCTGTGGACGGACCGAAAACTACACGTGGAGTATTTGTGGAGAAGGCCGGGGTGGGAAGTTGTCCACACCCCGGCCCCGGCCTGTCTCACATGGTTGTCCGCAGCGTCAGCGGCCCATGATCCGGCTGAAGAATCCGTTGTCCTGGCTCTGGGTGGACTGGTGACCGCCGCACCACTGGCCGGCCGGCACGGAGCGCTTGACGGCATCCACGTGGTTGCCGCATCCGGCCCAGGTGGTCTTGCCGCACTGGCGGCACTTGACGGGACTGCACATGATGATCTCCTTGGTTGATGTCTCGGGTCACCCCGGTTCGCCAACCATACCCCCTGGGGTATAGGGTTTTCAACATGAGAGTTGTTGTGGTCGGTGGAGTTGCTGGTGGGATGAGCGCGGCGGCGCGGTTGCGTCGTCTGGATGAGTCCGCGGAGATCATCGTGGTGGAGAAGAGCGGCTACGTGTCGTTCGCCAACTGCGGTCTGCCCTATCACGTGGGCGGGGTGATCGAGGACCGTTCGGCCCTCCTCCTGCAGACGCCGCAGGCGCTCCACGACAGGTTCCGCCTCGACGTCCGGGTGGGCGTGGAGGCCGTGCAGATCAACCGCCAGGCCAAGGAGGTCGTCGTCCGGCACGTCGCCGGCGGCCGCGAGGAGATCCTCGCCTACGACAGGCTCGTCCTCTCCCCCGGCGCCAAGCCCCTGATGCCGCCCATTCCCGGCATCGAGCGCGCGCTGCCCCTGCGCAACGTCGAGGACACCGACCGGATGGTCTCCGCCGTCGCCGGCGCCCACACGGCCGTCGTCGTGGGTGGCGGATTCGTCGGGCTCGAGGTCGCCGAGAACCTGCTGCACCGCGGGATGCAGGTGGCCGTCGTCGAGGCCCTGCCCCAGGTGATGGCCCCCCTTGACCCTGAGATGGTCGCCCCGGTGCACGAGGTCATGCGCGCGGCGGGCATCGATCTCAGGCTCGGCTCCGGCGTAGTCTCCATCGGCGAGAAGGACGTGACCTTGGCCGACGGCACGGTGCTCCCGGCCGACGTGGTGGTCGCGGCAATCGGCGTGCGGCCGGACACCGAGCTGGCGAAGGCCGCAGGCCTGCGGGTCGGCCCGCGCGGCGGGCTGCTCGTCGACGAGCGTCAGCTCACCAACGACCCCTCCATCTACGCCGTGGGCGACGCCGTCGAGAAGGTCGACGCCCTGAGCGACGAGTCCGTCCTGGTCCCGCTGGCCAACACCGCCAACCTCCAGGGCCGACGGGTGGGCGACGACATCGCCGGCCGCGGCCGCCCGGCCCGACCGGTGCGCGGGACGGCCATCGTGGGGCTGCTCGGCCTCCAGGTCGCGGCCACGGGCTGGAACGAGAAGAGGCTGCGCGCCGCCGGCCGCGAGTACCTCGCCATCCACACCCATCCCTCCTCGCACGCCACCTACTACCCCGGCGCCTCGTCGATGGCGCTCAAGCTGCTCGTGGACCCGGCAACCGGGGAGATCCTCGGCGCCCAGGGCGTCGGCAGGGACGGCGTGGACAAGCGCATCGACGTAATCGCCACCGCGATGGCCGGCGGGCTGAGGGCGGAGGACCTCGCCGAGCTGGAGCTGGCCTACGCGCCGCAGTTCGGCTCAGCGAAGGACGCCGTCAACATGCTCGGCTTCATCGCGGAGAACCGGCTCAGCGGCTGGGAGGACAGCATCCAGTGGCACGAGGTGACGGAGGCGCAGAACGCCGGTGCCGTCGTCGTCGACGTGCGGACGCCCGGCGAGTTCAGGGCCGGCGCCATCCCGGGCGCGATCAACATCCCGGTCGACGAGCTGCGCAACCGGCTGGACCAGGTCCCGGGCGGCGACGTGCCCCTGATCCTGCACTGCGGGGTGGGCATCCGCAGCCATGCCGCGCTCTCGGCGCTGAAGAGCTCGGGCCGGAAGCTGCTCAACCTCGACGGCGGCTACACCACGTGGAAGGCCGGCGCGGGGATCGCGGTTTCCTGACTCCCCCGGGGTCGCGGTGCCCTGGTCAGGGTGGGCCGGGGGTCGCGGTGCCGTGACCCACCCCGCCTCAGGGCGGGCCTGCCCACCTTCCTCACTCCCGCCACTCCCCCACCCGCCCCTGCCCCGAGGCCCTTCCCCTGGGGCACGACACGCCGTCGGGATGCCCGCCCATGACCCCATGTGGGTCCGGCCTCGGATACAGGCGGCGTTTCGTGCACGCCGTGGCGCGCGAAAAGGGCCCGAGTCCACTGTCGTGGCTCGGGCCCTTCGTCGTGTCTGAGATCAGGCGAGGCTGAGGAACAGCTTCTCCATCTTGGCGGTGTCCAGCGGATCGGGATCTGGCTGCTCCATGCACTGCCGCAGGCCGACGGCGATCGTGGTGAACCCCGCGCGATCCACCGCCTTGGAGACGGCGGCCAGCTGCATGACGATGTCGTCGCAGTTGCGCCCCTCCTCGATCATGCGGATGATCCCCCCGATCTGCCCTTGGGCGCGCTTGAGGCGCATGACCACCGACGTCATCTGTTCCGGGTCGAGCTGCATGGGGTCTTCCTCCGCGTCCATAACCCGAGTATACCCCCACCGGTATAGGTAGGCCTAGCTGCTCGGGCGGCGGGTTTACCCCGCAGGGGTCTATTGTCACGCCGACGGTGACCGCAGACAACCACACCCCGGACTACCGCGCGATCGGCGTCCTGAGTCAGAGGCCCGCCGAGCTCATAGGGACACGAACGGGGGAACGGTCCGGCTGCGGAGCGCAGGGATAGGGGTCCCCCATCCGGGTGACGCCCTAGGACTGCTTGATCTGGTTCGTGAGCTCGGTCACCTGGTTGAACAGGTCGCGGTCCTGGCCGATCTTCTCGTTGATCTTGCGCACCGCGTGCAGCACCGTCGAGTGGTCGCGGCCCCCGAAGCGGTGGCCGATCTTCGGCAGGGACATGTCGGTGAGCTCGCGGCACAGGTACATCGCGATCTGCCGGGCCGACGCGATGGTGGCGACGCGGCTGCTGCCCGTCAGATCCTCCAGGGAGATGGAGAAGTACCTCGCGGCGGCGTCCATGATGGTCTGCGCGTCGACGGGGGCCGCGTCGTCGGGCATGAGGTCGTTGAGCACCTGCTCGGCGAGCCCGACGGTGATCTCCTGCTGGTTGAGGCTGGCCAACGCCGCGACCCTCGTCAGGGCGCCCTCCAGCTCGCGGATGTTGGTGGGGATTCGCGAGGCGATGAGCTCCAGCACCTGCGTGCCGGCGGTGAGCCGCTGCGATGCGACCTTCTTCCGCAGGATGGCGATGCGGGTCTCTAGGTCCGGCGGCTGGATGTCGGTCATCAGGCCCCACTCGAAGCGGGACCGCAGCCGCGGCTCCAGCGCCTCCAGCAGCTTCGGCGGGCGGTCGGAGGTCATCACGATCTGCTTCTGCGCGTTGTGCAGCGTGTTGAACGTGTGGAAGAACTCCTCCTGCGTCTGGATCTTCGACTCCAGGAACTGGATGTCGTCCACCAGGAGCACGTCGACGTCGCGGTACGAGCTGCGGAACTCCGCGGTGCGGTTCGACGAGATGGCGTTGATGAAGTCGTTGGTGAGCTCCTCGGTGGAGACGTACTTGACCCGCAGCTGCTCGTAGTAGCTGGTGACGTAGTGGCCGATGGCGTGCAGCAGGTGCGTCTTGCCCAGGCCGGAGGGACCGTAGATCATCAGCGGGTTGTACGACTTGCCGGGCGTCTCGGCGACGGCGGCCGCCGCGGCGTGCGCGAACCTGTTCGACGAGCCGGCGACGAAGGACTCGAACGTGTAGCGGGGGTTGAGCCGGACGTCCTGCGGCCGTGACCGGGGAGCGGCGCGGCGCGGCTCCTCGTCGGCGGCCGGGACCGTCTCCGTCGTCGACCAGCTGTCAGCCTGCTGGACCATCTCCGGGTTGATCATGACCGCCAGGTGGGTGCTCTGCCCGCAGATGTCGCTGAGGCGCTCCTCGATCTGGGGGCGCAGCCGGGTCTCGATGCGCTCGCGGGTGGTCTCGTCCCCCACCGCCAGCATCAGGGTGCTGCCGTGCATGTCGAGTGGGCGGGTCCGCCGCAGCCAGGCCTTCGTGGGGGCGTCGGCCGAGGCGATGACCTCGTCCCACAAGCCCGCCAGGTCTGGCGTCGGTGATTCGCTCACCTCACCCACTTCCCGGCGGCAAGTCCGCCATCATCAGTAATCCACAAGGTTGTCCACAAGGGGGTATAACTCACCCTAGCCCCCCGTCGGCCGACCCTCACCTGTGGATAAGCGGGAAGGCAGGACAACGAAGTTAGTACCGTCCGCGCCGCCGCGCAAGGCGATTTGCGCGACACGCCGGTGCGTCACTGGACTACATCAGTGTTATTTGCATGGCGGTGGGTGCCGTAGCCCGGCCGGGTTTGGTCATCGAGCCGTCTGGCACGTATCGTTGACCAGTCGCCATTGAGGCGGCCTCTTCCCCCCTGCCCATCAGGGCAGTTGTACACCAACGAAACTGAGCGAGTAATCCCATGACTAAGCGCACGTTCCAGCCGAGCAACCGCCGTCGCAGCCGTACCCATGGCTTCCGCGCCCGCATGCGCACCCGCGCCGGCCGCGCCATCCTGTCGGCCCGTCGTGGCAAGGGTCGCACCGAGCTGTCGGCCTAAGAGGCCGGGCGTCGGTGCTGCCAGGTCCACATCGGCTCAAGAAGCCCGCTGACTTCGGTGTCACCGTCCGGCACGGCTCCAGAGCAGCCACCCCGACAGTCGTGGTGCACGTGAAGCGCATCACCGATCAGAATCCACCCGACGCGAGCCGGGTGGGTTTTGTTGTCTCCAAGAAGGTGGGCAACGCCGTCACCCGCAACCGGGTCAAGCGTCGGCTGAGGCACCTCGTGGCCGAGCTGGAGGCACCTGTCGCGGCGGACGTGGTGGTCAGGGCGTT
Source organism: Tessaracoccus yangjingae (assembly GCF_054483935.1). Next base: position 729,594 of record NZ_CM137014.1, on the reverse strand, counting down.
GCCCGAGGCCGCCGTCGCGCCCGACCGTCTGGGCGCCGATCTGGCCAGCGCCTGGCGGCGCGCGTTCGTCAAGGCGGCCGCATGCTGAGGTACCCGCTGATCTGGTTCGTCAAGGGGTGGCGCAAGTTCGTGTCCCCCTCGTACGGGGACGTGTGCAAGTACCACCCGTCGTGCTCCAGCTACGGCCTCACCGCCCTCGAGACGCACGGCGCCGTCAAGGGCGTGTGGCTCACCGCGAGGCGGCTCGTCCGCTGCCACCCGTGGGCGGCCGGCGGCGTCGACTATGTACCCGGGACGCCCCAAGCGGCGGCCTGGGCCGAAGAGATTTCCAACGAATCACGGGACCCGCACGGGTCCCAACCGAAGACTGAGGTGGCTTAAGTGGTCGATCTGCTGGTGACGCTGAACATCTGGGACAGCTTCTACGGAGTGCTGTCCGCCATGATGCAGCCGCTCTACTGGGCCGTGTCCGGCCTCGTCGTGTTCTTCCACTGGCTCTACACGCCGCTGTTCGGTCCGAACGGTGCCGAGTCGGGCTGGAACTGGACGCTGTCGATCATCAGCCTCACCGTGGTGATCCGCACCCTCCTCATCCCGTTGTTCGTCAAGCAGATCAACTCCGCCCGCAACATGCAGCTGCTCCAGCCGAAGATGGCCGAGCTGCAGAAGAAGCACGGCCACGACCGGGAGAAGCTCGGCCAGGAGACCATGAAGATGTACCGCGAGGAGGGCGTCAGCCCCACCGCGTCGTGCCTCCCGCTGCTGCTCCAGATGCCCATCTTCCTGGCCCTCTTCCGAGTCCTTGAGGGCGTGTCCTCGGGCAACGTGCGCGGACACTTCTTCAAGATCAACCCAGACCTGGTGTCGTCGCTGCAGAACGCCGAGATCTTCGGTGCCCGCCTTGCGGACCGCATCTTCCCCATGACCTCGTTCGGCGCCACGCAGGCCGTTGGCATCGTCCTCGTGGTGGCCATGGTCGCAGTGTTCTTCGTCACCCAGCTCCAGCTCATGCGCAAGAACCTGCCCCCGGAGTCGCTCACCGGCCCCATGGCTCAGCAGCAGAAGCTGATGCTGTACTTCTTCCCCATCGTCTACGCCGCGTCCTCGGTGGTCATCCCGATCGGCGTGCTGATCTACTGGCTCACCTCCAACCTCTGGACCATGGCGCAGCAGGGCCTGCTCATCCGCAACAACCCGGCTCCCAACACGCCCGCGTTCATCGAGTGGGAGGAGCGGATGCTGGCCAAGGGCAAGGACCCGCAGGCCATCATGCTGGCCCGCGCGGAGAAGCGTCGCCGCACCCCGAAGAACGGCAACGGGGCCGTGGCGTCCCGCCCCGTGGCGAAGGCCACGACGGTGGCTGAGGACGGCTCGACGGTGGAGACCGAGGAGCCGACGAAGGTGGCCCGCCAGCAGGTCACGCGCCAGACGGTGCGCACCGAGGACGGCAAGCAGGTCGTCACGCGTCAGCAGCCCAAGCAGGCATCGCGCTCGGCGCGCAAGAAGAAGTGACCGACTCCGAGGCGCTGACGCCCACCCCCACAGAGACCACCACGCCCCCACGCGGGCACGAGGAGAGGACACCTTCCGTGTCGAACAATGAGACCGAAGCCGCCCTGTTGGCGGAGGGCGACCTGGTCGCCGACTACTTCGAGGAGCTCCTGGACATCGCCGACCTCGACGGTGACATCGAGAACTCCGTCCAGGACGGCCGCGCGTTCGTCGCGATCGACACCGATTCGGACAAGCTCGTGGGCAAGGACGGCGAAGTCCTGGACGCCCTGCAGGAGCTGGCCCGCCTCGTCGTCATGACGGAGACCGGTCACCGCTCGCGCTTGATGGTGGATGTCGCGGGGTACCGCGCGCGCCGCCGTGCGGAGCTCGTCGCCATGGCCAAGGACGCCATCGCCGAGGTGCAGGAGTCGGGCGAGCCGGTGCGAATGGCCCCGCTCAACGCCTACGAGCGCAAGATCGTGCACGACGAGGTGGCCACGGCCGGCCTGGTGAGCGAGTCCGAAGGCGAGCCCCCGGCACGTCGCGTCGTCGTCCGGGCGAAGTGACGCAGGAGGCTGTCGTCGAGGAGGAGGCCCGCAAGGGCCTCCTCTCGCTTTACGGGCAGAATGCTGAAACGATAGAGCGATATGTCGCTATATTGGCATCACGTGGGCTCGAGTGGGGGCTTCTCGGCCCCCGCGAGGGTGACAAGCTGTGGCAGAGGCATATCGCCAACTCCGTGGCGCTGATCGACGCGATCCCCGCAGGTGTCGAGGTCGCTGACGTCGGCAGCGGCGCCGGACTACCCGGCCTCCCGATCGCCATCGCCAGACCGGACCTGCGGGTCACCCTCATCGAGCCCCTGCTGCGGCGGGCCAACTTCCTCACCCTCGCCGTCGAGGAGCTGGGACTGGAGGACCGCGTGGAGGTGCACCGTGGGCGCGCCGAGGACATGAAGCGGCACTTCGACGTGGTGGTGTGCAGGGCCGTCGCCCCCCTGCAGCGGCTCCTGGGCTGGACCACTCCCCTGTTCTCCGACGGTGGCCAACTCCTCGCCCTCAAGGGCGAGTCGGCCGAGCAGGAGATCCGTGACGCGGGCGCAATCCTGGCACGGTCCCGCCTGGTCGCCGAGGTCCTGGAGCTGACGGTAGCCCCCGGCATCGAAGGCACGCGCGCGATCCGCGTCCACTGACCCCGACGGGTGGCTGGGCCTTCCCGAGGCGGACTGCCGTGACGGTGTCACCGACGCCGCGACCCCGAAGCGGCCGCACTACCGCCGCGTCCCGCTGTCGGTGCAGGGAACCCTGACACGAGGAGTCCGGGGGTTGAGCAGAGCCGAGCCGCCCCCTGCGCGGGGTGAGCCGCGGCGAGCCGCCTGCGGCTCAGCGCGTGTCGACTTGGGTTGAGCCGGGCCGAGCCGCCTGCGGCTCCGCGCGTGTCGAAACCAACCAACGTTGGCTTCGTCTGGACCGACCCCCGACGCCGCGTCACGCTGTCGGTGCCGGGAGCCCTGACACGAGGCCCGTCCGGCCCTTGTCCGCCGTCTGCTTGTTGGCCGCGTGTTGGTCTTGGGTTGGGTGGTTGAGGCCGCCCGGGCCTCGTCTCACGTCTCCCTGCACTGGTGTGCTTGTGGTGTGGTCGTTTCCGGGCGTGTGCCGGCAGGGCGGCCCTGGCTCGAGCATGCTTCAGGAGGGTTCTTCCGGGTGCCCCTCGGGTTGGGCATCCCTGCGCCCAGCCGCCCTGCCGTCCCCCACCCTCGCGCCCACCTCACGTCCCCGCCGTCGCACTCGCCACCGTCGACCCCGTCGCCCCCATCCGCTGGTAGAGCCGCGCCGAGCCGTCCCCTTTCCGCTGGTAGAGCCGCGCCGAGCCGTCCCCTTTCCGCTGGTTGAGCCGCGCCGAGCCGCCTGCGGCTCCGCGCGTGTCGAAACCAACGTTGGCTTCGTGTGGAGCTGAGTGCCGCCGAGTGCTCGTCGACACGCGTGGGTTGAGCAACCGGCGGGTTCCGGGAGCCCTGACACGAGGCCCGTGCGGCCCTTGACTACCTACTGCTTGTTGGTGGCGTGTTGGTCTTGGGTTGGGTAGTTGAGGCCGCCCGGGCCTCGTCCCACGTCTCCCTGCACTCGTCTGCCTGTGGCGTGGTCCCCTCCGGGCGTGTGCCGGCAGGGCGGCCCTGGCCCGGGTCTGTTTCAGGCGGGTTGTTCTGGGTGCCCCTCGGGTTGGGCATCCCTGCGCCCAGCCGCCCTGCCGTCCCCCACCCTCGTGCTCACCTCACCCCCTGCGCGCCCGGAGACCGGCACCTCTCCGCTGGTTGAGCAGGGCCCTTTCCGCTCGTGTCCTTCTCGCTTGTTGAGCCGCGCCGAGCCGCCTGCGGCTCAGCGCGTGTCGAAACTGCCGTGAGTTCGCCATGGACCCGGGCCGGGTCCATGAACCGGGTGCGAGAGGCTTCGACGCGGTCGGTGGCGCTTCGCGTCCGACTGGCTCACCCAGCGGCGTGGTTGAGCCGGATGCACCTTCCGCTGGTTGAGCCGCACCGCGCCGCCTGCGGCTCAGCGCGCGTCGACTTGGGTTGAGCAGGGCCAAGCCGCTGGCGGTCGGAGGCTTCGGCGCGGTCGGTGGCGGTGTGTGTCCGGGTGGTCGGCTTAGCGGAGTGAACACTGGTGGCCGGAATGGGAGAGGTCTTCTCGCGTTTCACGTGAAACGCGACACGCTCACTTCGCGAGACTTCATCAGCTTGGGTAGAGTCGTCGCGGACACCGAGGAGGCCACGGATGGCGCTGTTCTTCCGCAAGCGAAAGACCCAACCCACCAATGACGACGAACTGTGGAAGACCCACAGCAACGTTTCACGTGAAACGGGGTCGCTCCCTCGCCGCGCCGCCAACGACGCCGGGGCCACTGTCGAGTCGGAGTACGGCGACGAGCACGTGGACTTCGACGCCCCCAGCACGACGCTCCCTCGTCCTGCGAGCCCGAGGATCGTCGTCGTGGCGAACCAGAAGGGTGGCGTAGGCAAGACCACCACCACGGTCAACCTCGCTCACGCCCTCGCGCTGGGCGGACTGAATGTCCTGGTGGTAGACAACGACCCGCAGGGGAACGCATCCACCGCCCTGGGCGTCGCCCACACGCCGGGAACCAAGGGCACGTATGAGGTGCTTCTCGAGGGCATCGGCATCATCGAGCACGCCCAGCCGTCGCCGCATTCCCCGAACCTCCACGTGCTGCCCGCGGCGATCGACCTCGCGGCCGCCGAACTGGAGCTGGTCAACATGCGAGGCCGCGAGCACCGCATGCGCGACGCCATCCAGCAGTACGTGGACGAGTCCGGCGTTGACTACATCTTCTTCGACTGCCCGCCGTCGTTGGGCCTCCTCACCCTCAACGCGCTCGTGGCGGCCAACGAGATCCTGGTCCCCATCCAGACCGAGTACTACGCCCTGGAGGGCGTCACCCAGCTGATGCGGACCATCGCGCGCGTCAAGGGCAACCTCAACGACGACCTGGAGCTGAGCACCATCCTGCTCACCATGTACGACAGCCGCACCAACCTCTCCCGCGAGGTCGCGGAGGAGGTGCGAAAGCATTTCCCCGAACAGACGTTGACGAACGAGATCCCGCGCTCGGTCCGTATAGCCGAGGCGCCGAGCTTCCAGCAGACCGTACTGACGTATCAGCCCAAGTCACCCGGCGCCGTCGCGTACTTCGCGGCCGCCAAGGAGATGGCCGAACGGGCGACAAAGGCGGAGGCATGATGGCCGGCATGAAGAAGAGCGCGCTCGGACAAGGCCTGGGAGACCTGTTTGCCCGGACGGACGACAACGAGGTCGAGAAGCTCAGCGACGGCTCCACCTTCGCCGAACTCCCGCTGGGCCAGATCTCACCGAACCCCCAACAGCCCCGCACGGTGTTCGACGAGGACGATCTGGCGGAGTTGGCTGACTCGATCGCCGAGTTCGGGGTTCTGCAGCCCATCGTCGTGAGGCGCAGCGGCGGCGACACCTACGAGCTGGTGATGGGGGAGCGACGGCTCCGCGCCAGCCAGCTCGCCGGACGCGAGACCATCCCCGCCATCGTGCGTGGCACCGACGACACGGCGCTCCTGCGCGACGCCCTCCTCGAGAACCTGCATCGGGCCAACCTGAACCCCATCGAGGAAGCCAACGCCTACGCGCAGCTTCTCCAGGACTTCGGCTGCACCAAGGAGGACCTGTCCCAGCGGATCCACCGCTCCCGACCCCAGGTGTCCAACACGCTCCGGCTGCTCAACCTGCCGGAGCGGGTCCAGACGAAGGTCGCGGCCGGGGTGCTGTCCGCTGGCCACGCCCGGGCGCTGCTCGGCCTCTCCGACGCAGAACAGCAGGAACGCCTGGCCGAACGGATCATCGCCGAGGGCCTGTCCGTCAGATCGACGGAGGAGATCGTCGCGCTGGACCGGGGGAGTGCACCCCGGCGCACGGCCACCCGCGCCCCGCGCACGCCGTCGGAACAGGAGCTCGACCTGTCCACGCAGCTGAGCGACCACTTCGACACCCGCGTCAAGGTGGCCATCGGCCGGAACAAGGGCCGCATCACCATCGAATTCGCCTCCGGGGAGGACTTGGGCCGAATCATGGCGATCCTGGACGGCACAACCGTATAACGCTGTGAAGCTAAGTCTGTATATCACTTTGACGACAAAACGACTGAACCACATGACGAGGTACCGATGAGCGCCGCGACACCAACAGCCCCCGCCACCGTCGATCCAGCCGATATCCCCGCGATCCGTGGGGCGCTCACGCGTTACCGGATCATGGCCTACGTGGTGGGGATCCTGCTCGTCGTCCTGGTCTGCGTCGGGCTCCCGCTCAAGTACATCTGGGGCGACGGGCGCGTGGTCACGTGGACCGGCATGCCCCACGGCTGGCTGTACATGATCCTCCTCATCACGGCCTACGACCTAGGCCGACGGGTGAAGTGGTCGATCAAGTGGTTCCTGCTCATCATGGCGGCGGGAACGGTCCCGTTCCTGTCCTTCGTCGCCGAGCACTTCGCGACGAAGAACGTGCGGGCCACCATCGCCGCCAGCCAGGCCGCCGAACAGCTCTAGAAGCAGTGGGGGCTCAGCGGGCGGACGCCTCGGACTCCTTACCGAAGCCCCGGGCCACGTAGAAGCCGAACGCGACAGCACCAGCCGCGAACACCCACCACTGGAGGGCGTACCCCCGGTGGGTGGCCGACCCTTCAGCAGTGGGCAGCACCAGCTCCGCCGCCGCCAGCCCCTGAGCCGCGGAATCCTCCTCCGACAAGGTGACATAGCCCCCGACGAGCGGCGACGGCCACTCCTGTGCCAGCGCCTGCACCCGGATCGACCCCAGATCCGCCCCCTCCGCGACAGCCTCGGCCGCGAAGTCCGAGGCCAGGAACACCCCGGTCACCTCCTGCGGCCCCGCCGGGGCCGGCCCCACCGCGACACCGGGCTCGACGGCGCCGCGCACCACGGCCACGTGCCGGCCGTCGTCCATCCGGAAGGCCGTGACCACCCGCAGGGGTGGCTCCTCGCCCACGAGCACCTCGTCGGCTGTGTAGGCGCCGGACAGCGTGACGCGACGCCCGTACACGTCCGCGATCTCACCGTCTGCCGCGACACTGTCAGCCAGCGGGACCGCGGCCTCCGCCGCCCGCTCGGCGGACACGTCTCGGGTGGACTCCTGGTACGACGCCATCTGCCAGAGCCCCAGCATCAGCATCAGCCCGGCGACGACGAACCCGGCCACTACCGCGACCACCTGCTTGGCGCGCACCCCCACGACGGCCCCTCTCAGCCGCGCGCGAGGTCGACCAGCTTGGCGAACACCTCGCCCAGCTCCCGGCCCGCGGCCTCGAACGCCAGCGGGGCCAGCGACGTCTCCGTCATGCCCGGGGCCACGTTGCCCTCGAAGAAGACGGGGCGCCCCGACCTCTCCACGATCATGTCCACGCGCGACAGGTGCCGGAGCCCGAGCTCGCGGTGCACCGCGACCGCCAGCGCCCCGGCCGCCTCGAGCGCTTCGTCGGACAGGTCCGGGGGCGTGACGAAGCGGGTGGCGCCGGCGGTGTAGCGCGACTCGTAGTCGTAGACCCCGGACTCCGGACGGATCTCGACGGCCGGGAGCGCCACCGGCCCGTCGCCCTCGTCGAGGACGGTCACCGCGATCTCGGTGCCCGACAGGTAGGACTCGATCACCGCGACGGAGCCGTAGGCGTAGGCGGCCACCAGGGCCGCGGGCAGGCCCGACGGGTCGTCGACCTTCGTGACGCCCAGGGCGGACCCGCTGCGCGACGGCTTGACCATGAGTGGGTAGCCGAGCTGCGCGCCGATGCCCTCCATGAGCGCGGGAGCGCCGAGCTCGCGGAAGATGTCGTGGGGAAGCGCGATCTGCCGCGGCGTGGCCAGGCCGGCCCCCCGCACGACGGAGGTGGCGATCGACTTGTCGAACGTGAGCCGCGACGACGCGCCGGCCGGCCCCACGAAGGGCACCTCCAGCACCTCGAACACCTCGCGCAGGGCCCCGTCCTCGCCGAGGCCGCCGTGCAGCATCGGCACCACGACGGCGTCCGCCGTGCGGCGGATGAGGGGGATCAGATCGGCGTTGACGTCGGCCTCGATGACCTCCCGGCCCACGTCGCGGAGGGCCTGCGCCACCCGTCGGCCCGAGCGCACCGACACGTCCCGCTCGTGGCTCAGCCCGCCTGCAATCACGATGATCGTCATGAAACTCCTTGTCAGCTGAGGTCTGGACCCGGGCCTGCGGGCCGCGTGCGGTCGGTGGGGGAGGAGGCGATGCCGAAGGTGTCCATCATCTCCAGCTCGCGGCGGACCACGTCGGCGAAGCGCTGCACGCCCGTCCTGATGCGGTCCGCCGGAGGGAAGCAGAACGAGAGGCGCACGTTGCGGGCGCCCTGGCCGTCGGCGTAGAAGGCGCCTCCCGGCACGAACGCGACGCGGGCGTTGACGCCGCGCGGCAGCATGGCCTGCGAATCCACGCCCTCCGGGAGCGTGACCCACACGAAGAAGCCGCCCGCCGGCCTGGTCCAGGTGGCGCCGTCGGGCATCTCCTCGGCGAGGCTGTGGAGCATCGTGTCGCGCCGCTCGCGATACATGCTCCGGTAGACCTCCACCTGCCCCTTCCAGTCCTGGGTGGACAGGTAGGTGGAGATGGCGAACTGGCTGAACACGGGCGGGCACAGCGTGGCGGACTCCTGCGCCAGCACCAGCTTCTCGCGGACCGCGTGCGGGGCCAGCACCCAGCCCACACGGAAGCCGGGCGCGAACGTCTTGGAGAACGAGCCCAGGTAGATCACGTCCGCGTCCACCGAGCGCATCGCCGGGATGGGATCGGCGTCGAGGGTGAGCAGCCCGTACGGATTGTCCTCCACGACCAGGATCCCCTCGGCGGCGCACGCGGCCAGGATGTCGAGACGGCGCTGCCACGGCTGCGTGGTGCCCGAAGGGTTGTTGAAGTTGGGGATCGTGTAGAGGAACTTGATCCGCTTGCCGGCCTTCCGGAGGCGGCCCACCGTCTCACGCAGGGCGACGGGATCCAGCCCCTGGTCGTCCGAGGAGACGTGCACCACCTCGGTCTGGTAGCTGAGGAAGGTGCCCAGCGCGCCCACGTACGACGGCGACTCCGCCAGCACCACGTCCCCAGGGTCACAGAAGATGCGCGTGACCAGGTCCAGGCCCTGCTGCGAGCCCGCGGTGATCACCACATCGTCGGCGTGCGCGGTGATCCCCTCCAGCGCCATCACGTCGAGGATCTGCTCCCTCAGCACCGGCTCACCCTGACCGGAGCCGTACTGCATCACCTGGGTGCCGTTGGTCTGGATCATGGTGGACAGCGAGGCGGCGATCTCGGTGAGCGGCAGGTCCTTGATGTTGGGCATCCCGCCGGCGAGCGAGACGATCTCCGGCCGGTTGGCTACGGCGAACAGGGCTCGGACGGCGGAGACCCGCATGCCGTTGGTGCGCTGTGAGTAGCTGTCGACGAACCGGTCGAGCCGGGTGTCGTGCCGGGAGTGTTCGGTCACTGTCGTTTACCTTGCCGTCCGGGGCGCATCGCCGTCGACGGCGCGCCCGCGCGTGGGAGTTGCTCCGCTCACCCTATCCCGTGCCGCAAGGACCGCACGGCCGCCCACGGTCCATATCCAGATGGAGGGGCGCCACTATCGCCCGATGCGATGCCGCGGGCAGGTGATGGACCAGTGGTTGCCCTCAGGGGGTGACGGCGGCGTCGAAGCTGCCGAGGAGCTCGAGGACCGAGGACTCGGTCTGTTCGGTCACGGCCAGCAGGAGGAGGCCCGTCTCCTCCTTGATCCGGCCGCACGCGGGGAACGTGGTGTCGACGGAGGTGCCGCAGAGGGTCCCTGCCGCCGCGTCGGCGGCACTCTGCACACCGGCGTCGGCGACGAAGGTGGGGAGGTCCTCCTCCGGCCACGTCATCACGAAGATCACCTTGTCAGCGCCGTCGGAGTAGTCCGCCCGCACGATCCGCTGGTTCTCGGGGGCAGGCCCGGTGCTCTCGGTCACCTCGCCGCGCACGAACTCGCCCACCTGCACCGGAGGATCCATGGACAGCGTGGGGGAGGGCTCGGGCTCCGGCTCCGACCCTCCGCCGAGTCCGCCCAGCCCGGCGCCGATCAGCCCGCCGGTCACCACCAGGGCGGCCGCGACGGCGGGGCCCAGGAAGCGTGACCAGGCCGGGGCCGACGGCTGGGCATCGGCCTGCCCGGCGGGAACCGCCGTCCAGGTGCCGGGGTCCTCCGGCGAAGGCGTGCTCATCAGAGCAGCTCGTTGATGGCCTTCTTCAGGGCGCCCTTGGTCTTGCCGCCCGACAGGGACTTCGCCACGCGTCCGCCCTGGAAGAACTGGAGCGTGGGCAGGCTCAGCACCCCCTGCTCCGCGGCGAGGTTGGGGTTGGTATTGGTGTCCACCTTCACGAACTTCACCGCGCCAAATTCCGACGAGAGCTCGTCGATGATCGGCGACATCTGCTTGCACGGCGCGCACCAGTCCGCCCAGTAGTCGACCACTACGAGCCCATCGGCCATCAGGACCTCGTCGACGAAGGTCTTCTCGGTCACGTCCATGACTGCCATGGTGCTGCCTCTCGGTTGAAAGCTCGGTCACGTCAGTTTATGCGTTCGTGCGTGGGTGGCCCGTGTTTTCAGTCCTCGAGCGCCTGCAGGTACTTCTCGGCGTCCAGCGCCGCGGAGCACCCGGTGCCGGCGGCCGTGATGGCCTGGCGGTAGGTGTGATCGACGAGGTCACCGCAGGCGAACACCCCCGGCAGGTTGGTGGCGGTGGAGCGGCCCTCGACCAGCACGTAGCCCTCGGCGTCGGTGTGCACCTGGTCCTTGACGAGGGCCGAGCGGGGGTCGTGGCCGATGGCGATGAACACGCCCTGCACGTCGAGGTCGCGCAGCTCGCCGGTGTGGGTGTCCTTGAGCGTGATGGACTCGACGGACTTCGCGCCGTTGATGGTCTCCACCACCGAGTTCCAGGCGAACTCGATCTTCGGGTCACGCATGGCGCGGTCCACCATGATCTTGGAGGCGCGCAGCTCGTCGCGACGGTGCACGATGACCACCTTGGAGCCGAACCGGCTGAGGAACGTGGCCTCCTCGACGGCGGAGTCACCGCCGCCGATCACGGCGATGGGCTTGTCGCGGAAGAAGGCGCCGTCGCAGGTGGCGCACCAGGACACGCCGCGGCCGGAGAGGCGCTCCTCGTCCGGCAGGCCCAGCTTGCGGTAGCCCGACCCCATGGCGAGGATGACGGACTTGGCGTGGTACTCCACGTCGTCGGAGTCCTTGACCACCTTGATCGCGCCGGTGAGGTCGACGGCGGTGGCGTCGTCGGTGATGAGGGTCGCGCCGAAGCGCTCGGCCTGCCTACGCATCTGGTCCATGAGGTCCGGGCCCATGATGCCCTCGGCAAAGCCGGGGTAGTTCTCCACCTCGGTGGTGTTCATCAGCGCGCCGCCGCCTTCGAAGGAGCCCTCGAACACCACCGGCTTGAGGTTCGCGCGCGCGGCGTAGATGGCCGCGGTGTAGCCGGCGGGGCCGGAGCCGATGATGATGACGTCGTGCACGGTGGGCATGGTTCTCCTTCGCGGGGGCGGTGAGCCGCCCCCATGGTAATGCGTTCCCGTCGATGCCCATGAGTCGCCTGCGTGGCGGGGCTACGGGCCCTCAACTATACCCCCGGGGGGATACGGTGTCGCGGCGGGGTGTCGCGGAGTAGCCTTCGCCTCATGAGTGAGGAGTTGTCCCGCGAGGAGCTCCACGCCGCGCTCGAGGTGCGGCGGGAGATGGGCGCGGAGATCGAGCCGGCGCTGGTGGACTCGCTGGCCGCGAAGGTCGAGGCGACGGTGCGGCGCCGCTACGAGGCGGAGCTCGCCGCCTCGAAGGAGCGCGGGGTGGCGGACAAGCAGGGGCAGGGGAGCCGGCTAGCGCTGGCCATCGTGTCGCTGGTGCTGGCCATCCCGCTGACCGCGATCACGGGCCAGTTCGGCTTCGCGGCGATGCTCATGGTGTGGGTGGGCATCGTGCTGGTCAACGTCGCGATGGCGTTCAAGCGGCCCGGCTGAGCCGGCGCGCGGGTTCCGACAGCTGGTGACCCTGAGCGGCGCGGAGTGCCCCCGCCGCTTCGATGCCCCTGGCGCCCGGTGGACCGACACCGGGCTCTGACACCAGAGCGGTCAGTACGCGAAGACCCGGTCCACCTCGTCGGCGGGCACGTCCTCGAGCGAGGCGTGCCGCCACACGGGGGTGTTGTCCTTGTCGATCAGCAGGGCGCGCACGCCCTCGACGAAGTCACCCGACGGGATGACCGTCTCGGCCAGCCGCAGGTCCTGGGCGAGCACCTCCGCGAGGTGCAGGCGGCGGGCCCTCACGAGCGCGCGCATCGCAACGTGGACGCCGAACGGGCTCCGGGCCCGCAGCTCGCGGGCCGCGGCCCGGGCATCCTCGGCCGGATGGTTCTCGAGCGCGGCGACGATCTCCAGCACGTCGTCCGAGGCGTAGCACTCGTGGATCCAGGCCGCGGACTCCTCGAACAGCGGGGCCGGGAGGTCGCCGTCGGCCGACTCGTCGGCGAGCCCCATGAGGAGGGCGTCGCCGCCGGTGAAGGTGGCCGCCGTGAGGGCCACGTGCTTGCCCACCGCGCCCGCCCGGGAGAGTTCGTACATGACGCCCGCGTCGGGGAAGAAGCCGATCTTGGTCTCCGGCATGGCCATGACCGTGTCGGCGTAGACGATGCGGCGGTCCACGTGCCCGCCGATGCCGAGCCCGCCGCCCATCGCGATGCCGCGGAGGAGGGAGGTGACCGGCTTGGGGTAGTTGGCGAACATGATGTCGAGCGCATACTCGGTCTCCAGGTAGCGCAGGAACGGGCCGCCGTCGCGCACCACCTGGGCCAGGGCGCGCACGTCGGCCCCGGCGCAGAACCCGCGGTCGCCGTTGCCGGCGAGCTCGACGGCGGTCACCGCGTCGTCGTCGTGCCAGGCGGTCAGCGCCTCGTACATCGCGGTGAACATGTCCTCGGTGAGGGCGTTGATCGCGCGCGGGCGGTCCAGCGTGATGCGGGCGATCCCGTCCTGCACCTCGGTGACGATGAATTCAGACATGGGGGCAAGCCTAAGTGAACCCCGGGGAGGGTGTCAGCCGCGGGCTACTGGAGGCGCATCCCGGGTTTCATCCGGTTGAGGACGGCGCGGGCGGTCTCGGCGTCGATCACCAGATCCGTGGCCACCCCGGCGCGCAGCGCGCCCAGCACCGAGGCCGTCTTGGACAGCCCGCTCACCACGCAGATCCGCCGCGGCACGCCCTGCAGCTCCGCGGGGGTCATGCCGGTGGCGCGCTTGTTGATCTCGAGGTCGCGGTAGCTGCCGTCCTCGCGCAGCATGACCGTGCACACGTCGCCCACCACCTTGGAGTCGCGGAGCTGCTTGAGGTCCGCCTCGCTCAGGTAGTTCGACGAGTAGACGTGGCTCTGCAGCTCCGAGTGCAGCCCGCCCACCCCGAACAGGGCGACGCGGCAGTTCGCCCGCACGGCCAGGATGTGGCGGGTGCTCTGCTCGCGCCACATGGCCTCCTTGGTGGCCGGGTCGTCGAAGAAGGCGGGCAAGGCCAGGAGCTGCTCCTGACCGCCGAACGCCTGGGCGAACTTGTGCAGGATGCTGCCCACGTACGGCAGGCCGGTGGTCTGGTGGTTGGCTCCGCCGTTGAGGCCGATGACCGTCACGCCGCTGAGGTCCCTCGGGCGGAGGTGGGTGGCGATGGCCGAGACGGTGGTGCCCCAGGCGATGCCCACCACGTCGCCGTCGTGGACGGCGTTGCCGAGGATGCCGGCAGCCATGCGGGCCACCTGGTCCAGCCGGAAGATGCTGCTCGCGCCGGGGCGGACGTGCACGAGGTGGGCCTGGACGTTGAAGTACTTCTCGAACAGCTCGGCCATCCGGTTGAGCGGGCGGTCCGGGTCCACGATGCTCACGCGCACCAGGCCGCGGTCGCGGGCCTCCTTCAGCAGCCGCGACACCGTCGAGCGCGAGACCCCCATGTGGTGCGCGATGGCGTCCATGGTCTCGGATTGGACGTAGTACATCCGGGCTACGGTGAGCAGCGAATCGCTCGTCTTGGTGACCACTCGTCCTCCTTGGGGACACCTCGTCGTGTCGTTACCGCCTGTCAGGACAGTCTAGGCCAGGACATGCACGAACGTGCAGGTGGGGTGACATGGACGTGCAGACTTACCGGCCCCGCGACACCTCAGGCAGGCGCCACCCCCACACCGCGCCCAGGATGCCGAGGCCGGCGAGGAACAGCAGAGCCCACGCCACGCCGGCCAGGGCCAGCAGCGAGCTGATTCCTCCCACGATGAGCAGGAAGATGCCCATCGCCGTGTTCGACACCGCCACGTAGACCGTGCGGAGGTCGCCGTCGGCCATGTCGATGACGTAGGTCTTGCGGCCGACGCGGACCCCGGTGTGCAGCAGGGTGAGCAGGAAGTAGCCGCCGATCAGCGTGACCGCGCCCGCCGTCGTGGAGCCGTCGAAGCCGGGCACGGAGACGAGGGCCACGAGGACCAGGACGACGGTGGAGGCCGCGGCGCCGCCGAAGGCCATGAGCCGACGGCTGGACCGGTCCGCCCATCGGCCGAAGATGCGTCCGCCGATAAGCGAGGCCACGCCGGAGGCGATGACGAACCCGCCCAGGCCCGAGAGCCCGGTTGCCCCCGAGGTGGCGGCCAGCGTCACGACGAACGGCGGGCTCAAGGCGGAGACGAGCAGGAAGCTGCGGGTGGTGACGAAGCTGCGGAACTCCTTGTCGTCGCGGAGGAGGCGCAGCACGCCGCGCGCGGATCCGTCGGCGTCGTCGTCCTTCACGTCCTCCTCGGGCTCGCGGATACCCGCCTGCACGACGGCGGTGGCCACCCATAACGCGGCCCCGCCCGCCAGCAGCCACGCGATCTGGCCGGGGGAGAGATCCTCGCCGCCGAGCAGCCGGATGCCGAGGCCCAGTGTGATGGCGACGAGGCCCGCCGCCGTCGTGCTGAGGCCGTTGATCTGCCCGCGCTCGCCCTTCGGCACGACGCGGCCCTGCACGTCCTTGGAGGCGATGGAGGTGAGGCAGCGCCCGGCGGAGAACACCGCCAGGGCCGCGACGATCGCCACACCGCCGACCACGCCGGATCCGACGGCGGCCGTCACGGCCATCACCGCGACGGCGGCCGCCTGGATCAGGCTGCCGACCACCAGAACCGGCGTGCGACGGCGGAACTTCACGACGATCGGCGTGAGGAACGCCTGGGGGAGCATCGAGCCGGACTCCCGGATGGGGACCAGCAGGCCGATCAGCGCCGCGGGCGCGCCCATCGCGTGCAGCAGCCAGGGCAGGACGGTGGAGGCGTTGACCGTCTGGTCGCCCGAGGACTGGAGCGCCCCCGACGTGACCAGCCGCAGGCCATTGCGCGCGACGTTGCCGCCACCCGCCCCCGGGAGGGCCGCCTCAGCGGCGGGGTCGCGGCGGACGAGCTTGGAGTAGAGGGCGTCGGACATGCTCACGCGCCCGAGATTAGGACACGGGGGCGCCGGTGGGCCCGCTCAGCGCCACGACGAACTCCAGTGTCGGTTCTGCCCGGGCAGACGCGGCAAGAACCGACACTGGACAGCCCACCCGCCGTCCGTTGGTGGCTCCGGCGCGCCCTGCCCTATACTTGCCGTCGATTCGGGGCATTAACTCAATTGGTAGAGTGCCACCTTTGCAAGGTGGAAGTTAGGGGTTCGAGTCCCCTATGCTCCACAGCAGAACTCCCTGGTCAAACGCCCTTGACTAGGGAGTTTGTATGTTTCACCATGGACCCGAGTGCCCCCAGAGGGACAAAACAGAGCTTTCAGATCGCACGTTCATCGCACGCGCCAGCGGCGGTCTGTCGGGGTTCCTACTCTCATGAGACGGTTTGGATACATCCGACGCCTGCCGAGCAAGCGGTATCAGGCGAGCTTCACGCATCCGGACGATCCGGGCAGGAGGGTGGTTGCGCCGACGACGTTCACTCACAAGAGCGATGCGGAGCACTGGCTGGGAGTCCAGGAGCGCGCCATTGAGCGAGGGGAGTGGCTCTCGCCCGAAGAGGTTGAGGCCCGACGGCCGAAGGTGCGTACCCTCCAGGAGACTTACGACCGGTTCCTGGCTCAGCGCCCGCGGCCGTTGGCGCTGTCCACCCTCACCGCGTATGAGCAGGATTGGCGGCTGCGCATCGTCCCCCACTGGGGGACCGATCGTGACGTGAAGGCCATCACCCACGACGACGTGTGGCAGTGGCGTCAGGGTCCGTTGGGTGCTGAGCGGCGCCGCGACCGGTCGTCGGTGGCCTTGTTCAGCGAGCTGCTGGCCAAGGCTACGCATTGGGGATGGATCGACAAGAACCCAGCCGCCGGGGTTGGCATCCCGCGGAAGACGAAGGCGATGGAGCAGCGGCACGTGTTCGACCTGGACGATGTGCGCCGCTATCTGCAGGCCGCCGAGCCTCAGCATGTGGCGATGTTGGCCACGGTTGCGTTGGGCGGGCTGAGATCGGGTGAGGTCCGGGGTCTGCGCCGGATGGACCTCGACCTCGAGGGGCGGCGGATCTTCGTGCGCCAGGCGATCGAGCATGGCAAGGACGGCAACGCCTACCGCGTGGGGGTGAAGGCTCCCAAGACCGCGGCCGGCATCCGCTCGCTGCCCATGTCGACGACCTTGGTGACGATCCTGCGGGATCACCTGGCGTTGCACCCACGGTCGCCGGAGCAGCTGGTGTTCACCGTCGCGGATGGCAAACCGATGGGGCCGGCCGAGGCCGATCGCCGGCACAACCGGGCGCTGGCCAACATGGGGTTGCGGACCCCGGAGGCGGAGCGGCGCCGATTGTGGCGGAAGGGGCTTCCGGTACCGAAGGAGGACCACATCACGCTGCACGATCTGCGTGCTTCGTACGCCGCCTGGCTCTTCAGCGAGGGGTACACGATCGCGGAAGTCATGCTTCTGCTGGGGTGGAGCGATTCGCGGATGGCGCTTGAGGTCTACAGCCGCGTCTTCCCACGCCGGGTCGAGAGTGTGGGCCCCAAGCAGGATGAAGCCCTCAGGGGCCTGACGGTGGTGGTGGCCTGAGACCCGGGCGGGCGTGGCCGCATGGTCGAGCGCGACCGCCTCGGCGGGGAGAGGCCTGCTGGGCTGGTCGTGGGACACGGTTTCGCGCTGGGGGTGTCTGGATGGGGTTCCTAGTGCTATGCGACACGCGGGAAGGCGAACGGAAGGCACATGGCAGCGCGACGAAGGCGGACCTCGGGCGGCGCGTTCTCGGCGCGGTCTTCGACTTCCTCGGCCAGGTGCGCGTCGAGCAATCCAGACCAACCGTCACTCACCTGAGTCACATCCCTAGGAGGCACCGATGTCCCAGACCCTGCGGCAGGCCGCGAGACGACGCGCAGCCGAGCAGTTCCAGAAGCGCCGCGAGGAGCACGTGGCGCGCGAAGCCAGGATCCGGGACCTCGTGCTCGAGGCAACCACAGCGCTGCTGGAGCGCGAGCGCGTCACCGGCCTGACCGAACACCGAATCGCCGCTGCGTTGTGTGAACTCGAGGAACTGACGGTCACCACGGCAGAGGCTGCCGCACTGTGCGGACTCGAACCGCGTGAAGTCGCGAAGCTGAAGAAGAACCATCGAGAGGAGCCATGATGAGGAGCCACAACAGTTCGACACCCACCCCGGAGGTGAGGACCCGACGCTGGGCCTCTCTCAAGGAAGCCGCCGAGTACATCCGTGTCCACCCCAAGACCCTGACGCGGCGTTTCAGCGACGGCTCCTTGATCCGGTACCGCGTGGGACGACGCGTGATGGTCGACCTGGATGAACTCGACGATCTCGTGACTGCGAGCGCCGGCGGCCTCAAGACGCTGCTTGGGTGACGCGGTAGGCCGGGAAGCCACGGAGCAGACCTGGCCCGCACGCCCACAGCCAGGACGCGGTTGCTGTATCGATCGCGACCGTCGTGGGCGGCGGGTTCTGCCTACCCACGACGTCGCTCTCGAAGTTTGCCATCCGCGAGGAATGTGAGTGGGGTGCTCGCGTTTCACTCTCCAACCTTCACTCTCATGCCGATGAGCGAGTGGACATGTCCGGACGTCTGAGATCATGTGGCAATGAAGAGCACTATGGCGGCTCTTCACAGAAGGCAGTGGATTGATGGGCCGCGTTTGAGCGGCGGCTGACCCGGGTCAAGGATCCCGTCCCGGGTGCCCTGGGTCGAGGAGGGGGCCCTCGGGTTGGCAGGATGAAGGTGTCTACGCCTCATCTGAAACCCAAGGGCCCTTGTGCGAAACGCTACCCCACCCTGCCTCGATACGTTCTTCCGGCTCGATCGTCTCGGGCTGACCGTGACCGCCCAGCGCGTCGAACCCGACCACACAGTGCTGCGCTGCCGCCCCACCACACCGCCGTCGCCGTGTCCGGGGTGCGCCGGGCCAGGGGTGCGGCACGACGCGGTGCTGCGTCGTCTGGCGCATGTGCCCTACGGCTGGAAACCCACGATCCTCGAGGTGATCGTGCCTCGATATCGCTGTGTCCCGTGCCGAAGGGTGTGGCGCCATGACATCCGGGCCGCGGCTCCGTCGAAGGGGAAACTGTCGCGTGACGCGATCATGCAGGCCGTCAAGTCCATCGTGATCGACCGAATGTCGATCGCACGGGTCGCGGCCAACCTCGGCGTCGCCTGGAACACCGCCTGCGACGCGATCCTCGCCGCCGGCGCCGACCTGCTCATCGACCATCCGCAGCGCCTCGACGGGGTCACCACGGTCGGGGTCGATGAGCACGTCTGGCGACATACCCGCCACGGCGACAAGTACGTCACCGTGATCATCGATCTCACTCCGACCAGGACCAGAAGCGGCCCGTCGAGGTTGTTGGCGGTGGTCGAGGGCAGATCGAAACAGGCCTTCAAATCCTGGCTCGAAGCCCAAACTGAGGCCTTCAGGGACACGGTCGAGATCGTCGCGATGGACGGCTTCACCGGCTACAAATCCGCCGCCGTCGAAGCGATCGACACCGTCACCACCGTGATGGACCCCTTTCATGTCGTGGCCCTGGTCGGGGACAAGCTCGACCGCTGCCGGCAACGCGTCCAGCAAGAGACCCTCGGGCATCGGGGCCGCTCCGGGGACCCGCTCTACGGGATCCGTCGGGTCGCCCGGACCCGCGCTGGGCTGCTCACCGAGAAGCAACAGCGCCGGCTCGCCAAAGTGCTCGCCGACCAGCGTCACGTCGCGTTCGAGACCACCTGGAGCGTCTACCAGGACGTGATCGACGCCTACCAAGCCGACGACCCCTCCGAGGGGAAGAAGATCATGACCCGACTCATCGACACCATCAAGACAGGAGTCCCCGCCGGCCTCGACGAACTCCGCGTCCTGGGCCAAACCCTTCATCGACGCCGCGACGACATCCTCGCGTTCTTCGACCACCCCCGCACATCCAACGGCCCCACCGAAGCGATCAACGGCCTCCTCGAACACCTCCGAGGCACCGCCAGAGGCTTCAGAAGCATCGTCAACTACATCGCCCGCTGCCTACTCGACGCAGGCGGGTTCAGACCCCAAATCCACCGCCTTCTGTGAAGAGCCACTATGGCTGCAACGCACGTGCCGGGCAGGCAGCCGGGGTCGACGCAGCTGAGGCTGACAGTGGCCTCTGCCCAAGTCTGCCTGATCGCGGCGCTGGCATGGCTCTGGTTGACCGGAAGTTCTGATCCCAGCTCGATGACCGTCGATTGGGCGTTCGTGTGGCTCACAATCGCTACGCCGTTGTCCTTGGCTCTCTCTGGCTGGTTCGGCTGGAGACTCCACAAGCGCGCCGGCTCGAAGGGTCCTGCGACGATTCGCGGCCTGGCCTTGGTCGCCCAGTGGATAACGTTCGGTCTATTCGCGCTCACCCTGTGGATCGCGCCGCTCGCCATCTTTGGTGCCGTCGTTTTCGGCCCCATAGGGTGAGGCGCTGGATAGCACAGTCGCGAGCACTGCGGCCCATCCGCTCAATTGCCGTGCCGCGGCGACTGCGCCGTGCCGGACGCTATGCCTGAACGCGCTGATCCGCGAGGTTGCACTTCATGGGACAGCATTAGGCGGGGCGTGGGCAGGTAGGCCCGTCCTCCAGCGGACATGTTTGCTGACGAGGTGCTCAACCATCGTTCCGGTGAGTTCCGCGGATGTGCGCGTTGTGATGACGGTGCACACGCTGCAGGATGTTGTGCTGCTCATAGTTGATGGCCAAGCTCACCGCCATGACACCTCGCCGTTTGAGCGGGCGTGGATACGCTGAGAAGTCAACCATCCACAGCGACTGTGTTGCTCGACGCCAGTCCTTGATGGATGGGAACTCTCCGCTGAACTCAACCAGATCTGCCTCAGTCACCTCAACAGCGTCTATGTCAACAACTTCGAGCAGAACCGTGTGATACAAGTACTCGGCCTGAGCCTCCGAGTCGCCAAGGTCGATCTCCGAGAACCATTGCCTGTACTCCGCGACCTCTTCAGGGGTGTTTTCCGTCGACGTCACGATCTGGAAGCCATAACCTGCCTCACGCAGAGCGGTCAGCCGCTCGTCCGAGGTGCAGGCCAAGTCGTACAGGGCCCTGAACGCCGTCCAGTCTTCACGAACATCTACCGCGTGAGCGGAGAAACGCAGATCGACACCTTCAGGCCCCCACCCACGATAGATGACCCAGTACTCGCGATACGGGTCAATGCCGTGACCATTGCCCAGCCTTCCCCAGAGGTCCTGCCACTCCTCCGGAGCCCTGGGCCGGCACCAATCCTCGATGCTCGCGATTGCGGACCTAGGGTCTGACATAAGGGGACCACCTTGTCCTTCAACCACTGCCTTCTCGCCCACCTTTTCCCTTGCGGCTAAGGGACACACGAACCGGCTCGACGGGGGTTACCCTACGCCGTGCTGGGATGGCTCCACTGCCGCCACACAGGGCTCGGCCGCGGACAGGCAGAGTCGGGACCAGCCCAGACCACGCCTTGGCACTCACTGGATGGACGGTCCTCGTAGAGGAGAGCCTTCGTGGAATGTCGGCATCGTTACCTCGGGAACACACGCTGGCTGGCACCAACAGACTGCACTCCCTGCCTTACCGGCAACTCCGCTTCTGGCGCTCCTGGTGTGATCTGGATGGCGAAGATCGACCGCCATAGGGCTTGACGGTGGTACTGCCCGCGGTACCATATCTCTGTGGCGACCGTAGACAAGCTCGTGGCAGCGATGCGGAAGAATCCACAGAACGTGCGCTTCGACGACCTCCACAAGGTCTGCGAGCACTACTTCGGTTCGCCCCGCAGAACCGGCGGATCACATGCAGTGTTCAAGACCCCTTGGCCCGGTGATCCCCGGGTGAATATCCAGAACAGCAACGGCCAGGCCAAGCCGTACCAGGTGCGGCAGGTGCTGGCCGCGATCGACAAGAAGGAGGCGAAGTGATGTCCCTCACCGAGACGGCCGACGTGTCCCGTTATACCTACCGGGTGACGTGGTCGGTCGAAGACGACGAGTTCGTCGCCACCTGCGCCGAGTTCCCCTCGCTGTCGTGGCTCGCCGACTCCCAGCCAGCGGCCCTGCAGGGGCTGGTTGACTTGGTCGCAGACACCGTGGCCGATTTGGCGGCGGAGGGTGAGGCCGTCCCCGAACCGCTGTCGGAGCGGAGCTACTCGGGCAAGTTCAACCTCCGTGTCGGTGAAAGCCTGCACCGCCGCCTCGCGATCCAAGCTGCCGAAGAGCATCTCAGCCTCAACCAGTACGTCGTGCAACGCCTCTCAGAGGCCTCCTGAGCGACCTCTGAAACATCCGCAATTGCCGCGACCAGGGGCTTTCTATTCCTCGTTGGGATCGCTGCCTTGGAGTCGGACCAGGCCCAGACCGTTGGGCGGGGCGCAGACGTAGAGCACGTAGGTTCTGCCGCGTCGCTCGGTCTCTGCCCACTCGAGAATCTCGGAGTCGTCGGCTCCAGTGATCTCGAGTTCCTCTGCCGCACCGTTGGCATCGTGGAAGTAGAGGCGATAGCGGGGATGGGTCACCTCCCATGTCTGGTCCCGGGGATCAACGGAGCTCACGAGCATGGACACAGCCTGCCGGACGCGAAGTCCGACGGCTACCTGCTTGCTCCCCAGCCACTCGGATCTGCCGCACCCGGTACTGGTCGTGAACCTCACCTGTGGACGCTCGGCCTCGTGGGACACTAGTTGTTCTTGGGGCCGCTGCTATAGCAGCTCGTTTGCGGGCGAGGGTCTCGTGAGAGCAGGTGGGTGGGCGTGGTCTTCCTCTCGCGGCGGCTGCTTCTTGGGTGAGTCCGTCGGTGGTTAGGCGCACCAGCGCCGTCGTTTCGGGACGTGCGCGATCTGGTGCGGGACCCCTCAGCGGACCCCGTGGGGGCTACATTGGCGTTAGTTACCTTTACGGTCGTGGGATTGGCGTCGATCGTCGGAATCGTTGGCACGGTCTTCTTCGCTGATGTTGAGATGTACTGGGCGGTGGCACAAGTCGTGGGTGCCATGATCGGCGGATTGTTGTATCTACTCCTGAAATGGGTGCTGGTCAGATTGAGGTGGGTTGCTAACCGGGTCACGCTTTGGGATGAGCTCTTCTTTGCTCTCACTGCGGTGACTCTCTGGTTTGGCGAGCTACTACTGCGCTGACGAGGTGGTGCACGGCGGACCCTACCGTTCGCCCCCACAGCAGAGCCGACATCTGCTCATGCCGCGCTGAGGTGGTCGCCGGTGGCGACGGCGCGGCCTCCATGATCCGCACGTCTCTTGATCCTTTGATCAGGGTCAGCTCCTCCAGCACTGCATGTTCACCGGAGGGCCTGACCCCCAAAGCCTCTAGGGTTCTGTCATGGAGTCGCGGTCGAAGTCGATAGTTGCCGAGCAAGCCAAGACGGTGGTTACTCGGCGCATCTTGGGCGTAGTGGCCGCCTCTTGTGGCGTTGCGGCGATCGCCACATGGGTGGCCAGGACTCTGCTTCAGGGTGGACCCGGCTGGGCTTTGACGGACGCCGTCCTGCACGCCGTCTTCTGGATCTTGCTCGCGGGTGCGGCGGTGTTCAGCGCCGGCGCCCTGGGGTTCTGGCCAGGACCAGTGGCCAGTACGCATCGTCGTGGCCTTGTTCTGGGTGGTCTGTTGGGGTTCTTCGCTGTGATCGGGACCGCCGTCCCGAACTGGTTCGTCTTCACCACGGCCCCTACACTTTCGCAGCCGTTGCAGTTCCTGTCGTTGGTCTGGGGCGGAACTCTCGATTTCGTTGCTCTGGTGGGCTCCTTTCTGATCGCTGTGTCAGTCATCGGGCTACTGACCCGCGGCGGTTCAGCTCCAGGCGATCACTGACCTCCTGGGTCACCACTTCACACTGCGACGCCGCCCGCTTGACCCTCCCCGAAGGCGTCCTGCCGCCGCCACCAGCTGCGCGCCGAGCGCGATAACGGCGGCCGCCATGCCAGTGCAGAGTTGCTCAGGCGAACGCACTGATCTGCCGCGTTGAGACAGTGGGTCGGGTTGATCGCCCTGCTTGCAGAATGCTAGCATTGTGTCATGACGACCCTGTACATCCGTGACGTCTCCGACGATGTCGCCGCTATCTTGAAGGAACGGGCGGCGGCGCAAGGCATGTCGTTGTCGGCCTACCTAGCCGCCGAGTTGGCCAAGATCGCCACACGGCCCACCAACGAGCAGATCGTTGCTCGGCTCAGGGCGCGGGACCGTTCCAGCGGGCCCAGTTCCGACGACATCGTCGCAGCGGTGCGGGCGGGCCGTCGGTGATCGTGCTGGACGCCTCCGCGATGGTCGAGGCGCTGATCGGCAGCGAGGTCGCCGACGAGCTGCTGGATGCTCTGACCGGCGACGTGCACGCGCCGCACCTGCTTGACGTCGAGGTGTTGTCCGTGCTGCGGGGCTTGCTTCTGGGCGGCAAACTAGATCCCGCTGTCGCGGAGGAGGTTCGTCGTGACCACTTCGCGTTCGCCGTCAATCGCTACGAGGTCTCGCCATTGGCTGATCGGATCTGGCAGTTGCGTCATCAGTACACGAGCCACGACGCCGCGTACCTCGCTCTGGCCGAGGCGCTGGATGCACCGCTGTACACCTGTGACGCGAAGCTCGACAGCGGCGGCCACAACGCCGAGGTGCACCTGCTCCACCGAACACACTGATCTGCCGCGGTGTGCGAGGGGAGCCTGTCGGCTTGGTGGTCACCCCAGCACGACCGCCCTAAATGCCGCTGCGGGCGTGTGGTCAGAGTTGGAGGTGCAGGCGCAGGGCGTCGTCGAGTTGGGACATCAGGTGGGTGGGAATGCGGCCAATGACGGGACCGAGTCGTGCCACCGAAACCGAACGAACTTGTTCAGCTTGGGCTTTCGAATCCACATGGATGCCTGTTTCATGAGCGGAGAGGAGGACCTGGAAAGGGAAGACCCTCGCGATGCTGCTGGTGACGGGTACCACGGTGACGACGCCACGACCCAGCCTGGCTGCGATGGCGTTTGCGTTGTCGTTGCTCACGATGACTGCCGGCCTACGCTTGTCCGCCTCTCCTGCGCGGGAAGGTTCCAGATCGACCAGCCGGATCTCACCGCGGAGCATCAGCCAGCCCATCGGCAGCGGCGGAGTCCCAAGCGTCGGCGTTACCCGAGTCCTCCCACTCCTGCCAGGCTGCTTCGTAGGCGGTCTGGAGTTCTGCGTCGCCAAGTAGCCTGATCGCCTGCTGGATGGCCGCGGAGCGGGACTTCAGGCCAGCAGCGTGGGCGTACTTGTCCAAGGCTGCGACATCGCTCTCGGAGAGGCTCACGCTCAACTTCATCCGACTCATGCGACCAGCTTACTACCGGACTTCCTACCACGGTAGCTCAGATGTCTGCCGCGTGTTCGTAGCCTCGGGCTTCGGTGTCCCCGAGCACGACCGCCCTCAACTGCCGCGACGGGTGAATCAACCCACAGGTGGGCAGGGAAGGCGGCATCCGGGCCCTGAAGACTCCCGCTGCTCGTGCTCAAACTCGTAGGCGCACTCGCCACACATGCCAGCCATCTCATTGCCGGTGCCAGAGTGCTCAGGCCACGGATGCCGACACTCGGGACAGTCGCCCAACTCGCGCAGCCTCCGTGCCCGCACCCGGCGCTCTCTCCGTCGCTCGAAGAAGCTACTCAGGCGTCAGGAAGCCGCGTTCCGCTCGCATCCTCATGCTGCGGTGTGCGAGGGTCGTGACGTCAGCGTCCGAGCTCGAAGGACTGGCATGATCCTCCGGATAGCTCCTCTTGGTAGTCGCTGAGTGTGGACGCGGATGGTCGCTCTGCTCGGTGGTCAGCCGTTCGACGGGTCGGGCTCCGGGTACTCGAGGTCGAGACACTCGAAGCCCTTCGCGACGGCGGCGTACAGGCGCTCGTGGCCGGCAGAATCCCATTTCACGTGGGGGAAGTACTTCCAGTAGTAGACCTCATTCGAGGCCGTGCTTTCGCCGGTGTAGGAGGCCTGCGAGTCGGATGCGATCAGCCATTCCGCGTCCGCAGGGTTGTCGAGGCTGTCGGCGTTGGTGAGCCGGGCGCGGCCCGTGGCGCCGTCGGTGGTGGCCACGACGACCCACCAGTTGATTCCCGCGGTCAGGCCTTGACCCACCGCGATCTGCACCGCCTCCTCCCAGTCCACAGGCCCCCACCGTGATTCATGGCTCAGACGCGTCGCGCGGCTGATCGGCTCGCATACCATCTCCGCAGCCAGCGCCGCGTTCGGAACACGCTCGGACCAACCGGGCTCAGCGGTCACGGCGGATGACTCAGATGGCTCCACCGGGACAACAACGATGGCGGTGTCCTCGGGGCTTGTCTCGGCCGGGGTAGCCGACTGCGGTGAACTCGCTGCCCCTGAGGCCGAGGACGTGACCCTCACCCTCGGACCCCGGGGCTCGTCCACTGTGCAGGCGGTCAGCACCAGCACACTCAGCGCACCCACCAAGGCCACCGGCTTCACCAGCCATCGACCAGACGGCGCGAAGGCGCTCAGCGCCGGAGGGTCACCATCGAACCGATCACGACAGGAACCCCCAGACGGCCGGACGTGCGGCAGCTGCAGTCTCAACGGTGCCCCCCCGGGTCAGCGGTGCTTGTGCTTTGTGTCGAGCACAACTCTCCCACGGGTGCCGGTTCACGCCGACGAGCCAAACCATCAGGCAGGCTCACGTCGGACGACGCCCCGAACATCGGGATCTGCCGCACTCGGTGATCGGTGCGACCTCTTCGGGTTCGTCAATCGAGCAGCGGGATGTCGAGGTCGTAGGCCAGGACGACCGCCCGGGCGAGCTCGGCCTCTTGTGCGTAGGTTAGAAACCCGACGGTCCGGCCGAGCAGCTTGCTCGGAACGGTGACGACGTTGTCGAGGGAGATCACGCCGTCGTGGTCGAGGCCGTTGGCAGGGCCGACCGGGACCTCGCTGGACAGGTCCTTGATCGTGGAGGTGATCGGCGCGATGGTGACTTTCGTCATGGCAGCACGCGCGGCGTCGCGAGTCAGAACGACTGCTGGTCGTGTCTTGTCGAGCCGCACCAGGCAGATCTCGCGCACTGGTCAGTCCTCGACGTTGGTGTGTGCGACGGACCAGTTGACCAGCTCGTCGAGCTCGTCAGCAGTGCCCTGTTCGCGCAGGATGGTGGCGTCGTGCTCGGCGACCTGACGGCGCATCTCGCGCTCGACGGCACGTGCCACCAGTGCGGCTCGGCTGGGAGCGTTGCCGGCGGCCACGGACTTGTCTAGGAAGGCCACCATGTCGTCGGGGAGTCGGATCGCGATCTGCACGGTCATGTCACCGATCATACCAGTACGGGTCCCAAATTGGGATGCACTCCCATTGGGTGCAGGGTGTGTGCCACTTCCCTGTCAGGGGGTAGCTGGCAGGCTTCCGGTATGGGTACGTCGCGGGTCGAGCGGAGCAGAGGACGAGTACCAGACGCTGGCCACCGTCACGCTGCAGAACTACCTCCGTCTTCGCGGTGCCGGTCATGCCCGCGAGCTTGGGCCACCGATGCGGTGCCGAGCAGGATCGGCTGACCCTCCGCGTGGAGACACGAGCCGCGCACGGACCTCGCCTACGGACAGCGCACCGTCCGGGTCTGTCAGCATCCTGTCATAGGCTGTAGCAACCTGCTCCAGAAGCCAGGCGTCGACCGCTCGGTCGCGTGCCGCCAAGGCCCGTAGGCCTTCGCGGATGACCTCGCTCTCGGAGGCGTACTCGCCGGAGACCACCTTGGCGCGGACCATGTCGGCCATCTCGTGGGGCAACGTCACACTCATCTGCTTCGTAGTTCTCATGTCGACCTCCTCCGCCCAGGGTA
This sequence comes from Tessaracoccus yangjingae, assembly GCF_054483935.1. The sequence continues at coordinate 702,171 of NZ_CM137014.1, read as the reverse complement.
GGACTCAGTCCTACTTGAAGGCACTAGGGATTCTGCGCCGCTGGGGTGCATGTCGCACACCGCTGATGAGCGAGTGCCAAAGCGAGGACTGCGCCGTGATCACCGAGGGCTCACACCCGGGTGACCGTGGCCTCGCATCGGCAACCTTGTGCGTTTTGGGCGTTTCGGTAGCCTGGGTGCATGACTGGAATGTTGGCTGCGGATCAGGCACGTCAGTTGCATGCCGCCTTGGAAGCGGTCGAGGACATGTCTGCGCGTGAGCCATTCTTGCGTCTCCTGGAGGTGCTGGAGACGTCCCCGGGGGCGGTCGTTCTTCCATCTGACGATTTGCTCAGCACCCAGGCCGTCGCGGATCACCTGGGCGTGAGCCGGATGACGGTCGTCCGACTCATCGATCAAGGGACTATCGAGGCAGCTGGGGCCGGCACGCATCGCAAGGTTCGAGCATCGGAGGTCGATCGGTACCTGCGGGAGCGTACGTCGAAGCGTCGGGCTGCCTTGGGGAGGCTGGCGCAGGATGCCGATCTCGGCACTCCTGACGAGGTCATCCGCACTCGATGAGTGGCCCCGTCGTGCTGCTGGATGCGTGCACCTTGGTGCCCATTCGGTTGACTTCGTGCCTGTTCTCCCTGGCTGAGGCTGGGCTGCTGACTCCTCTGTGGTCCGACGAGATCCTGGATGAGGTCGAACGGAACCTGCCGAAGCTCAAGCTGATGACCCCCGATCGGGCGAAACAGCGTGTGGCCGCGATGCGGGATGCCTTTGACGAGGAAGCATCCGTGGACGGTTACGATGACATACTTCCCCGGCTCACGTGCGACCCTAAGGACCGCCATGTGCTGGCCGCGGCCATCGCAGGGGGCGCAGACGTCCTGCTGACGTTCAACCTGAAGGACTTCCCCCCGGCCAGTGTCGAGCCCCACGGGGTGTACGTTCAGCACCCTGACAGGTTCCTGGCGCTGCTACTCGCCGAGCACCGCCAAGAGATCCTGGATGCCCCCACCGCGGTTCAAGCGTTCGCCTCGTTCGTCACGCCCATGGTCTTCCTCACAATGCTGCGACTTGAAGACGGCACGTGGCGGGCATGGGGGCTGGGACCCCAGATCCTCAGCGCTCGCGACATTCTGGCGTAGGCGTCGCTCACGCAGCTCTCGGAGCCGACGCATGGTCGGCTTGGGCATCGTCGGCGGGTGAGGACTCCCCCAGGCTCTTCTCGGAGCAGAACCTTGACAGTCAGGACCAGGCCATGACAGTATTTGTTTACGGTTAACCGTTCACCGTAGACGGTTAGCGAACTAGGAGGAGTGCTCATGGCTGAGCTGGATGGCCTGACTGGCAGCGTGTTGTCGCCGCGCCAGCAGGTGTTGGGGGAGCAGGTCTTGCAGCAGCTCCGGGTGTTGATCATCACGGGGAAGATCGAGTCAGGGACCCATCTCGTCGAGTCCCAACTGTCGGAGTCCTTCAATGTGAGCCGCGGCCCGATCCGCGACGCGCTGGTCCAGTTGCAGGCTGAGGGTCTGGTCGAGAGCCGCCGTCGCGGGGTTTACGCCCGGGGTCTGAGCGTCCGGGACATCGACGAGCTCTACACGGTGCGGGAGGCCATCGAGGTGATGGCTCTGCGCGTCGGATCTGTGGCTCCCGCCACTGCTTGGAAGCGCACGGAGGGTCCGCTGTCGGAGATGATGGCTGCAGCCAAGGCGGGCGATCATCTCCGCTTCGCGCACGCCGATATGGCCTTCCACGGAAGTTTCTACGAGATCGCCGGCAACACCCGTTTGCACAAGATCTGGCGCCAGTACGAGCCCACGTTCGCGGTGATGCTCGAGCTGACCACTGCCGAGGACGTGGATCTGGGCCCCTCGTACGACTCGCACGCCGAGATCCATCGCCAGATGGTCGACGGGGATGTCGAGAGCGCCACCCTCAGCCTTCGCGAGCACCTCATCGGCTCACGCTCCCGCCTGGTCAGCGCCTTCGCCCGCATGGCGCTGCTCGACGAACTTGATAACGGAGATCTCTCATGACCCATCCCCTTGTCATCACCGCCGCTGTCACGGCGTTCACCGACACAGGCGCCCTTGACCTGGAGTCCTCCCGCCGGATCTTCGCCCATGCCATCGACGGTGGCGTCGACGCGTTGTTCGTCAACGGCACCACGGGCGAGTTCCCGGCGTTGTCGGTTCCGGAGCGGAGGCTGCTCCTTGAGACAGCCCTTGAGGTCTGCGCGCCGGAGCGGATCGTGGCCCACGTGGGCGCTGCGTCGCCGCACGAGGTGGCTCTGCTCACGGCAGACGCTCTTGAGCTGGGGGTTCAGCAGTTGTCGGTGCTGACACCCTTCTATCTGGCCGCGGACCTCGACGGTGTCCGCCGCCAGATCACCGCAGCGCAGGCGTTGTCCGCCGAGGCTCGCATCTTCCTGTACCTGTTTCCCGATCGCACCGGCGTGCAGATGGCTCCGGCGCAGGCGGCCGCGCTGATCGAGGAGTTCGATCTGGCCGGAGCGAAGATCTCGATCGCGGGGACGGACTATCTCCGCGACCTTGTCGCAGCCTTGGGGTCCAAGCGCACGGTGCTGTCCGGCAATGACGGCCTGCTTCCGCAGGTGTTGGCTGCTGGAGGCGACGGGATCGTCTCAGGGGTCTCGTCCGCGATCCCCGGGCCTTTCGTCGCCCAGGCGGCCGCGATTGCCGCTGGCGACGCCGAGGCGGAACGAGCAGCCGCGGCGGACGTTGCCCGCCTCGTGCCGATCCTCGGGCCCAGCATCGCGGCATTGAAGGTGGCGCTGGTTCAGCAGGGGGTCATCGACTCGGCGTACTGCCGGATGGCGATCCCCGCCCCGGACGATGCCTTCATCGCGCGGATCGCCAGCGCGATCTCCCCGCCACAGGACCCCAGCCGCGTCGCCTGACGCGGGCAAAGGAGCTCACATCCGATGGCCACCGCAGTCCATCCCGGCCCCGCAGCCGTTGCGCCCACCCCGCATCCGGCCACGCCACCCACCCCCGACGAACCGACACGCCGTCACCCGGCCACCGGCGTAGGCGACCGTCCCCCGTCGGCCTGGCCTGGGGCCTCATCCTTCCCTCGATCCTCGTGGTCGCGGTCGTGTCGATCTTCCCCATTGCCTACGCGCTGAACCTCAGCGTCCACGAGACCAACTACATGGAGATCGGCGAGTTCATCGGGCTCAGCCACTTTGTCGGCATATTCACCTCGCCCGAGGGCCTCGGAGAGGTCGGCCGCTCCCTGATCTACGTCATCGGCTCCCTGGTGATCGCAGTCCCGCTCAGCCTCGCACTCGCAAGCCTGCTCAACCAGCCCGTGAAGTTCCGCCGCGTGTTCCGGGTGCTGATCCTCATGCCATGGGTGATTTCACAGACGGTTGCCGCGCTGCTGTGGAAGTGGCTGGTCAACCCCGACTACGGACCGCTCGGCCTGGGCAGCATCCCTGGCATCGGGCGCCTCGATTTCCTCGCCAACCCAACCCTGGCGATGCTGCTACTGATCGTCGTCAACGTGTGGATCAGCTACCCGTTGGCCACCATCCTCTGCCTGGCCTCGCTGCAGACCATCCCCGAGGAGCTCCGCGAGGCGGCCGAGGTCGACGGCGCCGGCCCGTTCCAGCGCTTCATGAAGGTCACCCTTCCGTTGATGAAACCCACCCTGTTCGTGGTGGTGATCCAGCTCACGCTGCTCTACTTCAACATGGTCACGCTGGTCTACACCCTGACCGGCGGTGGCCCCCTGAACGGTACGAAGGTGCTGTCGCTGGCCGCGTTCCAGCAGAGCTTCGAGTTCTTCAACCTGGGCTTGGGTGCCGCCTACAGCGTCGTGCTGTTTGTCTTCAACATCATCTTCGGCGCCGCCTACATCCGCCTCATCAGGAGCGAGCGCAATGTCTGAACACACCACAACCCGGCCACGCGCCACGGCCCGCCGCCGCGGGTTCCGACGCACACACCCGCTGGTCTACGTCGCGCTTGTGGCAGCCTCCACCTTCGCGGTCCTGCCGCTGCTGTGGGGGCTGAGCACCTCCTTCAAGTCGGAGAGCGCAACGCTGAGCGACCGCGGCTGGATCCCCTCGACCATCACCCTTGAGAACTACCGCCTGGTGCTGTTCGAATCGAAGATCCCGCTCTACCTCGGCAACACGCTGCTGGTCGCAGGGATCACGGTGCTCGCGACGATCATCATCGCCATCTTCGGGGCCTACGCCGCGGCCCGGTTCAAGTTCCGCGGCAAGACCACCAGCCTGTTCCTCATCCTCATGACCAGCATGATCCCCGGCATCGCCATCCTGGTCCCGCTGTACTTCCTGGCCGTGAGGCTCGGCCTCTATGACACCTACGGCGTCATGGTGGTCATCTACACCGCCTGGCAGATCCCGACGGTCATCTGGATGCTCAAGGGCTTCTTCGAATCCATCCCCGACTCCATCGAGGAAGCCGGCCGCGTCGACGGCGCCTCCAGCCTCCGGGTGATGATGCAGCTGATCTTCCCCCTCGCCGTCCCAGGCGTGGCGGCCTCTGCCGTCATTTCCTTCATCTACGTGTGGAACGACTTCCTCATCGCCTCCACGATGATCTCCACCGACGACAAGCGACTGGTCGCCGTCGGGCTCTACAACTACCTGTCCCAGTACGGCATCGTCTGGGGCCAGCTCACCGCAGCGGTCACCGTGTCCGTGATCCCGATCATCATCGTGTTCATCCTCATGGAACGCCGCATCGTCGCCGGCCTGTCCGCTGGCGCCACCAAGGGTTGATCCCACACCCCAAGCCCCTCCACCACCACCCCCCCACCCCCAGAAAGGCCCTGACATGACACAAGGCATCTTCCGCACAGCCGCGGTCGCCCTGGTCGCCTCGGCTCTCGCGCTCACCGCGTGCGGCTCCGACGCCACGCCCGACTCCACCCAGCCAGGTGCGAGCCAGTCCGGCGCCGCCGGTCCCGTGGACCTCGAAATGTGGACATTCCTCGACCCGGCCAGCGCCGACGACCCCCGAGGCAAGGCACTCAACGACGTCGTCGAGTCCTACAACGCTCAAAGCGACGGCATCACCGTCACGGTCCGCTCGATCAACTTCGCGAAGATCGACGCCGAGGTGATCAAGGCCACTCCCACCGGCGGCGGCCCCGACATCATCAACATCTACTCCAACCAGCTCCCGATGCACGTCAACGCCGGCACCGTCCAGCCCATGACCGAATACGCGCAGCCGCTACTGGATGAGCTTGGCGACGGCTACCTCTTCCCGATCGACGGCGCCACGTTCGATGACGAGATCATGGCCCTGCCGTGGGAGATCCGCGCCTGGCTGCTGTGGTACCGAGCCGATCTCCTCCAAGAGGCCGGCCTCGAAGTCCCGACCACCCTCGACGAGATCGGCGAGGTCGCGGCCGCCCTGCAGCAGACAGGCGTGACCGGGCTGGGTGTCGGGCTCTCCAACGCCGGCCTCGGCGCCAGTTTCATGGAGAAGTTCATCCCGTTGACCTGGGGCAACGGCGGCGAGGTCCTCGAAGACGGCAAGGCCGCCTTCGCCGACGAAGCCGGTGAGGCCGCCCTGCAGCAGTTCGTGGACTGGAAGAACCAGGGCGCCTTCGGTGAGGAGGTACTCAGCATGGGCGCCGACGAGGTCATCAACGGCGTCAAGGCCGGCACCATCGCCATGGCCATCGAGGGCTCGTTCCGCGTCGCGGCCGCCCGCACCGGCGAAGGCATCGGAGAGAACCTGCAGACCGTCCCCATGCCCTCGGACACCGCCGGCACCCCGCTCGAAACCCCCATCGCCGGCCAGACCCTGGCCATCGGCGCCAACGCCGCCGACGCGGCAGCAGCCTGGGACTTCATCCAGTACTACGCATCCGCAGAATCACAGGAGAAGTTCGCCGCCGCCGGCGTGCTGCCCGTCCTGGCCGACGTGTACCAGTCCGAAGGCGTCAAGGCCCTGCCCAACGCCGAGGAACTCAACGCCTGGCTCGACTACATCGCCGAGTACGGCCGCCCCAACCCCGTCTCCGAGAAGTTCTCGGAACTCTCCGACAGCCTAGTCACCGGCGCCCAGCAGGTGGTCTTCCAAGACGCTGACGCCGCCGAAACCCTGCAGAGGGTCGCCGACGGATTCAACGGAAGCTGACCCGAGACAGCCAGCACCAGCGGGGCGGGTGCATCCGACCGCCGGCACCCGCCCCGCCTCCTACCCCTTGCATCAGAGAGAGCAGCAGCACGTGAGCAACCAGACAGCAGAGTTCGACTACGACGTCATCGTGTGCGGTGGCGGCCCCTCCGGCAACATGGCCGCGATCGCCGCCGGCCGCGCCGGCGCAAGGACCCTCCTCATCGAGAAGTACGGCTTCATCGGAGGCATGGCCACCTCCGCCTGGTTGGGCCCGATCTCACCGATGCACTTCGGCGACGAACGAGTGATCGCCGGCATCCCCGAGGAGTTCGTCGACCGGATGCGTCAGGCAGGCGGTTCCACCGGGCATCTGCGCTGCACCAACCCGCACGGCAGCGGGGCCTACCTCGGCTTCTACGACCGCGAGCACTACAAGTGGACCGCCATCCAGATGCTCAAGGAAGCCGGCGTCGACATCCTCTTCCACTCGTTCGTCAGCGACGTCGTCGTCGACGGCGACACCCTCCGCGGAGTCGAAGTTGCCAACAAGTCCGGCAAACGCGTCTACACCGCCCGAGCCGTCGTCGATGCCACCGGTGACGGTGACGTGGCCGCCATGGCCGGCGCCGAGCACACCGTCGGCAACGAGCAGGGCGTCTCACAGCCCTCCACACTCATGTTCGACATGGCCAACGTGGACACCCACCGGCTCAAGGAGTACATGGACACCCACCTCGACAACTTCGAATGGGCCTCCGAAATGGTTGCGCTCCAGCCCTACTCGCCAGACCTGCAGCAGGAGCACTTCGTCGGCCAAGGCTTCCTCGACGTCATCGGCCAAGGCCTGGAGAGCGGCGAACTGTACCTCGGGCGCAACTCGCTGCTGTTCCTCACCACCACCCACCCAGGGCTGATGCACTTCAACTCCACCCGCATCGCCGGCGTCGACGGCAGGTCGGCGGAGTCACTCACAGAAGGCGAAATCGACGGCCGCCGCCAGGTGATGAGCCTGTCTCAGTTCCTCGTCAAGCACATCCCCGGCTTCGAACACGCCTACCTCGCCGGCACCGGAACCCAGATCGGCATCCGCGAGTCGCGACACATCACCGGCGAATACACCATCACCGGTGAAGATGTCCTCCACGGCAGGAAGTTCGACGACGTCATCGCGCGCGGCTACTTCCCCATCGACATCCACAACCTCAGGGGCAAGGAAGGCTACGGCGGCGGGGGAGTCTGGACAGACCCGGAAGACTCCTACGACATCCCCATGCGAACCCTCATCCCCATCCGCGTCAACGGACTGGTGATGGCCGGCCGAGCAATCTCCGCGACCCACGAAGCCCACGGATCCCTGCGCACCCAAGGCGGGGCCATGGGCATCGGGCAGGCGGCCGGCGTGCTCGCCAGCCAAGCGGCATTGCGAGGCGAACAGCCCCGCCAGGTCCCCTACAGCGCGGTCGAGAAGGTCCTTCTGGAGCAGAAGGCGTCGCTGCGTCGTGACCCGGAGAAGGCAGCCCGCGAGAAGGACCTCGCCGAGACCCGGACCCGCGAAGCGCTGGAGGCCGGCAAGATCACCGGTCTGTACTTCCCTGGAGCGCTGGTAGGCGCTGCTCCCCGGCTCTGAGCAGCCCGAACGTTGATGGGCGGGACCGCCGACAAGCGGTTCCGCCCATCAACGTCGTCAGCACACGGCGCAGAATCGCCTCGGACTGACCTACCTGTTCATCAGCCATGACCTCGCCGTCGTGCGGATGATCTCTCACCAGGTCCACGTCATGCAGGCTGGCAAGATCGTCGAGTCCGGCGCGCCCGAACAGATCTTCCACCAGCCCCAGCAGGAGTACACCCGTGAACTGCTGGCGGCCATCCCTGGACGGCGACTTGCCACGCGCGCAGCCTGATTGACGGCCCCAGTTCCACCGTCTTATGGGGGGGCCAGCCCCTCAGTCGCATGCACCTGAGGGGAGGGCTGCGTCGGCCGTCCACAGGTTGGATCCTGCTTCGTGTTCGCATCGCTTGAGGCGGCTACGGGGCGCTGGCCTCTGGAGCCGCGGGCCGAGCCGCGCGAGCGTTATAGAACTGTTACCAAAACGATTAGGGTCTCCCTCTAGACAGCTGCGGACGACGCGTCTAGGCTTTACCTAAACGATTAGGAAGTGCAGTGAAGCAATGACTCGTTTCGTCACCCTCAAGCGCGTGGCCCAGGAGGCCGAGGTCTCCGTCTACAGTGCCTCCCGAGCTCTCAACGGGCTGGACGGGGTGTCGGACGCCACCCGCGACAAGGTGATGGCCGTTGCCGATCGTCTTGGATACGTCCCAAACCGGGCAGCGCAGCTCCTCCGTGGCGAGGACGCGAGGATCGTCGGGATTCTCACGGCCAACGCCGCGAACGTCTACTACGCCAAGCTCGTAGCAGGCATTGAGGACATCGTCAGGCCTGCGGGCTTTCACACTCTGGCCACGGATGCGACCGACGGTGAGCTCTACAGCACGTCCCGCGAAGACGAGTTCATCGAGACGATGCTCCAACTTCGGGTGGCGGGGGTCATCCTCAGCTACCGCATCCAGCCGTCCAATCTCGAGCGACTTCTCGACAGGCGTATCCCTGTGGTCTTCGTCGACTGCACCCCACCTGACGAGTTCCCGGAACTCGCTTCAGCCATGAGCAATGGAGAGACGATAAGCGTCGAGGTGGGCCGGCATTTCCATGGACACGGCTATCAACACTGGGCCTATCTCGGCCACAACGCCGGCTGGCCAACACGCCTCGGACGCGAGCGCGGCATCGTCATCGCCGCCCAGGAGTGCGGTGCATCCATCGACGTGGTTGAAGGCTCGAACTCGATCGACTCGGCTTATCTCGCCATGCGTCAGTATCTGGCGTCTGAGGCAGGAAGCGCGATGGATGCCCTCTATACGTCGAACGAGCATCTGCTGATCGGGGCGGTCAAGGCTCTGCGGGACGCGGGGCGCGTCGTGGGGAGAGACGTCGGGCTGATCAGTTTTGACGAGTTCGACTGGGCATCGGCCCTCGCTACGCCCATTTCTGTCGTAGACCAACAGACCCGGGACATCGGTCGCCACGCCGGCGCGCTGATTCTCGCAGCGGGCGACGACGGAGCCATCGCCGAGTCGGCGCCCATGCCTGAGCCGACGCTCATCCTGCGGGAGTCTTGCGGCTGCCCGCCCCGCTGAACCCATCAGCTCATCCCTCAGGCCGCGCGATGCGCGTCGGCCCTATCAACCGACCCAACCCCAGTGAAGTGGAGAGGAAACAACTATGGCTGTAGTCATCGGCATCAACAGCGGCTCGTCGTTCGACGGCGTGGACGCTGTCGCCCTGGAGATCGAGCTCGCGGAGGACGGGCACCCCACCAAACCGACGTTCCTGGCAGGGCGGAGCTACGAGTGGCCCGCCGAAGTGGCTGAGCGCGTGCTGGCCTCCTTCGAGAATGAGGTGAGCCTCTTCGAGATGACGAGGATCAACTACGAGGCCGGAGCGGTCTACGCCAACGCCGCGAAGGGCATCATGCAGGAGCTCGGTCTCAGCGGTGAGGATGTGGCGGTGGTCGGCTTCGACGGCCAGACCATTTACCAGGAGCCGCCTGTCCACGCCCGCCTCGAGGAGGGGCGCGCAATGGGCACGGTCGAGCGATGGCACGAAGGCATCTTCGGTGCAGGCATGCAGATCGGAGAACCCTCGGTCGTCGCGGTCGAGACGAACACCTACGTCGTCACGCAGTTCAGGCCCGTGGACCACGCCCTGGGTGGCACGGGCGCTCCGCTGATGCAGTACCTGGACTTCGTCGCGTTCCGGGACGTCGGCCCAGTCCTCACGCTCAATATCGGAGGCATCGCCAACTGCCAGTTGGCCGACGCCGACCGCTCGAAGATGATGGCGTTCGACACCGGCCCCGGCAACGTGATGATCGACCACACCATGAAGCGACTTGAAGGCAAGGCCTACGACGCTGACGGGGCTCTGGCCCGCACCGGAACGATCGTGCAACCGCTGCTCGACGAACTCGTCGAGCACGAGTTCTTCAAGCGCGCAGTCCCACGCAGCGCTTGGCGCCTCGACTTCGGCTCAAAGTACGCCGACTCCGCCCTCGACCGATTCGCTTCGAACAGCACCGCGGACCTGGTGGCGACCTTCACCGAGTTCACCGCGATCGCGATCACTCGCTCGATCGTGGACCATGTGCCCGACCTCGGGCGCATGCAGGCACTGATCGCGAGCGGCGGCGGCGTGCGGAACGGCTTCCTGATGGAGCGCCTCGCCGCGCACCTGCCGGAGTCGCTCCGCCTGACCACGTCTGACGAGTTTGGTATTCCGGCCCCGTTCAAGGAGGCCATCAAGTTCGGCACGCTGGCATTCGCCAACATCAACGATCTCGCCAACAACATCCCCGCCGCCAGCGGGGCCTCATCCTTCGCAGTCCTCGGCAAGCGGGTCACCCCGCCTCGGGCGGCTCGCGGCATCTGACCCCCTGGCCACCATCCATCCCCCGACTCCCCCTCCCACCAAGCACCGTTCAACGAAGAGGAAGTGCACCCCCATGTCTGTGAAGAAGACACTGTCCCTGCTCAGCGCCAGCATTCTGGCCCTCACCCTCGCGGCCTGCACCACCGAAGGCCCCGGTTCGTCAACCACCACCTCCGAGACCGCGGCGGCGAGCGACGGCGACTACACCGTCGCCTTCTCCTTCGGCCAGAGTGTCCACCCGTTCTTCGTAGCCATGCAGCGCGGAGCGGAGAAGTACGCCGAGGAGGCGGGCATCAGCCTCAAGGTCATGAGCGCCGACTACAAGGTGGAGACCCAGGTCCAGCAGATCGAGGACCTGCTCCAGCAGGACATCGACGGGCTACTGGTCAACCCTGTGGACTCTGCGGGTCTCACCAACGCCGTCCAGAACGTGCTCAACGCGGACGTGCCCGTCATCCCCGTCGACATCAACGTCATCGGCGCCGAAGTCACCTCCTTCGTCGAATCTGACAACAAGCAGATCGGCCGCGATGCCGCCGACTACATCGCGGAGGAGCTGGGCGGCGAAGGGAAGGTGGCACTGATCGGCCTGCCCACCGTCACGTCGACGGCACAGCGCGAGGAGGGCTTCGTTGAGGCGCTCAAGGAGCATCCCGGCATCGAGTTGGTCGCCAACGCCGGCGACGGCATGCAGCGTGAGACTGCCCTCGCCTCCGCGGAGAACATCCTGGAGGCCAACCCAGAGCTCGACGCCGTATACGGGGTGAATGAGTCCAGTGCCATGGGTGCACTGAGCGCAGTTCAGGCCCGCGGGCTCGATCTGCTCATCGTCGGGGTTGACGCCACCCCAGACCTCCTGAGCGCGATCAACGACGACACGGCAATCCGCGCGACCATCGCCCAGGACCCGTATCAGATGGGCTACATCGCGCTACAGCTGATGCACGAGAAGCTCCAGGGTGAGGACATTGCAGATCACGAGTCGGCCCCGATCGCACTCGTGACCAAGGACAACGTCCAGGAGTTCATCGACCGCGAAGCGGCTTACGCCTCTGACAGCGAGTGATGGTCTAGGGAAGGACTGATGATGGCTGGGGAGCTCCTGGTGGAGATGGCGGGCGTCGAGAAGTCGTTCTCGGGCGTGCGTGTCCTCCGCGACGGGACAATTCGGATCGCCGCCGGCGAGATTCACGCGCTCATGGGCGCCAACGGGGCTGGGAAGTCGACGCTCATGAAGATCCTCGTCGGCGTCTACTCCAGGGACGCTGGCACCCTGCGTATCGCGCACCGAAGTGGGGAGATGGAGGACGTGCATTCGCTTGACCCCAAGACTGCGGGTGCACATGGGATCTCGATCGTCCACCAGGAGCTCATCCTGCTTGATGACCTGACCGTCAGCGAGAACATCGCCCTCGGGGGCGAGTCGACGCGATTCGGGCTCATCGACGACGCCGACGCCCGGCGAAAGGCGAGGGAGGCGCTCACCATGGTGGGGCTCGAGACGGTCAGCCCGACGGCCCTTGTCCGGACCCTGCCGACAGCCAAGAAGCAACTCGTTGAGATCGCCCGGGCACTGTCCTCCGGCGCTCGCGTGATCATCCTCGACGAACCCACCACTTCTCTGAGCGCCGCCGAGGCCTCCAACCTCATGGGCATCCTGCGCGGGCTTCGTGAGCAGGGCGTGGCCATCGTCTACATCTCGCACCGAATGGACGAGATCTTCGCCCTCACCGACCGCATCACCGTGATGCGCGACGGTGCGTACGTCGACTCCGTCCTTACAGGCGACATCAATCGTGACGCCCTGGTGCGGATGATGATCGGGCGCGATCTGCAGCGATACTCCGCCCGGCTCGTCGATGAAAGCCACGAGCAGACCAGAGGCCCTGCGACCCTTGTGGTGAAGAACCTGTCCAACGCTCACTTGCACGGAGTGTCACTGACACTCCACCGGGGTGAGGTGGTGGGCCTGTTCGGGCTCGTCGGAGCAGGACGCACCGAACTGGCTCGAGCCGTGTTCGGGATCGATCACTATCAGTCCGGCAGCGTCGCCGTGGCCGGCAAGGCTCTGCCACCGGGCTCCCCGGCCAAGGCCGCCGCGGCCGGGCTCGGCCTCGTTCCTGAAGAGCGCAAGGTGGGCGGCCTCGTGCTCGGGCTGTCGAATCTGCGCAACCTCGAACTGGCAGGACTCAGGCGCTGGCCCGTGCTGACCCGATCCAGGAGGGACGATGCCGACCTCTGGGCCAGATACTCCAAGGGCCTCGGCATCGTCGCCCGCGGCCCTCACCAGGAGACCGGGCGCCTGAGCGGCGGCAACCAACAGAAGATCGTACTGGCCAAGTGGCTGGCGCTCGATCCCACTGTGCTGATCCTCGACGAGCCCACCAAAGGCGTCGACGTTGGCGCGAAACAAGACATCTACGAGCAGATCCGACTGCTCGCCGACCAAGGCATGTCCATCCTCGTCATCTCTTCCGAGAGCGAGGAGATCCGGATGCTCAGCGACCGCGTAGTCGTGATGCGCGAAGGCGCCGTCACCTACGAAGGAATGAACCATGACCTCAACGACGAAGCGCTGCTCCGGCACGCGATGGGAGCAATAGCGTGAGCGCCACCACAGACACGACCACCGCCGTCGTGACTGAGCCCTCGAGCGGGTTCTCGGTAGCCCATCTTCGCCAGTTCGCGCTGATCGCAGCCCTCCTCGTGGTGATGCTGGCGTTCACGCTCACCAGCGAGTACTTCCTCACCGTGTCCAATCTGATGAATGTGGTCAGACAGATGGCCGTCACCACGATCGTCGCCGTCGGCATGACGTTCGTCATCATCAGCGGCGGCATCGACCTGTCAGTCGGGGCAATCGTGGCCTTCTCCGGCGTCATGGCAGCCGACGTCCTGTCGAAGACCGGATCCCCGGCTCTCGCCGTCGGCGCCGCACTGGGGGTCGGACTTCTGGCCGGGACGGTGAATGGCTTCGTCACCGCAAGGTTCCGGATCGCCGGATTCATCACCACCCTCGCAGCCATGCAGGCATTTCGCGGGTTCGGCTACATCTACACCAACGGCAGCCCCATCCCCGCCCAGGACCCAACGTTCACCATGATGGGCGTCGGCTACCTCATGGGGATCCCTGTCCCCGTCTGGATCATGGCCATCACCGTCGCGATCGGTGCCCTCATTCTGCGCAAGACGAAGTTCGGCCGCTACACCTACGCAGTGGGCGGCAACGAGATCGCGGCCCGATGGACAGGACTGCCAGTCGCGCTCACAGTCGGCGGGGTCTACGTTCTGACCGGCGTACTCAGCGGTCTCGCCGGCGCCATCCTGACCGCTCGCCTCGGCTCGGGCCAACCATCGATGGGAACCGGCCTAGAACTCGATGCAATCGCCGCCGTCGTCCTGGGCGGCACCAGCCTCGCCGGAGGACGAGGCAGGATCAGCGGCACCGTGATCGGTTGCATCTTGGTGGCCGTCCTGAGCAACGGCCTGACTCTGCTCAACGTCTCCAGCTACTGGCAGATGGTGGTGAAGGGCCTGATCATCGTCGTGGCCGTCGTCATGGACACCCGTGCCCGCGCCGATTCCTGAGCTGTCCCCTCGCCCTCCACGCAACGCTCGCGATCCCCACATTGAACAGGAGACCCACATGCCCATTCACTACTACATCGATTCCGCAGTCCAGTCCGACGTCGAGGAACTCCTCGCCACAGGCCTCTTCTCCGGGGTCACAACGAACCCTGCCATCCTTGAGAAGGCTGGCCTGACGTCGCTCAACATCCCGGACCTCATCCGCTGGACAACCGCGGCCGGCGCCGAGCGGGTCTTTGTCCAGGCATGGGGGGAGAGCGCGCTCGACATGATCGAGCTCGGCCGGCAGTTCCGTCAGATGAGCCCTCGTGTGGTGGTCAAGGTCCCCTACTCGTCTGCAGGCGTGGAAGCGGCTCGCGAGCTGGCCGGCGAGGGTGAGGTGCTCGTCACTGCCGTCCACGACAGCCCACAGGTTCTTCCAGTCGTGCTCGCAAACGCGACCTTCCTTGCCCCCTTCGTCGGCCGCATGGACGCAGCCGGCCGCGACGGCATGGAGTCCGCCCTGGCCATCCAATCTGCTCTGAACGGGCTCGACGCCAGCACCCAGCTGCTCGCAGGGAGTCTCCGCCGACCGGAACAGGTCCTGCGCCTCGCCCAAGCCGGAGTCCGCCACTTCACCATGGGACCCTCCGTCTGGCATTCGTTCTTCGAAGACGACATCACGCAGGCCGCAGTCGCCAACTTCCAGCAGCTCGCAACCAAGTAGCACCCTGAGGATGTAGTTGACAGGGAGTGCGTAGAGCACTCGAACATCAACACGGTCCTCCTCCGGAACCGCACAGCCCTTCTCCTGTCCTGGACCATCAGGTCGATCCGGTCGGCTTCGCGGTCGAAACGGTAGCTCGGGGCGTGGGGGTTGACGGGGTCGTGCGGCTCGAACCCTAGTTGTTGGATGGCTTTCGCCGCTGCCGAGTAGCTGCCGGCGGTCATGACCTCTACGACGATGTCGGCGTCCAGGGTGGGGCACGATGCGGTCGGGTCGCCGCTCGACGACGCCGAGGTCCCCTTCTCCGTCGGGGGCGACTAGGGCGGGGGTTTCGAAGTCGTTGAGGTCCTCGACCTCCACGAAGGACACCTTGCGTGGACCGGCGATGTCGAACCGGATGATGTCGCTGGCTGCTGATGGGCCGATCGGGGGAGTCCGCTCACTGTCTCGAGGGCGCGGTATCAGACCCAAGTGCCGCCCATAGCACCCGGGCCGGAACGTCCGCCTGTCAACGTGCGTCAGCACACAACTCAATCGGAGAAGGCGAGCCGGGGGACGAGGCTGGTCGCAGACCTCTTCACGACGCTCTTCTGTACCTCCGGGCGTAGGAGCGCGGCAGGCTAGGGCAGGTTGTGCGACCCTGGGCCAGGAGCTGTGTTGGCCCCTGGCTAGGTTGATGGCGCCTACTCAAGGGGGATGAATGGCCGGCTACACCGTCATTGACTTCAAAACCACGGGACTCAGCCCGCGCCACGGCGACAGGATCGTCGAGATCGGCGTCGTGAAGGTCAGTCACGAGGGGGAGGTGTACGACGCGTGGAGCACGCTTGTCAATCCCCAACGGGATGTCGGCGCCTCGAGCATCCACGGAATCACCGCGAAGGACGTGCTGAGCGCGCCGACGTTCGATGATGTCGCTCCGGCGCTACTCGATGCGGTTGCCGGCAGGATCGTGACAGCGCACAACGCGAGCTTCGACATGCGGTTCCTGGCGACGGAGCTGGAGCGCGCGGGCTATGCGGTGGGGGAGCGGACACCGCCGTCGGTGTGCACCATGCACTGGTCCGGAGCGTTCCTCCCGGGATCGAGCCGCCGCCTGCGCGATTGCTGCGCCAGCGCGGGCATTGAGATCGACGGGGAGCACAGCGCCCTGGGGGACGCCTTCGCCACGGCGCAACTCCTCGCCAACTACCGGACCGATGTGGTGGGCGGCCGATGTGGGCGGACGAGATCAGCGCTGCCCGGGCCTTCCGCTGGCCCGCACCCCAACGGGCAGCGCACACGCTGACCTACAAGGTGCGGGCAGATCGCCAGCCGGAACGGGCCGACGGGTGGCTCGACCGGATCGTCGCGCGGATGCCGCGTTCGGCCGACTCGCGGGTCGACTCATACCTCGCGCTACTCGAGATGGCCATGCTCGACGGCTACCTGTCACTCCACGAGCAGGATCAGCTTGTGGAGGCGGCGCAGTCCTCGGCCTTGAGCAGGCCGCAGGTGTTGGCGCTCCACGCGGAGTACCTCCACGCGATGGCCGCCGTCGCGCTTGAGGATGGAATCCTCAGCGCCGACGAACGATCAGAACTGGATCGGGCGGCCGCGTGCCTCGGATTGGCGCAGCACGACGTTGACGACGCCTTGGCAGGTGCGGCCGTCGACGGTGGCGCCGACGGTCTTGTCATTTCTGGCATCTCGTTGAAGGTCGGGGATCGCGTTACGTTCACGGGCGAGATGCGCGTGGAACGCTCAGTGTGGGAGGCGCGTGCGCGTGGAGTCGGGCTGCAGCCTGCCGGGCTGGCGAGGTTGACGAAGCTCCTCGTGGCCGCGGATCCGGACTCGCTCAGCGGCAAGGCTACGAAGGCGCGCTCATACGGTGTGCCGATTGTCGACGAGGCGGCGTTCGCGAAGCTCATCGCTCGCCTTGAGGCTAGCGCTGACTGACCACCATGGGGGTCGGTGGACGGTGCCGTCATCTCCGACGGTCACGGCCACCAGGGCTACACCATTATCAGGGACTCAACTTAGAACGCGCCTCCGGCGCGAGCGAACTCCACAATCGCCGAGCTCCCCATCGACGCTCACGACGAAAGGCCTGGAGCCCACGACTCACTCCAACCCCCGTCGCAGCGTGAACTGAAGACACAGGACGCTCGGAGCGACACTGGGAACAGCCCCGGCGCCGAGTCGCTAGCCGGACGCGAGGAATGCGGGAGTGTCCCAGTCGGGGCGGATGGCTTTCACCGCGCGCAGTGCCCGGCGAACCTCTGCCGGACCGGCGAGGCTCCATGCCTCAATGTTGTTCAGATCCTGGAGAAGCCGGTTGATGTGTTTGGTCTGTGACTTGGAGAAGGTGGGCACGCCGAGGGCGTCGGCGCAGGCGAGTAGGACGACGCCGTCTTGTGCGTGGCGGATCGGGTTGGGCGATGAGGTGGCGCAGGCCGCGCCTTTGAGCGCGAGCGCACCGGCCAGGGTGGGGATGCGGATGGTCGAGCCGGAAGGCAGGACAAAGCTCTGCGTGTTCTTCAAGGCCGAGTCCGAGGCGGGCACCTGCAACACGGTCCTCCTCCGGAACCGCACAGCCCTTCTCCTGTCCTGGACCATCAGGTCGATCCGGTCGGCTTCGCGGTCGAAACGGTAGCTGGGGGCGTCGGGGTTGACGGGATCGTGCGGCTCGAACCCCAGTTGTTGGATGGCTTTCGCCGCTGCCGAGTAACTGCCGGCGGTCATGACCTCCACGACGATGTCGGCGTCCAGGGTGGGGCGGTTGATTCCGACCCCGGCCAGGGTGGCGTGGGCGTGGACCATCAGCCCGCCGACCAGCATCCAGTGGGCTGGCGGCAGGACGTTGACGATCTCGTCGAGCAGGTTGAACGGGTCAGAGGTCATGTGCGCGCTCGCTGAGTGCCTGTGCTGCGGCGGATGATTCGCGGCTGTCGCCGAGCAGGTAGGTGTCGAGCAGGATGCGGGCGACTCGCCGGTCGGGTCGCCGCTCGACGACGCCGAGGTCCCCTTCTCCGTCGGGGGCGACGAGAGCGCGGGTTTCGAAGTCGTTGAGGTCCTCGACCTCCACGAAGGAAACCCTGCGAGGACCGGCGATATCGAACCCGATGATGTCGCTGGCCGCTGATGGGCCGATCGGGGGGAGTCCTCTCACTGTCTCGAGGGCGCGGTACCTGGCCCAAGTGCCGCCCAGCCCGCCGGCAAGATACGCGAGGTGGTTGGGTGTGGCGGTGCGCAGGACCCGCCGGAGCCGGCTCAGTTCGGAACCGGTGAACTTGGTGGTGGTACCGGTGCTGAGCAGGTCCAGGGCTGCCTGGGTGGCGCGGTGACTCCAGCGTCGACCCCGGGAGCGTGAGCGTTTCCAGGCGATGACGGCGATGTCGTCGAGGACCGGTTCGCGGCCGAATGCATGGCGGGCCTGCAGGGTGCCGTCGCGCAACGCGGCGCGGACCTGATGGGTGGTCACCCCGGCCTCGCCGGCGGCATCTGAGACCGTCACTCGCATACACATATCGTCCCATTCAGGATGATATGTGTCAATCTGCCGGAGCGGAGGGACGCTTCACGTGTCCGCCGGAGGACGGGCCTAACCGGGCCACGGTCCAGCCTGATGCTGTCCCATGAAGTGCAACCTCGAGGATTCGCGCGTCCAGGCGTAGCGTCCGGAAGTCGCCGCGGCGCGGAGTGGCCGTGGCGTCAGCGAGGGGTCTTGATGACCTCGATGGTGCAGCGTGGGCCAGCGGATCTCGAGAGGCGCCCGTCGCCGGTGAGCAGGGGCACTTGGAGTGCTTCGGCGAGGGCAACGTAGGCGGCGTCATAGACCGTGAGGTTGTCGCGCAGTTCCCAACAGCGCAACAGAAGCGAGGTGTGCTCGACGCGCTGGAGTGGCAGATCCTGCAGGTCGTCGAGGGCGAGCCCGACCCGGCGCGGATCCAGGTGCCCGCCGCGGGCCAGGCCGCGCCACACCGACGCCACTTCAAGATCGATCAGTGCGGGCGCGGCGAGTTGTTCGCCGCGCAGCCTGTCTCGCACTGTGTCACCGTCCTGGCCGTCGTCGAGCAGGGCGACGGCCAGGACGCTGGCGTCAATGACGAGCACGATCGGACCGCAACGCGCTCACCGCGTCGGCCAGCGGCAGCGATCCACCGGCACGCCCGCCGGCCCTGGCTAACACCTCGTCCAACGTCGGCTGGGCGGGCCCGCTGGTCGTAGCAGATCAGCCAGTGCTGTCGCAGCTCGGAAAGCTCCCAGAGCAGTTCGGGATGGCGGTGCCACATGGGCGGGATGATCTGCGGCGGCTGCCCGTAGGTGTGCGGGAGCCAGTCCACCCATTCGTTCAGCGCGAGGAGTTCCTGTTCGAGGTCCTCCGGGCTCAGGGCATCCCAGTTGATGGTGCGGGGCATGGTGCCGAGCTGGTTACGCAGGTCCTTGGCATACTCGGCCTGGACCATCCGCTTGACCTGCTGCCGCACCCCGGGCGGCAGGCTCTCCAGATCCGGGGCACCCCCGCCGCCCCGGCGTCTCGCTGCCGCCGGGTTCCTCCGGGCTCGTGCGGTGTCGTGTTCATGACGGTCTCCTCCTCACCGGCACGTCGGACCGAACGGTGCGGGGCGGACAGGCTTCTGGTCGCCCCGCATGGCCCATCCGGTGGTCATCGGGCGACGGCCTCCCGCTCCTGCGCCGGCCCGGCCCGGACCGTGGCAGGTTCGGGGGCGAGCTGTGACTCGCGCTGGGCAAGCACGTCCGCCACCGGGTCGGCGGGCTCCTTCTCGACCGCCTCGGCGTCCGCGGCCCGGGTCTCCTGGCCGGTGCCTTCGCGCGCGGTGGCGTCGACGGCCGGGGTCTCCCGCTCGCACGGTGTGCAGTCGATGCTGAAGCGGGTGATGTTGCCGTTCGGGCCGATCGTGCTGGCCCGGAACTGCTCCCGCTCAACCTGCTCGCCGTCGACGTTCTGCGTGTACGTGCGGACCTGGCCCTGGGCGATGAAGTCGCCCTTCTGGTAGGTCTCGTGCGCCCGTTCTGCCGAGGGTCCGAACATCGTCAGGTCGGTGAAGTACGGCTCGACCTCGTGGAAGTTGCCCTCCTCGTCACGCTCGGCATCTTGGTGAAGGCCGACGCGGGCGCAGAAGCGGGCGTCGCCGTACCGGGTGAAGGTCAGGGTCGGGTCGGATGCGATGAACCTGGACGAGCGGGCTTGGTCGGCATAGGCATACCGAGACGAGCGCAGCGTGCTTGGATCTCATCTGGACGGGACTTCTTCAATCAGTCGGTGGGCGGTTCGGCGGGCTGCTCAGGACTGCGAACCGAGTCTGGGGATGACTTCGACGGTGGCGGCCTTGGGGCCGGCGGCGACCATTGGCGGCAGGTACGGGCTGCCGGCGTACTTCTCGTTGTACGCGGCGTCGATCCTGTCGTTCAGCTGCCGGTCCTCGATCGGGGTGAACTCGACCTCGTGCTGGTGCCCGGCGGCGGTGATCATCCCGGCGCGCTGCGCGATGGCGGACCGGTACCAGCGGCCGTCGGGGCCGTTGTAGGCGCGCACGAACAGCCGTCCGTCGACGACAACCGACCAGATCCAGGTCAGCGTCCCGGTGGTCTTGCCGTCGGCTCGGTACGGGGCGATGTGGAAGTCGTCGGTGACGGCGATCTGCTCGATGACGTCGGTGGGCCAGGTGCTCATTGGGGTGTTCTCCTTCTGTCGGTGTGTTCGGGGCGTTGGACGGGATGTGCGTGGAGGACGCGGCCGCCCGAAGGCGGTGGCCGGGGGCACGCGGCGTCCTCATCGGCGCGACGGCTCCGTGGCCGGCGCAGGAGCAGCGCCGCGCCGCCGGTCAGCACCGCGACGCCTGCCGCAAAGAACGCCAGGGTGCAGACGACCAGCGTGACAAGTCGCTCTGCCTGGTGTCGGCTGGCCGGAAGCAGCCGACGGGTCGGCGGCGCTCGTTCTCGCTGTCGTGCGCGGATGGCTCAGTCCTGGCCCTCGACGATGCTCTTCAGCACGGTCGTCGCGCCCATGCCGTTGGGCCAGCCCGAGTAGAATGCCAGGTGCAGCAGGGCCTCCTTGAGCTCCTCGTCGGTGACGCCGTTTTGCCGGGCGAAGGCGAGATGAAACTGCAGCTGGTCCATCTTGCCGGTCGCCGTGAGCGCGGCGACGGTGATCAGGCTGCGGTCGCGCTTGGGCAGGCCCTCGCGCTCCCACACCTGGTCGAAGAGGACCTCGTCGGTGTAGTGGACCATCCCGGGGGCGAAGTCGCCGAAGGCGTTCTTCCCGCCGGCCCAGCCGGTCGTCTGCTCCTCGTTGCTCATGATCGTTTCCTTTCAATCGTCGATTTGTCGGATGCTGTCTATGACAGCGCGGATGCGCGCCGCGAGGGAGTCTCCAGCGAAGGGTGTACCAGCGGAGACTCCCTCCGGAACACTGATCGAATTACCGTTGAAGGCATGGAGAACAGGAACGAGGCGCGGGAGTTCCTCATGTCCCGCCGCGCGAACATCAGCCCCGAGGACGCCGGGTTGGCCGCCTCCGGGCACCGCCGCGTCGCGGGACTGAGGCGCAGCGAGGTCGCGATGCTCGCCGACGTCAGCCCGGAGTACTACGCCAAGATCGAGCGGGGCAACCTGTTCGGGGTCTCCGACGCGGTCCTCGAGGCGATAGCCCGGGCGCTGCAGCTCGACGACGCCGAGCGCGAGTACCTGTTCGACCTCGCCCGGTCGGCCAACGGCGCGGCCCAGCCCGTGCGCAAACGCCGGCCCAAGAAGTGGGTGGCACGGGACAGCCTGACCCGGGCGCTGGACGTCATCGCCCACGGACCTGCGTTCGTGCGCAACGGCCGGATGGACCTCCTGGCGACGAATGCCCTGGGCCGGGCCTTCTACGACGAGGTCCTCGATGGCCCGGGGAAGGGGAACCTGGCCCGGTTCTGCTTCCTCGACGAGCGGGCGAAGGCGTTCTACCCCGCCTGGGAGATGGCCGCGGACATCACCGTGTCGATCCTGCGCACCGAGGCGGGCCGGGATCCGCGCGACAAGGCGCTGCACGACCTGATCGGGGAGCTGTCCACGTGCTCCGACGCGTTCCGCACGCGGTGGGGCGCGCACAATGTGCGCCGCCACGGCTCGGGCACCAAGAACTTCCACCACCACGAGGTCGGCGACCTCACCCTGACCTACGAGGGGATGGAGCTGACCGCCGAGCCGGGGCTGTCGTTCCTCATCTACACCGCCGAGCCCGGATCGGCCAGCGAGGAGCGGCTGAAGCTGCTGGCCAGCCTCGCCGCCACGCCCCGCGCGGAATCGCCCGTCGACGGGCACCCGACCACCATCGAGGAGAAGTGACCATGCACACCAGAACACTCGGACAAGGCCTTCAGGTCTCCGCGGTCGGGCTCGGCGCGATGGGCATGTCCCAGAGCTACGGTCCCAACCCCGGCCCCCGCGACGATATGATCACGGTGCTGCGCTCAGCTCTCGACGAAGGCGTGACCTTCTTCGACACGGCCGAGGTCTACGGCCCCTACGACAACGAGGAGCTCGTCGGCGAAGCCCTGGAACCGATCCGCGACCAGGTCGTCATCGCCACCAAGTTCGGCTGGGACATACAGAACGGCAAGAGCGTCGGCCTGAACAGCCGCCCCGAGCAGATCCGCCGCGTCGCCGAACAGTCACTGAAACGATTGCGGACCGATGTCATCGACCTGCTCTACCAGCACCGCGTCGACCCCGATGTGCCGATCGAGGACGTCGCCGGTGCCGTGGGCGAGCTTGTCGCCGAGGGCAAGGTCAAGCACTTCGGCCTGTCCGAAGCGTCCGCCTCGACCATCCGCGCGGCTCACGCCGTGCATCCGGTCACCGCGGTGCAGAGCGAGTACTCACTGTGGACCCGCGACCCGGAGTCCGAGGTCCTGCCGACGCTCGCTGAGTTGGGCATCGGGTTCGTGCCGTTCAGCCCGCTGGGCAAGGGCTTCCTCACCGGCACCGTCGACACATCTAGCAGCTTCACCGAGGGTGATGTCCGCTCGACCATCCCGCGGTTCAGCGAGGAGAACCGGGCCGCGAACCAGGCGCTGGTCGACCACGTCCGACTGCTCGCCGAAGCGAAGGATGCGACTCCCGGTCAGGTCGCGCTTGCCTGGCTGCTGGCCCAGCAGCCGTGGATCGTGCCGATCCCCGGCACCCGCCGCACCGAACGCATCCGGGAGAACGCCGCCTCGACCCAGGTGGCCCTGTCCGCCGACGAGAAAGCGGACCTGGACGCCCTCGCCGCCCGGGTAGGCGTGCGCGGCGACCGCTACAACGAGTTCCACCTCGGCCTGGTCGGGCGCTGAACCGCGCACCCGGACCCTGCCCGCGAGATAGAGGAAAGAGAGAGAACGGCATGGAGTACACGCGCCTGGGATCGAGCGGCTTGAAGGTCAGCAGGATCGTGCTGGGGTGCATGAGCTTCGGCGATCCGAACGATCCCCTCGGGTTCCCGTGGACCCTGGACGACGAGGCGTCCGAGCCGCTGCTGCGGCAGGCCCTGGACCTGGGGATCACGTTCTGGGACACCGCCAACGTCTACGGCCACGGCACGTCGGAGAAGATCATCGGCCGGGCGATGCGCAAGCTGTCCTCGCGGGAGGAGATCGTGCTGGCCTCGAAGCTGTTCTTCCCGATGCACGACGGCCCCGGCGGGCGGGGTCTGTCCCGCAAGGCGGTCATGGAGCAGATCGACGGCACCCTGGAGCGACTGGGCACCGACTACGTCGACCTCTACCAGATCCACCGCTTCGACCCCGACACCCCGGTCGAGGAGACCATGGAGGCGCTGCACGACGTGGTCAAGGCGGGCAAGGCCCGCTACCTGGGTGCGTCGTCGATGTCGGCCTGGCAGTTCTCCAAGATGCAGTACACCGCCCGGCTGAACGGGTGGACCGAGTTCGTGTCCATGCAGGACCAGTACAGCCTCCTGCAGCGCGAGGAGGAGCGCGAGATGCTCCCCCTGCTGGCCGACCAGGGCGTCGGGTCGATCCCGTGGAGCCCGCTGGCCAAGGGCCGCCTGGCCCGACCGTTCGGACAGGCCGGCACCACGACCCGCTCTGCCGAGGACCCGGCCGCAGAGCGGTTCTTCGACCAGCACGGCGACCGCGACAAGCCCGTCGTCGACGCCGTCGAAGAGATCGCCACCGAGCGGGGCGTGCCGATGGCGCAGGTCGCCCTCGCCTGGGTGATGCGCAACCCGCAGGTGACCGCGCCCATCGTGGGGGCGACCAAGCCCCACCACCTGGCCGACGCCGCCGCGGCCGCAGACCTGGTACTCACCGACGAGGAAGCCGGACGGCTCGAAGCCGGCTACACCCCGAGGGAACCCACCGGCTACGGGACCCCGTCCGGCGGCTGACCGTACCCGTCTTCCACCCGCACCCGCTAACAGCAAAGGAATCGCATGGAATACGCGCACCTGGGCCGCTCTGGCCTGCTCGTTAGCCGCATCGGCCTCGGGACGATGAACTTCGGCGACGCCACCGACCAGGCAGCGGCGTTCGGGATCATGGACCGGGCCGTCGAGCTCGGTGTGAACCTCTTCGACTCCGCCGACGTCTACGGCGGTCCCCAGCCCCCGGACATGGCCCAGGGATACGGCACCTCGGAGGAGATCATCGGGACCTGGTTGACGAAGTCCGGCCGCCGCGACAGATCGTCCTGGCCACCAGGGCCTACCAGCCGATGGGGCTCGGGCCGAACGACCGCCGGCTGTCGGCCTACCACCTGAAGCGGGCCTGCGAGGCGAGCCTGCGACGGCTGCAGACCGACCACATCGCCCTCTACCAGATGCATCACGTGGACCGGGCCACCCCGGTCGAGGAGAACTGGCAGGCCATGGAGCAGCTGGTCGCCGAGGGCAAGATCACCTACGTCGGCTCCTCCAACTTCGCCGGCTGGGACGTCGCCACGGCACAGCTCACCGCCCAGCACCGAGACTTCCTCGGCCTGGTCTCGGAGCAGAGCATCTACAACCTCGCCAACCGTGCCATCGAGCAGGAGCCATCCCGGCCCTGCAGCACTTCGGCATCGGGCTGATCCCATGGAGCCCCCTCGGAGGCGGCGTGCTCGCCGGCAGGCCGAAGCGCGGCGAGGGCGTGCGCCGCAACGCGATCGGCGATGCGTTCACCGAGCTGTCCGACCAGCTCGACGCCTACGAGGCCTTGTGCTCCCGACTGGGTCGAACGCCTGCCGAGGTCGCGCAGGCATGGCTGCTGCACCAGCCGGTGGTGTCCACGCTCATCGCGGGCTCCCGGACGAAGGAGCAGCTCGAGGCCGCCGTCGACGCGCTCGACATGGACCTAAACGCCGAGACGCTGAAGGAACTGGACCGAATCTGGCCCGGCCCCGGGGTCGCGCCGCAGTCCTACGCGTGGTAACCGACCACCCCAGAACGACCGACCAGAACGAACAGAAGGAGAAC
The DNA here is from genome assembly GCF_054483935.1 of Tessaracoccus yangjingae. The sequence goes on along the minus strand of NZ_CM137014.1, from coordinate 676,828 downwards.
ACCATGACAGACATCGCGTTCGACCAGGCATTCCCGCTCGGGCCGACCAACGACGCCTACGCCCAGTACTTCATCGGGCAGAGCTACAACGCCCCGGTCGTCGACGGGCCGGTCCCGGTGAGCAACGTGACCTTCGAGCCGGGCTGCCGCAACAACTGGCACATCCACCATGGCACCGACGGCGGCGGAGACCAGGTCTTGCTGTGCACCGCGGGCTCGGGCTGGTACCAGGCCGAGGGCGAGGAAGCGATGAGCATGGAGCCCGGATCCGCGGTCCGGGTGCCCGCCGGGACGAAGCATTGGCATGGGGCGAAGGCCGATTCCTGGTTCTCCCACCTGGCCTTCATCACGCCCGGCGAGAACGTGAGCAACGAATGGCTCGAGTCGGTCACCGACGAGGTGTACGGCCAGCTGCCGAAGAACGGGATTGAAGCATGACCATCCTGGACGAGCCCTACACATTGACGAACGACGTGACCATTCCCAAGCTGGGGCTAGGCACCTGGTTCATCGACGACGTCAAGGCCCTAGAAGCCGTACGCGCCGCCGTCGGGATCGGCTACCGCAACATCGACACCGCCCAGGCCTACGGCAACGAGCGCGCCAGCGGCGACCACGTGCTGCTCCGCTACCTGCAGACAATCGTGGCCTAAATTAGGTGTACTGATCTACCTAATCTACGCTGCCCCCATGAGCGGCAGGAACAGTGGGCAGCGCCGGGGCGCGGCCCGGCAGCGGATCATGGAGGCAGCGGCGGAGCGCTTCTACGCGGACGGCATCGCCGCGACCGGGATCGACACGATCACCGCGGACGCGGGCGTGGCGCGGATGAGCCTCTACAACAACTTCTCGTCCAAGGCGGAGCTGGTCGAGGAGTACCTGTCCGCTCGCCATGAGGAGTGGCTCGGCCTGTACCGGCGTCGCGAGGGGGAGGCGACCACTCCGGCCGAGGGCGTGCTCGCGGTCTTCGAGGCCTACATCGACCACGCCGAGTTGGGATACGCCCACGGCTTCCGCGGATGCGGCCTGCTCAACGCCGCGGCGGAACTGCCCGTCGGATCACCCGGCAGGACCGAGGTCCGCAAGCACAAGGAGCAGGTCGAGGCCATCCTGGCCGAGCACCTGCGCGAGCTGGTCGACGAGGACGCCGCGGCAGCCCTGGCCGAGCACTGCTCGTTCCTCCTGGAGGGAGCGATGTCGCGTGCCGGATTGGAGGGAGGGCCGGATCGGCTCGTCCGCGCGAAGGCGATCGCCGCCGGACTGGTCTCGGCGCGGTGAGGGGCGACCGGCTCGCGGGGCTCGTCGCGATCACGGTCACCTCGCTGCTCTGGGGCACCACCGGCACCGCGGCGACCTTCGCCCCCGAGGTGAGCCCGCTGGCGATCGGAGCGGCCGCGCTGGGGATCGGCGGGCTGCTGCAGGCCCTCATCGCCGTGCCCGCTCTGAGGGCAGAGTGCGCGGCGCTGCGGCCACGGTGGCAGACCGTCCTGATCGGCGGCGGCGCGGTCGCGGTCTACCCGCTGGCGTTCTACAGCTCGATGCACCTCGCCGGCGTCACGATCGGGTCGGTGGTGTCGCTGGCGTCGGCCCCCATCGCCTCGGGCGTCCTGGAGCGGGTCGTCGACGGCCGCCGCCTCAGCCGGTGGTGGCTACTCTCGGCGGGCCTCGGAGTGCTGGGCAGCATCCTGCTGTGCGCCTCGAAGATGGACGCTGCCGGCAGCTCGGTCTGGCAGACCGTGGCCGGCGTCGGGCTCGGCCTCGTCGCCGGGCTGAGCTACGCGGTCTACTCGTGGGCCGCGCATCGACTGATGAGCTCCGGCGTCGGCCGCGCCGCATCCATGGGCTCGGTGTTCGGGCTCGGAGGCCTGCTACTCATGCCCGTCCTCGCCGTCACCGGGGCCACTATCCTGCACGGTCCCGGGAACCTCGCGGTGGCGGCGTACATGGCGCTGATGCCGATGTTCCTCGGCTACGTGCTGTTCGGTTACGGCCTGACGAAGGTGTCGGCGAGCACCGCGACCACGGTGACGCTGACCGAGCCGGCCATCGCCACGGTCCTGGCCGTACTGGTCGTCGGAGAGCGGCTCGACACACTCGGCTGGGTTGGGCTCGCGATCATCGGCGCGGTACTGGTCGTCCTCGCCGTCGCGCCGACTAATGCACGACCGAAGCCGGCCGCCCCGACACTGCCTGGAGACGAGGCTGAGCCTCGTCTCCACAGCGCGAGATGACCATCTTCGACCCGACCTGTTGCGAAGATGCGTGGTCTAGGTGGGCATCTCGTGAGCGAGCCCAGACCCGATTCTTGACGCTCGCCGGAATGGCTCGTCCGAGATCACGAGAGCTGGTGGTGGGGCACCGTCTATTCGCTCTCCTGCACCTGATCGAGCCCGCCGTGTCCACGACCCGAGTGTGAGCCCTGATGTTGATGTGATGCTCGCAGCGCTTCTCCTGGTCACGCGGAAGGGGCCCGTCGCAGCGGCTCACCTCCGACCGGAACACTGGCTCACCACACAGCGGAACACCGGCTCTACCTGAGCGCAATATCCACCCTCGATGGCGAAGGCGATCCGGACTGGCTGCTCGAAGGCATGCAGCTGCTTGATCGGACTCGAGCCGCTCTGTCCCCCCAATATGAGGTCGTGGTCACAGAACCTTGGTGGGGTGAGGAACCGGGCTAAGAGCGGCCGTGTGCGAGTGATACCAAGGTGGTAGCATTTCACCATGGCCATGACGTTGCGATTGGAACCCGAGGACGAGAAGGCCCTTGCTCTCCTCGCAGAAGCCGAGGGTGTGAGCAAGCAGGAAGCGACGGTCCGGGCGATCAGAGAGGCCGCCGCCCGCCACGTCCGCGAGGACAAGGTTCGCCGCCTGTCCGCCGCCGCCCGTGAGCGCTACGCAGATCTGCTCGACCGCCTCGGCCAGTGATCGAATACCTCACGCTGGAGGACGTCCTGACGCTGGTCGCCGACCTCGGCGTGGGGCCGGTTCGCGACATCGGGCTGCTCGATTCGGCTGTCCACAGGCCGCACGTGACGGTGTTCGGCCGCGACGCCTACCCGGACTTGGACACCAAGGCCGCGGTTCTCCTCGAGTCGGTGGTGAGGAACCACGCGCTCGTGGATGGGAACAAGCGGCTGGGGTGGCTTGCCGTGGTCGTGTTCTACGGCCTGAACGACGTCGCGCTGGCCGCACCAGATGACGACGCCTACGACCTGGTGGTCGCGCTCGCGTCGGGAGCCACGGGCTACCAGGACGCCGCCAGCCAACTTGCCAGTTGGCACTGACCACGGTGCAGTCAAGCGCCCATCGACCCACGGGCCAAGTGCAGCCAGACACTCGGTAGAACCCATCAGATCCGGATGATCGGCAAGCCGCTCTCGCCCGCAGCGAGGCTGGGCCTGCCTCTATCTGAGCTGGGCGGTGTTTGATGATGCGCCGTTGGCCTCGGTTCGCGCTCGCCAGCCGCCGTGGGCAGGATGGTGGCAGGGTCGACGTGAACTGGAGGGGGATCGCCCGGACGGCGGAGGCCCTGGGCGGCGAGGGCACGAACTACCTGCTCCTCAAGACGAAGCAGCGGACGGGGCCGTCCTGGACTCCGCCCTGCCCGCTGTCGAGGAGGGTCCGGACAACGGTGGCTGGTTCCTGGGCCCGCAGGGCTGGATGCTGCTCATTGAGGGACTGGACGAGCAAGTCAACCCGTGGATCGTGCAGCTCGCCAACCGCCTGACCGCCGCCGGGATCGAGGGGAGCTTGACCGGGGCCGGGGTCGCGGCACCACCGATGTGGTCGCGCGGCGACTGGGATACCCGCGCCCTGTATGCCAACATCGTCGTCCGTCCGCCGGTGGACGCCCGCGCCCTCGACGTGGGCCTGGGGTGGCTGACCGGTCATGGCGGGCAAGCTCAAGGTCTCCACGGGCTGGGGGTATGCCGGCTTCTGGGTCGGCGCCGAGGCCGCCAGCGCCATCATGATCAAGGACGCCGAGCACCGCGGATCGGCGTTCTCGACCAACTACAACCAGGCGAGGCTGGAAGTCAGCCACCTGAGCGTCAGTGACCGGGGCCTCGAACTCATCCGCGAGGCGGCCGACTGGCGGTGGCGCGACATCGTCGCCGACCTCAGTGACGCCCTGGTCGCGGCCCCACTCGACCGCGTGCCCTACGCGTCGGTCTCACATCAGGGGTTCGGCACCCTCGTCCTCGCCACACCGGGCAGCCAGCCCTATGCCCTGCACGCCTACCGGTACCATCCCGAGCGATCCGACATGTCCGACCGCTCACAGCGCGGCAGATGAGGGCGACTGCACAGGTACCCCGGACAGCATCCCGACATCGAGGCCGCCTGGCACTTGGGGCAGTGGTGAGCCATGCGTTGATGAGGGCGGCCGGGCCTTGCTAATCAGCGTCATGAAGATGGTGATGAGGACCATGATGAAGAAGACGACGATGACAAGGAGCAGAGGGAACACTGGGAGGAGCATCGACGACGAGCGAGCCGTGTTGTGTGCCTCCGGCCTTTCACCGTGGCTTAGATGTGCGAGATGGCTTGGACCAAGGCCTTGTGCCCCCCGTCAAACGCTGCGTGAAAACGTGCCATCTCCGTCGAGATGACGCCGTTCCGCGCCGCGACCTCCCGCCACCTCTCGATTGCGCTCGCCACCTCGCCTAGCACCGACTGCGCTTGTTGGGCGTTTATGTCGAAGACGTCCGCGTAGCGAAGCAGGGCTCCAACCTCGTCGACCCGTGCGCGCGCACCGCCGATACCGGTGACACGCTGGGTTCCCGGGTCTGGATTGGGATTGACGTCAAAAGCCGGTGCCAGGATCCAACCCGCACCTGCACGCAGGAAACCATGGTTGCGCAGGTGGTCGTCAGTGTTGTGGATCGCAATGGAGAACGCTATCCGACGCCAAAGTTCACGGAGGTCCTCCTTTGGTGCGACGGCGTGATCGACCAGCGTCTCCGCAATCTCGGTGTAGTCGTGCACGTCTCCGTCTCGTGCGCCGAGCAGTGTCATGGCGCTGATGTACGGCACGCGCAGCGCGCCTTGGCGGTCGAACCGATCAAGGAGCAGCACGCTGGCCCCGTCGACACGCAGGAGTTTGGTGCGAGGGGTCCGTATTCCGGCGAGCTGGGCGAGGTCAAGAGCAGTCCTTTCCCACGCCATGACGTCCCACTCGTCACCGGGGTGAGGGAACTTCGCAATCAGCAATCGATCGCCGTCGCGCACAGAGGCCTTCGGACGCGCGCCACCCAGAGACCCCGAGCCGGCGTCGAGCAGCACTTTGATCGCTGCGAGGTCGGCGCCTCCATCGCGGGCGACGCTGTCAGCGGCGCGCATCAGACGCGGTAGCTCGACGAGCTTGGGGACCTCCGGGTCGGGGTCCAAGAAGGGTTCGTTCGGTCCCGCTTGAAAACGCAGCGCGCCCTGACGTGTCAGGTCGCTGACACCTATGAGGAACTCGACGTCCGAGAGTCCCACGGCGGGGCGGTTCTCACGGGCGGCGAGCGCGTGCATCCGTTTTGTGATGAGGTTCTTGCCCCATCGATCTGGCGCGCAGTCGGAGAAGGCGCCAGGAAGGCCGGCGCTGACGTGTGCGCCCGCATACAGGCTGAGGGCCGGGTCGATCGGATAGGCACCCCGGCTGGCTAGATAACTGTCGGCGTACCTGAAGGTTGTCGACAACGTGCCTCGGCGCCGGGTGAAATGCGCCGTCCCCGCCAACACCTGCTCACCGTTGACTGTCGTGCTGACGTCGAGCGAGGCTGGGGTCGAGGTCATGGCCGGACCCGCTGTGGGAGGGCTTGATCTGCGCGCGCGCGCCCGAGCTCCGTCTCATAAGGGTCGACTGCCTGAACAAGCAAGTCCAGCACGCCAAGCACTTTTGTGACATTTAGGAAGGCCTCAAGGCCGACGCCCAACTCGCCGGTCTCTACCTTGCGCAGGGTCCCTCGTGAGATCCCAGCCCGCTCTGCGACCTGCGCAGCCGTCAAACCTTGGAGCTTGCGCCAGGCAAGCAGGTGCTCGCCGATGGTCTCTGCAGCGATGCGTGTGCGGGCTGAGGTCGGACGTACCATGAGGCAGCTCCTTAAGGGTCTCGATCATGAGCACTGTATCAGTTAACGGTCAGGATATCGACCTTTATCGGTTGGCACATCAACGACAGCCATCCTCCAGCGGCGTCCGAGTCGCGCCTGCTCTTCGCCCCAAGGCTGAGTCGCCACCCTCCGGGCGCCGCACCGATGTAGAACGATGTTCTGCACGCACGCTCGCGAGGTGGAAGGACCGGGTAGTGAATGGCCCGGTGGACGCCTAACGGGCGCAGGCTGCTATGCGGGGCTTGTTCGTAGCACATCGGTAGCACGACGCGGCCCACTATGCAGTAAACTCCTAGTCAAACGCGTTTGGACAGGGGTTCGAGTCCCTATGCTCCACGGATTTACTCCTTAGCCGAACGCCTTCGTGACCGCAGTTAGGCGCCGGTTGCACCCTGACCTTCCGCGTCCGCCGTGAATTGTTGGCATTGGTTCGAGGGGAGGGGTCGCAGTGGGGATCGCTGGGCCTGATCGTCAACGGCTGCGCGACATATGCCAGCGGTATGGGATCTCCTCGCTGGAGGTGTTCGGGTCAGTTGCGCGTGGCCAGGCTGACGCCGACAGCGATATCGACCTGTTGTACACGCTCGCCCCTGGTGCGCGCCTGGGTTGGGAGATCGAGGACCTGTCGGACGAGTTGGCTGTCGTGTTCAGGCGCAGGGTTGATCTGGTGGCTCGAAGGGCCCTACACCCTGCATTGCGTGAACACGTACTCCTGGAGGCGGAGCCGGTCTATGTCGCGGCGTGAATTGCTGGATCCCACGTCGGGACACGCACCTCACTTAACGCTCAACAACCCGGGCTCCAGTCCGCAGGGGGCCTGAGAGCACGGCTGCTGTGCGGTGCCGAGCCCGCGCGACGTCCTCAACCTGCACGAAAGCCCGTTCGATGCGCGCCCGACAACTAGCATCGCAGTACAGCTGTGCCCCGCCGGGCCGGGTGCGGCCCCCTGCACCAGGAGGATCGATGACAGTTGACGAGCACCGGAGCACCTCGCGCCGCGGGAGTTCACTCAGCGGTGGGGTGATGCTCCTGATCGGGCTCCTGGCGGGGATCGCGCTCGCCACAGCTGCGGGCGTCTTCCTCCTGGGCATCGGGTGGGCGACCCCACTGGATGCGCAGTCGATCATCAGCGCCAGCCCCACGCCGTCGCCGTCGCCGTCGGCGGACGACTCGACGTCGGAGCCGGGTGCCGTGTCCGACGCCTGCATCCGCGCGGCCGAGTACAACCTCGTGGTCGACGACGCCGTCGACGAGCTCGCCAGGGGAGCGGAGGCGCAGGACGCGCGCGCCCTGCAGGAGACCCTCGACCGTCTGCAGGACGCCCGCGAGACGGCCGACGGGGCATCCGAGGAGTGCCTGGCCCAGGCGGGGAGGGACCCCCAGACCAGTCAGTCACCCTCCGCGGAGCCGAGCGCCAGCCCTGACGCCACCGCAGACCCGAGCGCGAGCCCCGAGCCCAGCGCGAGCCCCGAGCCCAGCTCCGGCGCCAACCCCAGCCCCAGCGCCACGTCATGAACGAGGCGCCTGCGCCGGTCGAGGCGGAGCCCCGCCGCGGCTTCATGGCGACACTCTGGTACGGCTACGCCCGAGTGGTCGTGGCGCTGAGATGGGTCATCGTCGTCGGATGGGTGGCCGCGGCCGTCGCGGCGACCGTGCTGCTTCCGCCCATGCAGGGCTCCGCCAACGACATCGAAGCCCTGGGGGCCAACGACGCGAGTTTCGCGGCCGAGCAGCGCTCGATGGAGCTGTTCGGATTCCCCCTCCTGAGCCGGGCGGCGATCGTGCAGCGCAACCCCGAGGGGCTGCCCCCATTGGTCCAGGCCGAGGCCGTCATGCGTGGCATCGCCATCAACCAGGGCAAGTACGACACGGAGCTCCTGGGAGCCATCCCGGTGCCGAACGCCGAGGGAGCGTTCCCCGGCGCAGGCGAGACGAACACGACGGTGGTCACCTTCGTCTTCGCGGACCCCACGCTGAACTTCTTCCAGCAGACCCAGGTGGTGGAGGATTTCGCGGCCGAGCAGCTCACGGACGCCTCCGACGCCTACGTGGGCGTCACGGGCTCGATCCCGGCGCGCGCCGCCCAAGGGCTGGTCCTCAATTCCTACGTGCACATCGTCGAGGTGGCCACCGTCCTGGCGGTGCTGACGATCGTGGCGCTCACGTTCGGCTCGTTGATGGCGCCGGCCCTGACTCTGATCTCGGTGGGCGCGGCGGTGTTCGTCACGCTCGGCGTCTCCGGGTGGGCCGCGACCGTCATGGACGTGTCGATCCCGGCCGACCTGCGGCCGCTCATCGTCGCGCTCCTCCTCGGCATCGTGACCGACTACTGCATCTTCTACCTCTCCGGGCTGCGCACCCGGCTCCGCGAAGGCCACGACCGCCTCGAGGCGGCCCGCCTGGCCACCGCGTCGTTCACGCCGATCGTCACCGTCGCCGGCGTGACGGTCGCGGCGGGGACGGCGTCGCTGCTGGTCGCCGAGTCCCCACTCTTCAGCGGGTTCGGGCCGGCGCTCGCGCTCACCGTCCTGACCGGGCTCGTGGTGGCGATCACCCTCGTCCCGGCGCTGCTCGCCATCCTCGGCCGGGCCGCGTTCTGGCCGCGCACCCTCGTCGCCGAACCCGCGAAGGTGCGCGAGCGGCCCTCCCTTCTCACCCGGGCGGTCGCGCACCGCGGCTCCGCCTTCGTCCTGGTGCTGCTGTGCGTGGCCGGCCTGGGCTTCGGCGCGTACCACGCGCGCAACCTCGACCTCGGCCTCGGATTCGTCCAGTCCCTCCCCGAGACCACAAGCGCGCAGCGCGCGGCGGATGCCGCCGGCAAGGGCTTCGCCCCGGGCATCATCTCCCCGACCGAGATCGTGTTCGAAGGACCGGGAGTGGGGGAGAAGACCGACGAGGTCGCCCAGCTCGGCGAGGCCCTGGAGGCTCAAGACGGGGTGGCGGGCGTGATCGGCCCCGGCGACCTCCCCGCCGCTGACGACGTCGGCGCCTTCACCGCCGAGTCGGGCGACGCCGTCCGCTTCCTCGTCATCCTCGACAGCACCCCCCTCGAGGCGACGGCGATCGAGACGCTCGCACGCGTCGAGGCCGCACTCCCGCAGCTCGCCGCCGACGCGGGTCTCGGCGAGGTCACCGCAGCCGTGGCCGGCGATACCGCACTCGCCTCGGGCATCATCGCCGACACCACCAACGACCTGCTCCGGATCGGGCTCGTCGCGCTGGCCGTGAACCTGCTGCTCCTGGTGGTCTTCCTGCGGGCGCTGGTCGCCCCGCTTTACCTCCTCGCGTCGAGCGTGCTCGCGCTCGGGGCGACGCTGGGCCTGTCGGTGCTGTTCTTCCAGGACTACCTCGGGCAGGACGACCTGACGTTCTACGTCCCGTTCGCCGGTTCGGTGCTGCTGCTGTCGCTCGGGTCCGACTACAACATCTTCGCCGTCGGGCACGTCTGGCAGGAGGCCCGCAACCGGTCGCTGAAGGACGCGCTCCTCGTCGCGACCCCGGAGTCGACGAGAGCGATCACCTCAGCGGGGCTCGCGCTGGCCGCCAGCTTCGGGCTCCTGGCCCTGGTCCCGCTGGGACCGTTCCGCGAGCTCGGCTTCCTGCTCGGGGTCGGCATCCTGATCGACGTGTTCGTCGTGCGCGCGCTGCTCGTGCCGTCGCTGATCACGTTGGTGGGCCCGGTGAGCAGCTGGCCGTCCGGCATCCTGCAGCGCGAGAGGCGCACCCGTGTGAGGAGAACCCGTGCAAGTTCCTGACCAGGGCCCGGTCCACTCCGATGGTGGGGGCTATCCTGCGCCGCCGTCGCGTCGACCCCCACGGTCGCGCGCCCTCGACTGGGCGATCGGCGCCCTCGGAATGCTCAGCATCATGGCCGTGGCGCTGCTGCTGTTCTGGCTGTCGATCACGCGGCCGGTCGACGGCGCAGCCGTCACGCCGACCGACACCCCGTCGGCCTCGTCGACGGCTGGACCGGTCACCGGGGCCACCCCTCCTCCCGGCCTCGCCGAGGACGAGGTCTGGCTCGGTGACATCTCGCTGACCGCCGGCTCGGTCTTCGCCGCGGGAACGCCGCTCTACGACGTCGTCGGCAGCGGCACCGACGTGACCTCGGGGCCGAACGGACTCGTCGCCCGCCACCTCGACCTGACGGCCACGGTCCCGTTCCACGTCGTGGCCGCTGAGATCGGCCCGAACGCCACCCTGAGCGCAGCCGACGGGGGTGAGGTGCGCGTCGACACCGAGGTGGAGGCCCTGGGACGCAGCCTCCCCGTCGGCGCCACCGGGACGGTCACGGTGGTGGGCGGCACGCTCGTGATGGTGCCGACCTCCATCGACATCGGTGGGCCCAGATTCATCTCAGACCTGCTGGGGAGTCTGGTGCGCGAGCTGATCACGTTCGAGCACCGCATCGAGGGCCTGCCCGACGGGGTCGTCCTGCGGAGCGTGGAGGTGGTGGACGACGGCTTCCGCGCCAACCTCACGGGAGACAACGTCCGCCTGGTCCAGTGAGGGGGTCGCCGAACCGCGCGGTGAGGCAGCCCCCCGCAGCCAGACCGATCCCAATGACGCTAGGGGAACCAGAACCGTGCCACGCGGAGCCATAGAGTTGACGCATGCCTGACTCTCGTACTTCGACCGTGGGCGCCAAGGCGGCCACGGTCTACGACGTGGCCAGGGTGGCCGGGGTGTCGCACCAGACTGTGGCGCGGTATCTCAACGGAGCCCAGCTGAAGCCGGCCAACCGGGATCGGGTGCGCAAGGCGTTGGAAGACCTCGACTATCGTCCCAACGAGTCGGCTCGACTCCTGGCCACCAACCGCTCCAGGCGGATCGGCGCTCTCGCCTCGGACCTTGACGAACGCTCCCCGCAGATGCTCGTCAACGGCGCGGCGGCCGCTGCGCGGGAGGCGGGCTACATGTTCGACATCCTGGCCATCGACGGCCAGGATCCCCTCTCGATCGAGGGTGCGGTGGACACCCTCACCCGGATGCAGCTCGCCGGCCTGGTCGTGATCGCGCCGTCGGACGCCATGCTGGAGCGGGTCAAGGCTGCATCGATCCGGTGCCCGGTGGAGTTTGAGGCGGCCGATGACGACTCCGGCTCCCATCCCTTCGGCGCACTGATTCATCACCTGGCAGACCTCGGACACCAGAGACTGGCCCATGTCGCGGGCCCCACCGGGTGGCGGTCGGCGCTAGGTCGGACGCTGGCGTATCGCACCGTGGCAGCCGCCCGTGGGCTGACCAACGTCGCAGAGGGCGAGGGGGACTGGTCGGCGCAGTCCGGGTTCGACGCCATGGAGAACCTCGACGCCGACGTCGGCATCATGAGCTCAGAGATCACCGCCGTGGTGGCGGCGAACGACTCAATGGCCCTCGGAGCGATGCACTGGCTCAGGAGAAACGGACTGAGCGTTCCCGGTGATGTGAGCGTCGTCGGGTACGACGGTGTGCCGGATGCCGCGTTCTACACTCCACCCCTCACGACCATCCAGGTCGACTCGCAGGGCCTGGGCCGCCGCCTGCTCCACTCCCTCCTGAGCAGGATCGACGAGGGGTTCGTTTCGCCGCCCTTCCATTACCCGGCCCGCCTGGTGGTCCGGGAGTCCACGGCGCAGCCCAGGCGCTCCTGAAGAAACCACCGCCCGGCCCCTTGACATCCAAAGTGTTACCGCTCAAAATTTGAGCGGTAACACTTGCGAAGGAGCGGGCACATGACATCGTCGTCGATCTACAAACCGAGCGGAATCCGGTTCGGTGCGGCGTACTACCTGGAGTATCAACCGGGGGACACGCTGGACCGGGACCTGGACCTCATGAGTGAGGCGGGCTTCACCGTGATCCGCGTCGGGGAGTCGGTGTGGTCCACGTGGGAGCCGCGTAACGGGGTCTTCGAGCTGGACTGGCTTCAGCCGGTGCTGGACGGCGCTCACGCCCGCGGCATCGGGGTGATCCTCGGCACGCCCACCTATGCAGTGCCACCGTGGCTGGCTAATGCCTACCCGGAGATCGCGGGGGAGACCGCGTCCGGTCAGCGTCACCCGTGGGGCGCTCGTCAGGAGGTCGACGTCACCCATCCGGGATTCCGGTTCCACGCGGAGCGAGTCATCCGCAAGGTCGTCGCCCGATACGCAGACCACCCCGCCGTCATCGGATTCCAGGTGGACAACGAGCCCGGGCCCATCCTCCTGCACAACAGGGGCACCTTCGAGCGGTTCATCGAGTGGTTGAAGGACCGGTACGGCACCGTCGAGCAACTGAATCGGGAGTGGGGCCTGGTGTACTGGTCCCACCGACTCTCCGACTGGCGCGAGCTGTGGACTCCGGAGGGCAACGCCCAGCCGCAGTACGACCTCGCCTGGCGTCGTTTTCAGGCCGAATGCATCTCAGAGTTCATCGGTTGGCAGGCGGACATCGTCCGGGAATACGCCCGGACAGGGCAGTTCGTCACCACCTGCGTCGCGCTGGACCGTCCCGCGGCGGATGAGCGACAGCTCAACGAGCGGCTCGACGTCACGGCCACCAACCCCTACTACTCCATGCAGGACCATCTCGCCAGGACGCAGAGCCTGTCACGCCCCGACGTCTGGATGCGGACCGGCACCAACGGCCTCCTGGAACTGGCCGACCGCTCGTACGGCGCCAAGCAGGCGCGGTTCCTGGTCACCGAGACCAACGCCCAGGCCATCGGATCGTCCAGCCTCAATCTCCCGCCCTACCCGGGCCAGCTCCAGCAGGCCGGCCTGGCTCTCGTCGCGCGGGGGGCCGCGATGATCGAGTACTGGCACTGGCACACCAACCACTTCGGCACCGAGACCTACTGGGGCGGCGTCCTACCGCACAGCCAGCGGCCGGGGAGGGTCTACCGGGAGCTCGCTGAGCTGGGCCGGATCCTCGCCAAGCTGGGCGATCGACTCGACGGCTACGTCCCGGATGCCGACGTCACGCTGCTGTACGCCACAGACTCGAAGTACGCCCTGTCCTTCCAACCCCCGTTCGCGCCCGGTGTCGCGGGGTCGGTCGGGGGATTCATCAAGACGAACCCGGCGGCCTACCACGACGTCGTCAACGCCTTCCATGGCGGTGCGTGCGATGCCGACGCCCAGGTCCGGGTGCTCCACGCCGAGCAGGCAGACCGGTTGTCCGTCGAGGAACTCGTGGCCCAGCACCCGGTGCTCGTCGCGGCGGGGTTCTACACCGCGACCACGCAGCAGCTGGAGCGCCTGCGTGACTACGCAGCCGCCGGCGGGCATCTCGTCCTCGGCATCCGGACCGGCTACGGCGACGAGGAGGCGCGCGCCCGCGTCCCCGTCGCTCCCGACGTCGTCGGTGAACCTGCAGGTGTCAGCTATGACGAGTTCACCACTCTCCTCGAGCCGCTGGGGGTGCGGGGAGAGGGAATGGACCTGTCGGACGGGGCGGCAGCGCTGCACTGGGCCGACGGCGTCGTCGCGGACGACAGGGCGACGGTCCTGGCGCGCTACGACCATCCCGTCTTCGGCGAGTACCCCACCGTCACCACCGCCCCCCATGGCGAGGGCTGGATCACGTACGTCGGGACGGTGCCGAACCGGGACCTGGCGGCGGATCTGATGCGCCACCTCCTTCCCTCTCCGCTCACCGGAGCCTGGACCAGGGATCCTTCGGTGACCGTGCTCTCGGGGGTCGCCCGGGGCGTGCGCTACTACTTCGTCCACAACTGGTCCGGGACCACGGCGCGCGTCACCCCGCCGGCGGACATGGTCGAACTCACCCAGGATCTGGGCGCCGAGGCAGGCGTCGAGATCGAACTCACCAGCTGGCAATCACTCATCTTCACCGCCAAGTAGTCCAACCACCACACAAGGAGTACCCCATGCCACTCACCCGTCGCACCCTTCTGGGGACATCGCTGGCGGTCGGCAGCGTCGCCGCCCTCGCCGCCTGCTCGCCCACGCCAGGCCAGACCGCGGCGCCGTCGTCGTCTTCCCCAGGCATCACCGATGAGGAGCGCGCCGCCGCGCTCGACACGGAGACCGAGCTCGTCTTCTGGACCTGGGTGCCCGACATCCAGGCAGAGGTCGATCTGTTCCAGAAGGCCTATCCGAAGATCAAGGTCAAGGTCGAGAACGTCGGTCAGGGCGCCGATCACTACAAGAAGATGCGCACCGTTCTGCAGGCCGGCCAGGGCGTCCCCGATGTGGCGCAGGTGGAGTTCCAGCACATCCAGTCCTTCACCGTGACCAAGAATCTGCTCGACCTCACCCCGTACGGCGCGGCCGAGTTGGAGAGTCAGTTCGTCGAATGGGTGTGGAAGCAGGTGGCGCTCGACGGCAAGATCTGGGCCGTCCCGCAGGACTCCGGACCGTTGGGCTCGCTCTACCGCACCGACCTCTTCGACGCCGCCGGTGTCGATGGGGAGGCCATCAAGACCTGGGCCGACTACGAGGCAGCAGCCGAGAACGTCCGCTCCAAGGGCGCGTACATCACCTGCCTCTCGCCGAACGAGGCGGGACAGTTCTCGAGCTTCTACTGGCAGGCGGGCGCCCGCCCGTTCGGGTTCGACGGCGACAAGTCGGTCCGCATCAACCTCACGGGCGACGAGAACGTCGTCAAGGTGATGGACATGTGGACGCGCCTGGTCCAGAACGACCTCGTCGCGCTCGATCCCGCTTGGAACGACACCTGGTACCAGGGCCTGGCCAACGGCAAGTACGCCAACTGGCTCACGGCCGCCTGGGGCCCGGTCTTCCTGCAGGGGACGGCGGCCACGACCTCTGGGAAGTGGCGAGCCACTCGCATCCCGCAGTGGGACGCCTCCCTCGACGTGTCCGGCAACTGGGGCGGGTCGACGAACGCCGTCATGTCGCCCACGAAGAATCCGATCGCCGCCTACGAACTCGCCAAGTGGATCAACACCGACATCGACTCGACGCTGATGTTCGCCAACAAGCAGTTCTTCTTCCCCACGACGAAGGCCACCCTCACCGACCCGCGCTTCACAGACACCAAGGCCGAGTTCTTCGGGGGGCAGAACGTCAACCAGTTGTTCGCCGACATCTCGGACACCGTCACGCCGGACTTCGGATGGCTGCCGTTCATGGACTTCACCTATGCACAGTTCGTGGAAACGGTCGGAAAGGCCATTTCTGACAAGGGTGACCTGTTGAGCGCGACCGCAGCCTGGGAGAAGAGCCTCACCGATTACGCCGCCCAGCAGGGCTTCACCGTCACCAAGTGACGTAGCCGGCGGGGGGACTCCTGTCCGGTGTCCCCCCGCCCCTCTTGTCCACCACCCTGGGAGCTCTCATGTCTACCACCATCGCGCCGGCGAGGCCGCGGATCACTGCGGTCACCCGCCACCGTCGCCGCGCCGCGTACGCGCTCGTCGCGCCGTTCATGATCGTCTTCGTCCTCATGCTGCTCGTGCCGCTGGCATACGCGCTGTACGTCTCTTTGTTCCGGTCGTCCCTCATCGGCGGCGTCACATTCGCCGGTCTCGACCAGTACGTCCGAGTCTTCACCGACCCGGCCTTCCTCACCGGGCTACTGCGCATGGGGCTGTTCCTGATCGTCCAGGTGCCGATCATGCTCGGATTGGCGCTGTTCATCGCCCTCGCCCTCGACAGCGGCCTGGTCCGTGGGCAGCGGGCCGTCCGGCTCATCGCGTTCATGCCCTACGCGGTTCCGGGCGTTGTGGCTGCTTTGATGTGGGGCTACCTCTACGGCGACGACTTCGGGCCGATCGCGCAGGCCATGCGCGCCGTCGGCCTGGGCTCGCCTGAGCTGCTCAGCCCGGACAACATCCTGGGCTCCATGATGAACGTGGTCACCTGGGAGTACGTCGGCTACAACATGATCATCATGTTCGCGGCCCTCCGCTCCATCCCGACCGAGCTGTACGAGGCGGCTGCCATCGACGGGGCCAACCAGTTCCAGACCGCCTTGAGGATCAAGATCCCCGCCATCAGAGGCGCCATCATGCTCACGCTGATCTTCTCGGTGATCGGCACCTTCCAGCTGTTCACCGAACCGAGCCTGATGCGTGTGCTCAATCCCGCGGCGATCGATCTGGCATACACGCCGAACTTCTACGCCTACAACCAGGCGTTCATCAACCAGGACGTGAACTACGCCGCGGCGATGGCATTCGCTCTGGGCCTCTTCATTGCAGTGATCTCCTACGTCGTCCAGTTGGGCGCCAACCGAACGGGCAGCCGATGAGCACCACCACCCTCGATGAACCTCAGCGGGCCGTCGATGCCCCCCGACGCCGGCAGCACTTCAGCCGACGCAAGTCCACCGTCCTCTCCGTGATGCTCTGGGCGCTGGCCGCCTACTTCCTGCTGCCGATCGTGTGGCTGATCATCTCCTCCACCAAGGACAACGGCGACCTGTTCACCACGTTCGGCCTCTGGTTCGGCACTGCGATGAACCTCTGGCCGAACCTGGTGGACGTGTTCACCCAATCCGACGGAATCTATGTGCGGTGGATCTGGAACACCGTGCTCTATGCCGGTGTGAGCGCAGTGGGTGCCTCTGTGCTTGCGACCATGGCCGGCTACTCGTTCGCCAAGTACGACTTCCCGGGCAAGAACGCGATGTTCGCCGTCGTCCTCGGCGCAATCATGATCCCGATGACTGCCCTGGCGCTCCCGACGTACCTCCTGTTCGCCGGTTTCGGGCTCACCAACACGCCGTGGGCGGTGATCATCCCGTCGCTCGTCAGCCCGTTCGGCGTCTACCTCATGAAGGTCTACGCGGAGGACGCTGTCCCGGACTCGCTGCTCGAGGCCGCCCGCGTCGACGGCGCCGGGGAGTTCTCGATCTTCTGGAGAGTGGGGCTGCGGCTGCTCGGGCCCGGGCTTGTCACCGTCTTCCTCTTCGCCCTGGTGGCCACCTGGAACAACTACTTCCTGCCGCTGATCATGCTGTCCAGCTCCGAGCTGTACCCCCTCACTGTGGGACTGGCCTTCCAGAGCCAGGCCGCCAGCGGCGGATCAGGGTCTCAGGCGCTGTTCTCGACGGTGATCACCGGGTCGCTGGTCGCGATCACGCCCCTGATCATCGCCTTCCTGTTCCTGCAGCGCTACTGGCAGAGCGGGCTGGCCACCGGAGGCGTCAAGGAGTAGTCGTCGTCAGATGCGTCACCGTACGTCAACCGACGGGGTCAGACCGTCCCGCCCTCGACCAGGTGGAGCTCGGCCGGTGACGGGGTGACGGTGGGGGTCCCCGCGCCGAGTGAGCGCAGCAGTCCGACGATGGCGTAGCGGGCGGCGGCCGCGAGATCGTACTCGATGGTGGTGAGCGGTGGGATCGAGACGTGGGAGAGCGGCGTGTGGTCCATCCCTATCACCGCGACATCCTCAGGCACCGTGAAGCCGAGCGCCCGGGCGGCCGACAGCATGGTGAGGGCCACGTCGTCGTTGTAGCAGGCCAGCGCGATCTCAACGGGTCCGGTTACCGGGCCTGGGTCGACGTGCTGCGGCGGTACGTCGCGTAGCCGCTCCGGGCGTCGGCGGCCGGGGCCCTATCAGGCCCAACAAGGCCCTCCATCGGCGCACTCACTAACGCCAGAGCCGGGTTGCGTCGTCCGCTGTCTACGGGTGCTTGAACACGTCGTGGTCGCCCACCCGGCGCCACAGGCAGAGCAGTTCGCCGTTGACCGTGACGAACTCGAACGTGGCCCGCCCGTCGTGGCTGGCAAACGACCAGGTCATCTCCAGGATGCCGGGCGCGGCGCGCACGGATTTCACGCGCAGGGAGGCCGGCCACGGCGTGGCCGGATCAGCGGCGTAGGCATCGCACGCCGGGGCGAACCTCTCCTTCACGATGGCCCGGAAGTCCGCGGCATGCTCGCGCTTGAGCCGCCGGACGTCGTTGTCGAACGCGGGCGTGGTCTCGAATCTCACTGTTCCTCGAGGCGGCCAAGGTGGTCGAGGAAGTCCTCGGTGGACTCGTGCCGCGTCACGCGGCCCGCGGCGACGTGCTCGTCCACCTCGCGCTCGCGCTCCTGCCAGCGCTCGGTCCAGAACCAGAGCTGATCTGCGGGGACAGGTAGCGCTGCGCGGAGTTCGATGACGCCGTCGTCCCTCTCGGTCATCTCCAGTTGCGCGCCCGGCTCGTCCAGGTGCAGGCGGCGTCTGACGTCGGCGGGCAGCGCGATGGTGCCTCGGCCCTGGATGCCGAGGTACCGGGGTGTGGTGGGTGCGCTCATGCGCCCATGATACGCCGTTCAGCGGTACAACAGCAGAACCGTATTACTGCACGATAGCTGACTTCGAGACGCCGCGTCATGCAGAGTGGTCACGCCGGGGGCGCCCACTTCGACGGCGATTGGTGCTCACGCAGCGGCCCGGGGCGGGGTAGGGACCTGAGTTCGGCCACGGTCCCGGGATAGGGTCTGAGCCATGGCCACCACTCCCGCAGAGCAACTCCTCGCCGCCACGCGCGACCTGCTGATCACGCACGGACCGATGGCGGAGGCGGAGCTGCGTCAGGAGCTCCTCGCCTCCGGCCACACGCTGGGCGACGAGGAGGAGTGGTTCGAGGACCTCCTCATGGACACCGATCCACCGGTCATGCCCATCGCCGGCGACCGGTGGGTCTGGCTGCCTGCTGTGTTGGAGGGCCGAACGTTCACCCATCGGCTCAGCGAGGACGAGGTCAAGCACGACGTCGTCGTGCTGACGCCGGATCTGGCACCGGTGGAGACCCTGATCGGGGATGCCCCGCACGACAGGTTCACCGACGGCTCGGACGCCCTCGTCGTGTATCCGCCCGATGACGAGCTGGATGACCGGGGGATCGACGAGCATGCCCAGGACTCGGGCGTGCTCCTGCTCGAGCGTGGGCGCCTCGCGGGGCTCGGGCTCGGCGCCGGGGACATCGTCGGGCTCAGGGTCGAGCCGGACGGCCTCGAGCTGCTGCGGGTCGAGGAGGCCCTGGGCACGGCCACCGGCCAGGCGGTGGCCGCCCTGGTGCAGGCCTCACCGGACCGGCCGCACCTCATCGAGAACTCCGTGTGGACGGCGTGCACCGCGGACGCCGGCCTGCTGCGCAGTCCGGAACTCCCCCTGGGCGAACAGCTCGCAGCCTGCGGGGTCACCAGCAGCGGCTCCCTGATCGGGGCAGACGATTTCGACATCGACGCCTGGAAGGCCGACGACCTGCTGCAGCGCATGCGTGAGGACCACGACCTCGACGAGCGCGAGGCAGGCGCCGTGATGGCGTTGCTTCAGATTGTCGCGGGCATGACCTATGAGCTCGACGGGGCGATGGAGACGGACGACGACGTCCGCGAGGCGGAGGTCCACGAGGTGCTGGTCGCTTGGGTGGGCGAGCAGGGGGCTGCCCGCGCGCCCCAGGACGAGAGGCCCAAGGGCCTGGGTGAGGAAGTGGGGCCGGCGGTGGCGCTGCTGCGGGACCCCGTCGTCGCGGCGGCGTTCCTCGACGAGGCGCTGGGAACGTTGGGCGGCGAGCCCGTCGTGCTGGCGGCGCTGACCGCCGCATGGGAGCCGGAGGCGCCTCGATCGGCACGGGTCGCGCTGAGGTGGCTGCAGGGCATGGCCGCCGAGGAGATGGGCAACATCCTCGGCGCCGAGGAGCTGTTCCAGCAGGCCGAGTCCCTCGATCCCTCCTGGTCCCCGGCTCTGATGTCGCTGGCGCTGTGCGCGAGCGATCGGGGTGATGCCGTCGGCGGCATGTCGCTGCTCCGTCGCGCCGGCGCCGAGGACGAACCGCTGTACGACTTCCTGCAACAGTTCCTCCCCGGGCAGGGGCGCGACATCCCGCGCAACGCACCGTGCTGGTGCGGGTCGGGGAAGAAGTTCAAGCAGTGCCACCTCCGCCAGACCCAGCGCCCGCTGGCCGAGCGCGCGAACTGGCTCTACCAGAAGGCGGCCGGCTACCTCGTCGAGAAGGACACGCCGTTCCTCCTCGACCTCGGCGAGGCACGGGCCCAGCACTGGGACGGAACCGACGGGCTCGACCGGGCGCTCTCGGAGGGCCTGATCATCGACGTCGCCCTGTGGGAGGGCGGGGTGCTCGCCGAGTACCTCGAGCGCCGGGGCGCGCTGCTGCCCCCCGACGAGCTGGAGCTGGCGCAGGAGTGGCTGCAGACGCGCCGATCCGTGCACGAGGTGGCCTCGGCCGTCCCCGGAAGCTCCATCACCCTCCGGGATCTCCGGACCGGTGAGGTGGCGGAGGTCGCGGAGCCGGAGTGGAGCCGTCGGGTCAAGCCGGGGGAGCACTACTGCACGCGCGTGGCCTCGCTGGTCGATGGCGTGGGCGTCTTCGGCGGTCTGGCCCCCGTCGCTCCGTCTGATGTTGAGCCGCTGATGGCGCTGCTCGGCGAGGGCGAACCGGATCCGGTGGGACTCGTCGAGTTCCTGTCGCGGCCCCATTCTTGACTGTCGGTTCCTGGTTGATAGACCAACCAGGAACCGACGGTGATCTGGGGGGTATGCGCCCGCTCATGTCATCCCTCGCGGGCGCTGGGCGGGCGGAGTCCGGAACCGGGGGACCAGGAAGGGTGTTGTCTGCTTGTACCGCAGGTAGTCAGCGCCGAAACGGGCCTCGAGCTCGCCCTCTTCCAGCACCTTGACGTAGATGAGCAGGAGGGCGCTGAACACCAGTACCAGAGCGATCGCCGACACCGAGCCGAGCCACACCCCGAAACCGAGGTAGCCGACGGCCGTGCCCAGCACCATGGGGTTGCGGCAGTAGGTGAAGGGCGGCTCCACCACGAGTCGCTGGGTGGGGATCGTGGGCACCGGTGTCCCGCCGCCGATCCGCGCCTCTGCCAGCACGGCCCAGAAGGCATAGGGCAGGCCGACCACCATCAGGGCCACGCCAGCAGTCGTCGACACCCAGCCGTCGAACGGCGGCAGGCCCAGCGTGCGATCAAGCCATCTCCCCGCGACGGCGATGAGGAGCGGAATGCCCGCCAGGATCAAGGCGCCCGCGAGGGCGAGGGTGCCCACCAGTTGGGCCGTGCTGGGCCGGCGACCGGCCCAGTGCAGGTACTTCCTCATGTGGATGCCTCACTCCGGTGCTGCGACGGCGAGGAGCGGCCCCCACGTCGTCGAGGTGACCAGGTCAGAACCCCCACCATCACCAGTGTCGCGCTGGTGACGGGACCGCGCGCCACTTCGCGACTACGCCACCAGATCCGCCCCTGAAGCGACGGCGGCCGCGACACCCCGCGCTCCCGGCACCCCCACCGCCCCGCGTTCATGGCTGACGCACAGGTTGGACCCACGGGCGCGACAGGTTGGCCCAGCACTTCCGCAGAGGAACTCCTCGCACGACCTGGATGAGCGGGAGGCAGGCGCCGTGATGGCGTTGCTGCAGATCCTTGTGCCCATGACCTAGGGTTCACACTCGTTGGAGGCCGGGTCAGGAGAGAAGAGGCGCTCGGGCTCGACGACGGGGACGATCCCGGCCGCCGCGGCCGCGAGGTCCGGGTCGACGGTGACCAGCGCGTCCGCCTGCAGCTTCACCAGGGCGATGTACTCGGCCCGGGCCATCGTCGTCCACCCGCTCGTCCGCGCGATGTCCCAGGCCACGCGACGGCTGACGCGGTCGTTGAGGAGCCGCATCCTCATCTGCGTGAGCTTCTCGTGGAGGGCCAGCGCCTGCGGTTCGCTCAGGTCCCCGCGATCGACCCTCTGCAGCAGCAGATCCATCACCTGGGACCGGATGGCGGCCGGCGCGACCAGCTGATGGGAGGCCGAGATGGCCCTGCCGTCGTCGAGGACGTGCAGCAGGGTGGTCGCGTCCACCACGAACCTGGTCATCTCACGACTCTAGGCTCCGGCGAGGGCGGATTCCAGACCCTGGAGCAGACGTCACCGGCAGAGCATCAGGGGTCGCCAAGGCGACGGGAGCGCGCGACACTTGAGGGGTCAGGGGATGGTGTCCATGGGTTTCATGTTCGCGGCAGTGCTGCTGGGGGTCATCGGCTACCTCGTCCGGTTCCGACAGTGGAGCTGGCTGATCTCGGGGTACAACACGTCGTCGAAAGCAAAGAAGGCGCGCTACGACGTGGCGGCGCTGACCAGGGGCGTCGGCAACTTCTCGTTCTTCCTGGCGGGGACGCAGGTGCTCGCCGGTCTCGGGTTCATGGCCGGCGTCGAGTGGGTGCCAGTGGCGGCGATGGTGGTCCTGGCGGTGGCGTCTCTGATCTTCATCGTGTACGCCAACACCGGTGGGCGGTACCTCAGGAGGGACTGAGCCCCTCGGACGCGTCCCTCCGCGGCCGGCACACAGCCACCCGCCGCCGCTGAGTGGCGGATGTGGTCGCGACTACGCCACCAGATCCGCCACTGAAGCGACGGCGGCCGCGACACGTCTCGCGCCCGGCGCCCCCACCGCCCCGCTTCATGGCTGACGCACAGGTTCGACCCACGGGCGCGACAGGTTGGCCCAGCAGGATCAGGGGCAGACTCGAGAGAGGCAACACCCCATGACCACACTTCTGGACCGGCCCGACACCCGCCGGATCACCTCAACCGCACGCCCATCGCCCCGCCCGACTGGGGCGAGGGCCCGGGTCCCCGGCTGGTGGCGCGACGCCGTCGGCGTGGCCACCACGGCGAGCATGCTCGTGGTCGTCGCCCTGTGGGTGGCCGGCGGCGGGGTGCAGGACCTGGCCGGCTGGGCCTCGGCCCTCACCAGCCTCGGCCGCCTCACCGCGCTCGTCTCGGCCGACCTGCTCCTCATCCAGGTGCTCCTCATGGCCCGCATCCCGGCGGTGGAGCGCGTCTACGGCCAGGACGAGCTGGTCCGCCGCCACCGCCTGGTGGGCTTCTGGTCCTTCTGGCTGATGGCGGCCCACATCGTGCTCATCACAGTCGGCTACGCGGCCTCGGTCAACCTCAACCCGTTCCTCCAGTTCTGGGAGCTGGTGGTGGACTACCCCGGCATGCTGCTGGCGCTGGCGGGCACCGTCGCGCTCGTCATGGTGGTGGTCACCAGCATCCGCAAGGCCCGCGGCGCGCTGCGCTACGAGTCCTGGCATCTGCTGCACCTCTACGCCTACCTCGGCGTGGGCCTCGCGCTCCCGCACCAGCTGTGGACGGGACAGGAGTTCCTCAACAGCCCCGTCGCGACGGTGTACTGGTGGACGCTGTGGATCGCGGCCGCCGGCTCGATCCTGCTGTTCAGGGTCGCCCTGCCGCTCTACCGCAGCGCCGTCCACGGCCTCCGGGTCGAGAGCGTGGTGCGGGAGTCGGCCGACGTGGTGTCGGTGACCATGCGCGGCCGCGACCTCGCCCGCCTGGACCCCCTCCCCGGCCAGTTCTTCAACTGGCGGTTCCTCACCGGGCCGGGCTGGATGCGGTCCCATCCCTACTCCCTGTCCGCCGCCCCGACGGGTGAGCGGATGCGGATCACGGTCAAGGACCTCGGCGACGGCAGCCGCGCGCTGGCCGATCTGAGGCCCGGCACCCGCGTCCTCATCGAGGGGCCCTACGGCCGCCTGCACCCCGGCGTGCGGACGCAGCGCAAGGTCACCCTCATGGCCTCCGGCATCGGGATCAGCCCCATGCGCTCGCTGCTCGAGGGCCTGCCCCAGCGGCCCGGCGACGTCACCCTCCTCTACCGGGCGCACAGCGAGGCGGACCTCGCACTGAAGGACGAACTCGACGAGCTCAGCCGCCGGACCGGCGCCCGCGTGGTCTACCTCCCGGGACGAAGGCTCCCCGGCCGCGACACCTGGCTCCCCGAGGCCGCCGTCGGCTTCACCGACGCGGAGGCGCTGCGCCACCTCGTCCCCGACATCGCCGAGCACGACGTCTTCCTGTGCGGCAGCGCCGCCTGGATGGACGCCGCACGGGCCGCCGCGCTGGAGTGCGGCGTGCCCGAGTCACGCATCCACCTCGAACGCTTCAGCTGGTAATCCGTCACCGACAAGGAGATACACAACATGCGAAAGATCGTCGCCGCCCTCATGGGCACCGTCAGCGGCCTGGTTCTGCTCTTCAGCTACCACACCAGCACCAACGGCCAGGCGGCCACGGCCGCAGCCGCCACCGACACCGGCGAGAGCCAGTCCTCGGGGACCACGCCCAACGCCGACGCGGGCAGCAGCACGACCGGCTCCGCGTCGGGCGCCACGCCGCAGGACTCCAGCTCGTCCTCCTCGACGGACAGCTCGGCGTCCTCCAGCTCGGCGGCGCCGACCGCCGCGTCGGGCACATACACCGGCGACGCGGTCCAGACCCGGTACGGGGCGGTGCAGGTGGAGATCACGGTGGAGAACGGCGCCCTCACGTCGTCGAACGCCATCCAGTACCCCAACCGCGACCGCCACGATCAGCAGATCAACTCCTACGCCGTCCCGGTGCTCAACGCGGAGGCGGTGGAGGCGCAGAGCGCCGACATCGACTCCGTGTCCGGGGCCACCTTCACCAGCCTCGCCTACGCGCAGTCCCTGCAGTCGGCCATCGATCAGGCGTTCCAGTGAGCGCCGCGACCCTGGCGAAGGCCCCGGCGCAGGCCGAGGCGCTGCCGCGACGCGCGTTCGTCGCCCAGATCATGGGCCTGCCGATCAGCGTCCACGTGCGCGGTCCCCGCGCCCGCGACCTTCCCGTGGAGCGCGCCGTCGAGCGCGCGTTCGACGAGTTGCGCGCCGACGACGACATGTTCAGCACCTGGAAGCCGGACAGCCCGGTCAGCAGGATCCGCGACGGTCGGGACTCGCTGGCGGAGGCGCATCCACGCATCCGACGGGTGGCGTCGCTCTGCGAGCTCGCAGGACAACGCACCGGGGGCGCGTTCTCGGCGTGGCTGCCCGACGGGGGCGGCACGCTACGCTTCGACCCCACCGGCCTGGTCAAGGGCTGGGCGGTGGAGCAGGCGATGGAGGGCCTCGTCGAGCGGCTGGCCGCGCTCGGGCAGCACGACGTGCTGATCAACGCGGGCGGTGACGTCGCGGTGCACTGTGAACGGACCGACACCCCGGACTGGTCGATCGCCGTGGAGGATCCGCGGGACCGGTCGCGGGTCCTCCAGCGGATCGCGATGCGCACGGGCGCCGTCGCGACGTCCGGCACCGCGGCCCGAGGACTCCACATCACCGACCCGTGGACCGGGGCGCCGGCCACGGATCTGCTGTCGGCCACCGTGATCGGCCCCGGCCTCACCTGGGCCGACGTCTACGCCACGGCCGCGTTCGTGCTTGGCCGCAGCAGCCTGGGCTGGCTGGCCACCCGGCGGAACCACGCCGGCATCCTCGTCGACCACGAGGGCCGGGTCACCACCGTCCGGGCCGATCCTCGCACCGGGCGCGGCACGGTGTCGAGGTGAGTGGGCCCGTCCGGTCTCCCCGGCTGTAGTGGAGCCCTTGACCTTGCCCTGACAGTGCCCTTTGGCCCGTTCCTCGCACTATGGTCTGAGGTGTAGCGCCGCCACCGAAGGAGCACCATGTCCCGCAGCCCGAGCAAGCTGATCCCCGCCGATTTCACCGCCGTCCCCGCCCTGGCCAACGCCTGCGACGCGGCCGCCGTCGACACCTTCGCGCCCGACCTGGGCGCCGTCGCGCTGCTGGTGGCCACCGGCACGGACCTGACCGGCGTGGTGGGCCTCGGCGCCGACGCGCTGGCCTCCGCCGGCTTCGACGCCAGCGCCGGCAGCAGCCTGGTGGTGGCCCAGGACGGGCACCCCCTGGTGCTGGTCGGCATCGGCGACCCCGCAGAGCTCGACGCCGACAAGCTCCGCGACGCGGCCGCGGCTGCCGCCCGGGCGACGGCGAAGAAGGGCGGGCGCATCGGCCTCGACGTGCCCGACCTGGGCATGGACGCACGCACCGTCGGCCAAGTGCTCACCGAGGGTGCCCTGCTGGCCCGCTACCGCTACTCGGTGCTCAAGGCGGAGGCCAAGGAGGTGCCGCTCGCGGTTCTCCAGCTGAGGGTGGCCGGGGCCGACGCGGCAGCCGTGACCGACGGCATCGCCGCCGGCCAGATCGGGGTCCGGGCGACGGTGGTGGCCCGCGACCTCGCCAACACGCCCCCCGGACACCTGACCGCGACCAACCTGGCCGACGTAGCAGCCGAGTTGGGAGCCACGTACGGCTTCGACGTGGAGGCCTTCGACAAGCAGCAGCTGATCGAGATGCGCTGCGGCGGCATCCTCGGAGTCAACGCCGGCAGCGAGGAGGAGCCGCGGCTCGTCGTGCTCACCTACACCCCGTCGGGGGAGCCCACCGGGCACCTCGGCATGGTGGGCAAGGGCATCATGTACGACTCGGGCGGCATCAGCCTGAAGCCGTCGGACCCCATGCACCTGCTCATGAAGATGGACATGGGCGGTGCGGCCGCCGTGCTCGGCGCGTTCACCGCGCTGCGCGACCTTGGCACCACCAGCGCGGTCTCGGCGTGGCTGGTGTGCACCGACAACATGCCGTCCGGGTCGGCCTACAAGCTCGGGGACGTGCTCACCTGCCGCAACGGCAAGACGGTGGAGATCAAGAACACCGACGCCGAGGGCCGGATCGCGATGATGGACGGGCTGGCGCTCGCCGTCGAGGCCGGGGTGGACGCCATTGTCGACATCGCCACGCTCACCGGTGCCGCGCTGATGGCGCTGGGGAAGTCGCGGGCAGCGGTCCTGGGCAACGATCAGCCGATGGTGGACCGGGTGGTCGCGGCCGCGTCGGCCACCGACGAGCCGGTCTGGCAGCTCCCGCTCGAGCGGAAGTACCGCAAGCAGCTGGACTCCGACATCGCAGACATCGCCAACCTGGGCGGCCCGCACGCCGGGGCCACGACGGCGGCGCTGTTCCTGGACGAGTTCGTCGCCAAGACCCCCTGGGCGCACATCGACATCGCGGGCACCATGTCCAGCGACGCCGACGACGCCTGGCGCTCCGCCGGGGCCACCGGCTTCGGCGCCCGACTCCTCGCCAACCTGGCGGCCGGCTTCGAGGCTGCGTCGAACTGAGCTGCGCCCGCCCCGGGCCGTTACGCCCGGGGCGGGGTCCAGCAGTGTCCCGGCGGGGCGGGGCTGCCTCACCTCAGACGAGTCGAGGCTCCAGCGTCGGTTCTGACCGGTCAGTCCCGGCTGGAACCGACACTCGTATCCGTCCCCAGTGGCCGCACAACCCCGTCGACCCCTTGAGGAGGCGCGGGAGTCTCAGAACTCCTCGTCGCCGGTGAGCCGCTCCGGGACTGTGAAGCTGCTGGTCAGGCGCTGGTACTGCCTAGTCGCGCTGCTCTGGACAATGCCGTCGAGCAGTTCGATGATGTGGCAGGCCATCTCCTTCGAGGCCCGGTTGGGCCTGCCCTGGGCGATCGCCTCGACCATCTCGGCCGCGCCGACCCCCCGGGAGTTGTCGCTGTAGCGGTGGTGGACCGGGAGCACCTCCGTCGAGCCGCCGCCGGCCATGATCTCGCGGGGGTCGCGCAGGCCGGTGGTGAGGCGCACGTCGCCCCCGAACTGGTTCGGGTCCGGCAGGTAGATGAGGCCCTCGGTGCCCTGGATGCACAGGTACGGCTGCTCGGGGAAGACGCTGTCGCCGTTGAAGGCCACCGTGCCCAGCACTCCGCTCTCGAGCTGCAGCGTGGCGGTCATGATGTTCTCGTTGGCGATCTCGTAGGTCTCGCCGAAGTGGGGCCCGCCCTCCATCCGGTAGGTGCGCTGCGGGCGGTTGGTCTGCTGGAAGCCGCACACCTCGACGGCAGGGCCGAGGATCGACAGCACCGCGGTGAGGCCGTAGACGCCGAAGTCGTAGCCCATTCCCGCACCGGGCCGCAGCAGGAAGGGCATGAACTCGTACAAGATCTCCATGCCCCGGTTCAGCATGATGGTGAATCCGGTGGGCTGCCCGATCCTCCCCGTCGCGACCGCCTCGGCGGCGGTCTGGACGGCCGAGCCGAGGAACGTGTCGGGGGCGCACCCCAGGTAGAGGCCGCGGGAGTCGGCCAGGTCAGCCAGTGCCTTGGCGGAGGCGTAGTCGCCGGTGAGCGTCTTCTCGCTGTAGACGTGCTTGCCCGCGTTCAGCGCGCGCCCGATCACGTCGGCGTGCGCCTCGACGGGGGTCAGGTTGAGCACGAGCTCGATGGACGGGTCGCCCATCAGCTCGTCCATCGTCATGGCCGCGATCCCGTGCTGGGCGGCCTTGGCCTGGATGTGGTCCATGTCGCGGGCGGTGCAGCCCACCAGCTCGAGGTTGCGGAAGCTGTCCTTGATGTTGCCGATGAACGTGTCGCTGATCATCCCGACGCCCACCACGCCGACGCGCATCGGCTTGACCGGCTCGCTCGTCCCTATGTCCTGCACTGGAGACCCCTCATCTGCTCGCGCGCCCTCACTGGTCGGGGACGTTGTGAGCGCCATCGTAGGAGCGATCTCCACCGTCAGGGTTCACCCGCCAGAGCTCGGTCAGGGGCAGGAAGGTTGGTGGGTGGTGCGTCCGGTGCCGGAGGTCGGTCAACTGCTGACGCGTGACGCGGGGGGCAGTGAGTCGTCGAACAGCAGCCACACGTAGCCGTAAGGAGGCAACTCGACCAGGTACCGCTCGCTCACCACCTCCGGGGCGCCGCCCACACTGCCGGACAGCACGACGGGGATCTGCCCCGCCAATCCGTCGAGAGAGACCTCGGCAAGCTGGGGCCATTCGGTGAGGTTGTTCAGCGACACCACACGCGTCGTCCCCCGCTGCCGCTGGAACGACAGCACCGCGTCGGATCCCTCGAGGTCGGTGAAATCGCCCAGCCCGAAGACGTCGTGCGCGCGCCGGGCCGCAAGAGCACCCCTGAGCCAGTTGAGGAGCGATTCCGGGTCGTTCTGCTGATCGGCGACGTTGGTGTGGACGTTGCCGTACGGCGGGGCGCACGGGATCGGCGAGGGGAAGAGATACGGGTTGGCCGTGGAGAACCCGGCGCCCGGGACCTCCGACGTCCACTGCATCGGGGTGCGGACGCCATCCCGGTCCGGAAGCCAGATGTTGTCGCCCATCCCGATCTCGTCGCCGTAGTAGAGCACCGGCGACCCGGGAAGTGCCAAGAGGAGCGCATGCAGCAGTTTGAGGCGGCGCACGTCGTTGTCGACGAGCGGGGCCAGCCGTCTGCGGATCCCCAGGTTGAGGCGCATCTTGGGGACGGGCGCGTACGTGTTCCACATGTAGGCGCGCTCGTCCTCAGTGACCATTTCGAGAGTCAGCTCGTCGTGGTTGCGGAGAAACGTGCCCCATTGGCAGCCGTCGGGGAGGTCTGGGATGTCGGCGAGGATCTGGCTGATGGCGGTTCGCGTCCCTTGCCGGAGCGCCATGAACAGGCGGGGCATGAGGGGGAAGTGGAAGGCCATGTGGCACTCGTCGCCCTCGCCGAAGTACTTCGCAGCGTCCTCCGGCCACTGGTTGGCCTCGGCAAGGAGGAGGCGGCCAGGGAACTCCTGGTCGATCACGGAACGGATCGTCTTGAGGATGGCGTGGGTGCGCTCGAGGTTCTCGCAGGTGGTGCCCTCCTCCTCGGCCAGGTAGGGCACGGCGTCGAGACGGAATCCGTCCACGCCGAGTTCCAGCCAGAAGCGGAGGGCGTTGAGAACCTCGTCGAGCACCTTGGGGTTGTCGTAGTTCAGATCCGGCTGGTGGCTGTAGAAGCGGTGCCAGTAGAACTGCTTGCGCACCGTGTCGAACGTCCAGTTGGAGTCCTCGGTGTCGACGAAGATGATGCGGGCGTCGGGGTAGCCGGTGTCGTCGTTGCGCCAGACGTAGTAGTCGCCGTACGGACCCTCCGGATCCTCCCGCGACGACTGGAACCATGGGTGCTCCGACGACGTGTGGTTGATCACGAAGTCCGAGATGACGCGGATCCCACGGGCGTGCGCCTCCTGGATGAGGTTCCTCAGGCCCTCGTGGGTGCCGAGCTGCACCTGGATCCCCGTGAGTCTCTCGACGTCGTACCCGCCGTCGCGCTCGGGCGAGGAGAAGAACGGCGGTATCCAGATGCAGTCGATCCCCAGCCACGCAAGGTAGTCCAGCTTGGAGACCAGGCCGTTGAGGTCCCCGACGCCGGTGCCGGTGGTGTCGGCGAAGGACCGGACCCACACCTCGTAGAACACAGCCTTCCTGAACCAGAGCGGATCATCGCTGATCCCGCGTCGGTCCGTCCATCCCCCTGCGGATGACTGGTCGGACGGCTGCAGAGGCACTGCGGACATGGTTGCTCCTCGACCGTGGTGCTGCTCGATGTCCCGCCACGCGAGGAACAGCCCAGCACCTCTGAGTCTGGCAGGTCCGAACCGCGGTGCGGGCGGGTATGAGGGGTGCTCGTGCGGTCACATCCACCGCTGGAGGGATGGCTTCTGTCGTTGCTGCCGTGTCAGGATGAGCTGCCAGCGAGCGCGGAGGGAGGAGCGGCACATGCCAACGAGGCCAGGGGCTGTCCATCTGGTGGGCGGGGGGCGCGACGAGGACGCCGTCGTCACCCTCCTCATCGACTTCGTCGCTCAGGCGGCGGCCCTCCGGGGCGACGGATCCGTCGCCCCGCGGATTCACGCCCTGCTGGTGCTCGAGGCCGACGACCGCGAGGGCGTCGAGCGCTACGGCAGGCTGCTGGGCCTCGCGGGGGCGAACGTCGACGTGCATGCCATCGTCGAGGGCGAGCTCTTCGACGCCTCAGCGCTCGACGGGGCGGACGCCATCTTCGTGGGTGGGGGGCTCACCCCCGCCTATCTGGATGCCTTCGCGTCCATCGCGCCGCTCGTGCGGGACCGGGTCGCGGCCGGGATGCCGTACCTGGGGTTCTCGGCGGGCGCCGCGATCGCCCCGGAGCGGGCGGTGATCGGCGGACACCTTGTCGACGGGGTGCCCGTGTGCGACGAGGACGCCAGCGAGGAGCTCGACGAGGTCGCCGTGTCCGACGGACTCGGCCTGGTGCCCTTCACCGTCGATGTGCACGCGGCGCAGTGGGGCACGCTGTCGCGGCTGGTCGCGGCGGTAGGCGCCGGGCTGGTCGAACGGGGACTCGCGATCGACGAGCACACCTCCATCCGGTGGGACGGGGTGGATGATCCCGCATCGTCGGTGGCCGGACGGGGTGCCGTCTGGCAGGTCAGCAGGGCTGACGCGGGCGGCTCGGTCCTGGTGAGCCGCTCGAGGGCGCGGATGGCGTGACCGGGCCGACGCGGTCGGTGGCGCTTCGCGCCCGACCGGCTCACCCAGCGGAACCCTCGCCGGGCAAGTCGGGGTCGGTCCGCTCAGGGTGGGAGCGGGGCGTTACCGGGTGAGGACCCCGCCCAACCCGTAGGCCCGGTGCAGCAGGACGATCGGGTGGACCGTCTCGACGCCGCTCGACTTCTCGATCTGCCAGCGGCAGGTCTCGGTGTCGCAGGCGGCGAGGCCGTCGTTGGTCGCCTTGACCATGTCGAACAGCGGCTTGCCCACGGCCTGCGCGATGTCGTACTTCTCCTTCTTCAACCCGTACGTGCCCGCGATGCCGCAGCAGGTCACGTTGCTGTCGATCACCTCGAGCCCGGGGATGAGCCGGAGCAGGTCCGACGCCGGGGTGCCCATGCCCTGGCTCTTCAACTGGCAGGGGGCGTGGTACGGCAGCCGCATGTTGATGGGCTGGAAGTCCGTGGGAAGCTCGCCCGCCTCGTAGAGCTCCATGAGGAACTCGGAGATCTCCCGGATGCGGGTGCCGACGTCCATCAGCTCGGGGTCGTGGATGCCCAGGATCTGGTGCGCCTCGTGCTTGAGCATGCCCGTGCAGCTGCCCGCGGTGCTGATGATGGTCAGCTCGGTGCCGGGGGCCCGCAGCTGCTCGACGAGGCGGCGCACGGACGCGCTCGCCTTCTCGAACAGGCCGTTGCTCTGCTCGGCCAGGCCGCAGCAGCCCTGCTCGGGGACGATCACCTCGTAGCCCAGGTGCTCCAGCACCTCAATGGCCTTCTTCGCCGCGTCCACCTCGAAGTAGCCGCCGGCGCATCCGTGGAAGTACACCAGGGCGCCGCGCGTCCGGGGTTGTGTGGGCGCGGAGCGCTTCTTCAGCCACTTGTGCAGCGACTCGCCCCGGGCCGTGGGCATGGGGGCGTCGCGGTGGACGCCCACCACCTTCTCCATGGCGATGCGTGCCAGCTTGTTGTCCAGCACGGCGTTGGCGATGGGCGCCACCGGCGTCATCGCCTTGCCCATCAGCACCGTCTGCGTGATCATCTGATCCCGCACCGGCACGCCCTGCTCGGCCTTCATGACGGCCCGCGCCAGCGAGTTCAGCTCCGCCACGTTGACGCCCTGCGGGCAGACGACCGAACACGTGCCGCAGCTGGAGCAGTAGTCGACGGAGTGGTCCACGGACTCGTCGTCGCGGAACCGCTCGGCCTGGGGACCCACGAACTTCGGCCCGGAGAACAGCGGGGTCACCGCCGCCACGGGGCAGGCCGTCTCGCAGATGGTGCACTTCACGCACATGTCCAGGCTCATCCGCTGCAGCTCGTTGTTGAGCCGCTCGCGCAGCTCCTTTGCCCGCTCGTCGCGCTTCTCGCTCATCGTGCACCTCCGGTGATGTGATCGGCGGCCCGGACGGCCGTGGCGACGGCGATCCCGTCGCCTGACTTCTCTCGCCAGCGTTCCGCACCGGCGATGATCCCGCCGGCCACGTACAGGTTCGGGTGGACGACGGCGCCCGCGGCGTCGACCGGGCGGCCGCCGTCGTCGGTACGGACGCCCACCTCGAACAGGGCGTGCGGGCCCCAGTAGACGGACGGGATCAGCGGCTCCGCGTCCGTGGCAGTCAGCGGCAGCCCGAACACAGGCTCGGTGATGGCGCCGTGGGAGTCGACGTCGAGCGCGCCGCTCTCGAAGCCGCCGGGCGCGAACACGAACGCGCCGGCCTTCAGGTGTCGCGGCCCGCCGGCCGCGGCGAGCGTGACGGAGGCCACGCCGTCGGCGCCGGGGGTGAACCCGGTGATCCGGCTGCCCTGGACGAACCGCACGCCCACCGCCCGGGCCAGGGCGAGCAGCGCGTCGTAGAGGCGCAGGCCGGGGACCGACGGTGGGGGCAGCGGGATCTCGCAGACGTCGCGGCCGAGGGCCTCGGCCACCTGCCGCCACACGTCGCGACGCTTGTGGCCCAGCACGGCGGGGAGCGCGACGACGTCGGCCTTGCCCGCCACCGCTGAGACGGCCTTCGCGAACGCCGCCGCGAACGACTGGTCGTCCATGGCCCGTGCGTAGGTGAGCGGCGTGGGGTCCGCCTCCCCCTTGCGCGCGGGGAGGTCGATCCACGCGGCGTGCGCGGCGAGGGCGCCCCCGTCGGGTGCCGTCGAGCGGGCGAGGTTGCCGGCGATGAGCTCGGCCGAGAAGTCCTTCAGCTGCCGCACGCCGACGACGGCGTAGGTCTTGCCGCCCACTGCGTCGCCAGCGATCATCGACGGCTGGGCGAGCGCCGTCGGGCGGATCGCGCCCACCGCCGTCGGGAGGTGGAAGTTCGTGGCGGGGTTGCCCACGAGCAGGTCCGGCCCCAGCTCGGCAGCGAGCCAGGTCAGGGCCGCTGCGGTGGCGTCGGCCCCGATGGAGGCGTAGGGGTGGCCCTCGGGGACGGCCGCGACGGCGTCGAGTGGGGCGGTCACCCGCTCCGGCGTGTAGCCGAGGATGTCGACGGTGCCCTGGGAGAGCTGGAGCCCGCCCGGGCCCTTGGTGGCCAGCGTGACGGACTTCCCGGCCCGGGCCAGTCTCAGCGCTGCGGTGAGGCCGGCGAGCCCGGCCCCGATGACGACGACGTCGCTCATCGCACGATCTCCTCTTCAGGCTGGGGAAGGTGCTCGACGTCGAGCGTTCCGGCAAAGATCCAGTGGTCCAGGGCGGTCTGTCTGACCTGTTGGCCGTAGAGGATGGGCCAGATGCCGATCCAGCGGTGCTTGAGGAACAGGCGCAGCAGTCCCGAGGCGCGCTCGGCGTCGTCGACCTGCTCGGAGCAGGCCAGGCCCGCGGCACGAGTGGCGCAGAAACCGCCCTGACAAGGACCCATGCCGAGGCGGAGCTGGCGCCGGAGGTCGTCGAAGGTGGCGTTGGGCTGTTCCTTGAGGAGCCGCACGAACATGGAGCGGTTCATCAGCTCGCACTCGCAGATGATCTGGTCCTCCAGGCGGTCCTTCTCGCGGTCCTCGAGGCGGTGCGTGACGGTGTAGAGCTTGCGGTCCTCGCTGCCGGGGATGACCTCGTCGGCGGTGGTGCAGGGCCGCTCCTCGCCGAGCTGCCGGTTCATGGCGTCGACGATGTGCTCGGCCATCAGCCGGTAGGTGGTGAGCTTCCCGCCGCCGATGGTGAGCATCCCGTTCAGGCCGTCGGTCTGCGAGTGGTCGATGACGGCCATGCCACGGCTCATGTGGCGGGTGTCCTCGACGGAGACGCGCTTGTCCTTGATCAGCGGCCGCGACCCGGACCAGGCGTGCAGCGCGCGCGCCTTGCGGAAGCCGGGGATCATGGCCTCGCCGGCGTCGAGCATCTGCTGCACCTCCTTGCGGGGGATGGGCAGGTGGTCGGGGTCCGTCTCGTGGATGTCGGTGGTGCCGATGATGGAGACGGTGTGCACGGGGACGAGGATGTCGCCGTCGGTGGGGTACACGCAGCGGTTGATGACGGTGTTCACCAGGCGGTGGTTCATCGCGATCATGATCCCGCGGCCGGGGACGACCGCGACGGGCTCCGCGCCGGCCATCTCCGCGATCTGGCCGGCCCACGGACCGGCGCAGTTGAGGACGAACGTGCAGTTGATGCGCACGTCCTCGCCGCCCTTCTCGTCGCGGCAGATGACGGCGGCCACGCGGTCGCCGTCGCGCTCGATCTTCGTCACGCGGTGGTAGGTCAGCACCTTCGCGCCGTGCGCCATCGCGGAGCGCGCGGCGCCCCAGACGAGCTGCCAGCCATCGACGGAGCCGTCGGCCACCTCGATGGCGCGCTGGATGCGGGGGTCGAGGCGGGGCTCGCGGCGGAGCGCCTCCTTGACGGAGATCTCCGTGGCGGGCACGCCGGTGGCCCTGGCGCCTTCGAGGAACTTGTCCGCGTAGGCGGGGTCGTCGCCGGCGAGCGTGACGAAGAAGCCGCCCGTGTCCTCGACGGCGCTCGCCTGGATGCGGCGCAGGATGGCGTTCTCCTCGGCGCACTCGGTGGCCGAGCCGGGATCGCTGACCACGTAGCGGCCGCCGGAGTGCAGCAGGCCGTGGAACCTGCCGGTGGTGCCCTGACCCAGATCGACGCGCTCGACCAGGACGGCGCGGTACCCGCGCATGGCGGCGTCGCGGACGACGCCCAACCCCGTCGAGCCGCCTCCGATGACTACGACGTCGGTGTCGAGACGCTTCATGGTTTCCCCTCCTTGGGCCTTGAAGACTGGTCTATCACGTCAGCCGTGACGAGGCACTGGTCAAGGGGGATTGCGCCGCATTAGTGCATGGCCGACCCGAGGCCTTGAACCAGATGTGCAGCCCTCCGTGCACGAATGTTCAGCCGTTCCGGACGAGGCCTCAGGAGCGCCGTCCCGTGGACCGCCGGACGATCAACTCCGGCTGGAACACCGTCTGGCGGGGGATCAGCTCCGGGTCGGCGGCCTCCTCAAGGAGGATCCGGAGCGCCGTCCTGCCGATCATCGAGCTCGGCTGCCGCAGCGACGTCAGCGGCACGGCCGCGGCGGCGGCGAAGGCGATGTCGTCGAACCCCACCAGCGCGATCTCCTCCGGCACCCGCATCCGCCCGTCCTCCATGAGGGCCTGGAGGACGCCGAGCGCCACCAGGTCGTTGGCGGCGAAGACGGCGTCCGGGCGCTCCCGCGCCGGGCGGGTCAGGATGCGCATCCCGGCCGCCGCGCCCTCCGCAACCGTCATGGCGCTCGTCGGGATGACCTCGATCTCAACCCCGTCGGCGTTCTCGGCGGCCACCCGCGCGCCGGCCAGCCGGTCGGTGACCTCGTGCAGCTCGAACGGGCCGCCCACGAAGGCGATCCTGCGCCGCCCACAGGCGATGAGGTGCTCGGCCGCCATCCGGCCGCCGGCGATGCTGTCCACCGAGACGGAGCTGAACCTGTTCTGCCCGGAGTACCGGCCGACGAGCACCGCCGGGATGCCGCGCGCCCGCAGCTTCTCCAGGCGGCTGAACACTTCGCCGAACGGCGCGATGAGCAGGCCGCGCACCTGATGCTCCTCGAACAGGTCGATGTACATGCGCTCCCGGGCGGGGTCCTCCGCGGTGTCGCCGAAGAGGATGGCGATGCCGTGCTGGGTGGCCTCGTCGCCGGCGCCGCGGACCACGTCGTTGTAGTAGGGGTTCTGCCCGTCCATGACGACGAAGCCGACGGTGCCGCTGATGCCCTGCCGCAGCTTCCGGGCGGCCTCGTTGCGGACGTATCCCAGCTCGTCGATCGCCTTCTGCACGCGCAGCGCGGCCTCGGCCGAGACGACGTCGGGCCGGTTGAGGACGTTGGAGACGGTGCCCACAGACACCCCGGCGCGCTGAGCGACGTCTCGAATGCTCACGGTGGCCATGCCCGAACGCCTCCTTTCTCACGATTCCGCATCATTTGTCTCCGATGACTTGACCTTGCGGATCGGTGAAACATATCGTAGCCTGAAACGACGTTGAATCGATTCAAAGCCTTCGAAGATGATGGCCAACTCAAAGAGGAGTCAACCAAGTGACGGATACCGTACCCGACCCGGGGGCGACGCCGGCTCTCGAGCTGTCGCGGGTTGTGAAGTCCTTCGGCGCGGTCGTCGCGCTGCGCTCGGGCAGCCTGCGCCTCGAGAAGGGCTCCATCCACGCCCTGATCGGGGAGAACGGCGCCGGCAAGTCCACGCTGGTCAAGATCGTGGCCGGCCTCTACCGCCGCGACGCCGGTGACTTCCGCCTCGAGGGCGAGCCCGTGGACTTCCACAGCACCGCGCAGTCCAAGGGCGCCGGCATCGCCGTCATCTACCAGGAGCCCACGCTGTTCCCGGACCTCTCCGTCACGGAGAACATCTTCATGGGCCGCCAGCCCGTCGGCCGCCTCGGCCGCATCGACCGCAAGGCCATGCGCGACGAGGCCACCCAGATCTTCGAGCGTCTGGGCGTGCGCATCGATCCCGACCGGCTGACCGAGGGCCTGTCCATCGCGGACCAGCAGATCATCGAGATCGCCAAGGCCATCTCCCTCGACGCCCGCGTGCTGATCATGGACGAGCCCACGGCGGCGCTCAGCGGCGTCGAGGTGGAGCGGCTGTTCGCCGTCGCCCGCAGCCTCCGCGACGAGGGCCGCGCGCTCGTGTTCATCTCCCACCGCTTCGACGAGGTGTTCGACCTGTGCGACACCGTCACCGTCATGCGCGACGGCTCCTACATCGACACCATGGCCATCGCGGACACCACCGTCGACGAGCTGGTGCACCTGATGGTGGGCCGCGACGTCACCGAGATGTTCCCCAAGCTCCCCGCCGAGATCGGTGAGGACGTGCTGGTGGTCGAGGGCCTCACCCAGAAGGGCGTCTTCAACGACATCTCCTTCACAGTGCGCTCGGGCGAGATCGTCGGCCTTGCCGGCCTCGTCGGCGCAGGCCGCTCAGAGGTGGTCCGCGCCATCTTCGGAGTGGACCCGTACCAGAGCGGCACCGTCACCGTCAGCGGCAAGGCGCTCCCCAAGGGCAGCCCGAAGGCCGCCATGGCGCAGGGCATCGCGCTGGTCCCCGAGGACCGCCGCAAGCAGGGTCAGGCCCTCGAGCAGTCCGTCGCGCTCAACCTCACGCTCGCCATCAGGCACCGCCTCGCGAAGGCGGGCCTCATCTGGGGCGGGCTCGAGAACGCCAGCGCCAAGGTGTGGGCCAGCCGCCTCGAGGTCAAGACCGCGGCGCTCGACGCCGAGACCGGCACCCTGTCGGGCGGCAACCAGCAGAAGGTGGTGCTGGCCAAGTGGCTGGCCACCACGCCCCGCGTCCTCATCGTCGACGAGCCCACCCGCGGCATCGACGTGGGCACCAAGGCCGAGGTGCACCGCCTCATCTCCCAACTCGCCCAGGAGGGGCTCGCAATCCTGATGATTTCTTCCGAACTACCTGAGGTGCTCGGCATGGCCGACCGCGTCCTGGTCATGCGCGCCGGGCGCATCACGGGCGAGTTCGACCGTGCCGAGGCAACCCCCGAGGCCGTGATGTTCGCCGCGACGGCCGACGAGGACGTGGCGTGATGACCGCCGCCACCGCCACCGTGCCCCAGCGCTCGCTGATGGACGCCGTCGGGCACGTGCTGAAGGCCCGCGAGACCGGCATCGTCATCGCGCTCATCCTCATCGTCATCGCCGCCACGGCGGTCAACCCGAGCTTCATCTTCTCCGGCGACGGGTTCCGAGACCTCCTGCTGACCCCGTCGCTGCTCATGGTGGTGGCCATCGGGCAGGCCGTGGTCATCATCACGCGCAACGTGGACCTGTCCGTCGGCTCGGTGGTGGGCCTCACCGCCTACATGACCGGCCGCCTGTTCATCGACATCCCGGGCATCAACCCGGCGCTGGTGTTCCTCGCCGGCATCGCGCTCGGCGGCCTGCTCGGGCTCATCAACGGCGCGCTGGTGGCGTTCGCGAAGGTGCCGGCCCTGGTCATCACCCTCGGCACGATGTACATCTACCGCGGCATCAACGTGGCCTGGACCGGCAGCGACCGGATCAACGCCTCGGACATGCCCGCCTCCTTCCGCGGCCTGGGCACCGCGGACCTGCTCGGGATCCCGCTGCTGACCATCCTCGCGGTCGTCGTGCTGGTGGCCACGGCCTGGTACCTGCGGAACCTGCGCAGCGGCCGCGAGCTGTACGCCATCGGCTCCGACCCGGACGCCGCGCACCTGTACGGCCTGCGGGTCACCCGTCGCGTCCTGGCGGCGTTCATCCTGTCCGGCGCGTTGGCCGGCCTGGCAGGCGTCCTGTTCGCGGCCCGCTACGGCACGGTCAGCTCCAACGCGGGCACCGGCTGGGAGCTGCAGGCCATCGGCGCGGCCGTCATCGGCGGCGTGGCGATGTCCGGCGGCGTGGGCACAGTGTGGGGGGCCGCCTTCGGCGCCTACCTGCTGCTCACCATCAACCGGGCCCTGCCGATCATCGGCATCCAGGACTTCTGGCAGCGCGCGGTGGTGGGCATCCTCATCATCGGCGCCATCATTCTGGACCGCGTCCTCGCCGTCCGTCAGCATCGACGACTCGTCGCGGCGAGGGAAGGAGTGAAGTGATGAGCACCGCCACGGTCCTCACCGAGAAGCCCGCCAGGGAGTACAAGTCCTACCAGCACCCGCTGTGGCGCCGGCTGCTCGCCAACCGCGAGGCCGCCATCATCGGCCTGCTGATCCTGGTGGTCATCGTCGCCACCCTCACGGTGCCCAACTTCGACAGCCCCCTGACACTCACCTTCCTCATCCGCGAGATCGCGCCCATCCTGCTGATCGCCCTGCCGATGACGCTGATCATCATCACCGAGGAGATCGACCTGTCGGTGGCCAGCATCCTGGGCCTCTCCAGCGTGGTCACCGGGCTCGGCGTCCAGGCCGGCTGGCCCCTGCCGGTGGCCGGGCTGGCCGCGATCCTGGTGGGCATGATCGCCGGCGTGATCAACGGCTCGCTCATCACCTTCGTCGGCCTGCCGTCGCTCGCGGTGACCATCGGCACGCTCGCGCTGTTCCGCGGGATCGCGGTGGGGCTCCTCGGCACAACGGCGATCAGCGAGTTCCCCGAGTACTGGACGGACCTGGCGCGGGACAACATCGCGGGCACGCCCATCCCGGTGATCGTGATCCCGTTCGCCGTGCTGGCCATCGCGTTCGCGGTGCTGCTGCACTTCACGCCCTTTGGCCGCTCGCTCTACACCATCGGACTCAACAAGGAGGTGGCCGCCTTCTCGGGAATCGACGTGGGCCTCACCAAGTTCTGGCTGTTCGTCATGAGCGGCACCGTGTCCGGCTTCGCCGGCGTGTACTTCACGCTGCTCTACAACAACGCCCGCGGCGACAACGCCATCGGCATGGAGCTGCTGATCATCGCCTCCGTCCTCCTGGGCGGGGTGTCCATCTTCGGAGGTCGCGGGGCCCTGCACGGCGTGATCGCCGGCGTGTTCCTCATCGGCACCATGTCGAGCGCGCTGCGCCTGGCCGGTGTCACCAGCGACATCATCAACGTCATCACGGGCACGGTGCTGATCCTGTCCGTGGTGTCCGCAAGCTTCCTGGGCTGGGTCCGCACCAAGCGGGTCGCGGCCGTCGGGAGAAAGAAGGGTCAGGCTGGCGCCGCCGGCGCCACAGCCTGAGTAGTCACCGAAAGACCACCGGTCCAACGACGGGCCAAGAAAGGAAACCGCAATGTTCATCAAGGGACGCAAGACCGGGCGCTTCGGCGTCGGTCTGGTCGCGATCGCCGCGTCTGCCGCGCTCGCACTGTCCGGCTGCTCGGGCACGAGCAGCGAGGGTTCGGCCGATCCCAGCGCGACCGCCAGCGGTGGCGGCGGCGGGGAGAGCGTCAGCGTGACGTTCCTGCCGAAGAACCTCGGCAACCCCTACTTCGACACCTCCAACGCCGGTGGCGCCGAGGCCGTCGAGGAGTTCGGCGGCACGTTCGAGGAGGTCGGACCGACGGAGGCCTCGCCCACCGCGCAGGTGCCGTTCATCCAGACCGCCGCCCAGCAGGGCGTGGGCGCGCTCGTCGTGTCCGCCAACGATCCTGAGGCCATCTGCGACGCGCTGAACGAGGCCCGTGACGCCGGCGTCAAGGTGGTCACCTTCGACTCCGACACCAACGCCGAGTGCCGCGACCTGTTCATCAACCAGGCCACCGCCGAGGGCATCGCCAAGATCCAGGTCGACCTCATCACCGAGCAGATCGGCGACGCGGGCCAGATCGCCGTGCTGTCGGCCTCGGCCAACGCCACGAACCAGAACGCCTGGATCGACATGATGAAGGCCGAGCTCGAGGCCAGCCACCCGGACGTGGAGCTCGTCGAGGTCGCCTACGGTGACGACGACGACCAGACCTCGTTCGACAAGACCGCCGCGCTGCTCCAGACCTACCCGGAGCTCAAGGGCATCGTGTCCCCCACCACCGTCGGTATCGCCGCCGCGGC
This sequence comes from Tessaracoccus yangjingae, assembly GCF_054483935.1. Next base: position 635,687 of record NZ_CM137014.1, on the reverse strand, counting down.
GCGCTACCTGTCGACGTCGGACTACAAGGGCAAGGTCATGCTGACCGGTCTCGGCACCCCGAACCAGATGCGTGAGTACGTCGAGGACGGCACCGTCGAGGCGTTCGCGCTGTGGAACCCGGCCGATCTCGGCTACCTGGCCGCCTTCGCCGCTCAGGCTCTCGTCAACGGCGACATCACCGGCGCCGAGGGCGACGAGTTCGAGGCCGGCAAGCTTGGCTCGTTCACCGTCGGTGAGGGTGCGTCCGTGCTGCTGGGCGACCCCTACGTGTTCAACGCCGACAACATCGCGGACTTCGACTTCTGAGTTCGCACACTGATCGACGAGGCGCCGTCCGGGGAAACCCGGGCGGCGCCTCGTCGTGTGCCCTGCCCCACTTCGCATACCGGAGGCCTCGTCGCACACCGTATTTCGTCTGCAAAGAAGGCTGCGGTATGCGAGGCCTCCTCGCAGACCTCGCTGGGTGTGCGAAGTGGGAGTCACCGGTCCCGGTCGCCGGCGCGCAGGGCCGACGCGGCCGCGCGCACGTCCGCCAGCGGTACCCGCGCCCCCACCGCGACACTCAAGGCTCCCGCGAGCACCGAGTCGACGACGGGGCGGCTAACGTCTCCCTGCCTGAACAGGAACGCCACGTCGAGCAGCTGGTAGCGCGGGCCGCCGTCGCCGAGCTGCTCCTGGAAGCGCGAGCCTCCCTCCACGAACCCGCAGTCGACGACGGGGAACGTGCGCTGCGCGTCGGCGGCCCGGTCCCAGGTCCGGACGGAGGCGAGGGTGTCCGCCACCGCCTGCCCGTGCGCGGCCCCGTTCACCCGTACCACGTCTGCCACCGTGCCTGGAATCCCCGCCAGGGCCTCGATGCCCGTCCATCCCTCGGCGACGGCGCGCTCGACGAGCTCGTCCCACGCCTCGTCGGCGCCCACCGTCACCTGAACGCCCCCGCAGAAGGCGAGATCGTCGGTCTCGCAGGCCGAGTCGTCGATGACGAACCCGGCGATGGGGAGGGAGGCGTGCGCGGTGCTGCTCATCACCCCATTGCACGCCCCCGGCACCCCGAACTCAAGGGCCGCGTCCCCGCCGTCGCTGGGGCGCCGCGGCACCCACCCGGCCCCGGCCGGTCACAATCCGGCGCGGGGCTGGGCAGGAATCTCAGCCCCGGGCCTTGAACAAACCCTCAACATACGCTTCACTAGTGCCCACGGAGGGGAGTATCCCCCAGGCGCCTCGTCGTCATTACGGTCCGCCATCGGGCCCGGCGAGCCGGTCATCAGACCGGGAGAGACCTCCGATCGGTTTCATCTCGATCGGAAGGGTCCTCATGGACGTCTCTATCTGGGTGTGGGTCGGCGTCATCGCCGTCATCCTCGCCATGCTCGCCGTCGACCTCGTCGCCCACCGCGACGCCCACGTCATCAAGGTCCGCGAGGCCGCCGCATGGAGCGCCGTCTGGGTGGCGCTGGGCGTCGGCTTCGGGGCGCTTCTCTGGTGGTGGCAGGGGCCCGAGATCGGCCAGCAGTACTTCGCCGGCTACCTCATCGAGAAGTCACTGGCCGTTGACAACGTGTTCGTCTGGGCCGTCATCTTCAGCTACTTCGCCGTCCCGCCGCAGTTCCAGCACCGCGTCCTGTTTCTCGGCGTCCTCGGCGCGCTGGTGCTGCGCGGCGCGTTCATCGCCGTCGGCGCCGTCCTCATCGAGAACTTCACCTGGATCCTCTACCTGTTCGCCGCCTTCCTCCTCTACACGGGCTGGCGGATGATCCGGCAGCGCGACGAGCACCTGGACCCCGAGCAGTCCGCCGTGCTGCGGCTGTTCCGCCGATTCGTGCCGATGACCGATGCCTACTACGGCCAGCGCCTCCTCGTCCGCAAGGGCGGGGTGCTCCTCGCCACGCCGCTGCTGGCGGTGCTCGTGCTGATCGAGGCCACCGACGTGGTGTTCGCCGTCGACTCCATCCCGGCGATCTTCGCGGTCACCAGCGAGCCGTTCATCGTCTTCACCGCCAACGCGTTCGCGATCCTGGGCCTGCGCGCCATGTACTTCCTGCTGGCTGACCTCATGCACCGCTTCGTCTACCTCAAGATCGGCCTGGCGCTGGTGCTGATTTGGGTGGGCATCAAGATGGCCCTGAAGATCGACGTGTTCTACATCCCCACCGCCGTCTCGCTGGCCGTGATCGCCACCATCCTCACCGTCTCGGTGGTGGCCAGCCTGCGCGCCACCCGCGGGGTCGCGGCTGCCAAGCCCGCCGTCGAGGGCACGGGCCCGTTCCGGATGGCGACGGACGAGGAGATGGCCGAGCTCGACGGCGTGGCGCGGGCGGGCCGGAAGGGCTGACCGAAGCGGCCCCGAGGTCTGGAGCAGGTGACCTTGTCACCCGACACCTTCCAGGCTTCGGGGCAGCTCCGCGCGCGTCAATCAACGGGGGGGGAGGTGCTCCTCCTGGGTGGCCGGCCGGTGTCGGACGGACCCGGCCACCAGCACCGTGGACAGGACCGCCACCAGGATCACGACCATGGCGTTGCGGATCCCCACGCTCTCCCCGAGGAACCCCAGGGCAGGCGGCCCCACCAGGAAGGCGGCGTACCCCGCCGTCGCGACGAAGCTCGCGCGCCTCGCGGCGTGACGCGGGTCGTCGCCGGCCGCGGAGAGGGCTACCGGGAAGCCGAGCGAGGCGCCCATCCCCCAGAGCAGCACGCCGACGGCGCCCAGCGCCAGGGTGGGTGCCAGGACGACGATCCCGATCCCCGTCGCCGCGACCAGCGCGCTGGCCCGCATCACCGGTGCCCGTCCGAACCGGTCGATGACCGGGCCGCCGCCGAGGCGCCCGATCGCCATGGCCGTCCCGAAGGCGGCGTAGATCACCGAGCCGAGCACAGCGGTGGAGCCGAACCCGTCGACGACGATCAGCGGTAGCCAGTCGCTGGCCGACCCTTCGGCCAGGGCCATGCCGAGGATGATGATCGCGAGACCGATGAGGCGGCGGTCGAGCCAGGCCAGGGGCTTGTCAGCGAGCGGATGCCCACCGTCGGGGTCACCGCCCGCCGCGCCCTCGGGCCGACGTCGGACCCGGCCGGTCAGGGCGGGGACGTGACGGCTCATCCACACCGTCTGAGCGGCGATGACCGTCGTGACGATCATGAGATGCGCGGACACCGGCAGCGCCCCTTGGTTGGCGAGGATCCCGGCCAGCGCCCCGACGACGGTGCCCAGGCTGAATGCGCCGTGCAGCCCGGGCACCACGCTCCTGCCGACGGCGATCTCCAGTGCCACCCCGGAGACGTTGTTGCCGATCTCGCCCGACCCCATGCCGTATCCGAACAGCGCCAAGCCCGCAGACACCGCGAGGCCCTGTCCGAGGGCCACCCCGCCGGCCATGACGGCCAGGCCGAGGGCGATGGATCCCATGCCAGCCACCACCACCAGCCGGGCGCCGAAGCGGGACACCAGCGGGCCGCCGACGGTGATGCCGATGATGGAGCCCACCGAAAGGCCGGCGATGACCAGGCCCATTTCGGCGATGCTCGCGCCCAGTGCGTCGCGGATGGCGGGGGTGCGGGTGACCCACGTGGCCACGCCGATGCCGGTGTTGAAGAAGGCCATCACCAGGGCGATGCGCCACAGGGTCAGGTTCGGGGCGGCGGTGCGCGGAGGCGTGAGGGTGGCGGTCATGCAGGAGTCCTGTCGGCGAGGGCGTGGAGCGCGACGCGGGTGAGGTCGCGGTCCTGGGGGTCGGTGGCGAGCGCGATGTGTAGGGCCGACCCCTCGATGTAGGCGTCGATCGTGCGGGCGACCGGGGCGGGGAAGTGCCGTTCCAGGGCGGCGCGGCTGGCACGCATCCACCGCTCCGTGATGGCCCGGAACTCGGAGCGGCGGGCCGCGAGCGTGTACAGCTCGTAGGTCAGCACGAGGTTGCGGTGCGACTGCTGGAGCTCGACGTGCACCAGGTCGACGATCGACTCGAGAGCCGCCCCGGCGTCCGGCGCCGCCGCCATCCGGCGCTCGAACCCGGAGCTCCCCTCGTCGGCGAACCTGGTGAACGCCTCCACGAGGAGCTCGTCCATGCCCGAGAAGTGGTAGGTCATCGAGCCCAGCGGCACGTCGGCCAGCGCCGCGACCTTCCGGTGCGAGGTGCCCGCCACGCCCACCTCGGCGATGCAGTCCAGCGTGGCGTCGATGATCCGGTCGCGGCGGGCGGGGTCGAACCGGCGGGCCACTCAGATCTCCTTGACGACCCGGGCCGGGTTGCCCACCGCGACCACGTTCGCCGGGAGATCCTTCGTCACGACGGCGCCCGCGCCCACGACGGTGTTGTTGCCGATGGTGACCCCCGGCAGCACGATGACGCCGCCGCCGAGCCAGACGTTGTCACCGAGGGTGATGGGGGCGCTGCCCTCGACCTTGTCGCGGCGGGGCTGTGGGGCCAGGGGGTGGGTGGGCGTGAGGAGTTGCACGTTCGGCCCGATCTGGCAGTCGGCGCCGATGCGGATGGGGCCGACGTCGAGGGCGGTGAGGTTGTAGTTGATGAAGGTGCGGGGGCCGATGACGATGTTCTCGCCGTAGTCGACGAACAGCGGCGGCTTGACGAACGCGCCCTCGCCGAGTTCACCGAGGAGCTCCTCGAGCAGCGGACGGGCGGCTTCCTCGTCGGCGACGCAGGCGCGGTGGTAGGCGTCGGCCAGTCGGACGGCCCGCTGGGCTCGTCGGGCGCTCTCGGGATCGTCGGCGATGTAGTCGTCTCCGGCGAGCATGCGCTCGCGGTTGGTGCGGGGGTCGCCTGCGAAGTAGTCGGTCATGGCTGCGAGTGTACATACGTACCTATCCATGTGTACAGCCGTACCTATCGCCTTCGCCGAAACGTCGGCCGCCTGGCAGGTGGTGGGCGGGACTTGAGCCGAAAATGGATCTCGTGGGGCGTGGAACGTTCAAAGTCGGCAGATCCTGCGTTGAGCCTCGATCCCGGCTCAACGCCCCCACGTGAGAGCCGTGTCAGGCTCAACGCCCCGGGCGCCCTGTCGCGCGGGGCCTTGTGCAGCCGCGGAAAAAGTGATATCACTTAGATATCGAAATCATCGCGGAAGGACGCGCACCATGACCACCCCCCACATCCCTGACCCCTCAACCGACCTCGAGGGCGACTCGCTCGGCGGCGCGCCGTCGGGCAGGCCAGTGGGGAGGGAGGGCGCCCGCGTCGACATCGAGGAGAAGAAGGCCTGGTACCTCGACGGCCTCCTGGCCTTCTTCGTCGCGCTGGTCATCGGCGCTGTCTCCACCTGGCAGGGGGTGCTCGCCGGCATCCAGCTGGAGAACAACGACGGCGGCGGCTGGCGAATGTTCCTCTCCATGGTCGCGTTCCTGATCGCCATGGTGATGTTCTCCTCGCTGACCATCATCAGCCCCGGAGACACCAAGGTGATCCAGTTCTTCGGCCGCTACATCGGCACCATCCGCAAGGCCGGCCTGCTCATGACCGTGCCCTTCACCACGAAGAAGAAGGTCTCGGTCAAGGTCCGCAACTTCGAGACCAACGAGCTCAAGGTCAACGACGCCGACGGCAACCCCGTCAACATCGCCGCCATCGTCGTGTGGCAGGTGGCCGACACGGCCAAGTCCGTGTTCGCCGTCGAGAAGTACGACGAGTTCGTGGCCGTGCAGTCGGAGTCCGCGCTGCGCCACGTGGCCACCACCCACCCCTACGACAACGGCGAGGCCGGCGAGGAGACGCTGCGCGGCTCGACGGAGCTGGTCGCGCAGGAACTGGCCGACGAGGTGGCCGCCCGGATCGCGATCGCCGGCCTTGAAGTGGTGGAGACCCGCATCTCGTCGCTGGCCTACGCGCCGGAGATCGCCCAGGCCATGCTGCAGCGCCAGCAGGCCTCCGCGATCATCGCGGCCCGCGAGAAGATCGTCGAGGGCGCGGTGACCATGGTGCAGCGGGCGCTGGAGCGGCTGGAGAACGACGACGTGGTGACCCTGGACGACGAGCGCAAGGCGTCCATGGTGTCCAACCTGCTCGTGGTGCTCACCAGCGAATCGCGGGTCACGCCCGTGGTCAACGCCGGCTCGTTGTACACCTGAGTAGCGGCGAGACGGCAGGGGCGGGTCATGATGGCCGAACGCAAGGCGGTGTTGCTCAGGCTCGACCCCGCCGTCCACGATGCCCTGGCGCGCTGGGCGGCCGACGACCTCCGCTCGGTCAACGCGCAGATCGAGCTCCTGCTCCGCGACGCGCTGAAGAAGGCGGGCCGGTCTCCGAAGGACGCCGGCCCGCTGCCGCAGCGGGGTCGCCCCCCGAAGGAGTGAACACCGGAGCCCCCGTCATCGGGAGGGCTTGACCCCGTGCGCGGCGAGCAGGTCCAGCACGGCGTCGGGGGTGGTGAGGAGGGGCTGGGTGATCACCGCCTTGTCGCAGGCGATCACCAGGTCCGTGAAGCGCGGCGGCGAGGTCTGCTCGGGCCTGCGGACCTCGAAGGCCGTGATCCTCCGGAACGGGATCCGGGTCACGTTGTAGGCGTAGTTGGAGCGGCGGAACAGCGGCTCCACGCTCCTGTTGCGGTCGATGATCACCAGGTCCGTGGACGACGCGAGGATCATCGCCCCGGCCGAGCGGCGCCGTCGGCCGCGCTCGTTGAGGCACGCCTGGCCGGGCTCGTCGACGTGGACGGGCTGGACGCGCTCGGCGGCGCCGGTGTTGAGGGCCAGGACGAGGGAGCCGAAGAAGTGGTCCCGGGGCTGGGTGGTCGACGGGGGCTTGACGGTGGCCGCGGGGGAGAGGTCGCCCGGCCCGCGGGACAGGACGTAGCGGTCCACCTCCGCGATCGTCGGGTGCGAGACGGCGTTGTACTCCACCGTCATCGCGGTCCCGTCGGCCAGCAGCAGCGTCCACCTGGCCACCAGGAGGTTGGTGTGCAGGATTGTCGCGACGACGTCGCGACGCGCCGCCTCGCTGCTGGTGACGTCCGCCGGCCCCGCCCGAAGGACGCGCACCTTGTCCGGGAAGACGGCGATCACCGACTCGTACAGGTCCATCCCCGGACGGATTTTCGCCCGGTCGATGGGGCGGGGCACCTTGAGCAGATGGGCGGCGCCCTGCAGCTCGGGCCACCATCGGCTGAACCGGCGGGGGAGCTCAGCCTGGGCCTTGACCTCGCCGATCCACGGCCCGAAGGCGTCGTATTCGCGCAGGTCGTCCGGGTCCACCGCCGCCCGCCACGGAGGAATCTTCGCGGCCATGATGCATCTCCCAGGTGCGCGACGGTGAGGTCGTCGTCGGCCCGTCCCAGAGGCGCAGTACCCCTATGACTCTACCTTCGCGGCCCCGGTGATCCAACCACTTCATGCATCACACCTTGTCAAGCGCAACCAGAACCGCGGCAGGAAGCCGAGTGCGGGACAGCCCGGCCGTCCCAGCTGCGGGCTGGTGACGACCGGGCTGTCGGTCCCCGAACGGGTCAGGCGTCCTGGCTGTAGATCAGCACCGAGTACGGCGCGATCGACACGTTGGCGTGCGCGCCCATCCCGTCCTCGCCCGAGTCGTCGTGGGCGGTCACGTCGAAGCTGTCGAAGTCTCCGAACAGGGAGCTGTACAGCTTCGCGTCGCTGTTGAACCTCAGCTTCCACAGCCCGCCGTGCGGCATCCCGATCCGGTAGTCGGTGTAGGTCTCCGTGCTGAGGTTGACCACCACCACGACGTCGTCCCCGGCCCCGTGGTCCAGCCAGCGCTGGAAGGCGATCACGTTGTCCGCCTCGTTGACGTGGAAGATGTTCAGCCCGCGACCCGTCAGCCCGCGCGTCACCCCGCCCCGGTTGAGGCGGAGGTCGATGAGGGTCTTGTAGAGCTTCGTGATGCCCTCGAAGCGCTCGATCCGCTCCCAGTCCAGGGGGTCGTCGTCGGAGAACCAGCCGCCCTCGAGCGCCTCCTGGCCCTGGAAGATCATCGGGATGCCGGGGCTGGTCATCACCAGCGCGCCGCCGACGGTGGAGCGCTTCTGCGCGAACCACCCGTCCGCGTTGCCCGGATCGATCTCGTGCGGCACGCGTGCCGACCCGTTGGCCACCTCGTCGTGCGACTCGGTGTAGACCACCCGGCGGAACGGATCGCCGTCGTAGTTGTGCGCGATCGCGTCGGCGATCGAGGCCAGCGAGCGCTCCTCGTCGGTCATCGCCGTGATCGCGTGGCGCACGGGGTGCACGAACTCCGCGTCCCACTGGGCGTGGAAGCCGGCGCCGTCACCCTCCAGGCCGACGATGCGGTCGTGGCCGTGGAGGTCCTCGGCGATCGAGATCCGGCCCGGGTACTCGTCGCGCATCGACTGCGTGATCCAGCGCATCAGGCCGAAGCCCTCCTCGAGCTCGAACCCGCCGCCGGAGACCGAGCGCATGTACGGCGTCATGTCCAGGCGGAGCCCGTCGACGTGGTACTCGCGCAGCCACATCATGGCGTTGTCGTGGATGAAGCGGCGCACCTCCTCGCGGCCGTAGTCGGGGCGGGTGTCGCCCCACGGGGTGGAGGAGCGGTCGTCGTTGTAGAAGTAGATGCCGCCCTTGTCCTCGCCCCAGCCGTCGAACTGCCAGAGGTCCAGATCCGAGGGGCCGAAGTGGTTGTAGACCACGTCGAGGATCACCGCGAAGCCGCGCTGGTGGGCGGTCTTGATGAGGTTCTTGAACGCGTCCGGACCGCCGTAGGCGATCTCGACGGCGAAGATGTGGGCCGGGTTGTAGCCCCAGGACTGGTCCCCGGCGAACTCCGCCACGGGCATGATCTGCAGCGTGTTGACGCCCAGCTCCTGCAGGTAGTCCAGCTGCTCGATGACGTCGTGGAAGCCGCCTACCCCGTCGTCCGAGGGGGCGAAGGAGCCCACGTGCATCTCGTAGATGACCATCTCGTGGTGCGGCGGGCAGTTGGCGGTCTCGCCCTCCCAGTCGTAGGCCGAGTGGTCGTAGATGACGCCGTTGCCCACCGAGTTGGTCACCTGCATGGCGTACGGGTCGATCCGGTCCAGCTCCTGATCGCCGTTGGTGAGGTGGAACTTGTACTCCTGGCCCGGTGCCGCGCCGTCGACGAAGCCGTACCAGTAGCCGTTGCCCTCGTTCTCGAGAGGGTTGGCGTCGGTCCGCCAGTCGTTGAAGTCTCCAGTCACCGATGCGCTGTCCGCGTGTGGCGCCCAGACGCGGAAGGCAACGCCTCCGTCGGTGATGATCGCGCCCATGCCGGCCAGGGTCTCGTGCTCAGCCATGTGTCCCCCTCATTCGATTGTGTATCCGTAGCCCTTCGAGTGTGCCCCACGGACCAAGTGGCGGAGCGGGCCCGGATCAGGCCATGCCGTACACCGCGAACAGGACCCGCGCCCCGAGCGCCGCGACGGCGAGGGCGGCGAGGCGCGCCGGCCACGAACGCAGCCGCGTGATCGACAGCCACGCCAGCACCGCGACACCCACCGCCGCCTGCGCCCACCAGTACGACGACGGCGTGGTCTCCGCGATCCGCCGCAGCCCGTGCGCCGCCTCCCCGAGCGCTACTGCGGGGAACGCACCCGCTGCGACACCCCGGAGCACCGGGTCCCCGTGGCCCTGCAGCAACCACACCGCGACGCCCATGGCCAGACCCGCGACGACGCCGGCCACCACCCAGAACGCCACCATCCGCATGCCGACGGGGAAGCCGCGCAGCGACGTGGTGGCGTAGTAGCCCACCATGGCCAGCGGGCCCGCCGACGCGCCCAGAAGCGCGTGCGCCCACCACGTACCCCGGCAGGCCATCGCCACCAGCGCGGCGAGAGCGACGACGGGAGTGGCCGAGTTGAAGAGGGGGGCGAGGGCCGCCGGGGAGTAGGTCTGCCCGAACGACATGGCCACGCCCGCGATGAGCGAGCCGGCCAACGCCGAGGGCAGACACCTGTGCATGGCCGTCATGCTAGGCGGGCAGGGTGACAGTCCGACCCCTCCGACGGCCGATCCCAGGGCAAAGCCAGGGGAGTACTGAGCCAAGTCCAGTGGGAACCCTCAGCTCCCTGGGGCTGGCCCCGTACGGCCGCGGGCGGTGGTCAGTGCTCGGCGAAACCGCGGCCCATCGGATCCGGTCCCGGCACGCCGTCGTCGGTCGAGGCCGCGACCCCCTCGTTCACGTCTCCCGCCGCATACGAGGCGTTGAGACGGCGGTAGGTCCGCGTGAGGAACGCCGCCCCGGTGACGAGGAGCCCCGCGATGCTGAACAGGACGAAGACAAGGGCTATGCCGCGGGCGTCCCCCTCGCCCAGCAGCCACTTCAGGTCACGACGGCCCTCGGGCGACCCGGCATACGGGATGAGCCAGAACTCGGCCAGTGGACCGATGATGAATGCGCTCAGCGGCGCCGCGGAGGACTCCACAGCGGCGGCGAATCCGAACACCCGGCCCTGCTTCTCGAAGGGGACCACGCGCTGTAGAAGTGTCTGCTCGGCCGCCTCGATGAAGGGGATGATCGCCATGTACAGGAAGATGCCGACCCCGAGCGCCACCACCGACTCGCGGAGCGTCAGGCCGCCACTGACGATCCAGAGCGCCACGCAGGCGAGCAGGAGCGTGCGGAGGGGCTGGACGCCCAGGCCGACCTTGGCGATGAGGGATCCCCCGACGATCAGCCCGATGCTTCCGAGCCCGAAGAGCACGCCCCAGGCCTCCACCGACATCAGCTCGAGTCCGTAGGGGTCCAGCAGACCCATGAACACGCCCCCGAGCAGGTTGTTGATGGTGGTGAACAGGATCAGGCCGATGAGCCCCGGCACGGCGACGATGGCCAGCCAGGCCGCCTTGAAGTCGACCGCCTTTGGGGCGCCCTCGGCGTGGACGATGGTCGGCTCGGGGATGCGTATCAACAGCAGATGGAGCAGCGAGGCGAGAATCGCGGCGAGGGAGATGGTGATCAGCCAGCCCATGCCGAGCTGGCCGTAGGCGAGTCCTGAGAGGACGCCGGTGACCAGCATGGTCAGCCCGTTGACCGCCCCGACCAGCCCGTTGGCTCGTGCGCGCCGATCCGGCTCGACCAGCATCGTGACGCACGTGGCCAGCGCCAATCCGCGCAACATCACCAGGAGTGCGCCCATGAGGCTGATCCCGGTGAATACCCAGAACCAAGGCCGCCGCAGGTCGGTGAGGATCTCCTCAGGGGTGAGGATGAACACGGCCCCGGCGACGACGAACAGGAGTGCGGTACCGACGGCGGACCACACCATCACGATGTGCTTGCGGTAGCGGTCGATCAGGCTGCCGAACGGGACGCCGAGCACGGCCATCCCCAACATGTAGGCGCCGCCCATGATGGAGGTGGCCAGCACGGAGCGCGTCTCGAGGTAGGCCCAGAACGTGATGCCGAACCACAGGAACATCGTGGCGAGCATCGCCGCGGCGGTGTTGCCGAGGACGTGGTTGAAGGCACGGGACCGGTGTGCCTGATCGGAGTGCACAGGGCACCCTAACACCGCCGGATTGCGGTTTCTGTTCCCCCAGACGGCCTCCCGGCGCCCATGAGCGGCCGAGGGTGCGTCTGGAGCAACGACTACCGCATGGATGGCAGCCGTGGGGGCCCGCCCGATGGGCATGGGCGCCCACGGATCGCCGGCAACGCTCCGGCACCGGCTCCTTGGAGCGGTCACAGCCGGGACCCACCATCACACCGGCATAGTCTGTGGCCCATGGGTAAGCAGTTTCCCGGGATCACCCCCAAGATCGGCGCCTTCATCGAGGCCCAGCACCTGTTCTTCGTCGCGACGGCCGCGCGTGACGGGCGGGTCAACGTGTCACCGAAGGGACTGGACTCGCTGCGGGTCGTCGGCCCGAACCGGGTGGTGTGGGTCAACGCGGTGGGCAGCGGCAACGAGACCGCCGCGCACCTGCTGGACACCCCGCGGATGACGCTGATGTTCTGCTCGTTCGACGCCAAGCCCCAGATCCTGCGCCTCTACGGGACGGCGCGTGCTGTGCACCGCGGCGAGGACGGCTGGGATGAGCTGCTCGAGCTATTCCCCGAGTTCGTGGGGGCTCGCAATGTATTCGACGTCGCCGTCGAGATGGCGCAGACGTCGTGCGGGTTCGGGGTGCCGCTGATGGACTTCCGCGCCGACCGCGACACCATGGGCGACTGGCTGGTGAAGAAGGGCGACGACGGCCTGCGCGAGTACGAGCGTCGCAACAACCTGGTCAGCCTCGACGGCCTCCCGACGGGCCTCCCCGTCGCCTGAGTCACCGGCGAGGCCCTTCGTCTGCCCGAGCGGCCGATTCGTCGGCTGACTGCGGCCGGAGAGGGCGCGCTTGTCAGGTCACCGGAGGTTTCGACCCGGCACGCCCCGCGCAGCGGCAGCCCTCAACACACTCCGGAATCCCCGGTGAACCCACGGTCAGGACCATTAGGCTGGCCCGACGGCTCAGGCGGGGCCGGGGCAGGGAACTCGATGAACGGCACTCTCGCATGAAACGGCCCCGCATCGCCGTGCTCGGCGCGGGCATCATGGGCTCCTGCGTGGCGCTCAACCTCGCGCGTTTCGGGGCGGATGTGACGCTCATCGATCGCAACCGGCGCCCGATGGAGGAGGCGAGCCGGTACAACGAGGGCAAGATCCACCTCGGCTACCTGTACGGGGCCGATGCGTCGCTGCGGACGGCGGAGCACATCCTCCCCGGCGGGTTGGCCTTCACCCCTCTGCTGTCACAGCTCCTGGAGTGTGACGTGGCCGACCATGCCACGACCACCGATGACATCTACCTGGTCGACAGGGACTCGGTCGTCGCCCCGGAGGCGTTGGCCGCCCGCTTCGACGCGGTGTCGCGCCTGGTCAGGGAGCACCCGGACGCCTCGAGCTACCTGGCCGACGTGTCCGGCGCGACCACGCCCCGCCTGACGCGGGCCGAACTCGATTCGATCGCCTCGGAGCGGATCGCCGCCGGGTTCAGGGTGCCGGAGCGCTCGGTGGAGACCCGGTGGGTCGCGGACACTCTGGCGGCGGCTGTCGCCGCGGAGGACCGCATCCATGTCCTCGGCGAGACGGTCGTCCAGGCCGTGACACCCGGGTCAGACGGTGGGGCCACGGTCCGCTGCGAGGGTGGGCCCACCGAGCGGTTCGACACAGTGGTCAACGCCCTGTGGGGCGGGCGTCTGAAGATCGACCTGACCGCAGGCCTGCAGGTGCCGCGGTCATGGACGCATCGGGTCCGGTGGTGCCTCTTCGTCCGGACGCGGTTCCCGGTCGACGTGCCGAGCGCGATTGTCTCCGTCGGGCCCTTCGGCGACGTGAAGAACTACAACGGGCGCGACTTCTACCTCTCCTGGTACCCCGTGGGCCTCGTCGCTCAGGGCACCGGGATCGAGCTGGAGGCGCCTGCGTTGCCCACGGGGAGCGCCCGGAGCAGGTTCATCGCCGAGGTGCGCGAGGGCCTGGGCGCCGCGCTGCCCCGGATCGGTGAGGTCCTCGAGGCGGCGGAGTCGATCACCGTGGCAGGCGGACATGTCTTCGCCGAAGGACGTGGCGCCATCGGTGACGCTCGCTCGGACCTGCATCGCCGGGACCGGTTCGGAGTGACCAGGACGGGGTCCTACCTGTCGGTGGACACCGGCAAGTACTCGACGGCGCCATGGATGGCCCGCGGCGTGGCCCTCGACATCATGGCCGTCTCATGATCCAGCCCGCCCCGGGCGTCGGAGAGGGCCGTCCGCTGGTGACGGCTCTGGTTCCGACATACAACGGCGCCGCCTTCATCCAGCGGACGCTGGACAGCCTGTCAGCACAGACCTGGCCGAACCTGGAGATACTCATCGGCGACGACAACTCGACCGACGAGACGCTACGGATCGTGGAGGACTTCTCCTCGTCCCGCGTCGACACCCGCGTCGTGGCGCGGACGGCGAACCTGGGCTGGCTCGCCAACAGCAACGACCTGATGGCCCGCGCATCGGGCGAGTTCATGTTCTTCGCCTTCCACGACGACGCCATCGCCCCGACGTACGTCGAGCGGCTTGTCACCGCCCTGATCGACGACCCGGACGCCGTCCTGGCCTTCAGCGACATGACGGTGACACAGGTCGACGGCTCGCAGCGCGAGCACGTGTTCGACGCGCTGGACGACGCGGGCTCCGCCACTGCCCGTGGCACCACCATGGCGATGCGGCCCCCGAACTGGTGGGTGCCGAACCGGGGTGTGTTCCGTAGCTCTGCCTTCCGTCGCATCGGCGGGATCCACCGCAACGCGTGCGGCGAGTACTCGGCCGACTGGACCTGGCTGCTGCACATGGCGCTGCTGGGCAGATTCGTGCGGGTTCCCGAGACTCTGTGCAGCAAGTACTACACCCGGGGCAGCCTGAGCAAGACGTGGGCCCACGATGACGTCCACCGGGACGCCCTGCTCCGCGCCGGCATCGCGGAGGTCAGGGGAAGCTCCGTCGGCGCCATCCCGAAACTGGCCGTGCTGACCCGGTTGCTGGGGAGCTTGCACGGCACGCCGTGGATGCGCGCCGTCGCGAGGCGCGTGTTCCGCATGCCGTGACACCCGGCGAGGGTCAGTGGCCGGGGATGTCGCGGCGACCGAACCTCCACAGCCCGAATGCCACCAGCCCCACCGCGACCACGGTCTGAACCACGACGGGCGCCAGCGCGAACTCCTCGCCCGGCATCGCAGGCGTGTGTTCGAAGGGCGAGATCTGGCGCGCCCACACGGGGATCTGCAGCATCTCGCCGAAGATGTCGATGAGTGCCCCCAGCACCACCGGGATCCAGGCGAAGACCATCAGCCGGGGCGCGACCGCGTGCAGCGCCACCGCCAAGCCGAGCACCATGAGGATCGCCGGGATGCCGGCGGCGGATGCCGCGACCGCCTCGCCCACGAGGGAGTAGTCGCCGTCGACCCCCGCGGCCAACGTCCCCGACAGGGCTGCGGTCAGCACCACCAACCCGGAGCAGACCAGGGCCACCACGAGCAGGTGCCCCGCCATCCAGGCGGCCGGCCGGACGTGGGTGGCGAGCACCGGCTCGGCCAGGCCGCCCACCTCTTCCCCCACGACCTTCTGCCAGGCGATGACCGCGAAGATCGCCACCATGATCCGGAACATGGTCACGGTCAGGGTGACGTAGCCCTCGAGCGCGGCGTCGGATCCGCCCATGAGCTGCTGGAAGATGTCGGGCAGCTCGCTGAACGCCTCCACCATCGCCGGCGCGAACGAGCCGTACATCGCCGACGCCAGCGACAGGGCGACCGCCCACGCCACCGCCTGCGTGCGGTGCAGCCGCCAGGCCAGAGTCAGCGGGCTGCGGAGCCACGCGGCCGCGGTCGGCCGCCCGCGACGAGGCTGCACGAGCCCGGCGCCGAGGTCACGGCGTGCGGCCATCGTGAAGCCGACCACGAGCAGAGCCGCCGCGACAGCGAGCATCAGGCCGACCGGCCACCAGCGGTCGTCGTGGAAGGCCCTCGTCTGCTGCGCCCAGGCCAGCGGCGACAACCACGACAGCCAGGTGCCGTACTGATCCGGGGTGGCCATCATGTCGCCCAGGCCGCGGATCACCCAGGAGGCGGCCAGCACCGCCCCGGCCATCCCGCTGGCCCCGCCGGAGAACGCGCTGACCTGGGCGGTCACCGTCGCGACTCCCGCGAACACCAGCCCGACGCCGGCCGTCGCGGCACCCAGCAGCAGCGACGACGACGCGTCGCCGCCGAACCCGATCAGCCCCGCGGCCACGAGGCCGCCCACCGCGACATTGGCCACCAACGCCAGAAGGAGCGCCGACGTCAGAGGAGCCAGACGCCCCACGACGCTCGCGCGCACCAGTTCGGCGCGACCCGTCTGCTCCTCGAGCCGCGTGTGCCGCGACACCAGCAGGATGTTCATCAGCGCCACGAAGATCAGCAGGTACAGCCAGTAGACGCTGGCGAAGATGATCTGATGCGTGAGGCCCTCCGGTGCCACCCCCCGCACGCCGTAGCCAGGGCCCGTGAACAGGGTGAGGGTCGGGTTGGCCAGCAGCAGCGCGATGGGCGCCAGGTCCTCGGGGGTGGCGAAGATCACCCGGTAGGCCGACATCATGTACGGCACGAACGCGGCCAGGGCGAGCACCCAGATGGAGAGTTTGACGCGGTCGCGGCGGGCGGCGAACCGCAGCAGCGGTCCGGTTGCGGTGAGGGTCTGGCTCATCGGGGGCTCGACTCGCCGTAGTGGCGCAGCAGCATCTGCTCCAGCGTGGGCGGGTGCGCGATGACGGACCTCAACCCCGCGTCGGTCAGCCGCGACATCACCGCCCCGATCTGCTCGCCGTCGACCTCCATGGTGAGCCGGTGGTCGTCGGTGGTCAGGTGGTGGACACCGGCCATGGCGGCCAAGCCGTTGACGGGGCCCTCCAGCGTGGCCTGGATCGTGGTGCGACGGAGGTGCCGCATGGCGTCGAGGGTGCCGGTCTCGACGATGGCGCCGTCGCGGATGATGGAGATCCGGTGCGCGAGGGCCTCCACCTGGCCGAGGATGTGGCTGCTGAGCAGCACCGTCGCCCCGCGGGCGATGAGCCCGCGCACCTCGTCCTGGAACACGGCCTCCATCAGGGGGTCCAGGCCTGAGGTGGGCTCGTCGAGGATGAACAGCTCCGCGCGGCTGGCCAGCGCGGCGACGAGGGCGACCTTCTGCCGGTTGCCCTTGGAGTAGGTGCGGGCCTTCTTGGCGCGGTCGAGGTCGAAGCGCGCGCAGAGCTCGGTGATGCGGGCGGGGTCGCCGTCGCCGCGGAGCCGGGTGAGCACGTCGATGGCCTCGCCGCCGGTGAGCTGCGGCCAGAGCTCGACGTCGCCGGGCACGTAGGCGATGCGACGGTGGAGCTCGACGGCGTCGCGGACGGGGTGCCCGCCGAGGACGGTGGCCTCGCCGGAGTCCGGCCGGATGAGGCCGAGCAGGATGCGCAGCGTGGTGGTCTTGCCGGCACCGTTGGGGCCGAGGAAGCCGTGCACCTCGCCCGGCTCGACGGTGAGGTTGAGGCGGTTGAGGGCGACGGTGCGGCCGAAGGTCTTGGTCAGGTCGCGGGTGTCGATGGCGTGGGTCATGGGTGTGCCTTGAAGGGAGAAGTGGTGGGGACGGGATCAGGGACGGGGCGGCGGGTCGGGGTCCGTGACGCCGTCGGCGGGGATCCGCTCGGGCGCGGCGAAGGCGGCCTGGACCTGGCGCAGCATGGTGTCGTCGGCGAAGAGGCCGTGGGTGAACAGCTCGGTGGAGGCCAGCGAGTAGCGGGGGAGGACCGCGGGGTCGAGGAGGTGGGTGCCGCCCAGATGCCGCGACACCTGCGCCTCGAGCACCGTCGCGCCAAGGCTCAGCGAAACGAGCAGCGCGACGGTGGCGTCGAGGTCCGTTGGCTCGCGCATGATGCCGGCGGGCACGCCGACGGTGAACATGTCGCGGGTGAGCGCGCACATGGCCTCGAAGAGGCGGTCCGCGCCGTCGCCGCCCTCGGTGATGGAGGCGGCGATGTAGCCGAAGAACGGCTGGAACTCGCCCTGGGCGCGGAACACGGCTGCGGTGGCGTCGGTGCCGGAGACGGCGGCGGTCTTGGTCTCGGTGAGGCGGGCCATCATCCACTCATCGCACGCCCGGCGGAGGCCGTCCTTGCTGCCGAAGTGGTGGATGACGAGCGCGGGTGAGACGGCGGCGGACTCGGCGATCTGCCGCACGGTGGTGCCCTTGATGCCCTGCTGCCCGAACAGCCGCAGGGCGGCGTCGCGGATGCGGGCGTGCGCCTGGAGGTCGTCGGCTGAACCCATGTTCAGTAGTCTGAACGCTTGTTCAGTCGGTGTCAAGGGCGACGCGCCGCCGCTGAGGAGGTGCGCCCTAACCGCCGGCTGAGGTGCCGCCTACTGCTGGCTGAGGTGCCGCCTACTGCTGGCTGAGGTGTCGCCTTAACTGCTGGCTGAGGTGCCGCGTAGCGGCCTCGAAGCCTAGAAAACGTGAGCGGACAAGGCCCGTTTCTTAGGCTTCGAGGCTCGTCGCTGCGCTCCTCGCACCTCAGCCAGCGGGGGGAAGGACGCGCTGCGCTCCTCGCACCTCAGCCAGCGAGAGGGAAGGCGCGCTTCGCCCCTCGCGTCACTGCTGGCTGAGGTGTCGCCTTAACCGCTGGCTGAGGTGCCGCGTAGCGGCCTCGAAGCCTAGAAAACGTGAGCTGACAAGGCACGTTTCGTAGGCTTCGAGGCTCGTCGCTGCGCTCCTCGCACCTCAGCCAGCGGGGGTGGGCGCGCTTCGCTCCTCGCACCTCGGCCAGCGGACAGGGGCGCGCCTCACCTCAGCCGGAGATCACTCCTCGTCGAGGTCGCTTTCGATCAGGGACGCGATCGCGGCGTTGGCGTCCTCGTCGTCGGACTCGACGATGAGCCTGGCGCCCTTCTCCGCGCCCAGTTTCGCGATCTCCATCTGCGACGTGGCGTCGAACGCTTGCGTCCCGATGCCCTCGAAGCGGAGCGTCATGGGGATGCCGAGCTCGGCGACGGCGTCGGCGATGATCGACGCGGGGCGGGCCCGCAGCCCGATGGCCGATCCGACGGTGGCGGTGGTGTGCGGCATGGCTGTCTCCTTCACTGGATGGACGGTGGGGCGGGGGCGGCGTCGTCGCCGCGGCCGCCTGGAACAGGGCCGTCCTACCTCCGAGGATAGGCCCCTCGGGCCGGTCCCGGGCGTGCGGCGAGGTGGTGGCCTGCGGCTCCAGTTGACGCGGTTCGTCATGTTCAACGCGCCGATCATGCGGATGGGTCTGAAAGCGTCACTGCCAGGACCAGTGAGTGTGAGGAATGCCAACGGCATTCTGTGGTCTTTGTAAGGTGAGCCGTAGCTGGGCGCCTCCCGGGCCTCGCGTAGGCTGCCAGCCGAGTGACGTTGAACGGACGGGGGAGGCATGAGCCGGCGCGGACTGGTGGATGAGGCCATCCAGGGCATCCTCGACCGCGTCGTCGACGGCGAGTTCCCAGCCGGCAGCGCCCTCCCGCCGGAGGCGGATCTCGCCGCGCTGCTTGAGGTGAGCCGCCCGACGATGCGCGAGGCCGTCCGATCACTGAGCGACCGGGGCGTGTTGCGTGTGGTCCACGGCCGCGGCACGTTCGTCGCACCCCGGGAGGAGTGGCGGGACCTGCCCACGCTGATCGGAGTGCTCGCCCGCACCACCCCGTCGCGCGACCTAGGGCTTCAGCTCATCCAGGTGCGGCGGATGCTCGAGGTGGGCGCGGCCGGGCTGGCCGCGGAGCACCGCAGCGGCGACGACGTGGCCCGGATGCGGGACCTCCTGGACCGCTACGACGCGGCGGGGGAGCGGGACGACGTCGACGAGGTGGCGCAGCTGGACATCGCGTTCCACGAGGCCATCCTCGCGGCCTCCGGCAACCCGTTCCTGGCCGCGATCATGCAGCCGTTGGCCGAGGCGCTGTCGGCGTCGAGGCGGACGACGGCGGCGCTGGTGGAGGTGCGGTCGCGGGCCCAGGAGCACCACCGTCGGATCGCGGAGAGGATCGCGGCGGGGGACACGGCCGGCGCGAAGGACGCGATGCGCGCCCACATGACGCAGACCCACGACGACATCGCGGCCCTCTAGGCGGATCGCTTCCGCTGGGTTCGACGCGGGCGCGCGTCGCTTCGCTCCTTACGGCCCGGCTCAACCAGCGGGGGCGCGGCCGCAAAGGCCCGCGTACCTGTTGCGTCGACCCACTCGGTGTGTCATTCTTTGCTTAGACCTCTGAGGTCTGAGCACAAAGGAGTGACATGACAGTGGAACTGTCCGATCTGTTGACCGACCGCCCCGCCCTCGTGCCCATCACGGCCGAGGCCGTGGTCGAGGCCCGCCGCGACGCCGGCGACCACACCATCTACGTCGTCCTCGACGACGACCCAACCGGCACGCAGTCCGTCGCGGACCTTCCCGTGCTCACCGCCTGGGACGTCGACGACTTCCGCTGGGCGTTCGCCACTGGCAAGCCCGCCGTCTACGTGATGACCAACTCGCGCTCGCTGGCCCCGGCCGACGCCGAGCGCGTCAACCGCGAGGTCGTCGCCGCGGCGCTCGAGGCCGCCGGCGACACGCCCGTCGCCTTCGTCTCCCGGTCCGACTCGACGCTGCGCGGCCACTTCCCCCTCGAGCCGATGACCATCGCCGAGGAGATCCGCGCCGCCACCGGGCACGGGGTCGACGGCATCGTCGTGGTCCCCGCCTTCGGCGACGCGGGCCGCATCACCGTCGGCGGCGTCCACTACGCGGGCTCGCGCGCCGCCGGCTTCACGCCCGTCGGCGACACCGAGTTCGCTCGCGACGCCACCTTCGGCTACCGCTCCTCCCGCCTCGCGGACTGGGTGCAGGAGAAGACCGGCGGCTCCGTCAAGGCCGACGACGTCCTCCAGATCGACCTCACCGTCCTCCGCACGGACCGCGCCCGCACCGTCGAGATCCTCCGCTCCGCCGCCGACGCCCGCGTGATCGTCGTCGACATCGTCGAGGAGGAGGACCTGCGCCTCCTCGCGCTGGCGCTCATCGAAGCCGAGGCCGCCGGATCGCGCTTCGTCTACCGAGTGGGCCCGCCGTTCTGCCGCGCCCGGATCGGCCAGGCCGTGCGCCCGCCGGTGACGGTCGACGAGATCCGCGCCTCCCGCGGCGACCACAAGCTGGCCAAGGGTGGGCTGATCATGGTGGGCAGCCACGTGGACCTCACCACCCGCCAGCTCACCCACCTGCGCGAGCAGCAGCACCCGCTGGAGCTCGAGATCGAGGTGGCCAAGGTCACCGATCCGTCCCTCCGCGACACTCATGTCTCCGACATCGCCGCCCGCGCCGCTGAGGCGCTGAACGACGGCAACGTCGTCGTGCGTACCTCCCGCACGCTGGTCACAGGTGCCGACGGCGACGAGTCGCTCACCATCTCCCGCCAGGTCTCGGCCGCCGTCGTCGAGGTGGTCCAGCGGGTGCTGGCCGCCAACCCGCCGCGGTTCGTGGTGGCCAAGGGCGGCATCACCTCCTCCGACGTGGCCACCCGGGGCCTCGGCTTCCGCCACGCCAACGTCATCGGCCCGATGCTGCCCGGCATCGTGTCGCTGTGGTCGGGCCAGGACGGCCCCGCCGCAGGCATCCCCTACGTCGTCTTCGCGGGAAACGTCGGCGCCGCCGACTCCCTGGCCGCCGTCGTCGACACCCTCACCCAAGCCTGACCACCCCCGAAAGGACCCTCACTTCCATGAACATCGCCGTTCTCGGACTCGGCGCCATGGGCCTGCCCATGGCCACCTGGCTAGGCCAGTCGTTCCCCGTCACCGCCTTCGACATCGCGGAGGCGCGCGTCCAGCTCGCCACCGACGCCGGCATCACCTGCCGCGCCTCCGCCCGCGAGGCCTGCGATGGCGCGGACATCGTGCTCGTCGCCGTCCGCAACCAGGCCCAGCTGGAGGAGCTCCTCTACGGCGAGGCCGGCATCGTCCCGGCCCTCGGCCGCGGCGCCGCGATCATCCTCACCTCCACCGTCGGCATCCAGGCCGTCGAGGCCGTGGCCGCCCGCCTGGCCGACGACGGCATCGGCCTGGCCGACGCCCCCGTCTCCGGGGGCCCCGCCCGCGCCGGCAAGGGCGACCTGCTGGTCACCGTCGGCGCCTACCCCGACGTCTACGAGCACTGCCTCCCAGTGCTGGAGGCCATGGCCTCGAACCTGGTGTGGGTGGGGGAGGCCCCCGGCAAGGGGCAGTGCATGAAGACCGTCAACCAGCTCCTGTGCGGCGTGCACATCGCGGCCGCCGGCGAGGCGCTGGCCCTGGCCGGCGAGCTCGGCCTGGACCAGGCCAAGGCCCTCGACGCGCTGATGTCGGGCGCCGCCGCGTCCTTCATGCTGGGCGACCGCGGCCCCCGCGCCATCCAGGCCTACGACGGCGAGGCCGCCGAGGTGAAGTCCCGCCTGGACATCTTCGTCAAGGACATGGGCATCGTCACCGCCGCCGCGAGGTCCGTCGGCATGCCGGTCCCCGTCGCCGCCGCCGCCGAGCAGCTCTACCTCCAGGGCCTGGCCAACGGGCAGGGCGCCATGGACGACTCGTCGGTCATCCGCCTCGTCACGCCGAAGAAGGGCTGACCCGTGGGAGCCGCAAGCCTGCTGGGCATCGCCGTCGGCGCGATCGTCCTCCTGCTGATCCTGGTGATCCGGATCAAGATGTCCGCGTTCGTCGCGCTGCTGCTGGTGGCGTTCGGCACGGCGCTGGCCACC